>NZ_AP014815.1:647234-1294469 GCF_001548095.1 Geminocystis sp. NIES-3708 | reverse complement strand
ATTACAGATCAATTAATTGAAGATATTTATCGCCCTTCTTGTGATGAGGGAGCGTTACAAGTGTTTGGTTCTGTATTTAAAAGTCCTCAAGGAGAAAAAATAGATCAATTATTACAGAAAATGACCTGTCCTTTACTTAATATTTGGGGTGAAGCTGATCCTTGGATGCGATCGCAAGAAAGAGGAGCAAAATTTCAGAAACATTATGAGAACTTAACTGAATTTTACCTCAAAGCTGGTCATTGTCCCCATGACGAAGTACCAGAAGAAGTTAACCAGTTAATTACTGCTTGGGTAACAGAAAAAGTATAAATTTTTCTCAAATAATGTAAGGGCGAATGGTATTCGCCCAAATAAGGAAATATATTTCTTTAATTATTAATTGCTAAAGATGGCTTTTTTGTGAAAAAAGATTCTAAAATCTGCTCAGAAATTTGTCGGCTAGTTAATCCTAAATCAGCTATTGATTCATCAGGTGTAGCATGATCTACTAAAATATCAGGAACACCCATACGTTTTAATTTTGCGGTGAGACCATTATCTAATAAGGCTTCGGCAACGGCTGAACCAAATCCACCAATTAAAGAGCCTTCTTCTAAAGTTACAACTTTACCGATTTTTTCCGCTAAAGGTAAAATTAATTCCGTATCAAGAGGTTTAACGAAACGAGCATTGATTACGGTAGCTTCAATACCATGTTCGCTGAGAATTTCTGCGGTTTGCATGGCAGTATTAACCATTGTGCCGTAACCTACCAATAATAAATCATCACCGTTGCGTAAAATTTCTCCTTTGCCAATTTCTAAGGCTTCCCAACCTTCTTCCGCTAAAGGTACACCTAAACCATTTCCACGAGGATAACGCATAGCGATCGCACCATCAGTATAATTAATACCTGTTACCATCATACGCTGTAATTCTGCTTCATCTTTAGGTGCCATCATCACAAGATTAGGGATACAACGAAGATAAGATATATCATACATCCCTTGATGAGTAGGACCATCAGCACCAACAATTCCAGCTCTATCTAAACAGAAAAATACAGGTAATTTTTGAATACAGACATCATGGATAATTTGATCATAAGCTCGTTGTAAAAATGTAGAATAAATAGCTACAACAGGACGCATACCTTCACAAGCTAAACCAGCGGCTAAAGTGACAGCGTGTTGTTCCGCAATACCGACATCAATATATTGCTTAGGTAATTTTTGTTGTAACTTATCTAATCCCGTACCTGTTGCCATAGCTGCAGTGATACCGATAATTTTGGGATTATTTTGGGCTAAAGTCGTAAGAGTATGAGCAAAAACCTTAGAATAGCTAGGGGGCTTAGGTTTACTCGAAGGAATTGGTTTACCTGTGGTTAAGTTAAATGGACTTTGGGCATGATAACCGACTTGATCTTTTTCAGCAAGACTATAACCTTTTCCTTTTACAGTCACAACATGAACTAAAACAGGTCCTTTTATCTTATGTGCTTTATTAAAAGTATCAATTAATTCTTTGAGATTATGACCATCAATAGGACCAAAATAAGTAAAACCTAATTCTTCAATTACCGCACCTACTTTGGGCATTCCTAAGCGTTTCATGGCTTCTTTGAGGTTGCTCATTTCCGGGGATAAATGTTCACCGTCACCAAAGAAGGGTAAATGTTTAAATTGTTCTTCTATATTATCAGTGATAAATTGAATAGGATCTGATAAACGAACTTTATTGAGATAACGAGAAATCGCTCCTACATTAGGAGAAATAGACATTTCATTATCATTTAGCACTACCATCATATTCGTATTTGGTAAATGCCCTGCGTGGTTAATAGCCTCTAAAGCCATACCACCAGTTAATGCACCATCACCGATGATAGATACTACTTTGAAATTTTCGCCCTTTGCATCCCGTGCTAAAGCCATACCTAAACCAGCTGAGATGCTTGTGGAAGCGTGTCCTGCACCAAAATGGTCAAATTTGTTCTCAGAGCGTTTTAAGTATCCAGCAACGCCGTCTTTTTGACGTAAAGTATGAAACTTGCTGTATCTACCTGTTAACAATTTATGAGGGTAAGCCTGATGTCCTACATCCCAGAGGACTTTATCATGGTCTAAATCGAGGGTATTGTATAAGCCAATGGTTAACTCTACCACACCTAAACCAGGACCTAAATGTCCTCCTGTAGCGGCAATGGTTTCTAAGTGTTTCTCTCGTATTTGTTTCGCTATATCTTCTAACTCTCGTATGGATAAACCATGCAATTGATTCGGGTGATTAATGTCACTTAATTTCATTATCTTCAATTCCCTATACTATTAGTTAACCTAATTTTAATACTTTCGATCCCAACTTCTTTATTTTCTCTTAGGGTTATTGAATCAAGCTATGAATTAAAATATCTGAACAGAAGAATTTTGAACCATTCTGTTCATTTTTAATAACCATTGCAAGAGTGCCTGACTTGTGCAAGAAGTCTAATCTGTGGAATTGTCAAATCGTTCAATTAAAATAACAGCAACAATATCATCCACAGGACGAGGAGGAATTCTTAAACCTTTAGGAATGAATTTAGTTAATCCTTGAGGAGGATACATTTCCCAATATTTTTCTCTAGCTTCAACAGTGCTATTTTTTTCATCAACTAAAACTATGTCAATAGATAAGTTTAACTTATCTTGTAGTTTTTGTTTCCATTGTTTAGACGTAGTTTGATTACCCATTACTAGCTTTGAAGGCTTATATTCCTGTATTAAATTAACTATAGTGGTGATGGCTTCCTCACTGCTGACCACTTGATTATATAAAATTTGATTATTATTAACAATAGCCAAACCACATTTATCTCTACCGGGATCAAATCCAAGAATCATAAATATACTAAAGAGATACTTTATCAATATAATAGAAATAGATTTATTAGGAGTATTGGTATAAGAGAATACATTGTTATGGAAAATAAAGCTAAAAACTATTGAAACAACAATTATAACTGATGAAAATTAATAACCTAAAACACATCAGATATACCCAATAAATTATTAAACCCATAGTAATATAAATTGAACAAGGTACAAAATCTGAATGCTTGACCAAATTTTACACCCTTCTATTGACTTTGGTATTGAGACAGTTTTTATTTTAATTATTCTCGTGGCTTTAGAAGCGGTTTTATCCGCTGATAATGCCATTGCTTTAGCCTCTATCGCTCAAGGATTAAAAGATGAAAAAGAACAAAATTATGCTTTGAACATTGGTTTATTAATGGCTTATGTTTTAAGAGTCTTATTAATTGTAACGGCTACTTGGGTAATTAAATATTGGCAATTTTCCTTATTGGGAGGTTTGTATTTATTATGGTTAACCTTTCAGTATTTTGCTAACAATGATGAAGATGGTGATAATCAGAATCCAAAACTAAATTTTAATAGTTTATGGCAGGCTATTCCCATGATTGCATTTACAGACTTAGCTTTTTCGTTGGATAGTGTCACCACTGCTATTGCTGTAGCGGATGAAATTTGGTTAATTATTGCTGGTGGTACTATAGGCGTAATTGCATTACGGTTTCTTGCTCAATTATTTATTCGCTGGATTGAAGAATTTACTCATTTACAAGATGCAGGATTTATCACTGTAGGTTTAGTGGGTTTAAGATTAATTGTTAAAGTCATTGAGCCGAATATTGTTCCCCCCGAATGGTTAATGATTAGTGTGATTATTGCCATGTTTGTTTGGGGATTTTCAAAGAAAAATGATCTAGAAGTGACTGATTCTTCTGAATCTTAATTGTTAGAAAATAACGATTAAAGTCTTAAAATTAGAATTGCTTAACTTTTTTTTTTGCATCAAATCTGATGAATAAATCCAGAGGATTAACCTCTATTTCTTTTAGTACTATTGCCTTAGTAACTGTTACAGTTTTATCAATGATTCTGTTATGGCAACTAAGAGGCTTATTGGTTATTTTTATGATTTCTGCGGTGTTAGCGGCAACTTTAGCTCCTATAGTCGATTCTGCAGAAAAAATACGCATTCCTCGTTGGTTAGCAGTTATTTTAGCCTACTTACTAATTATTTTGATTTTTACTGGGGCAGGATTAATTATCGGACCTACGGTAATCACTCAAATTCAAAGATTATTACAAAAACTTCCTACTTATTTAGACGTTATTACTAATCTTACTCAGTCTTTAATTATTCGTTTTGGTATTACTGAACCAAAAGCCTTAAACTTGATCGATCAATGGCTAGATTTACAAGGATTGACTGCATGGGCTGTAAGATGGAGTCAAAAGTTAATTGTTAGTTCTTTAGGTGTAACTAAAGGTATTGTGGGAGCAGTTTTTAATATTCTACTTTCTATTATTCTTTCTGGTTATATGTTGGCAGGTTCAACTAAATTAATTCAAGATTTTGTTAGTCTTTTTCCTTCCTCTTGGGAGCAAAAAATCGAAGCTCAATTTCCTTTTATCAGCGATCGCATGGGAAGATATATTCAAGGTAGGCTATTAGTTTCATTGATTTTAGGTATTGCTATTAGCATTGGCTTGAAAATTATTGGTATTAGCGAGTTTGCTTTAGGTTTAGGAGTAATAGCAGGTTTTACCAATTTAATTCCCTTTTTTGGTCCTGTTTTTGGTTCGATTCCTGCTTTAATTGTGGCGATCGCCCAAGGAGGTTGGACTTTTTGGTGGGTATTTTTATTATTTGTCATCATCCAAAATGTTGAGACATATGTATTAGATCCTTTATTAGTGGGATCTAGTGTGAAAATACAGCCACTATATCAATTATTAGCAGTATTAGGAGGAGTTCAAGTAATCGGTATTTTAGGAGCTTTAATAGTGCCTCCATGGGTTGCTGGAGCTGGAGTTGTATTAGAAAATCTATATTTACAACCAAAAAAAAAACTAACAATTAACAATTAAAAGCTTTTTATTCGGAAGGGGTAATGAGTTCACCAAAAGCTATATCTGGTAATTAATTTAACTTTTTATCTTATTATATAAATCAACATTCTCTTAAAATTTTATAAACAATAGAGTTTTAAAATTATTTTTTATTGTGTTGATAAATAACGTTTTTCATGAGGAATATTATCATCTAAAACAACTTCAGGTTCAATAACTAATTGTTGACTTTCCCAGTTTTTTTGTTCAATTTTTTTCAACTCTAATTCTGGATCAAAATTTAATCCCAAAGCTACAAGAATTTTTTCTTTATTAGCATATAAATCGACAAAAGCAGTGAGCCAATATTGAGCTAAAAGAGGTTCTAATGCGGTAATGACTCCTATAATTAATTCACTGGGAGGATGAACTTCAGAAAAGCGTTTATCATCTAAACTACGCTCCCCTGTTCCCCATGTTTCACCTTCTAAAGATCCTTGCACGGATACAAAACAATTCTCTTGACAATATTTATTAATCCACTTCCGATTATGTTTATAGTATTGCAACCATTTTTTCCTTAATCGAGTTTTAATTTCCTCAAAATTTTCCATAATTATTAATACTTTAATACTTTTAAAATTATTACTTATTAGTCAAGATTTTTTTATCTATTGATGGGGTTTAACATCTCGCTTAACCCTTCACCGAGTAAAGATAAACCAGTTACCATCGTTGTCATCGCTAAACCCGGAAATAATGCTGTCCACCAAATACCTGTGGGTAAAGCATCTAAAGCTAGTTTCAAGTCATATCCCCATTCTGGTACATCTTCAGGTAATCCTAACCCTAAAAATCCTAAACCCCCTAAAATGAGAATGGCATCAGCGGCATTTAGAGTAAATAAAACAGGTACACTTTGAATTACGTTAAAGAATAAGTATTTTGATAAAATTCTAGTTGGAGATGCCCCCATGGCTTTAGCCGCTTCAATATACAATTCTGTTTTGACACTAGTAGTATGATTTCTGACGACTCGATAATATTGGGGAATATAAGAAATTGACAATGCTAAAGCGGCATTAATAACTCCCCTACCCACAACAAATGCTAATGTAACAGATAATAATAAACCGGGTAAAGTATAAATAGTATCCATTAAAAATAGTAAACATTTGTCAATTTTTCCTCCAAAATACCCGCTAATTAAACCCAAAGGTACTCCTATAATTAAACTAAAAGATGTTGCTAATAAAACAACTTTTAATGCAGCCTGAGAACCAAAAATTGTGCGAGAAAAAACATCATAACCTTGACCACTTGTACCAAAAAAGTGTTGAATATTTGGTGCTTGATGAATAGGATTTTTTAAAGATTCTAAAGGATCTTTAATTAAACCAATATTTTGTAAAATAGGTGCAGTGAAAGCAAGAAAAATAAAAATAATTGTAATAGACAATCCTACTAACATTAAGATATTAGAAAGAGATTTAAAGTTATTCTTTTTTAGATAAAAATTATTAGCAATCATAAATTTATTATCAAAATTAAATTAAACGAGAAATAATCGAATTAGGAGGCATTTGGGCGATAATTTCATTCATAATTGTGTCAACACCAGAATTACCCCATGTACAACCATTCTCCAGATAAACTTGGGCTGTTTTTCCCACTAAATATGAACCATAACCAGCTATTGAACCTTGTGCTAAAGCTGTAGAGGCTAAAGTCGTAAAACCAGAAGGATTTTCCCATAAACTGCTGATAGCTGAGGTAGTTTTTGCCCATCCTAATATCATTGTTGTCGCAATTTCTGCTAATAATAATCCCCCTAAACTCTTAACAATAGTTTGCCATAAATTTCCTGCTTGATAGCTAGTTATGGGTAAGCCATATAATCTCGCTAAAGCTCTAATCATTGTCAAATCAGTAATTAATCCTCCTATTATATCAATAATTGCAATGGGATTTACTGCGACAATTAAGGCTTTATATTTAGCATATTTCCAAATAATTTCTTCTGCTTCTTTATTTCTAATTTCAATGGTTTTACGGGCAATATTTTTCTGAGCAATTTTTGCTTGATTTAGAGAATTTAATGCTAATAATGCTTTTCCTTCTTGATTAAGAATATTCAGTATTTTCTTTTGTAATAATTCAATATTCGGTGATGGATATTCCCACTCTTCTTTGATTGTACCATCAGCTAATTCTATTCTTAAATTAATAGGTTGAGGTTCAGCAGAAATTAGTACAATTTCATCAGGAGAAAATAAAGGTTTTTTCATCTCATTACTTAGTTGTTGTAATTGTTGATAAATAGAATTTAAGTCTGTTTCTGGATATAAATCTATTTTATTAAACACTAAAATTAAAGGTTTTTTAGACTTTCTTAATTCTAATAATGCTAAATATTCTGTGCGAGTAATATCTCCTGCAATCACAAATAAAATTAAGTCTGATTGTTGACTAATTTCTTTTGCCATATTTGCTCTTATTTCCCCATTAATTTCATCTAATCCAGGAGTATCAATTAATTCTATTTGTATTTTTCCTGTGGAGGGAATCCATGTAATCGATTTTGGCCATTTTGTCACTCCATTGATAGGGCCAGTAATTAAAATTTTTTGTCCTAATAAGGCATTAATAACAGAAGATTTACCCCTACTGACTAAGCCAAAAGCAGCTATTTTTATCACTTGTTGCTCTAATTTCTCTGCTGCGGCTTTTAATATTCTTAAATCATCTTTAACGGCTACTTGTAACTCTAAATTGGGAGGATAATTCCAGTGACGACGATTACTTGAATACCATGTGATGGACTGCTGTAAACTGTTACGAGCTAAAGAATATAAAGAAGAAGTTGGAGATTTAGATGTCATCTTAACAATTGATTGTTGATCATTAATATACACTATTCCTTATTATCTGATCTTTTATCTCCTATTTTCTCCCCTCACACGTATATTTTATGGTTGGTGTGAAATTTGATTTTGTGCAAATTGTGCGTGATGACTGAGAGTAGGGTATAATAAAACATCGAAACTTGATGATAAAATAAGAATGCTTAAAAAAAATAGCTTTGATTCCAGTCAAATAATGTTTCGCAGTGATGAATTAATGAATGCCGCATCAAATCGTTATAAAATAACTGTAGCTGTTGCTAAAAGAGCGAAACAAAGAAGAAAAGAAGACTTTGAGAATATAGAAGAGGTGATGAAACCTGTACTCAGAGCTATTATAGAAATGTCCGATGAACTTACGCAACCAGAAATTATTAGTGATGACTAGCATATATAAAGTATGGCGAGTTAAAAGTTTGAAAAACTTCATATTTTTCCTTGCCATACTCACTTTTAGCTATTTAAGTCAATATCTCAGTTTTTTGCCTGGGCAGTTATTCGAGAATAACTATTCCTATTTTTCTCCTGTTTTTGCACAAACTATTACTCCTGAAAAAGTAGCAGAGGAAGTTTATCAACAAATTCCTGATTTTCCCCTAGAAAATAACTATATCAGTCGAGAAACTAATCAAATTGCCATTGAAAATACTTTAATTAGTCGTCTTGTTCGTTATCATCAATATACCAAAAGTCGTCCTACTACTTTCCGCTTAGATTGGAAGTTAACTTTAGCTGATTATTTAGGTAAAAATGAAACTATCAATGATGAACGTTATCCCGGTTCTAGTACTTTAACACAAAATCCTTTCATCAGCGATCGTAAAATAATTCAAAGTTTAACCATGCAACAAAGGAATGATTTGGTAAATGTGTTAGTCAGTATCTATAATCCTAACGTTGAGAATAAACCACAAGAAACACCAACACAAAATCCTCAAAATAATAACTCTTCTCCCACTTTTGTCTTACCTCAACCCGGAGGCGCAGATTTACTGTTACCTTGATTCAATTTATTGTCGGTTAGTTTGAGCAAACAAAACCTAATTTTTAGATGATTTTGATTTGTTGCTTACACTTTGTTTAATTTACTTTAAATACAAATGTTAATTATTTATTATTAACTATTCATTATTAACTATTTATTATTCATTATTCATTGTTAATTATAAAACATGGGTAAGTTAATTCTTTTTAAACTAGAATCAGGTAGTTTCGCTAAAGGTTTTGATGTCAGTGTACAAATTTGTGAAGATAATCCCGATGGTATAACTCATCCTTTTACGACAATCACGGGAAAACTTCCCCCTTGTCAACCCATTATTCAACATTATCAGCAATGGCAAGAAAGTTATCGCAGTTTACATCAAAAAGTAAGATTAGGATCTCCTAAACAACAAGTTACTCACATCACAAATAATTGTCAAGTATCCGCCTCTCAACTTAAACAAACTTTAAAAAATTGGTATCATTGTCAAGTAGAATCTTTTGGTAAAATTAGGGAAAAATTATTAACAGAATTAGACACTCAAGAGTCTATCAGACTTTTGATTCAAACTAATATTCAAGAGTTACGTTTTTTACCATGGCATTTGTTTTTTGATTCTTTTCTTCATCAATATATTAAATCAGAATTAGCCATTGCACCTGTTGAATACACTACTTTAAATTCAACCATAAGAAAAAATTCTCAAATTAAAATATTAGCTATTTTTGGTAACAGTCAAGGTATTGATTTAAAACCAGATCAAGAAGTTTTAACTAATTTACAAAAAGCAGAAATAATTACATTAAAAAATCCTAGTCGTGAAGAATTATTTTATCATCTTTATGAACACGAATGGGATTTACTTTTTTTTGCTGGGCATAGTGGTAAAAATGAAGAAAATTGGCAAGGCAAATTATATCTAAATGAAGAAGATATTATCACCATTGAAGAATTTAATAATGCTTTAAAACAAGCCATTCAAAAAGGTTTAAAATTAGCTATTTTTAACTCCTGTGACGGTTTAGGATTAGCACAAGATTTAGTAGCGTTACATTTATCTCAAGTTATAGTCATGGGAGAAATGATACCTGATGTTGTTGCCCACATTTTTATTAAAGAATTTTTGCAAAGTTTTGCTAATAATCAACCTTTATATTTAGCAGTCAGACAAGCTAGAGAAAAATTGCAACCTCTTGAAAATAAATTTCCTTGTGCCACTTGGTTGCCCATTATTTGTCAAAACCCCGCCAGTCTACCATTAACTTGGCAAAATTTGCAAGGTTTAGACATTAATGCTGATTTTTTTCCTAGTAAACTTCTTAAAACCCCCGAAAATTTTACTAATCTCGTCTTTGAAACTGTTATCGCTAATACTCAACTCACCTTAGAATATAATTCTTTAATCAATTGCAATGTTGAAGTTTTAGTCAACTATACTGACATCGATTTATCGATGAGTGAAGATATTGCCAGAATTTTACTCACAAAAGGCGGTAAAACTATTAGTAAAGAGTTAGAAAAAAGGAAAATAAAACAATTAGGGCAAATTTTAACAACTAGGGGAGGAAGATTAAAAGTAGAAGCTATTTTTCACAGTATTATTTATGACTATCAACAACTAAATTTAACTGATTTAAACTTGATTAAAACCATCATTAATCGTTGTTTAACTTTAGCTGATAGTAGTGGTTTTAATTCTATTGCTTTTCCTGTTTTTCTTCCTCTTAACTTTTTATTATCCATTGAAAAAATTGCTGTTATTTTTGCTAACGAAATAACTAATTATTTACGTGGCTCAACTAATTTAAAACAAGTTAAAGTAATTTTAGAAAATACCTCAAATTCCTCAAAAAATATCTTACATCAAGGTTTAAGTAGATTTTATAGACAATTTAAGCAATTTTTAGAGTTAAGTACAGATCTTAATAATCGTCAAGATTTATTAGCAGAATTGAGACAAATATATCAACAAAGAAAAATGGAATCATCGGTTAATATCTTAAATCTTTATCAAGAATATTTAGATAAGTTGAAAGAAGATTGGATTCATAGCACTTTACAAGAAAATCAAGATTTATACACACGAGATTATCATGAATCCTTAGAAAAAATTGGTGAACAAATTAATCAGAATCATGAAGATAAAATTGATCCTATTATGTCTTCTTTACATCAAAATTATCATGAAAAAGGAGGCGAAATTTGGCAAGAATTAATTAATCTTGATGATGAGGAAGAAATTATTTCTGTGTTAGAAAAATTAGAAATCGATATAGATGGTTTTGCATGGATAAATGATCAATATGAATTAGCTATTATTAGTGCTATGGCGAGACAAAAAAAAGTAAACGAAATGTTGCAAAATCAGCTAGAAGAATTAAAAAAAGGACACAGTTTGTTACAGCAAAGATTATTAGAATTATATCGACAAAAAATATTAAATAAAAAAGAGGAAGGATATGAAAGAAATCTGATTTTTAGGGAATATCCAAGGATAAATATAAAAGTTAAACCCGAAGAATTACCTCCAGAATATCGTACAGAAAAAATTAGTTATGTTGCTGATAAAAAAGCGTTAAAAGAAGCAAATAATAAAGGAGTTGATATTAGCAAAATAGCCGAAGTTGATCCTAATTTTAAAATTAAATTCGGCTTTAAAATAATTGAAAATAAATGATTTCAGTTGTTTTTGCTAATAGTTAATCCGTAACTTATTGATTTACTTCTTTGACTCTTGCCCATTTAGTCATTTGCCATGTAATAATAAACAAAACTCCAGAAATTAATGCTCCTAAATTCCATTTTACTGAACGTTTTAACAAAGATTTTTTTGTTTGGTTAATAGCCATTTTTGTTTGATTATTAAGTTGCTTACGAGAAGTTTTAATAAATTCATTTAAGTTGGTTTTTACTTGAGTTAATTGTTGATCATTTTCAATAATAGGTGCATTTCCAATGTTAAGTTGAGTAATTAAAACCTGCATATCTTGTTTATTTTGTACCTTTTTTAATCTGGTTTCTACTTCTTGTAAAAGCTCTAATCTTTGATTTGTAGCATCCGTAATTTTTGTGGTACTTAGCTTATCAATACGAATAGTATTTATTATCCCTAAGGGCACAGATAATAAAAATAAAATTCCTACTAATAAACTTAACCACGATAAACTGGTTAAAGCAACAAATTCCCAACCTTTTCGTAAATAATTACCCCCCTGAAATATTAACAATAAAGCAATAAAAGGTATCGCTATTCTTTCCACAATGTTACCTAATGTTTGAAATTCCCATTCTGGATTAAGCAATTGAGGGGGAATAAATATCTCGGCTAAATCTAAAGCGAATAAAATTAAAAAACCATAGCCCACTAATCGCCATAAACCTAATGAGCGCAAGATATTTAAGCTGAAAATACCCAACTTGTCAACTTTTTGATTTAATTTTGTTTGAATATCAAGGGTTTCTGTATTAGGGTTTAAACTCTCTTGGTTCGATTGAATCATGATATTTATCATTATATTGTAGAAGAATTTAAAGTTTAAAAATTATAGAAAAGAAAATTAACTCTTAACTATTTATGTTCGTAATAATACTTAGAATAACATTGTTATAAAAAAATGACACCTAAGTAAGATTAAGATTTTTATAGTTTTACCTAAGTGTTAAAAAAAATCGCTATTAAAAAAATTTTGCTCCCTAGGTAAACACTCTAGTTTTTTTTCGGTTTGATTCATCAAATACCAGTAAAATAAACCGAAGGTCATTACTGCAATCATCCCAAAAACTAATGAGCCCTCTCCCTCATGCCAATAGACAAAAGCCTTTTTTTCACCTATTGCTACTAAAATTGACATCAAAACTACTCGCACTGCATTGACAAAAAATCCTGTCAGAATGGCGACAAAAGGGACAAAATATCGATATTTTTTAGAAATAGGAAACATAATTAAGCAGATGACAGATAAACCTAGTACATAAGTAATTGATTCAATACCCGAACAACCTTCATAAACTTTAACGCTACCTTTTTCTAAATGAATAAAAACACCATCTAAAATGACATTAAAACCTAAATAATGGAGGAAAAAAGAAGATACTTTTGCAGTTAGAGGAGAAATATTTAAAAAAGATTGTAAAATTACCCTAGGAATACCTAAGAAAAAAATAATTAATAATTCTGCTTTAAATTGTTTTAATCCATAAAAACCCGCCGCAATTAAACTTACACCTACAGAAAAAATAAAAGGTGCAATACTTAAAAGATTATTTTCTTTTTCTGTGGGAATAGATTTACTAACAAATAAAGTCCATCCAATCAATAAAATGCCTAAAATACTAGGTATAAGTTGTTTTTTGAAGATTAATTCTTGCCGTTTATCCCATAACATTGAATAAATTGCTAACCAAAATAAAGCACTCATTCCCGCATGGGCAACATTCCCCATTTTCCAGAAAATGGTCAAATTTATGATCACTAAGGTTGACAAAATTACCCACATCCAAAAACCGTAACTTCTTGTCAATGATAATTTATTCAATTTTTCTATATTCATCTTAAATCACAATTTTACGTAATTATTTATGCTTAAGTGTATTTTAGCTTTTAAAAATACTTACGTGTCATTTTCCTTGAAAATTAATCCCCTTTTATTGCCTAAAACTAAGATAAAATACTTAACAAAAGAGTAAACACAAGGAAATCACGGTTAATGAGAGAAAAAATTACCATCCTCAAAGAAAATTTAGCTCGTACAATTGTAGGAAAAGAAGATGCAATTAAATTAGTCTTAGTTGCTTTATTGAGTGGTGGTCATGCGTTGCTAGAAGATGTTCCGGGGGTAGGAAAAACTTTATTAGCTAAATCTCTCGCCCGTTCTATTCATGGAAAATTCCAACGTATTCAATGTACTCCTGATTTATTACCCAGTGATGTTACAGGGACAAATATATGGAATCCTAGTACCAGAGAATTTGAGTTTTTATCTGGTCCTGCTTTTGCGAATATACTACTGACAGATGAAATTAATCGAGCTACACCCAGGACTCAATCATCTTTATTAGAAGTGATGGAAGAAAAACAAATTACCGTTGATGGTGTCGCTCGTTTTGTGCCTTCCCCCTTCTTCGTCATTGCCACCCAAAACCCTATTGAATATCAAGGAACATTTCCTCTACCAGAAGCACAAATGGATCGTTTTGCTATCTCTTTGAGTTTGGGTTATCCTTCTTTTGAAGAAGAATTATATATGTTAGAAAAACAATTAAATCCTACTTCTGTTAATGAACTTTCTCCTTGTATCTCCTTAGATAATGTTTTAGAACTGCAAAAAGAAGTTACTAAAATTAGAGTAGCCCCAGAAATACAAAAATATATTATTAACCTGATTACCGCTTCCCGAAATGATGATGAAATTACCTTAGGAGTTAGTCCTCGTGGCACTGTTTCTCTACAAAAAGCCAGTCAAGCATTAGCATTTTTAGAAGGAAGAGATTATGTGATTCCCGATGACATTAAATTTTTAGCACCCAATGTATTGTCTCATCGCTTGATCCCCGCCGGTGGAAGAAATGCTAAGGTAATAGTAGCTCGTTTACTAAATACTGTGACAGTAGAAATGTAGAGTTAAAAATCATCAAAATTCTTGGGTCTGAAACCCCGTCTTTCTAGGACGGCTTTATATTTAGTGGTTTTAGGTTAAAATCAAGGTAGCCACTAAGATCTTAATTGTATGGTGCAACTCTCAGTGCTGGGACACCTGTTGAAAAGATGAGTTACCGAAATGGTACTCGGTGCAATGCACTACAGACTCAGCCCCCACAAGCAAAGATATTAAGGGAGTGAAAAGCATAAACCTAAAAGTAAACTGAAGGCATTAGCCAAGAGTGTACAGGCAATTGACACCGCCTTTTGAACTGCTTTTTGGATTAGTGTTTTGGCACTTTGAACAAATGTAGTTGTTCGAGCAATGACTAGCATTGTGTTAGTTATCTCCTCTAAAGAATCCTCGTGGCTTTAGCCCGATGGAGTGTCAATATCAGCTAATACCCAAGTTTGTTTAATAATTTGAGATAGTAAAGGTTAAAAATGTCAAAAAAACGCTTAATAACGGTAATTATAGGCTTTATTATTAGCTGTAGTGTTATTTTAGGATGGGGTGCATCCCATAATATTTATTCCATGGCACAAAATACAAAATCTGTAGATAAAGCCACAGGTAATTTTAAAATAGGAAAAGACTTATATTTAGAAAACTGTGCCGCTTGTCATATTCCCATTCCTCCAGCCGTGCTACCACAGGAAACATGGCAAACAATTTTAGAAAATCCCGGTAATCACTATGGCGTAAAAGTAGAAGGATTAACAGGTTTTACTCAACGATTAATGTGGTTATATTTACAGGGCTATTCAAGGCAGTTATTAAAAGATGAAGTTAAGCCAAAATTTATTGCCCAATCTCGTTATTTTTTCGCACTTCATCCTCAGGTAGATTTACCTTCTCCTATTACAATTAATACTTGCATTCAGTGTCATTCTCAAGCTACAAAGTTTGATTATCGTGAATAGTTGACAATGACCATAATTTATAGCTTGATGAACCAATGGTATTTATGTGTTTATAATCTTACAAGTTAATAGATGAGTGAGTAGAAATCGTTAAAATCCCTGAAAAACTTTTAGACTCCCCCAATTCATCAAAAATAGTCAAATCTCTAGGCTTACACCGTTTTACCACCACAACAATAGTTTTAGCACCTTCTTGGGTTAAATCTTCAATATAACCATCTTGTTCTAAAATAGCTTCTTTTGGAGTAAGAAAAGGACCAAAATAATAAGTACACCTAGGGTTGTCTGTGTTAATTTCTAACCAACAAGCAAGTCCAAATACATCTAAAATTCTGATTAATAATTCCTTCATCTGTTTTTCCTACGATTTGATTATTTTTTCGTTTTTTGAATGATAGCCTATGATTCGACTAACTGAAGTCCAATAGTGTAATATTTTTTCTATCCAGGCTTAATTTTCACTTTAGTGTTTTATCTAAGACATTGACAAGGGGTGATTCAACCCAATTATTTTTACTTGGAATTATTTAACAATTGCTGACGAGATACTTCATAAAGACAAATCGCCGTTGCCACTGAAGCATTCAGACTGGGGGTTTTTCCTTTCATGGGAATCGACATCAAGAAATCACAGGATTTTGCCGTTGATTGACTAATCCCTTTTTCTTCCGAGCCTATCACTAATCCTATTGCACCTTCCAATTTAGTTTTGTGTAAAACATTACCGCTATCGGCTATTGTGCCATAAATCCAAAAACCCGCTTCTTTTAATTCTGCGATCGCATTTTGTAAATTAACAACTCTTGCTACAGAGAAATATTCCAAAGCCCCCGCTGCAACTTTTTTTACCGTTGAAGTAATACCAACAGCTCTACGTTGAGGTATAATTAAACCTTGCATACCTAAAGCCTCGGCTGTACGAATAATGGCGCCTAAGTTATGGGGATCATTGATCCCATCAGCAATAATGATTACAGGATTATCACTATCCGCTTTTGCTTGAGTAATTAATGCAGGTAATTCTAAATATTCATAAGGGGCGACAGTAGCCGCAACTCCTTGATGATTAGCCGAATTAGTGATTTGATTTAGACGATTATTGTCAACTACATCAATAACTGTACCATTAGCTTTTACTTGAGGTAAAAATGTTTCAAAGCGTGGATCATAAAGAAGTTTACTGATAATATAAAGGCGATTTAATTGATGGTTATTTTCTAATGCGGCTAAAACAGGATAACAACCATAAATTAAATCTGGAGAATCATTTTCTATCTCATTTTCTGATGCGATAAATTCTTTTTTTGGAGAGATGTGACGATGGGGATTGTTTTCTTTCTTGTTGAAGGGTTTGGAAAAAGTTTTGGATTTCATAGAAAAATCAGGAATGAGGAATGAGGAATAAGGATTGAGTAAGATTATTTCCACACTCTAAACCAACATCCTACAGCTTACTTCTCTTATTATATTTTAAACTAGGTGCAAGATTTGAGTAATAATTAAGATATTGTAATTGTGAATCGATAAATGACTATTATTGCTGTAATTGATTATGATATGGGAAACTTACACTCAGCTTGTAAGGGTTTAGAAAAAGCAGGTGCAACCCCAAAAATTACCGATTCTCCGATGGAAATAGCCAAAGCAGATGGAGTAGTTTTACCCGGGGTAGGTTCATTTGATCCTGCAATGCAACATCTGAAAGAAAGAGATTTAGTTGAGTCTATCAAATTAGCGGTAAAAAGTGGCAAACCTTTTTTGGGAATTTGTTTAGGATTACAAATTTTATTTGAGGCTTCTGAGGAAGGAAAAGAAGAAGGTTTAGGCATTATTCAAGGCAAAGTCAAGCGTTTTCAATCTGAGCCTAATTTAACTATTCCTCACATGGGTTGGAATGCCCTGAATTTTATCCAAAATAATCACCCTCTGTGGAAAAATCTTCCTGCGTCTCCTTATCTTTATTTTGTTCATTCTTATTATGTCGCTCCCATAGATTCTAATATAATTTCTGCACAAGTTACCCATGGCTCACAAAAAGTAACTGCAGCCATTGCTCAAAATAATTTAATGGCAGTACAATTTCACCCGGAAAAATCATCAGATTATGGTTTACAAATCTTAACTAACTTTGTTGAATTAGTCTCAACCTGAAAACAATAAATAGACATCTCGAAAAAGTGAAACAATGGGGAATAGTGAGAATAATCGATAATTTCTAAACTAGAATTGACTTTAATTTTTTTCCCAGATGTTTAATGATAAACTTGACCATCAGGCATAATAGCACTGTCAAAATTAACCCCAGTAATATTAGCACTGGTTAAATCAGCACCAATTAAATTAGCATTGGTAAAATCAGCGGAGGTTAAATTAGTACGAGCAAAAAACACTTCCATCAAAGAAGCATTGCGCAAAATAGCACCATATAAATTAGCACGACTCAAATCTACACGATTAAGACGAGCAAAGCTCATATTAGCTTGAATCAGATTAGCTCGAATTAATTTTACATCGGGCATAGTCGCATTTTCTAAATTAGCATTACTTAAGTCGGCATCGGTTAAATTAGCCCTTTCTAACTTAGCATTAGAGAGATTTGCCCCAATTAATTTTGCTCCTGTTAAATCGACATCCGTCAAAGAAGCACCTTTTAAATTAGCTTGAGTTAAATCTGCACCAGCTAACATTCCATTACGTAAATTAGCATCTGAAAGATTTGCCCCCACTAAACTTGCACCTTTTAAATTAATACCCTGAAGATCTACATATTTTAAATCGGTTTTATCTAAATTTGCCCCTTGTAAATTAGTAGGTTTACCCCGTTTTTGTTGACGCATATTAGAGCCTCTTAAACAAGCTCCTTTTAAATTAGCATTGCTTAAGTCCGCAGAACGAAAATCTACTTCAATTAAATTAGCATCTAATAAATTAGCTAAACTTAATTGAGCCCCTCTCATATCTGCTTTTTGTAAAATAGCCCCATGAAATTCACAACGATGAAGATTTGCATCCACTAAACTAGCTTGATTCAGATTTGCACCACTAAAATTGCTTTCCACCAAGTTTGCACCACTAAAATCTGCACGACTCAAATAACAAAAAGTAAAATTAGCTTTCTGTAAATTTGCTTGACGAAGAACAATACCAATCAAGTCTCCTCCGACTACATCAATTCCTGCCAACATTGCACCAGTAAAGTCATTTTCTCCGGCGGTATAACGTTGAATAAATTCGTTAACTTCCATAGATTGATAAATAATAAATTATTGATAATTTTTTTAATAACTATAGCTTCTTATAAAATCGTTTAATGGATTCTACAATCGCACCAACCGTTTGAGCATTATCTTCGGGATCTAATCCTTCTATGTTAGAATGAGCTACTTGTAATAATTGAGCTTCAATGGTTTTGATATCTTTATCATTTTGTTGAAACATTTTAACTAAAAGATCATCCATGCTACAAGTTCTGACAATAAACCAATGTTGTTCACAAGGATCAATTTGATATACCGCATAAAACAAAATAATTTTAGCTCTTAAAGGATTGGTATATTGCATAATCTCTTGTTTCAGATCAAAAAGACTATCAATTTTTAGCCAAGGTACAATTTGCCCTTCAGGAACACTACTAGGAGAAACAAAAGAATCAGGCTCAGAAGTAGGATTTTCTTGTGATGTAGAAGATTGAATATTAGTAGAAACTTCTGAAGTATTCGCCTTTTGGGAGTTTTGTGACGATGTATTTTTAGCTTTAGCTTTTATTAATTTCGTTTCTTCTTCTTCTTGCCCTGTATTAGCTTCTGGTATTATCTCAGGGGTTTCATGTTTGTACAAATAAGTTAATTCTCCGACAATGGTATCGGCAATAAAAGAATAAAAATTTTGACGATTGATGGTAGAAACTATATTATCAAAGGCTTTTTTTAATCTCTTGGGATTAGGATAGAGTTCATGTAATTCTAATAACAACTCTCTGAGATCGTACATCTCAATCACTGTAATATCATTCTCCCAATATTGTTTACAGGCAGCAAAAATTAATTTTTTAATTCTGGGAGATTCTTCATGATATTCAATATTTTCAACAATGCGATCGATTAATTCGTTTTCATTAGTTTGACTGGCATTTTGGATGTCAGAATTTATTTCAGGGTTATTATACAACTCTGACATTCTTTGAAATATATATTTGCCAATTTTATTATAAACTTCTTTTCGATTTAAGGTATTAACAGCATGGTATAGCAAAGCTTTGAGGTCATCAATGGTAGGATTATTATCATAAAGACTTTGTAACAAAGATTCAAAAGAGTAACTATTAATAATGGAAAAATCAGATTCCCAATATCTTTGACTTACATAAAAAATTAATTTTTTAGCTCTTTTGGCTTCTTGTGAACGACTTAAATCATGGGCTATACTAGCGATTATATCTGACGATACGATCATAGAACTTCGTCGGGGATAATTTATTTAACATTTTGAAATCATAACCAATTTTATTATACCTCTGACTCTCCCATACTTGAGCTTATCGTTAAATTTTATTCGTTTTCAATTCCTAATTCGTCATTTTTAGTTAATCTTCTAATTCACTGATCATCATAGCAGGATCAATTAAAGTAATATCAAAAGGATCATCAGGAGGTAAAGAAGGAAAAATATCCCGTTGAGTATGTTGATAGATAATGAAAACCTGTGGACCAAAAACCACTTTATCACCATTCTTTAAGTGTTGATTATTGACTTTTCTACCGTTAACGAGAATGCCATTAGCACTACAGTTTTTATTACCATCACCATCTACAATTTCATAATAAGTATAGCCTTGATCATCAAATTGTCGAATCATAGTAGCATGATGACGAGAAACAAAAGGTGAATGAATTCTAATATCTGATTGTTGAGCTCTGCCAATAGAATATTTACTTTTTCTCAAAAGCATTTCTCGTCTGCCTTTATCATCTTCGACGATAAGAATGTGAGCTTTATGGGGTTGGGCTGGAAATTTTGGCATTACTGACGCTCAAGTAAATATAAATGTAAAATTCTTATAAACTTAAATAAATCTTCCTTCAGTTTAATAAAAACACTTAAGTATTGGATTTTTCTTTTATATATCATGAAGGTTTTTTCATCGATCTGCTAAACATTATTAAATTTCTTAACTTTATGTAAATTTTTGTTTTTGGTATTGTTGAAATTGAGATTTTAGTAAAAGAGAATTACTAACAACGAAAATAGAACTTAATGCCATTAAAGCCCCAGCGATGGCAGGGTTTAATAAAATATGATAGTTAACTAATAAACATCCCCCAGCAATAGGAATAGCAATAAAATTATAACTGAAAGCCCAAAATAGATTTTGTTTAATTTTCCTCAACGTCATTTGACTTAAATTAATGGCAGTGATGACATCCGTTAATTTATCTCTAGTAAGGATAATTCCAGCCGTTTTAATGGCGACTTGTGCTCCTTTAGGCATAGCTATAGAAAATTGGGCAGTTGTCATAGCCGGTGCATCGTTAATTCCATCACCGATCATAGCAACTATTTTATCAGGATTTTTTTCTTGAATTTGTTTAATTAAATCACTTTTTTTGGTGGGAGTCACTTCTCCATAATAAGTATCGATGCCTAGTTGAAGGGCAACATTTTTCGCAATTTCTGATTGATCTCCGCTTATCATAATTATTTGTAACCCCATTTTTTGTAATTTATCCACAGTTTCTTTGGCTTCTTTTCTTAAAGCATCCATTAAAGCAATTAAACCGATAATTTGTTGATTCTTGGCTAAATAAACGACAGTTTTACCTTCTTTTTGCAAATTTTCCACTTTGTTGGTCACTTTATCGTTTATTATCGTTTCATGCTCTAATAACCATGACTGATTACCTAAATAAAACCAATCTTCTGATTTTAAGATGGTGACGATTCCTTTAACACCTTTGCCAACACAATTAGTTAATTCTTTGGTTATAAGAGTATTTAATTCTAATTGTTGAGCTTTTTTAAGAATACTTTGGGCAAGAGGATGATTAGCTACTATTTCTAAACTTCCAGCAATTTCCAAAATTTGATTTTTAGTAAAATTATTTTCATCAAAACTTATTATATCAGTGATTTCAGGGTATCCTTGAGTCAAAGTTCCTGTTTTATCAAAAACAATCGTTTTCAGATTTTTAACTTGTTCTAAAATATCACCTCCTTTAATTAATAAACCATTTTCAGCCCCAATAGTTGTACCGACTAAAATTGCGGTGGGCGTTGCTAAACCTAAAGCACAAGGACAAGCTATAACTAAAACATTAATAGCTAATTTGATGCTAAGAATAGTCTTCGTTGTATCTAATTGTATTAAAATTTGTGACCAGATTTCTGTTCCCCAAAAGTACCAAAAATTAAAAGTAAATAAAGCGATTGCTATGATAGTATAAGTAAAATAACCTGAAACTGTGTCCGCTAATTTTTGCACAGGAGCTTTACGAGTTTGGGCTTCTTCTACCGTAGCAATAATCTGATTAAGAATCGTATTTCTACCGGCATTTACCGCCTCAATAATCACCATACCAGAATGGTTAATTGTACCAGCACAAACTTTTTCTCCTTGAGTTTTGAAAATAGGCAAAGATTCCCCCGTCAATAAAGATTCATCAACGGTAGTTTCTCCCTCGACAATCACACCATCAACAGGAAATTGCTCCCCAGCCAAGACTCTCACCCATTCTTGAAGTTTAATTTGCATAGCCGGAATTTGTAAACCTTGATCTTGAAAAGGATTATTTTTTGAGACTAAACGGGCAAATTGAGGGCGTAAATTCAGTAAACTTTCTAAAGAATCAAGTGCTCTATTTCTTACCCTAGACTCCAAAACTTTACCTAAAAAGATAAATCCTAGTAGCATAACAGGCTCATCAAAAAAACACTCCCAACCTAATTCCGGAAAAATCAAAGCCACACAACTGGTGAGATAAGCCGCCGTTACTCCCATACCTACTAAACTATTCATATTGGGTTTTCTTTGCCACAAACCCTGCCAACCGTTAAGTAAAATTTCCTTTCCCGGAATCAATAAACTAGCAGTAGCTAAACCCCAATGAAACCAGATATTAGTTAACCAATGCCAAGGATGTAAACCGAGATGATGTAAATGCCCAACAGTAGAAAAAATAAGTAGAAAAGCGGCAGTAATTAGTTGATATTGTTGAGTTTTTTCTTGAGATAATCTTTTTTGCTGAATAATTAGTTGTTGATTTTGTAACCTCTCATCAGTTAACCTAACTTGAGTAGGAAATCCTAAATTAGTAAGTTTTTCAGCTAAAGTTTCTGGTTTAACTATCCCTAACTCATATTCTATAGAAGCTACTGCTGTAATCAGATTAACATTAGCGGAAATAATTCCTTCGTGTTGAGTTAATTGTTTTTCTACTGATTTAACACACCCTGCACATTTCATCCCACTTATATCTAATGTGATATTATCTACATAAGTGTTCTCAGTTTTGGAAATAGAAGTGAAATTTAAAGAAACCATAAAAACAATTAACAAAACTAATACATATTTAAACTATATTCATTGAGAGTATATTTGATAAGCTAAAACGCATCTAACTCATATTTTTAAAATTAGTAAAAAATTTAAACAACTCTTACCCATTGAAAGAGTGTCCATTACCTACTCCTACCCAGATAAATTTGTTTCCGACAAGAGTATAGCTATTTAGACTCATAATTGGAAGCATGAGACTGCAATAATTGAGTTACTTGATGAAATACACTGTTAGCATCTGAACTTTTAGTAATTGCTTGTCTTTCGGGATAAAATTCAGGGCGATCTAGATATAATGAAATAGATCTTTCTACTTGTTCATTGATTAAATTTTTTAATTCTTCTTTTGCTTTTTCCCTTTGAAAATTAGCACCTTCTTCTGTCGTTGCATAAAGGGGAGGTAGGCGATTTAAAGCATAAGCAGAAATATCTCCAACATCTAGTAATCGATTACTGGTGCTTTCAATTTCGGCAACTCTGGAAATTACTTCACTAACCACCAATTCTTCCATCACATTAATAAATTGTTTTCGAGGCATCGCTATCACTTCACCAGTTAATAATGCACCCATAAGTTTATCTAACGCCATGTATTCCTCCATAGAAAGTTCGGAAGAAGTCTCACATAATTTCCCTACTTCAGCTTCCATTATCGGAGTCAGATAACCAGTTTCTAATGCTTGATCAACAATTTTATTTATTCCCATTATATTCCTTTTTAGATCAAAATATCCATATTATTTTAGTTTATTATCAACGCACAATCAAAATATCATTGGATGGTGTAGAGTTGGAATTATTTTGAGCAGAAAAATTAGTAATCAAGAATATTGGCAGGGCAAGAGTCGTTAATGCGATAGCTGTACCAAAAATTTCTATTGTTATTTGTCTAGTGGTTTTCTTGTTCCTAGACGGTTCACCGGCTTCCATAGTTTTACGAAATTGAATTAAATGTTTGAAAAAAAGTAATAAACATATATTTTATATTCAATCAATATCATAGCAATTATTTTTGATTTAATTGTTATCAATGTAACTGGAAAAACATTTATTTCTATTCAAGCTCTAAATAATTCTGACATTGGCGATCGCAACTAATGAACAAAATTTATGAGTAGTCAGTAATTTTTAAAAAATCAAACTTTAAATTATCACTAATACATATTAAGGATTGAAACATTCTCGTATAAAATATAACTAAGTTTAAAAGATTTTCAAACTTAAAATCAGAAAGTTTAGCATTGCCCACCCTATCATTATTTTAGCGCTTGGTTAGCCTCGTTAACACTTTGTTTGATTCAGCTACAAAATCCGTCAATTTTTCTAATGTTTAATTTCTTATCATTAAAGATAAATGCTGCCCTTGAGGTGTTAAGAAGATAATACTGGGATCATAACTGGTTTCACTAGATTTAAAACCACCCACATTAATTAATGTTTTATTGTCACTTATCACAATAATATTGATATCCCTATTTATTCTCGCATAGGATACAGAAATTTGTAATTTTCCACCATTAAACAAAATAATTTCCTGTGAATTTAAAGTTAATATTTCGTGTTCAACAATGGGAGTAAAATCTCGATTAATAAATAAATTAAGTTCAAATTCTCCTACTTTTTTCCATTGATTAGATGCTTGATTCCCATAAATAACGTATAGTTTCATTCAAAGAAGTATATTAAATTTTATGGAATGTTAATTCTTAAAATAAAAAAGGTAAGCATTGCCCACTCTACAGTTAAGTTTAGCACTTGGTTAATTTCGTTAATACTTTATTTATAAGTGTCATCCTTAGAGGCAATTGTTATAATTACATATACACTATTATTAGTATCTTCTAAAAATAAAAGACGATATTTTCCGACTCTCAAAGGAAATTCTAAACGCTCTTTCAATTTCTTAATATCAAGATTTG
This sequence comes from Geminocystis sp. NIES-3708, assembly GCF_001548095.1. NCBI lineage: Bacteria > Bacillati > Cyanobacteriota > Cyanophyceae > Chroococcales > Geminocystaceae > Geminocystis > Geminocystis sp. NIES-3708. Next base: position 1,269,662 of record NZ_AP014815.1, on the reverse strand, counting down.
TGGGGTTATTAAGTAAATTATCTAAGGCTTTAATAATTCTTATTTGTTCATTTTTTGGTAATTTTAATAAAAATTTTTCTGCTTTTTTTATTTTAACAGAATATAATCAAATATCATCAGTATCTTGATTTAATAATAACTTCCTTTTTAATTCACTCGAGCTAATTCCCTTGTCTTTACCAGTTAAATAATTCTGCCATGCTTCTTGACTTTCGGCAATTTCTAACTCCGATATTATATCGTCCGTTTCCCCTAATTCTTTGTATTTTTTAAGGGATTGTTTTAAAGTATTTAATAGTTGAAATTGATCAGTAATGGGCATTTTTCAACTTATTTTAAGATTTCAAAATAAGTAGTCATAACTTTATGATAAAAACTAAAATTATTATTCTCTAAATTGTAGCTAAATTGAAGATATTTTTATATTGAATAAAAAAGGTGAGCATTGCCCACCCTGTCACTATTTTAGCGCTTAGTTAGCTTCGTTAACACTTTGTTCGATCGCTCTACGAAAGCCGTCATTCCTTCCGCATCGAATGCCCGTTGTGCCATCAAGGCTAAATCATAGACATATTGACACATGAGGTTAACCATTTCTTGAGTAGGCGATTCACCGCTACCTTGAATAATTGCACCCTTGTTAAGTTGATAGATATTTTCAATCAAAGGATGAGCAGTGTTAATTACTAACATATGCTCTTCAGGAAACTTCATCTCTCGTTGTTGCATCATTGCCGTCATCTCTTGGAAACGACGCATCGCTTCGGGTAACAATACCATAGCTGGAGGAGTTTCTTCCTGAGTTTCGCTTTTTAGGGATTGAGTCTTGATGTTAACTTTAGGCTTGTTAATGGCTTTCTCAAAAATTTCCTTGATAACTTCTGCACGGGTTTTATTACTATTGGCATCAACAATTTCATTCGCTTTGTCTTCTTCCACCAAACTAGAGTCTAATTCTGAGTCAACCCTTGAGAATTTCACATCAGTATATTCTCTTTCAAGGAAAGGGATAAAGTAGTTAGTGTCAATGAAAGAATCCATGAATAACACTTCGATGTCTTGATTTTTATACAAGTCAACGTAAGTGCTTTGAGTTTGAGCATTATTACAGTAGAATACTCGTTTTTCGTGTTTTTCTTTATTTCTATCTAAATATTCGTTTAAGGTGGTGTAAGGTTGGTTATTGTCAGGGGTGACATCCTTCCAAGCATCGTCTCCAGAGTCAACTTCAACTTTAGGAGTTTCGGCTACTTTATCAGCTTGATAAGTGGTGCGATAGATGATTAAATCTTCGACTTGTTTCTTAAATTTTTCATCTCTTAATGCACCATATTTAACGAATGTGCCGACATCTTCCCAACTGCTGATATATTTTGCTTTATCATCATTATATAAAGATTTGAGTCGATCGCCTATTTTTTTACTGATAAAGTCTGCAATGCGTCTGACTGTGCGATGGTTAGTTAAAGCACTACGAGAAACGTTCAAAGGAATGTCAGGACTATCAATAACACCTCTGAGGGGCATCAAAAATTCAGGGATAATCTCTTCACAATGATCACTTACAAATACTTGGTTACAGAATAACTTAATTTGTCCTTTAGAAACATCAACATCAGGACGTAATTTAGGAAAATATAAGATACCGTTGAGTAAAAAGGGATAATCTGTGCTTAAATGTACCCATAATAAAGGATCTTCTTGGAAAGGATACAAGTAACGGTAAAATTCTAAATAATCTTCATCGGTGAGATTTTGGGGAGATTCTTTCCATAAGGCTTTTTGACGGTTAACCGCTTCACCGCCCATTTTAATGGCAACGGGTACAAAGTCAGAATATTTCTTGACAAGATTTTTAATGCGAGATTCTTCTAAATATTCAGTTTCCTCATCCATGATAGTGAGGGTGATAGTTGTGCCAGGAGTGGTGCGAGTAGAGTCACTTATTTGAAACTCAGGTGAACCATCACAACTCCAGTGAATCGCCGTTGCCCCTTCACGATATGATAAAGTGTCGATTTCTACCTGCTTAGACACCATAAAAGCAGAATAGAAACCTAAACCGAAATGCCCGATTAAATCATTGGCGGTTTTACCATATCTAGTAATAAAATCTTCAGCGCTAGAAAAGGCAACTTGGTTGATATATTTTTTTATCTCATCAACTGTCATGCCGATACCGTTATCGCTGATAGAAAGAGTTTTCTTTTCTTTATCAATACTAACAGTAATTTCAGGCTCAGGTAACTCGTTAGTAATTTCTCCCGCTAAAGATGCCATTTTTGCTTTAGAAATAGCGTCAACGGAGTTAGATATTAATTCTCTTAAAAAGATTTCATGATCAGTATAGAGGGATTTTTTAATAATGGGAAAGATATTCTCGGTATGGATGGAGATATTACCTTTTTCTAGTACAGTCGTCATAGTTTCTATTTTATTTTAAATGTAATTAATAACAATAAATAAAGATTTATCCTTCTTTTCCCAGATAAATTAGACAACAGTAAAGATTATATTTTGCGAACTTTCTTTGCGTCTTTGCGCCTTTGCGAGAGACACAAAATCTAATTTATTCATAGACGAAGGCTTACTTACTTGTCATGATGTCATAGATAATCCCACTATATCAAGATGTGGTTTACCGAATTAAAGATACTAAAAGATTTTTATATCAATAATAATCAATCGGCAATTCAAAATTAGGCAATATATTTTCCCCTAATAACAAACAAGGCATTTTTATCAGTTTTTCCCATTGATAAATTTCTACTTCTTTATCTTGAGGATTGAGTAAGTAACCTTGTCTTAATCGACTGTTTAAATACTCTTCTATTTTTAGCTGTAATGGTTTTAATCTATCACTTTGAGATCTCAATTCTATGATAGAATCTTGACAAATTGGTAGAAATTTTCGCTTTTCTTCTTCTGTTAATTTATTCCATTTTTCTGATAACACCCAAGTAACATCTGGTGGTGATTACCTCTTCGTAGTAACTTAAATATAGTAGATGAACTAAAAACAAATCCTAACTTACTTTTTTCATTTCAGATACTATAGTCATTTTAAATAAGAATGAAACAGTTTAATAATATTAAAAATTCTCAAAAACCTTGATTTGTGGGCATTGTTCATCCTACATAATTTTCCCGACTGTCTCAGTGTTATTTTAATTAACTATAACTTTAAAAATTAAATTAACTTATCTTCTCGATTGCCACTTTCTCTATCTACTGGCGACACGATAATTAACTCTCCTTAAAGACTTCTTTTCATTGGTATGTAAAGATTAGCAATACATAGTTCAGAAAATGCTTCACTTGTTAAAGTTGTGAGAGATTTAACATTGATTATAGTTACGATAAAGAGTCAAGTAGATAAAACAATTGCTTTAATATAACATTCTTTTTTTTAATTTTTGGAGGGTTAATGGGATTAACCCACACTTCTTTGATTATTGATTGAGGTTTTCTGTATCGATAATTGAGCCAATACCCTGTAAAGTTGAAACAATAGCATTCGGACTCATAAAGAGAACTTTACTACTTTCACTGCTACCGATAGTTTTGCTAGTGTCTAAATATTGTTGAGTTAAAAGAAATTGTAATGCTTTTTCTGAACCTTTATCACTGTTAAGTTGATTCATGATAATTGCCAAAGATTCGGCGGTAGCTTGTGCTTGAAGAAGTTGCTGTTGTTTTTTGGCTTCAGCTTCCAAAATAGCTGCTTTTTTCAGAGATTCTGCTTCTAACAGTTTAGCTTCTGCTCTACCTTGAGCGGAATTAATAGCTGAATCTCTATCCCCTTCGGAGTTTAAAATTACTGCCCGTTTTTTTCTTTCTGCCGTCATTTGTTGCTCCATCGCTTGTTGTACAGCAGTTGACGGTGTAATATCTTTCAATTCTACTCTCAACACTTTCACTCCCCAAGGATCTGTAGCAATATCTAATTCTCTTAGTAATATGTTGTTGATTTCAGTCCGTGCGACAAAAGTTTCATCTAATTCTAACTTGCCGATTTCTGAGCGAATTTGGGTTAAAACTAGCTTCTCCATGCCTAATTCTAAATTCTCAATTTTATAATAGGCTTTTTCCATGTCCACAATGCGCCAATAAACCACAGCATCAACAGTAATAGATACATTGTCTTTAGTGATACATGACTGAGGAGTTACATCTAAAATTTTATCTCTGATGGTGTCTTTATAAACCACTTTATCGAGAAATGGGACAACAAAATTTAACCCTGGTTCTAATTTTTTATTATAACTACCAAGACGCTCTACCAAAAACTCATTTTTTTCATTAACAATTTTGACGCTACCAAATAATGCTGAACCACCTAATGCGATAATTAAAAACAAGAATGATTCCATAATTTTTCACCTAAAAACTTGAATTTTTCAAAAATCTTGTGGGTAAAACCGATAAAGTATTCCCATTTCTACTAACAATATAAACTTTTTCATCAGGAAAAATCTTGATATTTTCATCTTCACAAATAGCACTCCATGAATTACCTTCATACATAACTTGTCCTGTTTTTCCTGCTTCAATTGCCGTAATAGTTATGCCTTCTTGTGCTTCTTCTAAAATAGGATCTTTCTTTTTGGGCATAATAAACTTTTTAGCCATGATTACTAGCACCACTGAAATAATCATCCATAAAATAATTAAAACATTATTATAAGGAATTAATAAAGCTAAACCCGCTACAATAATTGCACTTAATCCCATGGCAAATTCTACAAAAGCTGTAGGAAAAATTAATTCCATTAAGCATAAAATAGAGCCAATTATAAGCCATAAAAATACAGGAGAAGACATAATTAAATAATAAGTAATAATTAAAAAACTCAATTAATAAAATTAATTATTAATTCATAATTGCTGATAACTGATAGCTAAAAAAGTCCTAATTGTTATTCAAAATTCATTTGGATTATTTGCTAAAAATTCCTTGAGGACGAACTAATAAAATTACTATCATTATAACTAAGGCTACTGCTAGTTTATATTCTGAGCCGAAGAATGGTACACTTAATTCCTGTGCGATACCAATAATTAAACCCCCAGCGATCGCACCATAGGGATTACCAATACCTCCTAAACTGATAGCCGCAAACATTGGTAAAATTAAAAACCATCCCATGTTCGGGCGTACGGCAGTAATTAAGCCATATAAACCCCCTCCCATCGCCGTTAACACTGCTGTAATGACCCACGTGAATAAGACTACCTGTTCAACATTAATACCCGAAACTCTTGCTAAATCAATGTTATCTGCTACCGCACGCATGGCTTTTCCGATTTTGGTATTTTTAAGAATAAAATGAAGTGCGACGATCGCAATTAAAGTTAAAACAATGACAATAACTCGATAATAAGCAATTTTTACCCCACCAATATCAATAGCTTCTAATAAAGGTAAATCATAGTTTTGGTTACTTCCTCCCCAAATAAATAAAATCCCATTCCGTAAGAATAATGCTAAACCAATAGAAAGAATAATCAAAGATGTACTATTAGAACGCTTATCTCGCATAGGCTTCCATAATAACTGTTCACTGATTAACATTAAAATTATTGTCCCTACTGCCGCTACGATCATTGATAGCCAAATGTTAACACCATTATTATTAACCAACCACGTTAAATAAGCACCTACCGTCAAAAAATCACCATGGGCAAAATTTGATAATCTCAAAATACCCAAGGTGAGAGTTAAACCCACCGCAGCCAAGGCGATAATACTACCTACTGCCACACCATTAAAAAGTGATTGTATTGTTTCCATGAAGATTTAAACTTGTTAATTTTTTTTAATATTATGATTGAATAAGCATTACTTAAGGTATTCAGCAAGAATCTTCGATAAAAAAATCATACAGATTCGCAATCAGCAATTATAATATTGACTATGAAGAAAAAATATTATTTACACAATCAACCGTTTTCATTAAACCATTTGATCGCATATTGGAGAAGTTAATCAAAACCTGTGACCTATAGCAACAACAAAAGAACCAATCAAAGAGATCTACCGAAAATCAACAACAATATTCGTTTTCCCCAAGTACGAGTAATTGGTACAGAAGGAGAACAACTAGGCATCCTTGACACCAGAGACGCAAATCGTATGGCTGAGGAGCAAGAATTAGATTTAGTATTAGTCAGTGAAACCTCAGATCCTCCTGTTTGTCGTATCATGGATTACGGTAAATTTAAGTTTGAGCAAGAGAAAAAAGCCCGTGCTATCCGTAAAAAGCAACATACTGCGGATATAAAAGAGGTGAAAATGCGTTACAAAATTGATGAGCATGATTATCAAGTGCGTGTGAGTCAGGCAAAACGTTTTCTCAATGCTGGAGATAAAGTTAAAGCTACCATTAACTTTAGAGGTAGAGAAGCTCAACACGTTCACTTAGGGCAGGAATTGCTCGAACGCATGGCTCAAGATTTGACTGAGTTAGCAGAAATTCAGCAAAAACCGAAAAAAGAAGGACGTAATATGATTATGTTTTTATCACCCAAAAAGTAAGAGAAGAGGACATTAGGAGACTAGAAGGCTAGAAGATTGGGAGACAGGTAGATTGTTTTTCTTAGGAATGAATAAAATTCTCTCAAAAATGTACAAATATTGATAATTTTCTCTCATTCTAACTGTCCACCTATCAATTTGTTTAATTCTCCTTCTGTCTAACGAAGGTTTTCTCTTTCCTAATTGTTCATTTTTAACTATTTACTATTCATTATTCTCTTTTAATTATTAATTAGCTGTTCATTTTTAATTGCTTATGTTTGACTGGAAAGTAATTGAGGGGGGTTTAACTGCTCCTAAAGGCTTTAAATCTTCAGGGATCACCGCCGGGTTAAAAGCTTCTAAAAGTCCTGATTTAGCCCTTATTTACTCAGAAACTGATGCCATCGCCGCTGGGGTTTTTACTACTTCTGAAGTTCGTGCTGCTTGTGTTGATTATTGTCGGCAAAAGTTACAAAAAAAATCTAGTGCTAGAGCAATTTTATGTAACTCAGGTCAGGCTAACGCAGCTACAGGAGAGCAGGGTTGGCAAGATGCTTTAGATAGTGCTTCGGCTCTGGCTAAGGAGTTGAATATTGATGCTGATGCCATTTTATTAGCTTCTACTGGGGTAATCGGGCAGCGTATCAAGATGGACATCATGATCAATGCTTTCCCTCAATTAGTAGCGGAATTATCGGATAATGGTGGAGAATCTACAGCAAAAGCCATTATTACCACTGATTTAGTTACCAAATCCATCGCCCTTGAAACTATGATTGATGGTCGCCCTGTGCGTATTGGTGGTATTTCTAAAGGTTCAGGCATGATTCACCCTAATATGGCTACTATGTTAGGTTTTATTACCTGTGATGCGGCGGTTTCTACCCAACTATGGCAACAAATGTTAAAACGGGCGGCAGATAAGAGTTTTAATCAAATTACCGTTGATGGCGACACTAGCACTAACGATAGTTTAATCGCCCTTGCTAATGGTCAATCTCGCACTCCTGCTATCACTACCTTAGACGAAAATGGACAAAAATTAGAAGCTATGCTGACAGAAGTTTGTCAATATTTAGCTAAGGCTATCGCCCGTGATGGTGAAGGTGCTACTTGTTTGATTGAAGTAGAAGTACAGGGAGCGACTGATGAAACTTCTGCTCGTCAAATAGCCAAAACCATTGTGGGATCATCTTTAGTCAAATCTGCTATTTTTGGGCGTGATCCTAATTGGGGAAGAATAGCCGCAGCAGCAGGTAGAGCAGGAGTACAATTTAATCAAGATGATTTAATGATTAAACTTGGGGACTTTTTATTGATGGAAAGAGGACAACCTCAAGTGTTCGATCGCCAAGCTGCCAGTAACTATCTGAAACAAGCGGCACTAGGGGAATATTTAAAAAATGATACTGTTGTAATTTCTGTATCTGTAGGAAATGGTTCAGGAGTGGGTAAGGCTTGGGGTTGTGATCTTAGCTATGATTATGTGAAGATTAACGCTGAATATACAACCTAACCATTTTTGATTAATCTCAGTTCAACAAAATAAAAATGATCAAAAAAAGATTACTTATTTTAGGTGGAACTACTGAAGCTCTACAATTACATTCTCTGGTTACAAACATTCCTAACCTAGAAGTAATCACTTCTTTAGCTGGTAGAACCAGTCAACCAATTAGCCGAAGTTCTCGTATAGGTGGTTTTGGCGGTGTTTCTGGCTTGATTGAATATTTGCAGCGAGAAAAAATTGATTTTCTCATTGATGCTACTCATCCCTTTGCTAGTCAAATGTCATGGAATGCTTTTAAAGCCACTAAAATTGTTAATATTCCTAGTTTACAATTGTTGCGATCGCCTTGGGAACAACAAGAGGGAGATAATTGGATTGAGGTAGATAGTAATGAGTCAGCAGCCCAAATTTTATCAGATTTAGCTGAAAGAATTTTTCTTACCATTGGTAGGCAGGAGTTAGCTACTTATGCTCATCTGCATACTCTCTGGTTTTTAATGCGCATGATTGAATCACCTTCTCCCCCCTTACCATCAGGTCATTTACTGTTGGCTAGAGGTCCTTTTTCTTTAGTTGGTGAAGAGTTTTTGTTACAAAAATATAATATTCAAGCAGTTGTAACTAAAAATAGTGGAGGAAGTGCGACATATCCCAAGATTATCGCCGCTAGGAAATTGGGTTTACCCGTGGTGATGATTCAACGTCCATGTGTACCGGAAGGTGATCGAGTTTTTGATATTCAAGGGGCTTTTGATTGGTTAATTAAATTAATCTCCTTTAATAGCAATATATTGAGTAACAGGAGACAGGGCTTTCCATCCTAAAAATTTACCGATAGGTTCGGCTCGTTGAATGGCAATGCGACTTAAGTTTCCTCCCCACTGTTTTTGCCATTGAAATAGTAATTGTTCCCCTTCAATGGTGACGGCATTGGCTACAAGTTTTCCCCCTTGTGGAAGGGCATTCCAACAAGTTTGGAGGAGATTTTTGCTGGTGACACCTCCACCGATAAAGATGGTATCTGGTTGAGGTAAATTGACAAGGGCTTGTGGTGCTTTTCCCTCAATAATTTGTAAGTGGGGAGTGCCGAGAGCGATCGCATTATCAGCAATATATTGAAGACGTTGAGGATGTTTTTCGATAGCAATAGCTTGACAACGATGATCACTGCGCATCCATTCAATGGAGATCGAACCACAACCGGCTCCCACATCCCATAATAGTTGTCCGGGTAAGGGGGAAAGAGTAGAAAGGGTAATGGCTCTAATTTCTTTTTTAGTTAATTGTCCGTCGTGGTGATAGGCTTCGTCGGGAAGTCCTGGAAGATGGGGATTTAAAATAGGGATCTTAGTTGAATCGGGAATACAGGTAAGGGCTATCGAGTTCAAGTCAGCTACATTATGAATATCCCATCTACTTGCTATCCCTTCCATTAGGCGTTCTTTTTTACCTCCTAAATGTTCTAAAACAGTAATTGCACTCTTACCAAAACCTTTTTCAGTGAGAATTTGGGCGACTTGGGAAGGAGTATTTTTATCAGCACTTAAAATCAATAACCGAGCATTAGGATATAGAAAACGATGTAATAAAGCAGGATTTCGACCGCACAGACTCAGGGTTTCCACCTCAGTTAACGACCATCCTAAACGGGAACAGATTAAACTGAAACTAGAAGGAGCAGGAATAATAGTCATTTCGGTGAGGGGAAAACGACGGCTTAAAGTCACCCCAATCCCGTAACACATAGGATCTCCACTGGCTAAAATACAAATCCTTTTACCTCGACGTTGAGATATGTCTGAGAGAGATTTTTCGAGGGGGGAAGACCAAAGGATTTGTTCTCGTGGATCATTAGCAGATAACATAGCTAAATGACGTTGACCACCGAATAGCACTTCAGCTTGATTAATCAGCGATCGTCCTACAGGGGAAACACCATTCAAACCGTCTTCACCGACACCCACAATAGATAACCATTTAGTATTTTGAGTCATTATCTATTAAATTATTACTTTTTAGACTTTTACCATACCATCTTAGATTAGGTGAAAAATTATGTTATACTTTTGTGACTTAAGATAGGGAAAGTCCAGTCAAATTCTGGTACTGTGCCGCAGCTGTAAAATCAATTTTTGTCAAATTGAATGAGTCAGAATGCCAACCTTAAGTGGTTTAATCATCTAATCTCTGCGTTGCACAGAGGAGGAAAATAATTTGAATTGGTTATCTAAAGCTAATACTTGTCCGGGTTTATATTATGGTACCTTGGCACAAGATGGTTTTTTAATTCGTTTGCGCATACCAGGAGGGTTAATAAATTTACCACAGGGAAAAGCAGTTGTCCAGATCCTAGAAAAATGTGGTAAAAATAGTATTCAAGTCACAAATCGAGGTAATTTACAAATTAGAGCTGTAGAAACTGCTCCATCTATAGAGATTTATCAACAATTGCAAGAAGTAGGTTTAGCAAGTCAAAATATTCAACTAGATCACTTTCGCAATGTAATGATCAGTCCTACGGCTGGAATTGATACACAGGAATTATTTGATACTCGTTCCCTCATGAAAGCAATTTTAAACTATATTGAGGAACATCCCGAATTAGGGCAACTTTCCCCCAAATTCAGTATCGGTATTGACGGAGGAGGGCAAATCGCTATTGGTATTCGTTCCTCGGCAGTCTGGGAACATCGCTATAATGAGATACAATTCTCGGCTATGACTCACAATAGTGAAACTTACCTGCATTTAGCTTTAGGTGGAGATAAACAATTATGGGATACAGAAATTATTATTAAGCCGGAAAAATGTCTTTTTCTTATTGACGCTTTAACCAGTGTTTATGTGGATTATGTGAAGAAAAATCGGCAGGAAAAACCCCTCCGTCTCAAACATCTTCTACAGGATTGGGGATTGTCCACTTATCTTCAGAAAGTAATCCGTAAATTGAATTTTGCCTATAACTTGACAAAAATTAAGTTAATTCCATCTTTACCCTATCGTCATCTAGGAATTTATCCACAGAAACAAGGTGGATTATCTTATATTGGTTTAAGTTTACCTTTAGGTCATGTCACTCTGAAACAATGGCAAGGTTTACTCAAACTAGCTACGGAATTTGGTAGGGATGAAATTCGTCTTACACCTTGGCAATCAATAATCTTACCGAATATGCCCACTGAAAAATTAGGAGAAGTTTTATCCCAATTACAAAAGTTAAATTTATGCCACGATAAAAATCAACCCCAAGGAGCGATTATTGCCTGTGCAGGAAAACCGAGTTGTAAATCAGCCATAACCGAAACTCAAAATCATGGAATGCTTTTAATTAAGCACCTTCAAGAGAGATTAAACCTCAAACATCCCGTTAATATTCATCTAACAGGTTGTTCAAAGTCCTGTGCACAACCAAGTCCTGCGGAAATTACCCTAGTTGGTACTATGATAGAACAGGAAGGAAAAATGGTTGAGGGATATAATATTTATCTTGGTGATGAAAAACATTCCTATAGAGAGAAAATTACCGAATTACCCTTTGTAGAAGTTCTTCCTATGATGGAAAAATTAATTAAAAACCGTAAATTAAACATTAAAGATGATTGACTATATTCGTAATGGAGATGAGATTTACCGACAGTCATTTGCCATTATTCGTCAAGAAGCTAAATTCAATAATTTAGCACCTGATTTAGCCCATGTAGCCGTACGACTAATTCATTCTTGTGGGATGACAGATATTGTACAAGATTTAGAAGCTTCTCCTGATGCAATAGAAAAAGGACGTTCTGCCTTAAATAATGGTGCTAAAATTCTTTGTGACTCGCAAATGGTGGCTAATGGTATTACTCGTCGGCGACTACCTGCTAATAATGAGATTATTTGTACTCTTCATGATGCTCAAGTACCAGAAATTGCTCGTTCTATTGATAATACAAGGTCTGCAGCCGCCCTTGATCTGTGGAAACCTCATTTAGCCAATTCCGTGGTAGTAATTGGCAATGCACCAACGGCTTTGTTCCGTTTATTGGAATTATTAGATGAAAATGTAGCTAAACCTGCCTTAATTTTAGGCTTTCCTGTTGGGTTTGTGGGGGCGATGGAATCTAAGCGGGAATTAGCTCATAATTCTCGTTGTGTCGCTTTTATTACTCTCCATGGAAGAAGAGGAGGAAGTGCGATCGCTGCTGCCGCTGTCAATGCCTTAGCTAAGGAGAGTGAATTATGAAGCAAGGACGTTTATATGGCTTAGGAATAGGACCAGGTGATCCAGAATTATTAACCCTGAAAGCGTACAGGATTTTAACTTCATCTCCTGTAATTGCTTATCCTACTATGGAGAGTGGTAAAGTCCTAGCCAGAGGTTTTGTTGCTGATTTTATCACCCCTAAGCAAATTGAAATTCCCATCCCTTTACCTTTTAGTGTCGAACGTTCATCCCAACCTTATTATGATGTGGCGGCGGAAAAAATTGCTCTTCATTTACAAGATGGTCGAGATGTAGCAGTATTGTGTTTGGGGGATCCCATGTTATATGGTACATTTATGTATATTTTTAATCGCCTTTCTCCACAGTTTCAGGTGGAAGTTGTGCCGGGTATTTCTTCGATGATGGCTGGTGCGGCGATGTTGGGTACACCTTTAACCTATCGTAATGATATATTTACGATTATACCTGCTACTTTGGAAGCTGATATTATTGGCGATCACCTGAAAAAATGCGATGCGGCAGCTATTATTAAATTGGGAAGACATTTTCCGAAAGTAAGGGAAATTCTTGATCAATTAGATCTATTAGAGCGTGCTCTGTATATTGAACGAGCGACCTGTCCAAATCAACGCATTGTGCCAATTAGGGAAGTTGAACTATCTGATATTACCTATTGGTCATTAATTATTATTCCTAGCCAAACTAAACCCCTATAACTTTATCTGAGGTTTTCTTTAACCTGAAAATAATTTAATGTTTCATGAAAAGTAATTCATTTGATTGTTGTATTTCTTCTCATTCTCCCATTTTATCTTTAGTAACTTATGAAAGCTCCTGCCATTGTCATTTTAGGTGAAAACAGTATTCATGTTGCTCGTAAGGTTCAAAATGCTTTACCTGAAGCGGTTATTTATGGATTGGCTAATCGCACTCAATCTGCTGATGTCAGTTATGACAATTTTGGTGAATTGATAACAAAGCTGTTTCAACATGGTACTCCTATTATTGGAGTTTGTGCTACTGGTATTTTAATTAGAACTATAGCCCCTTTGTTGCAAAATAAATGGCAAGAAGCTCCACTTTTAGCGATCGCGGAAGATGGCAGTGCTGTAGTACCATTATTGGGAGGAATAACAGGAGTAAATGAACTTGCACGCCAAATTGGTTCTATTTTAGAGGTATCTCCAGCTATCACAACCACAGGAGAAATTCGCTTTCGTACTACGTTATTATCTCCGCCTCAAGGTTATCGTTTAATAAATCCTGATGATGGGAAGGTTTTTATTGCCGATTTGTTGGCTGGAAAATCTGTTAAGTTGTTAGGTGAAGCTCCTTGGTTGATGGATAGTCAATTACCTTTCTCCCCCGAAGGTGATTTAACTATTGCTATTAATCAACAAAATGTTATCCCCTCTCCCACTTGTTTAGTTTATGAAGGGCAAAAAAACGAGCTTAATCAAGGTAAATTGACTATTGTGGGAACAGGACCTGGTAGTCAAGAATGGCTCTCTCCTCAAGTACGTCAAGTGTTGCTGTGTGCAACGGATTGGGTTGGTTATAAAACTTATTTGGATTTGGTGGAATATCTTAGGAAACCTTATATTAACCGCCATGAATCTGATAATAGGGTGGAATTGGATCGAGCAGAAATGGCTTTAAATCTCGCTAGTGAAGGAAAATCCGTGGTTTTGGTTTCTTCAGGAGATCCTGGTATTTATGCTATGGCGGCGGCAGTTTTTGAAGTTTTAGAACGAAAACCTCAAGACAAGTGGAATAAGGTGAAAATCAAAGTTTGTCCGGGGATTTCGGCAATGCAGGCGGCGGCTTCTATGGTTGGAGCACCTTTAGGTCATGATTTTTGCGTTATTTCTCTTTCTAATATCCTTAAACCTTGGGAGGTGATTGCCCATCGTATTAGTTTGGCGGCTCAAGCTGATTTGGCGATGGCTTTTTATAATCCTATTTCCAAGGAGCGCACTTGGCAACTAACCAAGGCAAAAGAAATTCTTTTACAGTGGCGTAAACCTGAAACTCCTATTGTTTTAGCTAGAAACTTAGGTCGTCTTGGGCAACAGGTTATAATTAAATCACTCACTGATTTAGCCGCAGAAGATGCGGATATGCGTACTATAATTTTAATTGGTTCAAGTCAAACCCGTATTATTAAACAAGGAAATAATATTCAATGGCTTTATACTCCACGTTATTATGATACTTAAAGTTTCGTTCCCTGCCTGAAAGAGTTTTTAATTTCAGAAATTCCTCTTTAAGATTAATCAATATTTATTCATGAGAAAAAAATGTGAAATTCTTTTATAATTCTGTTATCTAAATTTAAAATCGGTAAAAGATTAAGTGATGGTGAATACATTTAATATTAGTAAAGCAGACGGTTCAACCAAAGATGTAAGAGGTTATCGTTACGCACCTCCGAAAGCAGGGGTTAAATATTTTTCTGCCACACAAATAAGTAATCTTCCGCCGAGAGTAGATTTGAGAAAGTATATGACAACAGTAGAAAATCAAGGAGGCATTGGGAGTTGTACCGCTAATGCTGTAGCTGGAGCTTATGAATATTTAGTAAAACGTCACAAAGGTATTGAAGATTATGATGTGAGCCGACTGTTTATTTATTACAACGGTCGATACATTGATGGTACTCAAGATGAAGATGCTGGTTGTGTTATTTCCTCTGCTATTGAAAGTTTAAAAGAATATGGTGCTTGTTCTGAAACAACTTGGCCTTATCAACCAAAAAGATTTAATCATGAACCTTCAGAGGAAGCCTACGAAGAAGCATCATATTTTATTGTTGAAGATATGCAAATGGTATCATTAGATCTTAATCTATGGAAAAAAGTACTATCTAATGGTTATCCGATTATTTTTGGATTACGACTTTATAACTCCTTTGATGCTCATCGAAAACCCGGATTAGTTCCCATCCCCACTCAAAGTGAAGTATCAAGGCAAAAACATGGAGGACACGCTATGTTATGCGTAGGTTACTCAGATCCTGATCGTATTTTTATTGTTAGAAATTCTTGGGGAAATGATTGGGGAGACAATGGTTATTGTTATATTCCCTATGATTATTTAATGAATTCTACATACAATTTTAATGATTCTTGGATTGTTAAACAACTTACTAATTTTGAGGTTGATGAATCTACATGGGGAGATGATTCTTCGATTACAGGGGATTTTGAGACAGAATTGGCAGAAATGACAGATGAAGATTATCAGCAGATGTTAGAAGCTATGGGAGATTATCCTTTAGAATTTCGCATTGCCTTAATTATTTTAAATGCCGCATCTGCTGATGGAGAGGTTAGTGATGATGAAATAGAAGAAATTTCAACCTATATGGAAGAAACTTTAGACAAATTAGGTATAAATCTTTCTGCGGTTAAAATCATAAAAAATTGTCAAAAAGAATTAAAAAATAAAAGACTTTTAGAAGAATCTATTGAATTATTAGGAGAATATCTTTCTTTTGGTTTACTGGCAAAAATTTTAAATGATATTCAAGATATTATTGGAGTAGATAATCTTAGTGAAGAAGAAGAAAATTTCATAGGAATATTAACGGAAAAATGGCAAATCCAAGATGATGAAGACTATCAAGATGATGAAGATAATGAAGATAATGAAGACTATCAAGATGATGAAGACGACGAAGATGATGAAGACGACGAAGATGATGAAGATGATGAAGATGATGAAGACGACGAAGATGATGAAGATGATGAAGACGACGAAGATGATGAAGACTATGAAGATGACGAAGATGAGTAAGCCCAAACTTATTAGACATTTCTAAAAAGGAAATTTTAAAATTAATTCTTGTTTAGAAATCATCAATTATTTTCTATTTGCTATTTATTGCTTGACTTTTTTAGAAGTCTATTTTATTGGCATTTTTTTATTTTCAAATCGGTTATTGATTTTTGCTACCAAAATTATTAATCAATTAATAATTTATAAAACAAAATTTAGCTAAACTGAATTACGAAGAAAATCAATTTTGATAGAATTAATATCAATTGTTACACTTATTAGTTAATTTACTATTTCCTATTCATGAGTAATCAATCAGAATCTTTCAGTCGTATTCAAATTCTAATATTCATGGGTGTTACTGCCCTAATTCTATTGATTATTGCCCAATTTTGGCGTGAATTAGGAGCAATCAATTTAATACCGATTAGGTTTAATTTAGAAGACTTTTTTCTAGGAGTTATGATTGCTATTGGTATAGTTGGTGCTAGTTCAATTTTGAGTCAAATTTGGGAAGATTATCGCCGTAGTGCAGAAGCCTATTTAGAGTTAATTGTAACTCCCTTAGTATTTTCTGATTTAATTTGGCTAGGTTTATTACCCGGATTAAGTGAAGAATTATTATTTAGAGGAGTAATGATTCCTGCTTTAGGTTATGATTTATTTGCTGTGATTGTTTCTAGTATTCTTTTTGGTGTCTTACATTTAAGTAATGTTCAGAATTGGCATTATGTAGTGTGGGCAATTATTGTTGGTTTTGTTTTGGGTTATAGTGTTTATATAACCAATAATTTATTTGTTCCAATTATTGCTCATAGTTTGACTAATTTTTTCTCTAGTTTAATGTGGAAAATAAAAAAAAGAACGACAGAAGCAAAATAATTGTTATGTTAACTTATAATCTTTTTTACTTATCAAAAAAAATTTATTAATTATGTTTAAAGATTGGGATTTTGATGACTGGATGAATCATATTCTATTTGTTGGAACTATTCTATTATTGTTATACTCATTTTTTTTTATTTAGCTTAAATAGTCTTTAGTATTCAGGAGAAAATAACAATGAATATAAAAATGATGATCTTTTCAGGAATAGTCAATGCGGCAATTCTAGCAATGATTGCCTTAGCTGTAAATCATATTTCAGGCAGAGAACATAGAAGAGTAATTGTTGTAACTGGAGGTGCTATTTTGGGTTTTGTCATCGGTTGTGCTTATCAAGGAATTGCACAGCAAAAAAGAGATAGTGATGATGATTTTCCTGAAGAGAATTTAAAACAATAAACTCAAATTGATGATAAAATTTATCAGTAAATAAGTCAAATAATTTCTATATTTTATTAACTACAAGAAATTTATTTGCTTTAAAAAATGTGTAAATTAATGATGTTAAAAAGAGAATATTTTTCATTTTAATCCAAATTATTTATTGTTAATTGTTAATTCTTAATCCTTAAATAAGCCAACCTTTTAAGCGTCTAGCTACTTGTGGTCTTCTGAGCTTACGCATTGCTTTAGTTTGAATCTGGCGAACTCTTTCTCTAGATAATTCAAAAATTTTGCCAACTTCTTCTAAAGTATGAGCTTTAGAACTAGCTAAACCATAGCGCAAAACAATAACTTCTTTTTCTCTTTCACTCAAAACATCACTTAGTACTGATACAATTTCTTGGTGCATCATTACTTCACTCATTTTTTCTTCAGGTAAAAGTAAGTTAGTATCTTCTAGTAATTCCATCAATTCTGTATCTTCTCCTTTACCCACTCGGTGATTAAGAGAAAGAGATTGTCTTCTTAACTGTAACAATTGATGTAAACCTTGGCTATTGATGCCCATTTCGTCAGCTAATTCTGTTTCTGTGGGATGACGTTGAAGATTCTGTTTTAATACTCTTTGAGCTTTTTTGAGTTTATTAAGTTTTTCAACAATGTGAATCGGAAGGCGAATAGTACGAGAGTCATTAGCAATAGTACGAGTGATGGCTTGTCGAATCCACCAATAAGCATAAGTAGAGAATTTATAACCTTTATTGGGATCAAATTTTTCTGCGGCACGATTTAATCCAATCGCACCTTCTTGAATTAAATCTAAAAATGGTACACCACGATTAAGATAACGTTTGGCAATAGATACTACTAAACGTAAATTGGAGCGAATCATTTTTCGTTTAGCTACTCTACCTTTATATAAACGATTATCTAATTGACGCTCATTTTCTAGCCCCATAGCTTGAGCTAATTCTATTTTACCCGGAGTTCTTTCTAATTGACGATGTAATTCTTGTTGTTTTTCCTCACAGTCACTTAAAAATTTTACGGCATAAGCTAAATCAATTTCTTCTTCTGCACTTAATAGCGGATAACGTGCCATTTCTTTAAAAAAAGCACCTACAGAATCATCTAATTTTGGCTTATTTCCTCTAGTTTTTTTGAGGTTACTCTCCTCGCTGATAGAAAATTGAGCAACTACTTGATTTAATTCTTCGTCAATTTCAGCTTTGATTAAGTCATTATGATAATCGATTTGATCGCTTAATTGATTCATTTTATAACTCCTCTTTTTTGGCACATTTTTAATTTGTTATTCTCATGGTGTTAAATAAATCACTTTTAATTACTAAATTTTGTGATGATTAATACCAAAAATATTTCCTCAGAAACCGTAACAAATCTACAGATTCTAATGTAGCTAATAAAAGTGGTTTTTGACTATAAATTCTACCTGTTTATATATTTTCTTAAGATTTTCTTTTAAAAGTCACCAGGAAAATCTTGAGGGCTCACTTCTAAAGTTAGAGCTTTTCCTTGGCGATCAATTTCTATTAATAAAGTTTCATCAATCATACTTAAGTCCACTTGCTCTTGAACATCTAAAGCACTTACTACAATTTGATTATCTACTTTTAAAATGACATCACCAGCCAAAAAACCTGCTTTTTCTGCTGGGGAATTACTGATAACTTTTACGACTAATATTCCTTTTTCTGTATCGATGTTAAAGCCTAAATTTTGAGGTATATGACCATTTTTAATGGTATCTTGATTAAGAGTAATCATTTGAATTCCTATATAGGGATGAGATGCTTTTCCCTTTGTCAAAAGTTCATTGGCAATACGAGAAGCTGTTTCAACAGGAATTGCAAAACCTAATCCTTGGGCATCGGCACGAATAGCCGTATTTATTCCTATTACCTCTCCTTTGGCATTTAAAAGAGGGCCTCCAGAATTACCTGGATTGATAGCGGCATCAGTTTGAATAAATTTTACTCGTTTATCTGGTACTCCTACCTCCGTACTTGATCGTCCTAAGGCACTTATAATACCTACCGTAACAGTATTATCTAACCCTAACGGATTACCAATGGCGATCGCCCATTCTCCCGGAATTAATTTTTTGGAATTACCTAAAGTAACAGTTGGTAAATTTTGAGCTGTAATTTTAACAATAGCAACATCAGTCATTGGATCAACTCCTAAGACTTTTCCTTCATAGCTTTGACCATTTTTAAGCACCACGGAAACAACTTTTGCACCTTCAACGACATGGGCATTAGTGACAATTAATCCATCTTCTTTGAGTATAAAACCTGAACCAGTACCTTTTTCTGTGTGCTCTTCAGGAATTTGTTCTGAAAAAAAGTGACGAAAGAGAGGATGATCAAAATTAGTAGGAATATCTAAACTTACCTGACGAGTGGCATCAATTCTCACCACTGAAACTCCCACTGTTTCAGCCGCTTGAGTAATAAAATTATGGTTATTTTGTGTAGGTTTTATCTTACTTTCTTTGACAGAAGCAATAGGATTAGCAATCGGAAGTAAAGGGGTTTCAGAGTTAATAGAAGACTTTAAAGGAGCTTGAGAAGAAATAAACATCCGACTACCCCACATTCCAAAAACGATACCTATAATTAAAAAGCTAGTGGAAACAACAATTTTAGTCACTAATTTAGTCATTATATTTAATTCAATGCCAAAATCTGACAAATGATAGTGAAGATAAGAGCTTTTTTAAATCTAACATAACTAAACAATTAACAATTATTTTTTTCGACATTTATGCTGTAGATTCGAGATCTTAGTATAATTTGAGTATTGATATAATATTTAAGAGGCTATACTTTAATGGATTTATCTACTCATGATGTTATTGGTTATGGACTATTTTTTGCTCAAATAATTAAAGATCCCGATATTATCGGTCAAATTACTGATGCTTGGAAAAATTTTATAGAATCAGGACAGGTTTGGGCTTTGTTAATTGGTGTCTTTTTTGGTTATACTTTTGCTAATTTTACTAGATTTTAAGTTAGATTTGTTACAAAACTACGATTAATAAAATGATCTTAACAAAGTGGAGAAACTATCAATTTTTCTCTGTTTTTCATTTGTTTTAGTTGAAAAAACTAATTTAAAACTAAATAGAACATCTGAGTTAAATGTAATTAATAATACTATCTGCTAATCACTTTCGAGAAAATATATAGATAATTAATACAGATTATTCACCGTGACTAAAAAACAAACTTGGAGCGATCGCTTTGAAACTTCTTTACATCCTGTCATTGCCGTTTTTAATGCTAGTATTGGTTTTGACATTGAATTAATAGAATATGATCTAACAGGCTCAATCGCACACGCTAAAATGCTTGGTTATACAGGTATTATCACTCCTGAAGAAGCCCAAACTCTGATTAAAGGTTTAGAGGAAATTCGCCAAGAATATCGAGATGGAAATTTTAACCCCGGAGTTGATCAAGAAGATGTACATTTTGCGGTAGAAAGACGTTTGACAGAAATAGTAGGAGATGTAGGGAAAAAGTTACATACTGGTCGTTCTCGTAATGATCAAGTTGGTACTGATATAAGGTTATATTTACGGGATCAAATTCAACAAATCCAAGGATTATTAAGAAATTGGCAACAAGCATTATTAAATCATGCTGAAAATCACATCGAAACTTTAATTCCGGGCTATACTCATCTACAACGAGCTCAGCCTATTAGTTTGGCTCATCATCTCATGGCATACTGTCAAATGGCACAACGAGACTGGGAAAGATTATCACAAATTTATGATCGCACGAATATTTCTCCCCTAGGTTGTGGTGCATTAGCTGGAACTACATTTCCTATTGATCGTCATTTTAGTGCTAAAGAATTAGGATTTGCTTCAGTTTATGAGAATAGTTTAGACGGTGTTAGTGACCGAGATTTTGCCATTGAATTTTTGTGTGCATCTAGTTTAATCATGGTACACCTGAGTCGTATTAGTGAAGAACTTATTTTATGGGCATCCCAAGAATTTAGCTTTATTACCCTTAAAGACAATTGTTCTACAGGTTCAAGTATCATGCCTCAAAAGAAAAATCCTGATATTCCCGAATTAGTTAGAGGAAAAACAGGACGAGTTTTCGGTCATTTACAAGGGTTATTAACTATAATGAAAGGTTTACCCCTTGCCTATAATAAAGATTTACAGGAAGATAAAGAAGGTATTTTCGATACTGTTGATACCGTTAAAGGTTGTCTGACGGCTATGACAATTTTATTATCAGAAGGATTAGAATTTCGTATTTCTCGCTTAGAAGAAGCCGTTAACGAAGATTTTTCTAATGCCACTGATGTCGCTGATTATCTGGCTTCTAAAGGTGTTCCTTTTCGTGAAGCCTATAACTTAGTCGGAAAGGTTGTTAAAACAAGTTTAGGGGCGGGAAAACTACTTAAAGATTTAACCATTGAAGAATGGCAACAATTACACCCTGCTTTTGAAACTGACATTTATCAGGCTATTGCACCTAAACAAGTTGTATCAGCTAGAAATAGTTATGGTGGTACTGGTTTTGAACAAATTAAACAGGCGATCACTAATCTTAAAAATAAAATGTAATCTGTGGAGGGAAATAGTAAGAGAAAATGCTTTTAAATTATATCTTTTAAAATTAGTTAAAAATTATCGCCTATTGCGCTAAAAAATCTTATTCCCAATAAAATTAATTATGAAGTTATAATGACAACGAAATTAATTAAAATCCAAGATAGTGTGGCGTAACTGGCAGTTTATATCGGGAGTATTAAAAATTATTTTCCGCCATCCTGTGTTAGGTATAACCCTTATACCTATATTACCTGATGGAAGGATAGTCTTAGTTTATCGTCGAGATTGCCATCAATGGAGTTTACCCGGTGGCATGATTGACTGGGGAGAAAATATTCCGAATACTATCCATCGAGAATTAAAAGAAGAAACAGGATTAAATTTAATCAAAATAGGTCGTTTAGTCGGAGTTTATTCCTCTCCTGACCGAGATCCTCGTCTTCACTCTATCTCAATACTCATAGAAATAAAAGTTGCAGGAGAAATGATAGTTAAAGATACATGGGAAATTTTAGAAGTAAAAGCCTTTGCCATTGATGATCTTCCCCTTGGTAATTTAGCCCATGATCATGATCGCCAAATACAAGATTATTTAGACGAAAAAACAACTATCGCTTAAATTATTTCCAGTATTATTATAACTTTTTGTAAAAACACATCAAATTCTCCTCAAAATAAGTTAATATATCAATACTTATGTACCAAAAAAATCTTGTTACATCAAAGTTCATTAAATTATTATTGTTTATAAAGTTAATCTAAAAATCAGCTTATGGCTACTAATACAATGGCTCAAAATCCAGACAAAGAAAAAGCCCTAAATCTGGTACTAACACAAATTGAACGTAATTTTGGTAAAGGTTCAATTATGCGTCTGGGAGATGCCACAAAAATGAAGGTGGAAACCATCTCTAGTGGTGCTTTAACCCTCGATCTCGCCCTAGGTGGTGGACTTCCCAAAGGACGTATTATTGAAATTTATGGACCTGAAAGCTCTGGAAAAACAACTTTAGCACTTCATGCCATAGCCGAAGTACAAAAATCGGGAGGTGTTGCCGCTTTTGTAGATGCTGAACACGCTTTAGATCCTAATTATTCTGCGGCTTTGGGAGTTGATATTGATAACTTATTGGTAGCTCAACCTGACAACGGAGAATCAGCCCTTGAAATAGTGGATCAATTAGTACGTAGCTCTGCTGTTGATATAGTTGTAGTCGATTCTGTTGCCGCTTTAGTACCTCGTGCGGAAATTGAAGGAGAAATGGGAGATTTACAAGTAGGCTTACAAGCCCGTTTAATGAGTAAAGCACTGCGAAAAATTGCTGGTAACATTGGTAAATCAGGCTCAACAGTCATTTTTCTTAACCAATTACGTCAAAAAATAGGTATTAGCTATGGTAGCCCAGAAGTAACTACTGGTGGTACTGCATTAAAATTCTATGCTTCTGTGCGTCTGGATATTCGTCGTATTCAAACCCTGAAAAAAGGCACTGAAGGAGAATATGGTATTAGAGCAAAAGTAAAAGTAGCTAAAAATAAAGTAGCTCCACCATTTCGTATTGCTGAATTTGATATTATTTTCGGCTCAGGTATTTCTAGTGTTGGTTGTTTGTTAGATTTAGCGGAAAAAACGAATACGGTTAGTCGTAAGGGTGCATGGTATAGTTACGATGGTGAAAATATTGCTCAAGGTAGAGATAACGCCGTCAAATATCTTGAAGAAAAACCTGAAATTGCCGCTATCATTGAACAAAAAGTAAAAGCAGAATTAGAAATTAATAATGTTAGTTTTGCTACTTCCACTGAAGATTCTGAAGATGCTGATTTTAGTGCAGAAGAATAAATAATAAGTTTTTGATGAATTATCTTTCTTTTTCGTCTTTATACCATTTTTTATCGAACTTAAATTTTGTTAATTAAAGTTTGCTGAAAAAGTATTTTTTTTTGATGGAGGTAGCTATCAGCTTTTGTCTCCATCATTTTTTTCTGTCGAACTGAGGTTAACTAGGGTTTGTTGTTATCTTAATTTTTCAACAAAAAAAGAGCCTTAATAAGACTCTTTATTTCTTTTTTTTAATACCCCCAAGGGAATTCGAATCCCTGTCGCCTCCGTGAAAGGGAGGTGTCCTAGGCCTCTAGACGATGGGGGCTTAGGCTCAATTAAGATTGAGTTTTTGTTTTCTCTCACTTAACGCACATTTATTAATATAACCAATATTTTTATTCGTGTCAACTATTTTCTCATTTTTTTTCCAACAACTCAAAAATTTTCAACTAAACCATCAAAGCAGACTTTTGTTCTACTAATGCTCGAATTGATTGTAAGAATTTTTGTTCAATATAAGGTTTAGTGAAATAAGCATTTGCACCTAAATGAGTCGCCAATTTTCGATGCTTATCATTACTACGGGAAGTAAGCATCGCCACAGGAATTTTATTCAAATCAGGATAGCGTCTTCTTTGTCCTAAAAATTCAAAACCGTTCATATTAGGCATTTCAATATCACAAATTATTAAACTAACATTAGAACTTTGTTGTAATTGTTCGATTGCATCTTTTCCATCTTTAGCTTGAAGCACTCTATATCCTGATTTTTCTAAGGAAAGAGCTAAAGTTCTTCTCATAGCTGCACTATCATCAACCACTAATACCGAAGCAGCCTGAAAAGCATTAATTGGTTTACTCTCATTTTTATCAATGTTTATACTGCTAAATCCTCCACGTCGTAAAGATGCCTTGGGTTGAGTCGCATCCAAAAAGTTGGCTAATAAAGTAGCTGTATTGATAACTGGAATTAATGTTCCATCACCTAAAATAGTACAACCATAAGTATAACTAGGGGCAGTTAAAGCACTACCAAAAGGTTTAATAACTAATTCTTGTTCACTAAGAAGATGATCTACTTCAATAGCAAATAATTCTTGCCCTAAACGCATTAATAGTAAAGGATTACCCCATTCTTCCGGGCTTGGTAAAACTTCTAAGGCAAGACTCGTATTAGGGTTATCAGCAACATAACAGCGATATTCCAATAAATCGATCATTGGATAAATGGGTATAACTTTATTCTCGTAGTGCAAGAATCGCTTATTTCCTGATGTTTTTAATTGATATTCTTCAGGGACGATAATTTCTTCAATATTGTCCGAAGGAAGAGCATAGAAGTGATTCTCGGCGGATAAAACTAATAATTTATCAATGGTTAGAGTCAAAGGCAATCGTAATATAAATGTCGTACCTAATCCCGCTTCAGAATCGACAGATATTGTACCTTTGAGCGATCGCAATTGAGAACGAACAATATCCAAACCAACACCACGCCCAGAAATTTCAGTAACGGAGGCGGCGGTAGAAAATCCGGGTTCAAAAATGAGATCTAATAGGTTATCTTTAGTTGTAACAGCTAATTGTTCAGGAGTCAACATTTGACGTTCGATAGCTTTTTGTCCAATTTTATTGAGGTTTAAACCACCCCCATCGTCTTTGATTTCGATAATGGTTTGATTTCCTTGATGATAAGCTTTAACTTCAATAATGCCTGTTTCTGATTTACCCCTTTGTTTGCGGATTTCTGGGGTTTCAATACCATGATCGAAACCATTACGAATCAAATGTACTAAAGGATCATATAATTTTTCTAAAGCCGCTTTATCTACCAGCACACTTGTACCGCTTAATTTGAGATTAACCTTTTTATTATATTTCACTGATAAATCTCGAAGAACACGGGGGAAACGGTTTAAAACTTCTCCTAAAGGTAACATTCTCGCCCACATCAGCTCATCTCGGAGACGATTTAACATTTGACGCTGATTTTCGACAGTTTGCCCTGATTGCCCCGCAAATAAAGCAATATCATCCACTGCTTCTTCTAATTGAATCATTTGCTCAATTAGCCCTTGAATAACATAGTACATATTGTCATAACTATCCATTTCAAGAGAGTCAAAGGCAGAGGTTAAGTTAAACTCTCCATCTTCACTGACAGAAAAAGGTAAATTAGAAGACTTATTCATCTTCCCGTTACGAGCGCGGAATTTATCGGGAGAGGCTACCATTTTATCGGATAAATCTCGCAAATTATTCGCCATTTGTTGAAAACGAATAAATCTTTCTAATAACTCTTTTACAGAAGTTTGTAATTTATTGTTTTGTAGAGATAAACCATTACGGTTAATAGACAACTCCCCAATTAAATTATTCATTCTTTCGAGACGTTCTAAATCAACTCTAACTGTTAAATTAGTTTTAGCCGTCGATGTGCTGGTAATTTTTGTTTCTGAGGCTTGTTTTTCGGGGACTTTTTTAAATTTTTTATTATAGTTACCTTGGATTTCTTCTGGAGTTTTCAATCCGGGCAATTTTTGATAAACATCGCCAATGGATTTGATGACTTCGTCAAGATTTTCAGAAGGGGTTACTGAATTGATAATTATTTCTTCCGCTTCTTTCTCTAATGCTAAAGATTCTGATGGAAAAACAGATTCTAAAGAAGGAGTATTTTCTTGATTTTTTTCCTCTTCTATCCCATTAATTACTGACATATCAACATTAGAAAAAACTTGACTTAAGGAAGGTAAAACAATATCTTCTTCTTCTTGATTTTCTTCCTCTTCCATCTCGTTAATTACCGACATATCAACATTAGAAAAAACTTGACTTAAGGAAGGTAAAACAATATCTTCTTCTTCTTGATTTTCTTCCTCTTCCATCTCGTTAATTACCGACATATCAACATTAGAGAAAACTTGACTTAAGGAAGGCAAAATAATATCTTCTTCTTCTTGATTTTCTTCCTCTTCCATCCCATTAATTACCGACATATCAACATTGGAGAAAACTTGACTTAAGGAAGGTAAAACAATATCTTCTTCTTCTATGTCGTCAACTACTGACATATCAAGACTCGAAAAAACTTCACTGACAGAAGGAATTGTATTATTTTTGTCGTCCTCTAAAGCTAACTCGGAAGCTTTGGCTAAAAGCTCGATTTCTTCTTCCGTGAATTCAGACTCAAAAATGTCTTCTAGGTTAGGAATATTATCATCATCTTCTTCTAACATCGCTTGATGAATTGCTTCTATTTGATCATCGTTAATGTTAAAGTCAAACACATCCTCTAAGGA
Source organism: Geminocystis sp. NIES-3708 (assembly GCF_001548095.1). Classification (NCBI taxonomy): domain Bacteria; kingdom Bacillati; phylum Cyanobacteriota; class Cyanophyceae; order Chroococcales; family Geminocystaceae; genus Geminocystis; species Geminocystis sp. NIES-3708. The sequence goes on along the minus strand of NZ_AP014815.1, from coordinate 1,242,640 downwards.
AGGATTATTAGTTTGTGTCTCCTTATCATCATTGGTGATGGTGAAAACTTCCTCTGTAGTTGATTCTAATTCTCCGAAAACATCGAATAGATAGGGTTGTTGCTCAATATTATCATCTTCTGTGTCTAATAAATAGTTTTCTTCTTCCTCATTATCACTAATATAATTTTCTGCAAATCTTTTTAATTCTTCACTGGGTTTTCCGCCTGTAGTGCGATCGCCACTTAAAACTAAATCTCTAGCATTATCAGCATCTCGAATAATAATTTGAATAATTTTTAAAGGATGAGAAGGATTTTTTTCGATGGCGATTAAACCTAACTTGGCGATTTCTGCAAATCCGGGTAAAGCTAACATTTCACCGAATCCTGAAAATACCTCTAAAGTTGCTCTTAATTCTCCTGCAAGAGGTTGAGAAGAAGGATTTTTTACCACTTCTTTTAAACGACGCAACTCTTCTTCTACGTCAACTTCAAACATTGATTGGACAATATCGACACCTAAATCACTAGAAGAAGGAATATAATCATTGACTCTACTCAATGCTGAACCCAATTTACTATTGATTTTTTCCCAAATTTCATTAGCAATTGTTAATGCTTCTTGAGGGTTATAGCTTCCCGTTTCGATTTGTTGAGTTAAAGCATTTCTTAAGCAGTCAAAACCCTCTAATAACCAGCCTTCAAGTTCTGTATCTAGTTCGATGTTAGGATCATAAAGTACTTTAAAAACATCTTCTAATTGGTGAGAAATCGTCTTAATTGCTTCTAAACCTACACTAGCCGAGCCACCTTTGAGGGAATGAGCTGCTCTCATAATCTCATGAATTTTGGCAGTATTACGTTCTTCCCTTAAGGTTAATAAACCATGCTCAATAATTTCTAATAACTCTGGTGCTTCTTCCACAAAGAAACTATAGGATTGATCAGTAGTGTCTATGGGAGCTTCTATATATTCTCTGATAGAAATTTCAGGGGGATTTTCTGTTATGACTTCTCCTGCAAGTCTTAATAATTCTATACTAGGTTCGCCACCAGAATCTCGATCACCTTCCATAACTAAGTTTTGGGCAATTTCTAAGTTATAAATAAAGGCTTGAGTAACATTAGTAATTTGAGAACAATTATTCTCAAGGGCTTTTTTTGCTGTTTCACAAATAGCGACAAATCCGGGTAAAGCCAACATTTCACCAAAGCCAGAAAAGATGTCAATTTGCATGGACACCAAATCTTGCATTTCAGTTTCATTTCCCTGATTTAAGGCTTCTTTTAAAGCATTGATTCCCTCTACTACATCCACCTCAAAAATAGATGTGGCAATATCAATACCTAAATCACTAGAAGATGGTAAAAATTCTTCAGATTTAGCAATTTCTTCTTCATATTTGTCTTCAAACTCTGCCCAAAGTTCGTTTGCTGATTCTAAGGCAAATTTTTCATCAAAATCTTGTTCTTCTAGTCTTGCTACAAGAGGTTGACGTAATAATTGATAAACTTGACGAATATAGACTTTTGTTTCATCATCAAGGGGAATATTTTCGTTAAATAAGGCTTTTAAACTCTTTTCTACCCGTAAAGCAATGTTACCCAAATCTTCTAAACCTGCACTTCTTGCACCACCTTTTAGAGAATGAGCCGCTCTTGCTACTTCGTTGACTTCATTTATATCTCTTGTTTCTAAAGCATTTTCTAAACCATTATCAATAAGTGCAATTAAATCCACTGCTTCTTCAAGATAAAAGATATAGGCTTGAGCTTGTAATTCTTGTTGCTGTGTTAGAGTGTTATCCCCTTCTGAATTAATACCCTCATTTTCTATAGGGAAATTATCTATAAATGGTTCTAAATTATCAAATTCTGAAGCCATTTCACCATTTTGCACAATTTCTTCTGAATCCTCTATAAAAGAAACAAAATCTGTTAAATCATCAAAATTATTTGTATTTGAAGTTTTTTCTTGATAATCTTCAGCTAAAGAGGAAAAATCTAGTTGATTATCTTCTTCGATAGGTGCATCATTTAAGGCTGTGAAATCATCATTTAGGTCAAAATTCTCATTTTCATCAATTAAATCGCCAAATTCAATGTTTTCAGCCCATATCTGAGAATTTTCGGGGTTATTAATTTCTGAATTATCAAAATTTGTTGACTCATTTCCTTGATTATTGTTGTTTAAGGCTATGAAATCATCATTGAGGTCAAAATTCTCATTTTCATTAATTAAATCACTAAATTCAATATTTTCAGCCCATATCTGAGCGTTTTCTGAAGGTGTTTCTATTCCTTCATTTAAAGTATTGGACCTATTGAATTTTTCTTCTTCTGGTAAAATTCTGTTATTCAGAGTTTCATCATGGTTATACTCTTGAGCTAAATCACCAAAATCAAGAGTTGATTCTTTCGATTCATTTATGTCTAATATCCCCGCTAATTCTTGGAGTATAGTACAGGGTTTACCTCCTTGTTCTCTATCACCTGATAAGACTTGTTGTCTAGCTTCTGTTAAATCATTGATTAGATAAGAAGTAATTTGTTGAATACGATGGGGATAATTTTGGATAGCTAAAGAAACTGTATCCGCAATATTTTTTAAACCAAATAAATTGGTCATTTCGCTGAAACCAACTAACATTTCTAACTGTAAAATCACATCTTCTTGTAACTCGATAATGGGTAATTGATTGAGATTTTCTTTGAGATGTTCAATAGTTTGTAGAATATCAACTTCAAATAAAGATTGTACTAAATCGATGCCTAAATCTGCTGATGAGGGTAAATAATCATTAACTTGAATGTGTCCTAATTTTTGTCCTAGTTTATCCCAAATCATAGAAGCATTTTCTTCCCATTCTCTTTGATAATTTCCTGTTTCTATTTGTTCATTCAAGGCATTTTTTAAACAATCAAATCCTTCTAATAAATAGGTTTCTAGTTCATCATCCACTATCACACTTTCATCAAATAAGGCTTTTAAATAATCTTCTAATTTATGGGAAATATTTTTTATGCTTTCTAAACCCACACTAGCCGCACCACCTTTAATGGAGTGTGCCGATCGCATCATATCATTAACTTTAGAAATACTTTTATCTTCCTTGACGGTGAGTAATCCACTTTCAAGGTTATGTAATAAATCAGGTACTTCAGCAATAAAAAATTGATAACTTGGATCTTCTATGCTAAATGTAACTTGATAGTTATGAGTTAATTCTTCGATGAGATTAAGTTCAACTTCTGCACTGGTGTCTTGTGCTAAAGTAAGTAATGCTGAACAAGGATTGCCTCCCTCTGTGCGATCGCCTAATAATACTACATCCCTACTTTTCTCTAAATCTTGAACAAATAATTTAGCAATGGTAATAGCTTTTTCAGGATGTTTTTGTAAGGCTTGTTGAGTAATATTCGTAAGTAAAGAAAAACCCGAAAGATTGACTAATTCACTAAAACCAATGAGAATATCAAGGGATTCTTGTAATTCTTGGGGGGGATTAAAACTTTCAGGAGAAGCAACTAAACCTTTTAAACGGCGAATTTCTTGGGCAACATCCACTTCAAAAATAGAAGCAATAATATCAATACCTAAATCTTCGGAAGAAGGAAGATAGTTTTCGACTTGTTTAAGGGTATTCCCTAATTTTAATTCTAATTTTTGCCATACCTCATTGGCTCTACTTTGTGCCTCTTGACGATCAAAATTACCTGTTTCTAATTGTTGTCGTAAAGGTAATGCTAAACAATCATAACCCTCTAAAAATAAATCTTCTAACTCTGTATCAATGACAAGCTCATCATTATAAAGGGCTTTAATATAATCTTCTAACCTATGAGCAATATCTTTAATGCCTTTTAAACCAACACTAGCTGAACCGCTCTTAATGGAGTGTGCCGACCTCATCATAGCATGAACACTAGAAGTAGTCTTATTTTCTCGTAAATTAAGTAAACCGTTTTCAATGGCTTGTAAATGTTCAGGTACTTCGTCAATAAATAATTGATATGCTTGATTTAGTGGATTCATGATCGTAAATTACAAGAGAGGTTGACAAGGTTATTAGAAGATTAGGAAGAGAGAAAATTGTTAATTATTAATTAATTGTTTGTTTTAGCTGACTTTAAACTGAGAAACGTTAGATTCTAACGTACGGGCTACTTGTTGTAATTCTACAAAAGAATCCGATAGTTGAGTTACTGAAAGAGTCGTTTTTTGTGCAACCCTCGCTACATCCCCCATTTTCAATTTTACATTTTCTGAATTTTCTGATTGTTCAAACGCCGCTGCGGCAATGGCTTCAACTAATTCGTTAATTTGGATAGTAGCTGCTGCAATTTGGTTTAAACTTTGGCGAGTTTCTTCCACCAGTTTACTACCTTCAATTACTTGGTCACTACCTTCTTCCATAGCAGTAACAACGATTTTAGTTTCAGAGAGAATCTCATTAACCAGTTTATCAATATCAGCAGTTGCTTGAGCTGATTGAGTGGCTAAAGATCTTACTTCTTCAGCAATTACCGCAAAACCAGTTCCTTGTTCCCCTGCACGAGCGGCTTCAATGGATGCTTTTAAAGCTAGAAGGTGAGTTTGAGCGGCAAATCGTCCGATTAATCCGACTACAGTAGAAATATTTTGGGTAGTGTCTCCTAATTTTTTGACTTGTTCCGATGCTTGTTGTACAGTTGATCTAATTTCGATGATAGATCTTACCGTACGATTCATCGCCGAGTCTCCTATTTCGAGACTTTCTTGAGCTTTTTGGAGAGCTTCTTCTGCTTGTTCTGCATTTTCAGCGACTAAGTTACTTGAGCGACTCATTTGATTGATAGTTTGTAAGGCTTCAGAAATATTTGTTACCTGTTCTTCAATTTCATCCCGCAACATCCGTACATCATTTTCATTATTAATAGTCGTTTGTGCTACTTCTACCGCCGCCATTTGTACCTGAGATACAATTTTTCTTAAACTCTCGATAGTGGCATTATAAGAATCTGCAATAGTTCCAATTTCATCTTCCGTTACACTAGCACGAATGGTTAAGTCTCCTTGAGAAACAGGATCAACTTGCATTAATAATTCTAATGCTCGTTTTTGTAATAATTCTTTTCCTTCCCGTTGAATTTTTTCGGAGTTTAATTGTAATTCAAGAAGTTTTACTCGTTCTAAACTTAAACCAACTTGAGTGGCTAGTTGACTGAATAATTCAATGTCGTTAGTATCCCAGTTACGCACATCAGAACATTGATGACAGATTAATAAACCAATTAATTTACGATTGACTAAAATGGGAGCAACTAAATTTGCTCTGACGGCAAAAGGCTCTAATTGCTGGAGGTGACATTGAGTTAAACCAGCTCTATAAATATCAGAAGTTGCTTTAACTCTACCTTGTTGATATTTTTCTACATATTTGTCTGCAAAACAAGGATCTGCAATAGTTGCACCTAAAGCAGAAGGGAAATTTAACCCGACAGCTTCAGCTGTAATTGTACCTTTCCAACTCTCATCGAATTCATAAACGATAGTACGGTCAGTTTTTAAAGCATTACGAACTTGTCTCACTGCAGTGTCTAATACTTGGTTACGATTTAAACTAGCGGCTAAAGCAAGAGTAATTTCTTTTAATTGTTCTGCCCTTGTGGCTGCTGCCATTTGATCTTTCAAAATATTGATCCGATCTAAAATTACTCCAAATCGTAAAGCAATCTGACCTAAAAAGGCGATCTCTCTTTCTTCCCATTCGTGATGTTGTCGGCAATGATGGGCGATTAATAAACCAAATAATTGTCCTTGAGTTACAATGGGAACTACTAGGTTGGACTTAATTTGTAAACGATACATTAAATCTTCGTGTTCAGGAGCAAATCCTGCGGTATAAACATTCTGTGTGGCTACAACTCGACCGTTAATATAAGCCTGTCTTAGTTCTGGTGGAATACAAGGATCATTAATTTTTTCATCTAGTGCACTAGGTAAATCCAAATCTCCAGCTTCGTTGCTAATATAACCACTCCAATCAGGTTTAAAACGGTAAATAACAAGGCGATCAATTTCTAAAATTTCTTTTGCTTTAGGTAATGCACGATCGAAAACTTTATTAACATCATCTTCATCAAGGGTTGTCGTTCCTGTAATTTCTTGGAATAAACTAACTTTAGTAGAATCTAACATAAGGATAGATTCGCTTTGTTCAATGTTATCAGCTAAATCATTAAAGGTACTTGCCAATTTGCCAATTTCATCTTTTCCTAAAACATTCGCACGAAGACGATAATTTCCTTCTGCAAATTTTTCGGCGGTTAATTGTAATGACTCAATGGGTTTTGCAATTACTCGTCCTAAAATTAAAATTAATAATACGTTAATAATTAATACTGTTGCAGCAGTTTGTCCTTGGGCACTTAAACTATTGGATATAATTTGGTTCAATGCAGTTTCAGGAGTTCCTCTTACTAAGACTCCGACGGGCTGATTCTCAAAATTTCTCAAGATTTGAGCAGTAAAAGTATAAGTAGTATTTCCTATCTGATCTCGAAGGGAAACAATATCCTCAAGATTTTCTAACGAAAGATTAAGTATTTTTTCTGAGGCGATGGTTTGTCCTTTATTCGTATCATTTTCTGTTAAAGCACTAGATAAATCAAATTTTTGGTTTTCGATGATTTTATAAATACCACTATAACCGCCATTAAATTCTTTAATAGTGTCTTCTACGATGGAAAATTTACCATCTACTACATCTCCTGAAACTAATACCCCAATCACTTGAGATGTATTTGGACGAAAGACGGGAGTAAAGGTATAACGGATTAATACATCTTGATTTTGTGGCAGAATAGGTAATATTGGTGGTGATTCTTTTACGAGATCTTTCCAAGAGGCAATTTCTGTGGTTTTAATTTGTTCAGGATTATTAATAACTTCAGAGACTAAACCATTAGGATTAAAAATTTGGTCTGTGCGATCGCTATTAGCATTGACAATAATTTTTTGATCTATCCCCACCAGAGTCGCATATTCAATATTTCGGGCTTTGATTTCGTTTTGAAGAATTTGTTTAATAACAGATTTTTGTTGTGGAGTTAAATTACCACCATTAACATCAGTTAAAGCGGCATTAATAATTGCTACGTTATCAGATTGTCCACGAAAACCAAAACCCATTTGATTAATTTTGATACCGTAATTAATTTTAGTGGCTTCTAATTCAGAGGTTGATTGATTGACAAGTTGTTCTCTTCCCCCTTCAATAATCTGAGTTACTCCAACCCCCAATAACGCCAAAATGGATATAGTTTGAGCGGTGAATAATACTAATAATTGTTTTTTTCGAATAGAGAGGTCATAAAACCAATTTACTATGGGATTTGATTTTTTTTTCTTCGGGGTGACGTTAACAGAAGAAGGTATTTCTACGGCTGGATTGGTTTTCGTTGTGGAGGATAGGCTTAATTTTGGTCTTTCTGGTGCTTGAGTCATGATGGTGAATAGTTGATAGTGAATAGTGAATAAGTTGTTAATTATTCGTATCAATTAAATATTTCTAAAATAGTTAAGTTTAGTTCGGGAAAGATTGAAGAAATGATGCGATCGCCACTTGATCGAGTAATTGATTGATAAATTTACAAAAAGATAATTTTGGTTTTGGAATAATAGATGTCATAACTCTTTCCTTAATAGTGTTAAAAAAGATTTTGCTACTTCTAAATCCCTTGTTAATTTACTCCCCAAAATGGGGAAGGGAGATTTATTTGACTTTAAATTTACTAACACTTTGCTCTAAGTTTTGAGATACTTTTAACAGTTTTTTGAAACTTCGAGATACTTTTTTAACCGTATTAGAAGTATCGTTAGAAATTCCCGCTACATCTGCCATGGTTTCTGTAATGTCATCGGAAGTTTGAGACTGTTCTGCCGCTGCCGTGGCGATCGCCGTGACTAATTGGTTAATTTGAGCCGAAGCGGCGGTAATATTAGTCAATGAAGCACGGGTTTCTTCCACCAATCTTGTACCTTCTACTACTTGCTCAGTACCAGACTCCATCGCTTTTACCACCTCGTTGGTTTCTTCTTGAATTTCAGCCACCACTTTTTCAATTTCCGCCGTTGCAGAGGCTGATTGACGAGCGAGAGACCGAACTTCTTCCGCAACCACCGCAAAACCTCTTCCTTCTTCTCCGGCGTGGGCTGCCTCAATAGAAGCATTTAACGCTAAAAGGTTCGTTTGATCTGCAAAGCTACTGATGAGGTTAACTACCTTAGAAATTTTCTGAGTTGATTCCCCTAATCTTTTAACTTTTTTGGCAGTTTCCGCTACGGTTTCACGAATGGCAAGAATACCATCTACGGTACGATTCATCGCAACTTCCCCTTCTTCTACACTGTGGTTAGCTTGTTTAACAGCTTCTTCTGCTTGTTCAGCATTATCAAGTACCATACGGGCACTAAAGGATAAAGTCTGGATTTTTTCAAGGGCGATATTGATGTCATCAGCTTGACGAACAACTTCTGTAGCTAAATTATCAACAAAACTTTCTTGCTCGATAATAACTTCACTAACGGCTTTTGTACCGCCTTGTACTTGAGTTACAATTTTTCTCAAACTCTCGATAGTAGCATTATAAGAGTCAGCAATAGTTCCAATTTCATCTTCGGTTACACTAGCACGAATAGTCAAATCTCCTTGAGACACAGGATCAACCTGCATCAATAGTTCTAACGCTCGTTGTTGGATGGTTTCTTTTGCTTTTCTTTGTTCCAACTCTGATTGTTGTTGTTTAGCTAATAGCTGTATTCTTTCTAATGCAGGACCGATTTGGGTAGCCAATTGAGAGAGAAAGGTTGATTCAGAGTCTGTCCATTGACGAGGTGCATCACATTGGTGAGCAATAAGTAATCCTAATAATTTTCCATCTACAAGAATGGGAGTAACAAGGTTTGCTTTAACGGCAAAGGGTTCTAATTGTTGAATATGACAGCTAGTTAATCCTGCGGTATAAATATTGTTGGTCGCTTGTACTCTACCTTGTCTATATTTATCTACATATTTTTCGGCAAAACAAGGATCTTTTATATTTGCACCCAAGGCTTGAGGATAATTTGGATCAACAGATTCGACGATAACCGTACCTTTCCAATCATCATCAAAAGTATAAATAATAACCCGATCTGTTCTTAAGGCTTCTCTACCCATATTGGTAGCGACTTCAAAAATTTTCTCTTTGGTTAAAGATTCAGTAATTTTGAAACCAATATCTTTTAATTTGCCCGATAAGAAACTATCTAATTGCTGGTTTTGTAACAACATTACCCTTTCTAAGGCAGGGCCCATTTGGGTGGCAGTTTGCATGAAAAAGTCGATTTCCCCACTTTCCCAGTTACGGGCTGAAGAACATTGATGGGCGATTAATAAACCTAATAATTTTCCTTCAACGATAATAGGTGCAACGAGATTGGCTTTTACAGCAAACGGTTCTAATTGTTGGAGGTGACACTGGGTTAAACCTGCTTTATAAATATCTGGGGTTACTTGTACTCTTCCTTGTTTATATTTATCTACATAATTATCTGCAAAACAGGGATCATGAATTTGTGCACCTAAGGCTTTGGGATAGTTTCGATCAACGGATTCGGCGATAACTGTACCTTTCCAACTCTCATCAAAACTATAGACTATTACTCGATCAGATTGTAAGGCTTGACGAATTTCCGTTACAGCAATTTGGAAAACCTCATTAACGTTAAACGCTTTTGTCATTTCTAGGGTAATATTTTTAAGTAAACTAGACTGACTGGCAAATAATTGTTGTTCTACCAAGAGTTGCTTTAACTGTGTAGTCATTTCATTTATGCTTTTACCTAGATCAGCAATTTCATCTTTCCCTTCTACTTCGATTTGTATATCAAAATCTCCAGCAGTAATTTTTTTAATGGTAGAGGATGTTTTTGTAATGGGAGCAATCAACTTTTCTGCTAAAACAAAGGCAATATAACCAACAAGAGCCGAAGATAAAACTACTCCTAAGAAAATTGAGTTTAAAATACGATTAGCAGGGGCTAAAATAACGTTTGTATCTCCTGCAATTACCGCAGACCAATTTAATTTGAGGACATCTTGTTCGGGATTAAATTTTTGATAAGCAAGAATTTGTTTAGTTTTTGTTAGGGTGTTATTATCCGTCATGGTTAAAGGTTCTTTTTGATCTTCAGCCCATTTGAGTTTCGGAAAAACATCATTTATTTTTACAGGTTTTATATTTTTGTCTGTTGTCATCGTACCGACACTGGTCATACCTGTCAAAAATTCACCAGTAGAGGAAAGAAATAATTGATTATCTTTATCTGCTAAATAAACCACTTCTCCTTTTGTTTCTTCACCATTGGAGATGATTTTTTGAAGCTCAGAAACAGGTAAGCGAGTGCGAATAAAACCTTCATTTTGTCCTGTCACAGGATTTTTTAAAACAGAAGCAAAATAAATGCTAAAAATTCCGTCTGTGCTAGAAATTTCAGGTTGACTTACCACAGCTCCATTTATGGCTTTAGCGTTTTTTATATAAGTTCGATTGAGATGGTTTCCTAAAGGTTTTCCGTTACTTTGAGCTATAACATTACCTTGATTATCAAAAATGGCGATACTATCATAATATCCGTAAATTTTTTGATATTTATTTAATTCGTTAGCTAATTCTGCTTTATTTCTAGTTTGAAAAGCAGGAAAATGAGGAAATTTTTCGGCTAAAGTTTTTATATCGATATAGCGATCATTTAAAAGTAAGCTAACTTCCCTAGAAATACTTTCCACTTCATGAATTTCGTTTTCTTCAATGGTATTACGAAATGCTGTATGAACCGAACCAGAAATGATTGTTCCCACAACCACGATAGGTAAGATTCCTAAAGCGATAGCGACGAAAGTACTTTTAAACCTAAGATTTTTATTTTGCCACCAAGTAACAATACTTTGAGATTCTTGTTGTTGTTTTGTATTGTTCGTGTTTCCTTTATTTTTAATACTATCAGCAGAAGATGTCGTTTTATCGTTGTTGGATAATTGATTAGTAGGGGAAGAAACGTTATTTTCAGTTTCAATATTTTTTTCTTGATTAGGTTGCTGTGGAGAAGTTTGGGTCATTGAATCTTTCCTCTAATGATTTAGGCTTAAATTTAATATACGTATTTTTACTTAGTCTTAAGACTTATTAGTTAGCTAAATATATGCTCTTAATTCTAACTCAATTCAAGGAAATTCAATCTTTTAATTTTGTTTAATAGTTCGATAATTATCTATAGCAATCCTAAATCATTTGTGAATAATAAAAAATTAAAAAATAAATTTATAAACTTTAGTATAATTGAATGCTAATTGAAATCTGAACAATGATAACTGATAGATAACACCGATAAAAAATATCATAACTCCATACTTAAGGTTGTTATAGATGTCTAAATTGTTCCATGAATGTGTGGTCTAGGTATTTTTTCCATTGCCAAACTAGGGGTGATTCCCAAACTAAATTACCCCAAATCGCTACGGCGCTTTGATTACCTATACCAATTATATTTAGATAATATTTTTGAGGATGATAAGATTTTAAAGGTTTTTTATTTAACCAATTACAAATATTTTCATATAATGGTTTGCCTTGTTTGACTGCAAAAACTCCTGCTTTTGGATAAGAATAATTAATCATAGTTGCAATATCTCCTGTGGCAAAAATATAATCATAATTGATGGATTGTAAAGTATTTTTGATGAGAATAAAACCTTCTTTATCCGTAGCAATGGTGCCATTTTTTAACCATAAAGGTGCGGAGGCTTGAGTAACTAAAAAATGATAATTACCTTTAATTATTAATCCTGATTTAGTGATAAGATGATCTTGATAAACTTTTTTAACAATACTATTCAAATAAATATTAATATTCTTACTTTTGAGTATATTTGTTATTCTTTTACTAGCTAATTTATGATAATTTGATAATAATTTTTCTTGTTTATGAATCAAATTAATTTTAAAGTTCTCATTTGTCAAAATAGTACTTAATTTTTGATGAATATTCATTGCTAATTCAACACCACCAGCACCACCACCGATGATATTCAATATTAACATTTTATTTTTTTCACTTTTATTAATAATGTCTTCCCACTTTTTTATTAATAAATTGACTGGTTTTACTGGAATTGTATATAATTTTGCTCCTTCAATATCATTATTTTTTGGAGTGCTACCTATATCAACACTAAGTAAATCAAAATCAATAATATTTTTAGAATCACAAATAATTTTTTTATTTTCAGTATCTATATCAATGACTGAATCGATAATTAATTTTATCTTAGCAAATTTAGCTAATATTTCTAAGTCGATATGACTTTGATCATAGTTATAATAACCAGCTAAATAACCGGGTAACATTCCTGAATAGGGAGTTTTTTTGACATTACTAATCATGGTAAAATTTACTCCTGATACTGGCTGTTCTCCCCATAATTTTAGAGCAATAACATGACTATGTCCACCGCCAATAAATACTAAATTTAACATAAAAAACAATTAGTAAAAAATGGTAAAATTAAACAAAAAATATTTCTATATTATTTCTTTTTTTAACTTGTTTTGTCCGAAATTGTTTTTGGTATTTTCCAATTAAGCTACAAAACATTTAACTTGCTTTTGTTAAATTAATAAAAATCTAAAAAACTATTGTCTATTGTTTCACTTATCATTTCACTTAGATGTATTTGAGCTAATCGAACAGACACGTCTTCAATTATGTTAACATTAGTTGCTCAAAGATAATTGTATCTTTATTGTCTTTTTTTGTCAATATTATAAAATAAGTGTTAATAGATAATGTAAAATTAAATAAAAAAAATTTTTTTAAATATTAATAAAGATAAAGTTTAAATAATTTTCATGTTTAATGAGTTTATTTGAAAGAAATTTATTAAAAAAAAATATATAATAATTTAAACCAAAGTTCTTTAAAAAAAATTTAGCCATTAATATAATATGGTTAATTATTAATAAGTTGAGAGTTGTTGTGGAGAAAAGTTGATGATTATTAATGAAATACTTAAAAGATATAAAGACGGAGATAGAGATTTTCGTAATGTTAATCTAAGTAAAATTAATTTAAGTGGCATGAAACTGAGTCACTCAAATTTATCCAATTCTAAACTTATTGAAGCACATTTAGCATGGTCTAATTTAGAGCGTTGTTTTCTTTTGGAAGCTGATTTGAGAGGTGCTTTTTTATATGGTGCAAATTTAAGTTTTGTTAAGCTAAAAGAAGCTTTATTAATTGAGGCGGATTTGACTAAAGCTGATTTACATGGTGCCCAATTAAATAAAGTTAATCTTGAAGGAGCAACTTTAAGTGGTGCAGTGTTAACATGGGTGAATCTTTACATGGCAAATCTACCCGGTGTTAATCTTTGCGGTGCTAATTTAGACGGTATTAACTTAAGAGGGGCAAATTTACAAGGTGCAAATTTAAACTGGAGTAATTTAAACCATGCAAGGTTGAGTGGTGCAAATTTAAGAGGTGCAAGTTTGTACGGAATTAAGCTCAAAGGCTCATTTCTTAATGGTTTAGACTTACATGGGGTTAATTTTAGTGCTATGGATTTAACGGAAACAAAAATGAGTGGGGCGAAGTTATACGGAAGTAATTTATCTGGTAGTAACTTAACCAATTCTGTATTGCGTCGTAGTGTGTTAAATAAGGCAAACTTGAAAGATGTTAATCTACAAAATGGACAATTAAGAGGTGCAGAGATTATTCAAGCTAATTTAATGAAAAGTAATCTGAGTGAAACTGATTTGCGATCATCTGATTTAAGTTTTGCTAATTTGAATATGGCTAATCTGATGGGTGCAGACTTAACGGATGCTAACCTACAGGGTGCTTATCTTTGGGGTGCTTGTCTTAATGGTGCAATCTTAAAAAATACGAACTTAAGCGGTGCAAATCTTCGAGATGCAGATTTATCAGGAGTAGATTTATCGGAGACAATTTTGGAAGGAGTAACTATGCCAGACGGTAAAATTCATTTTTAGAAAAACCTTGAGGGGAATGACTTGGGAGAGGAAAGACGAGGAAAAATTTATATCGTTAATTGTTAATTGTTAATTGTTAATTATAAACTTATCCTCCAAAGGCAACAGGGAAAGCCAATTTTAAGGCGGCAGTTAGTAATAAGTTAACTAAAGATACTGGCAACAAAAATTTCCAGCCTAAGTCTAATAATTGATCAATTCTGACACGAGGTACAGTCCAACGTAATAAAATCGCAATAAAGATCAAAAAATAGGATTTTAATAACATCATACTAATACCTAAAGATGCAGTAATGACTTGTAACCAAGGGGTATTTTCACTTACTCCTATCCAATTCGCAAGGTTATTTAAGGGAATCGGAAAATCCCAACCACCAAGAAATAACACGGCGAAAACTAGAGCAGATAATACTAGGTTAACATAAGAACCTACATAAAATAAACCGAATTTCATCCCTGTATATTCTGTTTGATAACCAGCGACTAATTCTTCTTCTGCTTCGGGTAAGTCGAAGGGTAAACGCTCACATTCTGCTAAGGCTGCTATCCAAAATACTAGAAAACCAACGGGTTGCCTCCAAATATTCCATCCTAAAATACCATAACCTGATTGTTGCTCTACAATATCAATTGTACTTAAACTATTGGACATCATGGCGATCGCCAATACCGATAGAGCAAGAGGTATTTCATAACTAATAGATTGTGCAGCGGCTCTTAACCCTCCTAACAAAGCATACTTATTGTTAGAAGCATAACCAGACATTAATAAGCCGATAGGTGCAATACTAGAAAGAGAAATCCAAAGAAAAATGCCCACATTTAAGTCGGTGATGACTAAATTTTGTCCAAAAGGCACGATAAGATAAGAAAGAAAAACTGGTATTACTACAATAGCAGGACCGAAAGTAAATAAGATACTATCAGCTTTTGCCGGTATAATGTCTTCTTTGAAAACTAATTTGATACCGTCAGCCACAGGTTGAAGTACACCCAAAGGACCTGCATATTCAGGACCAATTCTTTGTTGTGCTGCCGCAGAAATTTTTCTTTCTAGCCAAACGCTAACTAAGACTCCTACGGTTGCACCGATAATCATTAACCCTAAGGGTAAAGGTATCCAAAGGGTTTTTGCCAATTCTGGAGATAAACCAAAATCTGTGAGGGAGGTGATAAAACTACCTTGTAAATCAATTCCTGAATTCATTGTCAGTTACTTTATAGATCTCAATGTTATTTTACTTAGATCTTGCACCAAATTTAAAATATACTTATAAAAGTCAATAATTCTTTCTTTAATAAGATTATTCTGAATTAGTAATTAATTCTTAAACTATAATCACCAAACAATATTGTCAATTATCCGTTATCAATTGTCAATCTTAAAAAAATGTCTATTTATCGACCTAATTTTTTTCCTCAAAATATGATTTTCCGTCGTCAATATTGGAGATGTGTCAATAATCGTCAATTTTATTTATTTTTCTTAGGATTAACTTTGAGTGTTGGCGATATAAAACTTATTTTAGCCACCTCAATTTTTGTTGGCACAATGTTATTTTCTTATCAAATAAAAAACATTCCTTGGAAAAATTATCATCGATATTTAACTAAACTTTTAACTTATCAAAATAAGCAATTAATTTTATCTGTTACTACGGCTGGAACTTTGGCAATAGCTAGTTATATAATTTTGAATATTTGGACAGAAATAGATAATAAGTGGTTAGCATGGGGAATTATTTGGCAAACAATGTTCTCCACCGCAAGTATTGCATTTATGAGTGATAAGTTATGGAAAAAAAAGTCTATTCAAAATCACGAAAATATTTCCTCTTTTGATGAATTAATAAAATTACTTAATAGCCATGAACCTTTACAGCGTTTATGGGCTATTAATCAAATTATGGAATTATGCCATCATAATCAATTGACTTCTTCTGAAATTAATCAGATTAAAGAATATTTTATCTTATTAAAAGATCTTGAAATTGAACCAGTTATAATCAATAGACTTCAAAAAAGCCTTGAAAAAATATCTTTGACATCTATTCAATCATTAAAAACTAATACTAAAATTTATCAGCATCTGAAAGAAAAAACTCCAGTTATTATTGATAGTTAATCGTAAAAAAAATATATAGTTAAAAAAAAGGTAAATTTTTTTTTATTTAATTGTGCATAAACAATTATGAACAAGTTAATTTATTTTTGAAATATTGAGTTAAGATAGTAACATGAAATCTAATCTTAACACTTTCTTATGACAAAAATTCCTCCTCAGTGCGAAAATCTAGCATCTCAAGTTAATCAAATTCTTGAATTAATCAAGAAAAATTCTGAATTACGAGTTCATCAAGAAACCTCTAAGTTAGAAATATCACTACAAAAAGCCATTGCCCCAAAATTTGAAATAGTATTTGCTGGTGCATTTAGTGCTGGTAAATCAATGTTAATCAACGGTTTATTAGGTCGTGAATTACTTTATAGTGCAGAAGGTCACGCAACAGGTATTGAATGTTACATAGAATATTCAGAACCAGATCAAGAAAGAGTCGTATTAACCTTTTTAAGTGAAGAGGAAATTTTAGAACAGATTTTAACCCTCGCTAGACATCTCAATATAAATTTGACGGATATTTTCGTGAATCAGTCTCATGTTATTATTCAAATTAAAGAGCAATGTGAGCAAATTATCAATCAAGAAGGTGGGGTTAATAAATCGGAAAAGGCAAAACAAGCTAACGCTTTAAAATTATTATTAGAGGGTTTTGAAGAGAATAAAGAGAAAATTCACCCTAAAAATAACGCTACTTATTCAATGGCACAATTTAACTTTAATAATCTTACTGAAGCGGCTACTTATGCGCGTAGAGGGAAAAATTCTGCGGTGTTGAAACGTCTTGATTATTATTGTAATCATCCTTTACTCGAAGATGGTAACGTTTTAGTTGACTTGCCCGGTATTGATGCACCTATCAAAAAAGATGCAGATTTAGCTTTCAATAAAATCGAAGATCCTGATACTTCAGTTGTAGTTTCTGTTTTGAAACCTGCTGCGGCAGGAGATTTAACTCAAGCTGAAACGGATTTGTTGGAGAAAATTAAGTCTAATTCTGCTATCAGAGATCGAGTTTTTTATGTATTTAATCGCATTGATCAAACATGGTATAATAGCCAATTAAGAGAGAGATTAGATAGTTTAATTAACACTGATTTTCATCACACTAATCGATTATATAAAACAAGTGGTTTACTGGGATTTTATGGTACTCAAATTAAACAGACTTCTTTCAGTGATCGTTTTGGTTTAGATAGCATTTTTGCTGATAGTATAAAAGGTTTAGGTGGGGAAGAAGAAACTCCTCAATTTGTTAGTGAATTTAATAATTATTGTGCTAATTCAGGTAAATTAATTACTACTAATTTTAAAGTTTCAGTCAATGGTTATGAAACGCCCAATCAAAACTATTTAAGGATTTTAAGCGAATGGGGAATGCCTTTAATTGATCAGTTAATTAAAGATAGTGGCATAGATAATTTTAAACAAGAAATTACCCGTTACTTAACTGAGGAAAAACGTCCACAACTTTTTACAAATTTAGCTGACGATTTACATCCTATTTGTATAGAATTAAAGAAATTTTATCAAAAATCACAGCAAGATTTGAACAGTCAACCTCAAGAAATTGAGGCAATGAAACAACAACAATTAAATTTTGTCAATATTGAGTTACAAGAAATTGGCAAAAGTTTTTATGACTATGTAAACGAAGCAGTTAACCAAATTATTAACAGCGAAAATCCAGCATTTGATCAAGGTTTTCAAAAGTTACAAAGTCGTTTTGTCAATCACCTTGATGAATTGTTGCAAACTTTTTCTGTCAGTGACACCTATAGTCGTGCAGTAAAAGCTCATCCTCGTAACCAAACAGCTCCTTTAATTGCCGTTTTAGTAGAAGCTTTGTACTATCTTTCTAACTCCCTTGAAGATGTATTGATTGAGGAGTTAGAAATTTTAGTATCTAATTTTGTCACAAACTTAATTTTTGATGTTAGACAACAAGAATTCTACCGTCAACTTGATCGTTTATTAGGTAATGATGGTGGTATTGAAAACGATTTATCAGAGTTAGGAAATAAACTCTTTTATGCGTTAAAAACGTCAGCCCAAATTGAATGTGATCGGTATGTAAGAGAAACCTCTCAGTTTTATAGTGAAGGTACATTTTCTATTTATCAATTCAGAGAAACCTTAAAACAGACATCACAAGCCTTTGATGTTACTGCCATGATAGAAGCTGAACCAGCTATTCGTCAACTATTAAAACTCGATTTTGAGCCAAAAGTTTATAAAACAATTCGCCAAGTTTTTCGACAAACAATTAATAACACCATCAAAACCAATTTGCTACCTTTAGCAGAAAAAATGAAAGAAAATATCTTAGAAAAACACGACTTAGCCAGAGAAAATTTAGAACAAACTCTTGAAGAAGAAGCTGTAGAAAAAATCGCTTATAATCAACAATTATTAAAGGAAATTATACAAGATGCTCAAAGTTATAATGAAGCAATTTATAATATTAATAACTGTTTAGAAGCAATGCAAGTTTATGAACGTAAATTACCTTTAATTACTGTTTATGAATAAGTCTAAAAATCACCTTATTTTAATCGAAAATTATTGGTGAGAATAAGCAGTTATGCAAGAGACAAGAGGCAAAAGTAAAAATTATAGAGTTAAAAAGTATTACCATTCATTCTAATTAATTATTTACTAATCTTGTCTTCGTCATTTTTCTTCTGTTTAACTGACTTAAATTTAATATAAAAGACCTTTATAAATAAGAGTTTAATACTAATTAAATGCTGAATTTTACTAACTGAAAATAATTATATTTAAGAAAGAATTGTCGAAAATTAATTTTAATAATTTTAAGTTAATTCCCTCCTAATCTCCTAATTTCCAACAAATTTATTTATATCGAACTCATTTTAACTGAGATTTTACTTAGGAGTAATCAGAGAATTTAATGCACTAGCACCCACAGCTAATAAAGCCAAAATAATTAAAACTACCCTTAAACCAAAATAAGTTTCAGCAACACCAGCTAAAGCTAAAGGTAAAGATAAGGCTATATTGACAGCATTATTTTGTAATCCGAAAACTTTGCCTCGCATTTCTGGAGGAGTTTCAGCTTGAATGGTTGTTTGCATCGGCACACCAACTAAGGCGGCAAAAAATCCCAAAATAACTGTCATCATTAACGCAAAAACTAAGCTATGAGTCGATACTGATAAGCCACTTAATGCACTAGCCATACCAATCGAGCCCCAGAAACCAAGTTTGGCATGGGATGTCATTTTTCCTTGATGGGTGACAAATGTTCCACCAATACCGATACCTAAACCTGCGGAAGCTAAAAGATAGCCAAATTGTGAAGCCTCCATTCCGGGAATTGTTTCGGCTAAACGTACGGCTAATACTGCTAAAGCGGCAAAAATTGAAAATAAAATTACTAATTGAAATAAGGCGTTACGTACTCGATGATTTTTCTTTAAGTAACGTAATCCTTCTTTTATATCTTCAAAAGGATGTTTTTCTTGTGTTTGTTTATGATGATTTTTTTCTTGAGTATTAAGAATAATTAAAATTAATCCTGCCACTCCATAGGAAACACCGACTAATAATTCTTGTCCATAATTAAAGGCAAATTTTTCTCCCCATTTTTCTACTAATACTAACAAAGGATCTCCGATAGCAAAGCCAACTATTAGCATTGCCATCATCGTAGTGGTATAAAGGGAATTAGCCGCTAATAAATCTTGTTTTTTGACAATTAAAGGGATTGTTGATTGTTCGGCAGGAGCAAAAAATTGGGTTAATGTTGAAACTGAAAATGTAATTAATAATAGTAACCAAAATGCAAAAGGAAAAGAAAAAATTTGTTTGTTTATACTATCTATTGATAAGCAAAAAGGAATCATTAAAACCAGTATTCCCCTGAGTAAATTTGAAATTACTAAAACTGCTTTTTTTGACCAACGATCAACATATACTCCAGCTAATGAACCAAATAATACAGCAGGGATAGTAAAAGCAATCATTACCATGGAAACCCAACCACTAATACTTTGACCTTCTGATTGAAAATTGGCGCTAATAATAGCAATAATTAAAACTAGATAAACCTTATCCGCTAATTGAGAAAAAATCTGTCCTAGCCAGAGTATTAAAAAACTTGTATTTCTCAATACATTCATAAATCCTGTGCTAGAGTGTTCTTGATTAAAGGTTGATTCTAGGTTGTCAAAATTAAAAGATTCTATAGAAGATTTTTCTTCTTTTTCAGTGTCTGATACTTGCATTTTTAGTAACTTTTATTCAGTTTTAATTATTCATAATAAATTAAATTAATTTCATGAATCAAATATTATTATTGATTTTATCTTAATATAAAATTGTTACAGGAATGTAAGTTTTTTTATAAATATGTATCACTTTATTATAACTTAGAGAATTTTGAAAATTGTAAACTATACCAGATAATTATAGAAAATGTTTAATCATAAAAAAATTTAATTTGTCTGATCAATTAAAGATTATTAATCGTCAACTATGTTTTTCATTTAATTATTGATAGTTAATGATTTAGTATTAATAACCTGTGCTGATTTTAGCGCATGACCTAAGTAAAATTCTATGTAACCCTTAAGTATTTTTTCTACTCGAATCCATCCATTTTCGATCACAGAATCTGGGTAAACACAGGGGAGAATTTCGTTGATTGGTAATAAAATTTTATGGGCTAAACTCTGCAATAATGCTAATTCAAGAGCATTTAGTTGACTATTGATTGGTATCTGACTTGATTGAGGGTTAATTTTACAAGTATTAAGAGTTTTCAGTAAACCACCAGCTTGAAAACTAAATCCTATTTTCCAGTGTTTTTGTTCAAAGTTAGGAATAATTGCCTCCTGAGTCTGAACACAACTATAAACATTGGGAGCTATTCCTGTTATGGCTAAAAAATGAAAAACACTTTGGGAGATATAAGGAAAAAGATTTTCACTGGGAGATAATTGCTCAATACGCTGTAAATGTTCATTCAAGATCACATATAATTCTGATTGTGGTTCTTGTGTTATGGCTAAATTTAAAACTAATTCGGCTAAATATTGACTGGCAGTTAATTTACCTAAACTTTGGCTCAATTTACGATAGGTTTTTTCTGTTTCTACCTGTGAAATACGATCAAGATTTTTTCCCTTAATCATGAGAAATTTATTTACTACAAATAATTCTGTTCTTCCTCTTAAGGTTGATTGATGTTTTCTGGCGTTAGGAGCGATCGCCTTTACTAATCCATTTTCAGGAGAAAGAAGAGTAATCAATAAATCATTTTCCCCAAAACCCTGTTTTCTGACGATAATTCCAGTAGTCTGATATGTAAGGCTCATGGAGGATAAGTAATAAGTAATTATAGTTTGCTGAAAAAGTTTTTTGGTGAGGTTAGAAGACTAGGAGATTAAGAGAAATATTATCAATAAAGATGTTTATTTCAATATTGTGACTCAATATGAGAATACTTTATTTATAGAATCAGATTTTAAATGTTGGGTTGTTGAATAAAAGTAACCAAAATCTTGCATTTTTTTGTTAATGTAACGATTATTATTAATTACTCATTGTTTTCTGTTGCTTAACTAATTCTACTCCTTGAGATGTACCAAGTCGAGTTGCCCCAGCATTGATTAAGTCTATCGCTTGTTGTAAATCTTTGATACCCCCAGAGGCTTTAATTTGCACTTTGCCTTTGGTAATATTATGTAAAAACTTTACATCATCAACGGTAGCACCACCAAACCATCCTGTAGAGGTTTTTAAAAAACTTGCACCGGCATCCATACAAATTTCAGCCGCAAAGCGTTTTTCTGTATCTGTTAAACGATTAGTTTCTAAAATAGCTTTAACGATTTGTCCTGTTTCTTCACAAATAGAAGCTATTTCTTGATAAATTAATTCTGATTTTCCTTCTTTTAACCAACCCAAGTTTATTACCACATCAAGCTCTGATGCACCATTCTCGACTGCTTCGGCGGCTTCGTAAACTTTACAACGAGTTGTGGTTGCACCCGTAGGAAATCCGATTACCGTTGCCACTTTTATTTTCTGATTGTGTAGTAATTTTGATGCTTTTCTGACAGCACTAGGATAAACGCACACTGCGGGAAAATTATATTGAATAGCTTGATGACAACATTGCTCAATATCTTTTGTTGTTGCCATAGGATTAAGTATTGCTTGATCAATATAATGAGCTATATCAATATCCGTAACTGAAATTACCATTTTTTAAAACCTGTTACTATACTCATATAAATCATAATCTGATGCCAAGAAGTAACTCGACAATCTTAAAATTTTCTTGTCTTTCCTTTATCAATATTTAATATCAAATTATTTTTTATAAATTATATTTAAACTTCGTCTTCAGTTTGTCTGGTTTGACTAGGAGAAGATTCATAAATTGAATCTAATTTTTGACGGGCATCTTCTACTGATACAGAACGAATTACTAACAAAGGTTCATTGATAGGGTTGCCTTGATTATCAAATAATTCAGGGTGAGTAGGTCTATAATTATTTTTATAAGGGGATTTTATCGGTCTAGGAGTATCTGTCCATGAACCACGTTGAGATTCACCACTAATAGTAATCAGACTACGAATTAAATTACTAATAGCAAAAAAAGCAATAACGGTAAAAGCTAGGATATAAATTAAATGTAACATTCGAGCCTCCAAAAAAAGGTAATAAACAGGGTAAAAAATTAAAAAGAAAATAAATCAAGGTAAAGAACAAACAAAGACCGCTACGATTGTCGTACTCATAAATTTTTTAATAGAGCAAATATTAAGTTGATTGTCCATTTTCTAATCGGAATCTTTGAGCAATTCCCCAACATTCAGATACTAATTGATGCCATGGAATTAATACTTTTGTATCAATTCCTGCTTGACCATTGGTGACTTGAAAAAGCATCATAGCAGTTTTAACTTCACCTTGAGCTTGTTCGATTCTTTGTAATAATTTTGTTTGATCTTCTAAAGATAAAAAAGAAATCTTCTCTGATTGTAACAAAGAATGGGATCGAGAAAACCAATACTCAAAGTCTTGTAATAAAGGTTCTAATATTTGTTTTAAAAGTTCTTTTTCTGTAGGTTGAGATGGATTCATTTTTGATATTTTTATTTATTCTTTTATTCTATTCGTTATCTTAACTAACTTTACAATAATTTACATTTCTCTCAGTAAAGTTTTTCCCTCAAAGATAGTTACTCATTAACAATTCTTAACTGTTATGATCTAAAAATCTTAGAAAATTGAGTTTAAAAATCCTCTGATGACTAATTGGTTAGAACATAGCGTACAAGTAGAAGTAGATGCACCTATTGATTTGGTGTGGAATTTGTGGTCAGATTTAGAACAAATGCCTCGTTGGATGAAATGGATTGACTCGGTGAAAGTTTTAGTTGATGATCCAGATTTGTCTCGTTGGAAATTAGCTAGTGGTGGTTTTCAATTTACATGGTTATCTCGTATTGTCAAGTTAGAAAAACATCAAATTATTCAATGGGAATCTGTGGATGGTTTACCTAATCGTGGTGCTGTACGTTTTTATGATCGCCATCAGGGTAGTATCGTTAAATTAACAATCGCCTATGCAATTCCGGGGGTTTTAGGTCAACTAATGGATAATTTATTTTTAGGACAAATTGTCGAATCAACTATTCAAGCAGATTTGAATCGTTTTAAAATTTATGTAGATCAAATACAGTTGAAATCTTAATTTTTTGTTACATTAAAACTAATCAGTAAAAAAATAATTGCAATATTAAAGAGGAAAATAATGAATTTTAATATTAGATTTTTAAATGGTTTTTGGGGTTTATTAGGACGTTTCAGTTCAATATTCGGTAAATTTATCCCTGTCTATATCATCGTATTTATTGCTTATGGCGATCGCTTTTTACCTTCCCCTTTAAGTGATTTTAGTTTTCAAATCCGAACCAGTATTAATCAGACTCTAGTAGGCTCTCTTAACAAAGATACTTTCAAAAATGACAAATATAATAATAAAAAAAGTGATGAAGTTATTAAACAAATTGAGAAGTAAAATAGTTCAAAATAATTTTAAAAATATTAATTAATCTTCAGGATTGATATGTACGGCTAACCAAATACAATAAGGGTTAGTAGAAGTTTTTGTTACCTGATGACAAGTATTAGCGGGAATAAAAAGATAATCTCCTGAAGTCAAATTTATGATGTTATTTTCTAGTTGTAAAGTGGCTTTTCCTTGCAACAAAATGACCCATTCATCTTGAGGTTGATTATATATAATATGATCAGGTTTATCACTACTAACTATTTTTTGAATCACGACATTTCGACACTTCAATAACTCCGAGAAAATTTCCCCTGTAATCAAAGAAGGTGTGTTACTAAAAATGTTATCTTTCATAAATTAGGGTTGAATCGGCTGTAATCTCGTAAACTTAAGGGTAAAATTACCACTTCCTGTTACTCCAAAAGCCTTAATTCTGATGAAGTATCTTCCAGCTTCAGCAATGCGAGTGAATAATAGAGAATTGCTGTCACTATCTGGGCTATCATCATTTTCGGCGATAGTTGCACCATCTTCACTAATCAGCATGAGAATAGTGTCAAAATTTTCAGAGGTTAAATCGATAGCAATTTGATCACCTTTTTCGAGATTGATGACGTAATCCCTAGCAAAACCTCCTTCTCCTGTGGGTATATCTTCATTGGTAAGGTTATCACTAATAAGTTGATTTTCTTGTATCGGTATAGGATTATATACTTTTGATTGTGCTAAAGCGGAAAAAGTTAACCAATGAAAGGGGATAATCAAAAAACAAAAATAACAAAAACTGACCGTATATTTATTCATTATTAGCTAAGTATTGCCACCTATTATAATCTTAATAATTTACAGGAAAAAAATCAAATATAATTAATAATTATTTAATGGAATGAATATTACTTTGATTATTAATTGGATGAATAGTAATATTGTGATTAATTGGATAAATATTATCTATCTCTACATTGGTTATTATTTGATTAAAAATCCCAATCTTCATCTTCATCATCAAAATTGCTATTAATTTTTTCTTCTTTTTCATCATTATAAGCAGGAGTAATAACTCGATAGGGTGCATCATATATTCCACCTTGATAATTATTTACCCGTTTATTAGGTAATGATGGTTTTTGTCGATTGGGTTGTGAAGTTGATAATGGAGGTTTAATGTCTGTTTTTTCTCTGGATTGATAAGAATAAATTGAGGCTTCACGAGGTTTTAAAATTCTATCTAAAGCTATATCTTCTGAGGGAGAAGAAGTTAATTCTTTTTCTGATTCTTTGTCATCATTGGCTATGGATTCTTTTTCTAAAGGAGGATTAATATCAATATTATTTATAGTTATATTTTCTTCTAAATTTTGGTTATATTCATCAATATTTTCTGGAATTTCTTCAAAATCAGAATCAATATCATCAGATATATTATTGGAAACTATACTTTTTTGATAAATAGGGGGAGAAGAAAAGACTTTTTTTTCAGGTTGACTTTTATTTTTAAAAGATGATTGTACAGAAGGTGAATTGTATGATGGTGGAGTATTATTACTAGAAAAAGATTGATTAGATTTTATTGTTTCCGTAGAATTATTACTCAAAACTTGAATTATTAAACTTGATAAAATTCCCGCAAATAATGCTAAAATAATCCAAAAAGATAATGGCAAACTAAGAGAATTAAATCCTAAAAATACTAATGATATAGATTCTAAATTTTGAACAAAAAATAAGCCCATTATTATAATACTTATCAAAAACACTAAGGTTTTAAATCCCATTATTATTTACTCCTTTTTTCCTATATTAATAACGTTTTTAATAAATTTAAGTTTAGATTTTTATATATTGTAGATAATTTTGATTTTTAATATTCCAATAGTGACTCAGAGTAATTTGATTATTTTCTTAATAAATATTTCCTTATCCATTATCTAAATAATTTTAAAATTATAAAGTTTTTATAAAAAATCTCTGATTTTGAAAAGAGGTGATAAAATTGGACAATAATATATTCTAATTTTATAACATCAATGTCTTTTTTACCTAAATACCGACCTGAAAAATTATCATTAGGGTTTTTAGAACAAGAAGTAGTCGAGATTATTTGGGATTTAGGTTGTGCTAGTGCTAAAGATATTCATGAAAAAATTTTAGCAGATCCCGAACGAGAATTAGCCTATGCTTCGGTGATGACCGTTTTACAACGATTGACTAAAAAAGGTTGGTTAAAATATGTAAAAAAAAGTCGTGCCTTTTACTGGTATCCTCTCATTTCTCGTGAACAAGCACAAGCGATTCAATCTTATGAGCAATTAAACAGTTTTCTAGCAGTTAGTAATCCTGATGTTGTCGCTTCTTTTGCTGATAGTTTAGATACTGCTAGTGTAGAACAAATACAAGCTATTGCTGATCGTTTAACTAGAATTCGTCAACAAAGAGAGGAAAATAACTAAAATGCACTTTATCTTAATTTTTTCGGCTTTATTAATTGCTTATGGAATTCGATTAATTAGTCAATTAAAAGGGATAAAATATCAGAAAAAGTGGGGTTTATCTTTATTTTTATTTGGTTTTCCTCCCTTACTTTTATTTATGACTTGTTTTACGGTTTTTTTAATGGGTTATCATGGGGAAATGTGGGGGATAAAAGCGAGTAAATTTAGTTATTATTTATCAGTTTCTTTTTTAATTTTTTCTGTTTTTACTTTCATTAAAATAACATGGGATCTTCATCAATTATCGAAATTAGTCCATGAATACCCCTCAAAAAATCTGCATGGAAAAAATATTAAAATTTTAGAAACTTCTTTTCCTTATGCGGCTCAAGTTGGCTTTTGGCGATCGCAATTGGTTATCAGTAAAGGATTAATAAAACTTTTATCTGAAGAACATTTAAATGCTGTCATTGCCCATGAATCAGCCCATGAAATTCACAAAGATCCATTCTTTTTCTTTTGGTTGTCTTATTTAGAAAGATTAACATTCTGGCTACCAAATAATGAAAAATTATGGAATAATTTACTTCTACTAAGAGAATTAAGAGCCGATAATACGGCATCAAAAACTGTAGATTATTTATTAATTGCCGAAGCATTATTAATGGTAACAAAGGCAGCGATAAATGTACCAAAACCATTAATATTTAAATTAGAATGTCCTTTTACTAACTGTCGTTTAGAGGAAAGAATTGAAAATTTATTAAATGATTCTACTAATTTTTCTACATTTAATTGGCAACAAATAATCTGGTTAATTTTAATTTTTATTCCTTGGATATTTTTCCCTTTCCATAACCCCTGTACATAAAAAATCTCTAATCATAGTATCAAAACCTAAAGCATGATAGGGAAAAGATAAAAAGTGACTATTTCCCATGGGCTATTCATTTAAATGAGTGAGTAAAATTAATTTTGTATTTTATTTTTCTTAAAGCTTTAGTAAAAATGGTTAACAAGAGGTTTAAACCCCTTGCCTTTTATTGCCCATATATTTAGATCTTGTATAAGTATATTTGTGCTTGAAAACGAAAAAAGAATATCAATTTTTTCCACTATTGCTTATTAGCTACCTTAGCCGACAATTTCTGTCTCAGGTGCAAGATCTCACTGTACAATTAATTAATTTTGTATAAGTACTGACAAAAAAAATCCCCCCTATCAAAAAACTGAGATAGAGAGGATTTTTAGTTAATTATTTAATCAGGTATAAACTTCATTCACCTTTAGACGAAAAAGTTTGAATTGCCAAATCCAGTTAAATCTGATAATGCACCAAATTTGATGACGGCATCAGTGGAAGAAGAGAAACCAGCCACGTTATTATTGATGGCTAAATAAGTTTCACCATTAAATGTGAAAGTTGCGGCACTGTCTGCAGTAAAGACACCAGATGTTAATACCGCTCCAATAGCAGTTTGAGTTAGACTGGTAACAGGGCCTAAAGCATTAAATGCACTTATAGCCGTAGAAACACGAATATCATCATCCACAGCACTAAAATCAGTAATGATATCAAGGTTAGTTAAACGGGAATCTGTAAGCGTTGTGTAGTCAAGAATATCCGTACCAGTACCACCAGTAAGAATATCTATACCTGCACCACCGATTAAGGTATCATTTCCTGCACTACCCACTAGATTATCGTTACCAGTACCCCCAACTAAGCTATCATCATTATCGCCACCATCAAGGTTATCGTTACCAGTACCACCAATTAAGGTATCAGCACCTATATCACCCGACAGAGTGTCGTTACCAGTACCACCATCGATAGAATCAGCACCACCATCACCAGAAAGAATATTATTACTGGAACTACCTATAATTGTATCATCAACCGTGCTACCAGTTACATTAACAAAATTACGAACGGTAAAAGTACCTACTGTGTCAACACTTAAGTTATTAGTAGTCGTAGCCAAATTAACATTAATACTTGCAGTAGAACCAGTAGCATCAATGACATTAATTTTACCTGTAGGACCGATAATTGTTTCTACACTGACGGTATCTGTACCTAAAGCACCTTTATTAATTGCTCCTTGAGATTCAACGGTAATAGCATTGCTTAAAGTAGAGTAATCAACGGTATCATTACCAGTGCCACCAGTAATCGTATCGTCACCTTGACCACCAATAAATAAGTTATTACCGCTTACGGCACTTAAACTATCATTACCAGCTCCACCAATAATAGTATCATTACCACCAGTACCACCGTCAATAGTATCATTTCCTGCACCACCTTGTAAGTTATTATTAGCGGCACTACCAATAATAGTATCATCAGCACTTGTGCCGAAGACATTGACAAAGTTGCGAACGGTGAATGTATCCGAAAAAGGACCGGCAACGACTAAGTTATCTGGATTTGTTGTACCTAAGTCAACATTAATGCTAATACCTGAACCTGCGGAAGCAACATCGAGTACGTTAACTCGGTTATTGGCACCAATAATGGTTTCGATGTCAATAAGGGTATCTGTACCTAAAGTTCCTTTTAGGAGTACTCCTTGAGGTCTTAAGGTTACTGCTTGAGTAAGACTAGAATAATTAGCGGTATCACTATCATCACCACCATCAATTATATCATTACCAGCACTACCAGTAATCGTATCATCGCCAACACCACCTAATAAGCTATCAGTACCCGCACCACCGTTGATAGCGTCATTTTCTGCACCGCCGTTGATAGTGTCATCTCCTGCACCGCCTTGTAAATCGTTAGCCGCTGTGCTACCTGTAATAGAATCATTACCACTTGTGCCAATAACATCAACGAAGTTAGTTACGGTGAAAGTACTAGAGAAAGGACCAGATACGATTAAATTATCAGAAGACGAACTCAGATTCACATCAATTGTAATACCAGTACCAGCACTAGAAACATCGATGAGGTTATCTTGTCCTGTTGCACCCACAATAGTTTCGATACTATCAAGGACATCTGTCCCGAAACCACCGTCTTTGGCAAGAACTCCTTGGGGTCTTAATGTAACACGCTGCAAGAGACTAGAATAATCGGCGATATCATTATCATCACCACCAATCAATGTATCATTCCCACGACTACCAATAAAGGCATCAGGTGCCGCATTACCGATAAGGGAATCATTACCATCAGCACCGTCTAAAATATCAGGACTACTACCACCGATAAGGGTATCGCTTCCTGCACCACCATTAAGATTTCCGGGAGCATTACTACCAACAAGGCTATCGCTTCCTGCACCGCCGATCAAAGTACTAGGACCAGATCCTGAAGTCACCACTAATATATCATTGCCAATACCACCGTCAAGGATATTCGTTCCACCTGAAGAAGTTAAAGTATCATTACCACTGCCACCATTAAGAGTATTCGTTCCACCAGATGTGACCGTTAAACTATCATTACCGTCTTCACCATTAAGGGTATTCGTTCCACCTGAAGAAGTTAACGTGTCATTGCCAGTACCACCATTAAGGGTATTCGTTCCACCAGAAGAAGTTAAAATATCGTTATTGTCTTCACCATTAAGAGTATTCGTTCCACCAGATGTGACCGTTAAAGTGTCATTGCCAGTACCACCACTAAGAGTATTCGTTGTACCAGAAGAAGTTAAAGTATCATCTCCAGTACCACCAGCAAGAGTATTTGTATTGCCATTTGCGTTCAAAGTATCATTGCCAGTACCACCATCAAGACTATTTATATCACCACTAGCAAATAAGCTATCATTACCAATGCCACCGACTAAAATACTTGCATTACCACTGGTAGAAGAATTAATGGTATCATCACCACTACCACCGTCAAGATAATTCCCGATGGTGATTGTACCTGTACCGAATAAGCTATCATTTCCTGCACCTCCAAGAAGAGTATCATTGTTATTACCAGAGAGAGTATCATTACCGTCGCCACCGTCAATGGCATCAGTTCCGATCGAACCTTGTATAGAATCGTCTCCCAGTAAACCGAAGATGAGTAAGTCATCACTGAAAGATCCCGGATTTATGGTATCTGGACCGTTAGTACCGTTGATTGTTATTGCCATTTTAATTCCCTATTATGAGTATAAGTGTGATTTGTAATAAGTTAAATTTTTAAGAATTGATAAAGTTAAGAAAAAATACGAAGAAAACAAAGAGATAATCTCAATTTTTTCCCTTATCTTTGTCAATCTGAACAAGAAAATTTTTCCATATATTTACTGAATTTTATTATATTTTTAACATTTGTCAATAAAACATATATCAATTATTAATATTATTAATTATTGACTAAGTTTATAATTTTCAGTCCTGATTAGGGGAAAATACATCAATTTTTTTTGATATATTCTCAATTTATGGTTTCAACTTTTGTAAATTTCAGATTAATAAAAATTCTCTTTTAAAATTATATTTGATCTTATTAGTATTAATTAAATAAAAGTTGTTTTTTTGTAACATAATTTAACATTCTCAAAAAAACTTTTATGTTATTAAAGCAATACTACATGGTTAATGATATTTATGAACTTTTAAAATTAGTGTGCGTCTAATTATTGACGTTAGAATTAATTTTATTTTTCATAACTATGTTTTGTTTAACTCGTTATTGTTTGATTATTTCTACTTCTATTACTTTAATTTTGAATCCTTTAACGAAGGCGATGGCGGCGGATACTGTTGTCCTTAAATATGGAATATTACGACAGTCTATTCCTGTGGCAGATTTCAGTATTTTTTGTGAAACAGGAGAAACTTCTTCGGCATTAAGTTATTTTTTGAGGTTAGCTAATCAAAAACCTGATAATGTCAAAAATACTCTTTGCCGTAAAATTCCCGTCAATGGAGTTATGCTCTCACAAATTCTTAATAGTCCTTTTGGAGGGGTTATTTTAGATGGTTTTTCTGAGGTGATTACTACTCCGAGTCAAAGAGCTAGTCGTGAATCTTTGCGTGGTGCGGTGGTTACATCGGCATTGAAAAATAATGATCTTAGTATTATGGAAATAACTGAAAATTATCCCACGAGCGAAGTTCATCTTGATGGCGATCGCTTAATGGAAATTTATCAAAAACTGGAGGGAGTTTTGGGTAGCCTGAAAAATATTCCGTTTCCTCAATCCATAAAATAATTGTTTCTGTAATTAGTTACATTCATAATTCTATTGCCTTGAGCTATAATTGTGCCTAAATAAGATTAATCAAAAATAAATAATACCATGAGCAAAAGAGGAAAATCAGGGAATTTGATTGGTAGTTTATTGTTCGTATCTCTATTATTCAATCCATTGTTGGCTTTCGCTAAACCAAAGCCGAAACCGACTCCCCCCCCCGTGTCAGAAACACCGTTACAAAAAGCACAAAAAGAATTACCAAAAGACTATTTTGTCGTTTATGCCATCGTTGATAAAATTGCCAGAGCGAATGGTTTAGATAATAAACCTTGGCGTATCGTTGTTACTCCAAACTATACTGTCAATGCCTTCGCTTCTGATACCAACTTACTAACTTTTGAAGCAGGTTTGATGGATCAATTAGAAGGTAATGCTTCGGCTTTAGCTTGTGCCATTGCCCATGAAATGGGACATCATGTAAAACAACATTTAGGCTACGGTCCGGCAAAACAAGAACAAGCAAGAAAAGAAGAAATTGAAAAAGCGGAAAGAAATAAAATTATAGCGGAACAAGATGCTCAAACTCAGGCTTTAATCGGTGCTGGTGTAGGTACTGGTATCGCTACCGTTGGTCAACAAGTTGGCGGTATTGGGGGAGGATTACTTCAATTGGGGGGTGCATTATTTGGTGGTGCAAGTCAACAAAAAGCCAAAAATATTGAAGCCATTAAAGCCAAAATTGAACAAGAAGCGGAGATTAATTATAATAAGCGTTTAATGGAAATCAGTCAATCTCAAGAATTGGAGGCTGACGAAACGGGTTATATTTACAGTGTAACGGCTGGATTTGATCCTAATGGTTGTATTGCAGTAATGGATGTTTTAGGAAGAATGCCCGGAGCACAATCAGAAGGTAGTAGCCATCCTGCTCCTGAAAAACGCACTCAACAGATAAATGCTTTAATGGCAAAAAATCCCCCAGAAACTTTAAAAGCAAAAGGTAAAACTTCTCTGACGGCAAAACCAACTCCTTTAAGATATGAGATTTTTAATTATCAACGAGAAGGGGGGGGAACTTTATCTGGCTTAAAAGTATTCCCTATAACTGGGACAACTCAAGATGACTTAAATCGTTATCTCAATTAATCATTAACATTACTATCTAAATTTTCCAAATTAAAATTATGTCAACGAACAAAATCTATCTATCAATCATTTCAGGAGTTCTAATTAGTACTTCTTTGGGATTTGCTTCTCCCAGTCAAGCACAATCTATTCAATTTGAATGTTCTGTAGATAATAACAATTATCCTACTACCTACGTTGAAACTCAAGGGGGTATCGTCGAAATTTTTAAATGGAAAAGTAATTATTTTCAAGGACCTTACACTCCTATGCAAAGATGTTTAGAAGTTACCCAGAGAATGAATAATTTTCAACCCCGTTATTTAGTGGCTGGACGAGTTAATAACTATAATGTTATTTGTGCTGGAACTGATTGCGATCGCTCTGGTAATAATGTTCTCTTAACTTTGCGTCCTGATCAAAATCCCGCCCAAGTATTAGCAGAAATTGATAATACTAGAGATGGTGCGGGTGGTCCTTCTATGCAGTTGAGTGGTTCTTCTGGAGGTCAAAATAACCTTAAAAAACAAAGTAATTTAGTCAAAACTGAAAAAGGATCAGTTGCACTGAATTTAGTCAGTTATATTGAATCTGCCCCCAGAATTTCAAAAAATCTTTCCGAGAATTCACCTATTGATAATACAGGGTTAAATCAACAACCTATCGTTGCTCCTTCAAATACTGGAAAACAACCTAATTCTGCACCGGGCATAAAATGGTAAATGACAATAAGTAATAAGTAATATTTAATAAATCAGTTTTGTTGCTAAAAAATGCTCTCGTCTCAAAAAAAGCGATGTTATGAATAAAATTTTAGCTATGAGCTTATTTGGTATAACTTGCTTTTTTGGAGGTATTTTTACTCAATATATTCTCCCCGTTAAAAGCGTTGAAACCAGAATTGAATGCAAAGAAGTACCGATCTATCCATCTAGCTTACAGCAAAGGGAAAATTTTAATATAACATCAAAAGAAGAAGAAATAGAAATCTACGCCAAAAAAGTTACTGTTAAAGTATTGTCAGGTGAAAATTCAGGCTCAGGTATTTTAATTAATAAAAATAATAATAGTTATCAAGTATTAACCAATGATCATGTTTTATTGTTTGGTAATCAAAATCAATCTTATAAAATAATCACCTTTGATGGTGAAACTTATCAAGCAAAAATTGTTAAAGAATTTAATTTTCAAAATTATGATTTAGGAGTACTAGAATTTCAAAGTCAAAATAATTATGAAATAGCTTCATTCTCAGAATTATCGATTCCAGTCATCGATGAAGTTGTTTATGCGGCGGGTTTTCCTTATAAACCTGATAATTTGACTAATAATAATTTTACTTTTACTCGTGGGCGAATTAATTCTATTAGTGATTTATCTTTTAGAGGAGGATATCAAATTGGTTATAGTAATGATATTCAAAAAGGCATGAGTGGAGGTCCTTTATTTAATAGTAAAAAAGAAATTATTGGTATTAATGGAAGACATAAATATCCAGCGTGGGGAAACCCTTATATATTTGAGAATGGTAGTATTGCATCTCCACAACAAAAAGAAGAAATGAGTCAATCTAGTTGGGCAATTCCCATTAAAACTTTTTTACGCCTTGCCCCAAAGTTTAATAAACAAAGTAATCATGATTTAACTAATTTTAAGTAATATTTAATACCATGAATAAAATAAATAAAAGTTCATATTTTAAACTTATCATTTCTTTCCTCTTTACTATTTTATTTTCCTCAAATTTTATCTTTTTTAAAAATAATAAAAATGTTTTTGCTAAACCAATACAAAGTTATACTAAGCAAAACTTTCCTAAAAATAATCAAGGAATTGGTAAATTTATCTTAAAATATGAACCTACTAATTCTTATGAAGAAATAAGACAAATTTTGGTTGAAAGTAAAATTTTTAATCAAATCACTGATTACTTAAATAATTCAGGATTAATTATGAGAGATAATATAGCTATTGTTTTTCAAGATTGTGGAGATCCTAATGCTTATTGGAATGCTGAAAAAAAAGAAATTATTATTTGTTATGAAAATACAGCTTATGATTTAGTTCTTTTTCATGAAAATGCTCAATATCCTATAGAAAAAGCAATGGAAAAATCCCTTAACGAAACAATTTTTGCCTTTTATCATGAATTAGGACACGCTTTAATTGATATTCTACCACTAAATGCTGTAGGGCAAGAAGAAGATACTGTCGATGAATTTGCCTCTGTTATGTTATATCGAAATCATGATCAAAATTTTGCGGGAGAAGTAATTTTAGATTCTTCAGAATACTATGAACTATTATACAAAATAAGCGAAAAAAGTCCCAGTTGGGATGAACATACTCCTCATGATAAAAGACTATTTAATTTAGTATGTTTTGTTTATGGTAGTGATCCTGAAAAATATGAAAAAATATTTATAGAAAAGTTTAATTTATTGGATGAAGAAGATATTGCATCAGAAGATCACTTAAAAATTAGAGCGGCAAAATGTCAACAGGAATTTGTCAAAAAAAATGAAAGTTGGAATCGATTATTATTACCTCATTATGCTATTAAAAATAATTATCCCATGTCACCTGCTCCTGCTAATAATCCTAGAGGTTTATCTGAACGAGGAATTTATTGGTAAATAAGTATAATTAAATAAAAAGTTATTAATGATCTATATGAATCTTTCTTTATCTAACGGCACAATTTTAATAAATAAATATCGAATTATTAAAGAATTAGGGAAAGGCGGTTTTAGTAGAACCTATTTAATAGAAAATATTCAAGAAAATTTTCAACAATACTTATTAAAAGAATTTTTACCGAATGATAATATTAAGACAGAATTTAATCAGAAATCTTTAAATTTATTTAATCAAGAAGCATCTATTTTATCAAAATTAAAGCATCCTCAAATACCTAGATTTTTAGATTGGTTTCAAGAAAATAATAATTTTTTTATTGTACAAGAATACATTAAAGGAGATAACTATTGGCAATTACTTTATACAAAAAAAATAGAACAAAAATTATTTTCAGAATCAGAAATTGTCTTATTTTTAAAAGATCTACTTATAGTATTAGATTATATACATCACAATAGAATTATTCATCGAGATATATCTCCTGATAATATTATTTATTCTACTGAAATTAATAAACCTGTTTTGATAGATTTTGGCGGTGTTAAAGAAAAAATGACAGAGATTATTAATCATGGTTATAAAGAAAAAAAAGGTACAATAATTGGTAAAAGAGGCTATTCTGCTCCAGAACAATTAACCACAGGAGAATGTTATCAAAATAGTGATATTTATGCTTTAGGTGCAACAGCTTTAGTCTTATTAACAGGAAAAGAGCCAGAAATATTATTTAATAGTTTTAGTCGAAAAAAATCTTGGATAGAGTATGTTAATTTTAGTGAAGAATTGAGATTAATTTTAGAAAAAATGCTAGAAGAATATCCTCAAGATAGATATAATTCAGCGATGGATGTTTTAGCAGATTTGGAAAAGATGAATAAGACAAGTATTGATAATTATTCTACACTAGATAATGAGAAAACTCATCTTATTATACCATTACAAAATATAACTAAGACTGAAAATGACAATACAGTTATTCATGAAAATCTTGAGCAAAAAATAGAGAAAAATACTTTTAAAAATACAGAAGAAAAATCTTTTAAAAATTTTATACTTTTATCTGGAATAATAGTCTTTAGTTTAACTATCATCACTTTAGTTTTACAAGCACCCCATATCAATGCTATTTGTAAAAGATTAGATAACTGTGCTAGAGATAAACAATATCAAGAAATTTTTAATGATATTTTAGTCGATGGAAAAGAAGTTATGACTCGTGAAAAAAATATTAAAAAGATAGAAGATTTAACATTACAGCAACAAGATATGCAAGAAATAATTAAAGATTTTAAAAATATTCCTAATGATGTTAAAGTTTATGATCAAGCACAGCAAGAATTAAAAATATATCAAGATAAATTAACTGTAATTGATAAAAAAATTCAAACAGAAAATCAAACTAATTTAGAGTTTCAAGAATTAGTCAAAAACATGGATAACTTAAAAGAAAAAACTTCAACAGCTAATACTATTAAAAAAAATCGAAATTTAAAATTAGAATGGGAACAAATAAACGTAAAATTAAATGAATTTAACTCTAATCTCTTAATAAGTTCTCAAGTAAGTAATAAAATTACTGAAACAGAAGAAAATATTGCTAAAATAAATCAAAATATTCAAAATTTACAGGCTCAAGCTAAAGCTAAAGCTGATAGAATTGCAAAAGAAAAAGTGCAATTAAGAACATATACATCACCTTCTTCCCCTGTTGTAAAATATACTGCACCTCAAAAGACTCAAAATAGATCTAAAAAAACGTCAAAAGCTACAAATAATAACAATAAAAATCTGAATAAAAATCCATCTAATTATACACCTAAAAAAAATCCCCCCACAACTCAAAAAATACCCATATCTGCCCCCGGCTCGGTATGGTAATAGATATTAACTTACCTTAGTTTTCTATAAATTTGTTGGCGAAGATGAGACTAGGAGACTGGCGGAGGAGATGACTAGGAGAGAATTAATTCAAACATTATTAAAATTGATTTTGACACTTATTTATCAAATTTAATTTTTTTCAGGGGCTAAAATTTGGTATTTCATTAGTTTTAAATCTTTATTTTTCAAAGTTTCTGACATCGAACTTAGGTTAACTTAAGCTAAAACGCATTTTACTTGCATTTTTTAAAATCAGTAAAAATTTTTAAAACTCTTTAACTATTGCCCATTTCCTACCCTCACCTGTAAACTCAAATGCGTCCTGCCTTAAAACAAGAAATAACGTTGTGCCATTGGTAATACATCAACAGGTTCGCAAGTTAAAAGTTCTCCATCTGCTCGTACTTCATAGGTTTCAGGATCAACTTCCATATTCGGTGCATAATCATTTAACTTCATATCTGCTTTACTTAAATTACGAGTATTTTTTACTGCAATCGTTGGCTTATGTAATCCTAATTTTCCTCGAATATCTAAATCTAAAGATGCTTGAGAAACAAAAGTTAAAGATGTAGATGCGATCGCACCTCCAAAACTACCGAACATCGGTTGAGAGTGTCTCGGTTGCGGTGTCGGAATACTAGCATTAGCATCTCCCATTTGTGCATAGGCAATCATGCCACCTTTGATGACTAACTCAGGTTTTGCCCCAAAAAAAGCAGGTTTCCACAACACCAAATCGGCTAATTTACCTTCCTCGATCGAACCCACATGATCAGCGATACCATGAGTAATAGCAGGGTTAATAGTATATTTAGCAACATAACGCTTCGCCCGAAAATTATCATTCATATCTCCTCCATTGATAAGGGAGGATTGAGGGGGGTTCAAATGTCCTCTTTGTACCTTCATTTTATGGGCGGTTTGCCAAGTGCGAATAATAGTTTCTCCTACTCTACCCATAGCTTGAGAATCTGAGGCAATCATGCTAAAAGCCCCTAAATCATGTAAAATATCTTCAGCAGCAATGGTTTCACGGCGAATGCGAGACTCAGCAAAAGCGACATCTTCAGGAATACCTCTATCCAAATGATGACATACCATCAACATATCGAGATGTTCTTCGAGGGTATTCATGGTATAAGGGCGAGTAGGATTAGTTGAAGAAGGTAAAACATTCATTTGCCCACATACCTTAATAATATCTGGTGCGTGACCACCTCCTGCCCCTTCCGTATGATAAGTATGAATCACCCTGTTTTTAAAAGCGTTAATGGTATCTTCCACAAATCCCGCCTCATTTAGAGTGTCGGTATGAATAGCAACTTGTACATCATATTCATCAGCTATACTTAAACAAGTATCTATACTCCAAGGAGTTGTACCCCAATCCTCATGTAATTTTAACCCCATTACACCCGCTTTAACTTGTTCAATTAATCCCTCTGGTTGGCTACTATTACCTTTGCCTAAAAAACCGATATTCATAGCAAAAGCATCAGCAGATTCTAGCATTCTGTATATATGCCATTCTCCGGGGGTGCAAGTGGTTGCATTTGTGCCTGTAGCTGGTCCTGTACCACCACCAATCATAGTTGTAATTCCAGATGCAAGAGCGGTTTCAATTTGTTGAGGGCAAATAAAATGGATATGGGTATCAATACCACCGGCAGTTAAAATCATTCCTTCTCCAGCGATAACTTCTGTTACCGCACCGATGATAATATCCACTTGGGGCTGAATTTCAGGGTTTCCTGCTTTACCAATTTTGAAAATTTTACCGTCTTTAATACCCACATCTGCTTTAATTATTCCCCACCAATCTAGGATTAAAGCGTTAGTGATAACCGTATCTACTGAACCATCTGCCCTTGAAATGCCCGATTGCCCCATCCCATCCCGAATTACCTTTCCGCCACCGAATTTCACTTCATCGCCGTAAACTGTGTAATCTCTCTCAACTTCGATCATTAATTCTGTATCCGCCAATCGAAGGCGATCGCCTACCGTAATGCCATAAGTTTCAGCATAGGCACGTCTATCCATAAAATAACTCATAAAAATTAGTAATTAATATAATTAGCAACGAGTAATTATAACAATCGAATTTCTCATAAAGTGTAAAAATTTTATCAAGACTTACATCAAAAAATTCAACTCAGCCCAAACTTTCAGAATTAAAGGGACAAGATTTATTTTACTCAACGCCTTCTGTTACCATAAAACATTAAAAAAATCAATATCTTGTTAATAATCTTAATAAAACGTTATAATTTTTAACATAAGCAATCATAAAAAATATATTCATCATGCAAACAAGAAACAGTTTCGTAATAGAAGAACAAGGACGTTTAAATAATTACGCCATCGAACCAAAAATGTATGTTGATTCGACTCAACAATTCGGTTTCAATAGATATGCAGAAAAATTAAATGGTCGTTTAGCGATGATTGGTTTTATCTCTCTTTTAAGTTTTGAAGCTTTGACGGGGCAAGGTTTAATCAGTTGGTTAACAAATCTATAACTCTAATTTTCAATACCCTCCTCAAATTTAGGAAGGACATCAGCCACCTTCCTACCATCAATGGTTTTTATGTGGTCAATTTTTTGTACTGGTTTTAAGAGTATTTCTCTTCACGACTCTTGTATCTTTTTTTCTGAAACAATTCATTAGTAGACTTTTCAGAGAATATAAAGAAATATAAACAACTATTCCAGAAAAATTAACAAGACGTAATAAACAAATGCGCAGATAAAAGTTATAAACTTATATGAAAGGTTAAACGACTTTTCCAAGACAAATTTTTTGAAAAAAGAAGTTGTCAAAAGATTAAGTTTCTTTACAAATGCTTAACAATAACTTGTACTTAAGCACATAATAAGAGAAACTAATTTTCGGGAATTAAATCCCACTCGGTTTAACTTTCTGTTGAACTAAAATTTAATAAAAAAACAAACAAAACAAACTAATTCTATTAGGAGATTAACTTAAAATGTACGACGCATTCACAAGGGTTGTTTCTCAAGCTGACGCTCGTGGTGAGTTCTTAAGCTCTAGCCAAATCGACGCTTTAAGCCAAATGGTAAGTGACAGCAACAAACGTATTGATACCGTTAACCGTATCACCAGTAACGCTTCTGCTATTGTTACCAACGCTGCTCGTTCTTTATTTGCTGAGCAACCTCAATTAATCGCTCCTGGCGGAAATGCTTATACTAGCCGTCGTATGGCAGCTTGTCTTCGTGACATGGAAATCATCTTACGTTACGTTACCTATGCAATCTTCGCAGGTGATGCTTCCGTATTAGAAGATCGTTGTTTAAATGGACTTCGTGAAACCTATTTAGCTTTAGGTACTCCTGGTTCTTCTGTAGCTGTTGGCGTACAAAAAATGAAAGATGCAGCTATTGCGATCGCTAATGATACCAACAATATTACCCTTGGTGATTGTAGTGCTTTAATGGCTGAAGTTGCTACTTACTTTGATCGTGCTGCTGCTGCAGTTGCGTAGGTATAAATATATACCAACCAAGTTAAATTTCATTTTTGTAACGAAAAACATAATTTAGGAGAAATAAATCAAATGTCGAAAACCCCTTTAACTGAAGCAGTATCCGCAGCAGATTCTCAAGGACGCTTTTTAAGCAGCACCGAACTTCAAATTGCTTTCGGTCGTTTCCGTCAAGCAACTGCTGGTTTACAAGCCGCTAAATCTTTAACCGATAATGCACAACGTTTAGTTGATGGTGCAGCTAATGCTGTTTACAGCAAATTCCCTTACACCACCACCACCCCCGGTGCTAACTTCGCTTCTACTGCTGAAGGTAAAGCAAAATGTTCTCGTGACATTGGTTACTACCTCCGTATGGTAACATACTGTTTAGTAGCTGGTGGTACAGGTCCTATGGATGAGTACTTAATTGCTGGTATTGATGAAATCAACCGTACTTTTGACTTGTCTCCTAGCTGGTATGTTGAAGCTTTAAAATACATCAAAGCTAACCATGGTTTAAGTGGTGACTCTGCTGTTGAAGCTAATTCTTACATTGACTACGCTATCAACGCTCTTAGCTAGTCTCCTTTTTCTACTTCAGAATGATTCTCAAAGGCTTAATTAGGCTTTTGTCATCAAAAAAATCCTTGTAAAACAAGGTTGAAATAATGCTCGTTGCCTGAGAAAATTAGCGAATACAAATTAATAAATGTATTTGTTTGTTTTTTCGGGCAATGTTGTTTTTGGAATTAGGGATTAAAAATTGACAATTAATATTAGTCAAAAAAATATAAAAATTATTCAACAACACGGAGTTGAATGTTATCCACATGAGTGTTGTGGTTTACTCCTAGGAAATATCAAAAATAAAGAAAAAACTGTTATTAAAGTTTTACCAACTATTAATGATTGGGATAATCAAAAGCATTTATTTACATCATTAAATGCTAGGTTAAATAGTAGTTTAAAAGATAGTTTTGCTATTAATCCTATTACTTTTATTCAGATACAAAAACAAGCCCGTCAAGATAATCTCAATATTATTGGAATTTATCATTCTCATCCTGATTCTAATGCAACTCCCTCAATTTTTGATGAAGCGATTGCGTGGGATATATACTCTTATGTCATTGTGTCAGTAATACAAGGTAAGAGTAAAGATTTATTTAGTTGGATTTTAGATCGTAATCAGAAATTCATCAAAGAACTAATAAATTTTCAAGACTATTTATATTAAGACGGGTGCGACAGGACTCGAACCTGTGGCCGACTGCTTAGAAGGCAGTTGCTCTATCCATCTGAGCTACGCACCCAATAATTAAAACACGATTAAACATTGTAACTGATTTTTGATAATTAAGCAAGTATTTTGCTTCAATTTTTTGCAATGACTTGATTCAGATATTGATTATTGGTTTACTGATGACGGAAGTTAGTTGATAATAGGAGATCAGCTTATTTACAATAATTTGATATTTTAAAATGCGTATCTCTTTCAATTGGTTAAAAGAATTAGTTAACATTAGCATTACT
This sequence comes from Geminocystis sp. NIES-3708, assembly GCF_001548095.1. Lineage (NCBI taxonomy): Bacteria > Bacillati > Cyanobacteriota > Cyanophyceae > Chroococcales > Geminocystaceae > Geminocystis > Geminocystis sp. NIES-3708. Next base: position 1,200,146 of record NZ_AP014815.1, on the reverse strand, counting down.
CCTGAAGAATTAGCGAAAACTCTCACTATCGCTGGTTTTGAAGTAGAAGATATAGAAGACAGGAGAAGTTGGGCGGATGGTGTCGTTGTTGGTAAAGTTGTAGAATGTGATCGCCACCCCAATGCTGATAAACTAAGTGTCTGTCAAGTGGATATTGGTGGAGAAAGTCTCTCTCAAATCGTTTGTGGCGCACCTAATGTTAAAAAAGATATTTTTGTGCCTGTGGCAACTTTAGGCAGTTATTTACCAAAAGTTGACTTAAAACTAAAGCCTACTAAGTTAAGAGGGGTTGATAGTAAAGGGATGATATGCTCTTTAGCAGAGTTAGGTTTGGCGAAAGAAAGCGAAGGAATTAAAATCTTAGAAGGAGAATTGCGAGTAGGGCAAGATATTCGCCCAATTTTAGGCTTAGATGACGTTATTTTAGACGTCACCGCTACTGCCAACCGTGCTGATGCTTTGAGTATGGTAGGAGTTGCCAGAGAAGTTGCTGCCTTGACTGGTGGCACATTAAAACTCCCTCAAATTGAAAGCAGTCTTAACCTGAAAGATACTTCCACTTTAAAAATTGATATTCAAGAAACTTCTGCTTGTTCCGCTTATATTGGTACAATTATTGAAAATGTGAATATCACACCTTCTCCTCAATGGTTGCAATGGCGTTTAGAATCGGCAGGAGTACGCCCCATTAATAATGTTGTTGATATAACTAATTATATTTTATTAGAATGGGGACAACCTTTACACGCTTTTGATAGAGAAAAACTTCAAAAGATTGCAAATAGTCAAGATTTAAATATCGGAGTGCGTTTTGCTACCGAAAATGAAACGATTACTACTTTAGATGGGCAAAAACGAAACTTAAAAGAGCAAAATTTACTTATCACTGGTAACAATCAACCCGTTGCTTTAGCTGGTGTCATGGGAGGTGAAGATAGCGAAGTTGATAACAATACCCATAATATTTTACTTGAAGCGGCGTTATTTGAGCCTGTGCCTATTCGTAGAAGTGCTAAAAGTCAAGGTATTCGCACGGAAGCCTCTACTCGTTATGAAAGAGGAGTTAATCAGGTAGAGTTGGAAAAAGCTTTGAATCGTGCTGTTATTTTAATCCAAGAGTTAGCTGGTGGTGATATTAGCAGTCAAAGCATCGCCGATAATCGCCTTGAAAAATTAACAAATACTATTGAGTTGAGATTAGAGCGAATTCATCAAGTCTTAGGTAAAGTTAAAGAAGGCAATAATATAGATAATGTTTCCCCAGAGGATGTAGTCAGAATTTTAGAGGATTTAGGTTGCCAATTAGAAGTTAAAACCCAATCCCCGTTAGTTTGGTTTGTCACTGTGCCTTCTTACCGTTACCGTGATTTGGAAAGAGAAATAGACTTAATTGAGGAAGTGGCAAGACTTTACGGTTATGATCGTTTTATAGACACTTTACCTACTCAATCTCAAGTAGGTTATTTATCCCCTGAGGTACAAATTCAACGACGAATTAGAGCAAGTTTACAGAGTTTAGGGTTAACAGAATTAGTGCAGTATTCCCTTGTCTCCCCCGAAAAAGCTCAAATTAAAATAGCTAATCCCCTCTTCTCGGAATATTCCGCTCTTCGTAGTAACCTAATTGATGGTTTAATCAATGCTTTTGAATATAATAAAGCCCAAGGAAACGGGTATTTAAAAGGCTATGAAATTGGACGAGTTTTTTGGCTAGAAGGTGAAGAAATGAGAGAAGGTGACGCTTTAGCAGGTATTGTAGGAGGTGATTTATATGCCGATGGTATCTGGACAAAAAGCGGAAAACCTCAACCAATGACATGGTATCAAGCTAAAGGTATTTTAGAGAGTTTATTTAATAGCTTAAAAGCTCCGATTAGTTATCAACCCTATTCAGAAGATAATCGTTTACATCCGGGTCGTACAGCTAGTTTATGGTTAAATAAGATTAGAATAGGCATTTTCGGACAACTTCATCCTCAATTATGTCAACAGAAAGATTTTTCTGATAGTGTCTATGTGTTTGAATTAAAATTAGAGCCATTAATTGCTTATTTAGACCAAAAATATCTAAAAACTCCGACTTTTAAGGCTTATTCTACTTATCCTAGTGTTGAGCGTGATTTAGCTTTCTTTGCTGATACCAATTTAACAGTAGCGGAAATTACCAATGCTATACGTAAAGCAGGTGGTAAAACCTTAGTGGATGTTAAATTATTTGATGAGTATAAAGGGGATAATGTGGAAATAGGTAAGCGCAGTTTAGCTTTTAGTTTAGTTTATAGATCACCTGAGGGTACATTAAAAGACAGTGACGTTGATCCTATTCATAACAAAGTTCGGGAAACCTTAACTAAGCAGTTTGCGGTGGAATTACGTAGTTAATTAATGTTGGTGGGATAAACAACCCACCCTAAGATATTCCCTAAGCTAAAATCTTTTTTAACATGGCTTTACGTCCTTTATTAGCTAAAGTATCATCTAAAGGTATTAATGTAATTTTTTGATGATATTTTTGTTCAATGGCTTTGATAATTAACCAATCAGCTAGAAATGGATTTTTGGGTAAAAGAGGACCATGGGCATAAGTTGCGACCGCATTTTGATAAAAAGCACCTTCAAAACCGTCTTCACCATTGTTACCATAACCTTTAACTACTTTGCCTAAAGGAGATACATCTCCTAAATAAGTTCTACCACCGTGATTTTCAAAACCAACAACCGTAGGTGATTCTCCGAACATTTCTTCTAAATCATTGGCAAGGATAGAAGGAACTATATCAAAAGCAACATTTCCTATACAACGAGGTACATTTTGCCCTGGATGCTTCGTTACTAAATCCAAAATACCTAAACCCTCAATTTTTTGTCCCATGGCTGGTTCATAATATTTCCCTAGTAGTTGTGGAGAACCACAGGTAAAAACTCCCGGAATACCTTGATTGATTTTTTCTTTCATAATCTCGGCTTTTTTCCCTTGTAAATCTCGCATGACAATTTCTTGTTGTCTATCTTGTGCTCCACCACCGACAATCAAATCAAATTCTTGAAAAGTTTTTACATCAGTATTTTGATCTAATGGTAAAACTGATACATCTAAGTTACGCCATTGACATCTTCTTTCTAAACAGATAACATTACCCCGATCACCATAGGTACTCATTAATTTAGGATAAAGCCAACCAATCGTTAGGTGCATAATTAATAATTAATCATTAAGATCTGCGTGGGAAAATTTTTCGCCTTTTATAATCAAGGACTTAGAAATAGTAACAAAAAAAGGTATCAAAAATCGAGTTTTTTTTATTCAGTTTTATAATACTAAAATCTAGGAAATATATCTTATCTGAAAAGCAAAAAATACGAAGGCAAAATTAATTAAATCTCATCGGCAAGGGCTTTAAACTAATTGTTACTATAGACTTGAGAAAAGTAAAATACACAATTAATCTAGCTTACTTACTTAAAACCATTGCCCTTCACCTTTGTTATTGTTAATTGTTAATTGTTAAGATATACTCATAGGCGAACGAAAATAAGATGATCTCATGTTAGCAGTCGCAATTCTTGCCGCCGGAAAAGGAACTCGAATGAAATCGAAACTTCCTAAAGTTTTACACCCATTAGGAAGTAAAAGTCTTGTAGAAAGAGCTATAGATAGTTGTAACCTTGTAAGTCCTGATCGCCAATTAGTTATTATTGGTTATGAAGGTGACAAAATTGAAAACGCCCTTAATCATCTTCAAAGGGTAGAATTTGTCCAACAAAAGGAACAATTAGGTACAGGTCACGCTATTATGCAGTTAGTTCCCCATTTAGAAGACTTTATCGGGGATTTAATTGTTTTAAACGGTGATGTACCTTTATTACGCCCTGAAACAGTCGAAAAGTTAGTCAAAACTCATCAAGAAAATGGTAATGCCGCCACTCTTTTAACTGCTAATTTACCTAATCCAACAGGTTATGGTAGGGTTTTTTGTGATCAGAATAATCTAGTTACTCAAATTGTTGAAGATCGAGATTGTAATACGGCACAGAAACAAAATAAGCGTATTAATGCTGGAGTTTATTGTTTTAATTGGCAAAAATTAAGGGAAGTTTTACCGAAATTAAGCACCAACAATGATCAACAAGAATACTATCTAACGGAAGTTGTAGATTATCTTAATCCCGTTATGGCTTTAGATGTAGATGATCATTTAGAAATTAGTGGTATTAACGATCGCCGTCAATTAGCTGTAGCTTACGATATTTTACAAGCTAGAATAAAAGAAGCATGGATGATGGCTGGTGTCACGATGATTGATCCAGATAGCATTACTATTGATGAAACAGTCGAATTAGGAACAGATGTGACTATCGAACCTCAAACTCATCTTCGAGGAAATACGATTATTGGTGATGGTTGTAAAATAGGTCCAGGTTGCCTAATCGAAAATAGTGAACTAGAAGAGAATATCTGCGTTTTATATTCCGTTATTTCTGATAGTAGAGTCTCATCTAATACTAGAATTGGTCCTTATGCACATCTACGGGGAAGTGTTCAATTAGGGGAAAATTGCCGAGTAGGTAACTTTGTTGAAATTAAAAAGACTATCATCGGAAATAATACTAACGTTGCTCATTTATCCTATTTAGGAGATGCGACTTTAGGCAATAAAGTTAATGTAGGTGCAGGTACAATTACTGCTAACTACGATGGTGTTAAAAAACATCCCACCATTATTGGCGATGGCACAAAAACAGGTTCAAATAGTGTATTTGTTGCCCCTGTAACTATTGGCGAGGGTGTTACTGTTGCGGCTGGTTCCGTTATTACCCATGATGTTCCTGATCATAGTTTAGCGATCGCAAGAGAGAAACAAAAAGTTATAGAAGGTTGGAAAATGAAATCAAAGTAAAAATTAATCGAGGGGTTGATACCACTAACCCCTAAATATTAAGCGATAAAACTTATTGTAACAAACTTGTAGAATTAGAAGAAGTTTCAGTGGAAATATTGGTTCTTGTTTTTAATACTGTTATCGCTTTTGAGTATTGAGGATCAGCTTTGGTGGCTAATAAAGAAGGATCTTGACTGAGAAGATACTCTTGTTCTCTCGTAAGATTTTGAACTATGTCTGGTGAAATACCTTTTTTATTGATATTCATGCCACTAGGAGGATAATAACGAGAGATTGTCACCGCTAATCCTGAACCATCAGACAAAGAATGAACAGATTGTACGAGTCCTTTTCCAAAAGTTGTTGTACCTACAATAGTAGCTCTTTTGTTTTCTTTTAAAGCACCTGTTAAAATTTCACTAGCACTAGCAGAATTACCATCAACTAATACGACTAAAGGTAAATCGGTAATAGCAGAGTTATTCGCTTGATAAGTACGATGTCCGCCACGACGATCAACAATGTCAACAATTTCCCCTTGAGACATCCACATTCTTGCAATATCAACACTAGCAAATAACAACCCACCCGGATTGCCTCTTAAATCTAAAACGAAGGCTGAGGCTTTCTGTTTTTGTAGTTCATCAATGGCTTGTTTCATTTGTTGTGCCGCCAAAGAACTAAATTCATCTAATTTGATATAACCAACATTTAACTCTCCTTCTTTTTTCAAGCTAAAGTCAACGGAAGGAACTTCAATTTCACTACGAGTGATTTTAACTTCAAAAGCTGGTTTTTTTTCTCTCGAAATTTCAATACTTACCTGTGAACCTAATTCTCCTTTTAAGGCTTCTGAGGCTTGTTCTAAATTCATTAATGCTGTTGGTTTACCATCAATTCTGACAATGCGATCGCCTCTTTGTAAACCAGCTTCGGCGGCAGGAGATTTTTTGATGGCATCCACAACATATAAATCTTGGGTACGAGGATCGATCGCAATACGAATACCCACCCCTGATACTTCTCCTGATGTTTGACTGGTAAGCACTTCAAATTGTTCGGGGGGAAGAAAACGAGTATAAGGATCACCTAATTCTTTTAAGGCTTGATTTATGGCACGATAAGCCTGTTTTTTACTATTATAATTTTGCTTTAAAAGTTCTTCTCTTTTGTTTTGCCAATTCACTTGATTGAAATCACGATCAACAAATTCACTATTAACTATTTGCCAAACTTCATCTACAACCATTTTTGGGCTATCAGTCATTTCTGCTCGAATCATGGAAGGGGAAAAAAAAGTAATTAAACTTCCTGTGGCTAAAGTAGTTAAAACTGATTTGAATACAGGTATTAGTTTTTTGGAGGGTTTTTTTGACTGATTCATAGATCTGGAGATTAATCAAGTGATTATCTGTATTGTAGTAAATTAAAGAAGAAATTAACAATATAAGATAAAGAAATTAATGTTGTTCTAATCTTTTTGTCGGTTGTTCCTTTTTTTGGGTTTAGGAGATTTATGAGTTTGAGGATAACCTAAAGGACGTACATCTAAAAATTTTCGTTCTGCTTCTTTTTGTTTAATCTCAGTATAGTCTAACCAGTGAATGCAATCTACGGGGCAAGTATCAATAGCTTCTTGAACAATTTCTTCCATGTCACCATCTTGATTATAAACCCTTGATCTTCCGAAATCATTTTCCAAATAAAAAGTATTAGGTGCAACATGAACACAATGTTTACAACCAATACAGGTGGCTTCATCCACGTAAATGCCTTTTTGTCGATCTTCACCTCCTAATTCTGGCTCAAATCCGCTTCTGTCGGGATTATCTCGCCAAATTCCACCTAACTCTGGTTCAAATCCTGTAATTGATAATTCTTCTGGTTGATCTAACATTTTTTCTAGTGATCAATATAATTATTTTGTAACTGATAAACAAGGAGAATTTAATCCCCTTGTTTAGTGGTAATGACGATATTAAAAATGAGGGATAATTAACTCCAGCGTTGAACCACTAGACGAATTGAACCATCTTCATTTTTTTGTTTCTCAGTAACAGCAAAACCCTGTTTTGAGGATTCATTTAAAACTGTTTGTAAAGCATAACCTTGAGTCACACGCTGTAAAAAACCATCAACAGTCCAAGGCTGTTGCCAGTATTGTAAATCAGCGACTAACTCATATTCTTGACCATTCCAGCTAAAACCAATATCATAGTTATTTTCTTGTTGAATAACAATTTCAGCTTGGCTAGTTTGTCCTTGATACCCTCTTACTAAAGAAGGACCATCTTTCCAATCTATTCCTAAATCACCTAAAGCGACTTTTAATGAGGCAAGATTGCGGATCTGGGTTTTTATACTGCTAAAATGTGACATAAGATTCTGTTACTAAAGTTAATTAAATCTTACAAAAAATCAGATTTATATATAAAAGTTTACCAACTCTGATTGTGAATTTGATTATTTGTCGTTAATTTTTCATGGAAATAATCTGCTGTTTTTTCCTGTGAGATAACTCTTCCTAATTGTGCTTCAATGGCTGCTGTTACTTCTTCACAAGACTTTCCGATAATTCCTGTCACTTTTTCTTGTACTCTCCCATCAGGATAAATAATAAATTCTAATGTTTCCATCGTCATCGTCTGATCATTTACTCCCTCGAATATTAAGTTTTTGCCTTAAATTTTAACTTAAATTAAAGCAAAGAATTAGTATTAAGTTTAGTAAATATTTTGTAAAAATTAATTATCATTTTCAGTGAATTCTTATAACTATCTTCTCAACGCAGAAATATTTTAGGATGGGAATTACCATATTTACATTTAATGGCGGTGCGTAAGTCCTATAATTTATAACATTTTTTTAATAAAGAATACCCCTGATTATTAATATTATATTTTTTAACTGTATCTCCAATTTTAATATTTTTAAAAGGAATAATTTCTACAACACAATTACTATAGGCGATGGCTTCTAAATCCACAATAAAATCTGGAGTCCAATGATTTATTTCAAGGGGAAATTGAGCATTTTCTATAATCATTTTTCTAGCAATACCGGGCAAAATTCCCGTTTCTAATGTTGGAGTAAACCAAATTCCTTGTTTATATCCCCATAAGTTTCCAGTGTTAGTTTCTAACCAATTATTATTTACATCTGTCAAAATTGCTTCATCATACCCTTGTTTTTTTGCTTGTTGTAAAGCTAAATAAGGAGCTAAATAATTTCCAGTTTTATCTAAAGCTAAAGAGCGTTTTATTTCCGGATTTAAACAAACTAATCCTTCTATACCTTTGGTTTGTTTATTTTCTAAGTTACTGGGCAATTGTCGTCCTATAATCAATTCTTTACCATCGGGAAAAATAGTAATTCTTAATACCGTAAAATATTTTAATAAATAACTTATTTCTATTTCTATTTGTTGCCAATCTGGACTTATCCAATCAAATTTTTTGATACTGGCGTTAATGCGATTATAGTGATTATGCCAATTTGTTAAAGGATGATTTAAAGATTTTTGATAAACTCTTAAAGTAGTAAAAACTGTTGCACCGTAAAGCCAAGTAGAATCATTAATATCTAAATTGATATGATTATTTTCGTGTAATTTTCCATGATAATAAAACATTAAATATTAGAACTCTAAATAATAATTTATTTATATAAACTTTCTTTAGCTTGATAAGCAACAGCTAGGGATATTATACGAGAAAGTTGATTACTATTACCAGATTGAGAACTCATTTGAAAACTTTTATGAGAATCAGCAATTAAAGCAGATAAAAAACCAACTAAAATATAAATAATTAAGCAGTTGCGAATAAAACTAAATTGTACATTAATTTGTTTAAGCATAATGGTAAATACTCAAAACATTGAGGTAGAAAAATCTTATATCATTTTAGACTTAAAGTTATGAATAAAGTTCCAAGAAAAGCTGAAAATATTTTTATTTACATAAGATAATTTTTAGTTACCAATGAACTTGACTTAAAATATATTTTAAGCAATCATAATCATTTTTTAATAAAACGCTTAAAGTACGTCCTGCATTGACTAACCATTGCCTATCTCCACCTCTTAAACGATAACTTTCTCTTAAAGTAGCTGCAATAAGAGATTCAACAGGAGTATTTTGTACCTGCAATAAAACTCGTAAAAAATCTGGATTAGATGTAAAATTAATTATTTCGTCTATGTTGCAGTTAAAAACTGCTTGATGAATTTGGGGCGGACGAGGAGGTAAATATTGATATATATTTCCATTAGAAGGACTATAGCCATTATTATCGTTAGTTGAGGGGGTTTCAAAACCGATTATTACCGCTCGAAATTCTGTCTTTAACATAGCGAAAATTTGCGGTTGTTGATCTTTTAATTCTGCTAATGTTAAACCTAATGCTCTAGCTCGATGTACTGAGTCGATAGGTGCAGTAGTAACATTGGTAACTAAAGAAAATATTTTATTCCCTGATTCTTCATCAAAAGATTTAACCCAACTGCCAAAAGGTGGCATAGCTGGGAAATTAAGTTCTTCAGGCTCTAAACATTGAGCTAAAAATTCGATGGTGGAAGTTTCGATTACTTCCCCGATATGATCCGAGGAACGATCTTCGTTGTTTAATTTTGATAGTGGTAATCTCATGTTTTAATGAGGAATTAGGAATGATTATTTTTTGCAGTTTTATTTACAGAAACTAAGATCTTTATTTATCTGTTGAAGATTCAGAATATATGAAATTAAATCTTTGTTCTTCTAAATAATTTGACTGGTGTAATAATTCTAACCAATATAAAGATTCATTGGCTTTTTTAAGCAACATATATATTGTCAGTTAAATGGGTTTTAGCTTAATATTTTCTTTCATTCCTCATTACTAATTCTTAATTACACAGAATGTCCTAATGCTAATCCCATCACTAACATTCCTAAAACTAAAAATGGTTGTGCACTTGCTTGATATTTTACGTCATTTTTTAAGGGATCACGCAAAAAGTACATATCTTGAAAAGTAATTTGTGGAATTACTAACAACAGCAAGATGGTAGCATAAAGATTTTGATTCAAGTAAATTAAATACGCACCCATACCAATTTGAAATACATCGATCATAATTACACAAATCCATGCGGCGGTAGTGACTCCAAACATCACTGGTAAAGATTTTAAACCTAATTGGCGATCGCCTTCGACACTTTTAAAATCATTAACCACCGCTATACCTAAACCTGCCATACTATAGATAAGAGTAAGAATAACAATAGTCCAATTTAACTCACCAAATAAAGCATGACCAGCCCACCAAGGTAGTGCAATGTAGCTTGAACCTAAAGCATAATTACCCAACCAGCCATTTTGTTTGAGTTTTAATGGCGGTGCAGAATAAATATAAGAAATAAATGATCCACCAATGGCTAAACAGGTTAGAATCGGGAATTCGTGATTAGCCCATACATCTAAACCATAAGCCACGCCAATACCTGCAAAAAGCAAAAATAAAATTTGAGTGACAACTTGAGGAATAGAAATAATACCTGAAGGAATAGGGCGATAAGGTTCGTTTATAGCGTCTATATCTCGATCATAAAAATCGTTCATAGTTTGAGTATAACCTGCTAAAAGAGGTCCTGACATTAACATACAAGTTAAAGCCATCAGAAAATGCTCAAAGTTCCAAACATAACCGCCGGAGGAAGCCGCACCGCATACCACACCCCAAATTAGAGGAATCCAAGTAATGGGTTTCATCAACTGAAGTCTAATTTGCCAGATATTTTTAGCCGTCGTTGCACCCTTCATGCCCAATAATTGTCTAGCTTTTGAGCCTTTATCTTCTCTATCTAAGTCAACCGTTGTGTAATCTTTATTTTCAGTTTCAGTCATTATTCTTTAAGATAATAGTTCATTGATCAATCTCAAATAGTATAGCAATGAGTAATGGACAATTTTAAGAATGAGTCGTAAGATAAAATATTTTTTGTGAAGAAAATAAATTTATTTATTATTATTAACAAAAGAAAGCAGTGACTCTAAATCTAAGATGAGTAATCCAAAAAGAAGGAAAAACCACCATAGCCTAATAATTAGATTATAAAAAAGATTAATCAAAACCTTTACTTCTATTGCCTTTTTGATGTCAGAATATATCTCAAATATAGTTATCAAACAAAGGGATAATTTATTAACAGTGTAGAATCCATCGGCAAAAATTACACAGCTTCAGTAGTAAGATGTAAATAAATTATGTTAACTAATATTTTTGTTCAGTTTATGGCAACGAAAATTATGGGGACTTATTCCTGTCCAACGTTTGAAAGCACGGGTAAAATGAGCAGGATCTTCGTAACCTAATTCATAGGCAATTTCAATCATTTTTAAAGAAGAATTTTGCAGTAAATCAACAGCTTTTTCATAACGAATACCAGTTACTAATTGAGAATAAGTCAAACCATCTTTCGCTAATCTTCTTTGTAAACTACGAACGGGCATTTTTGCCATTTCTGAAGCTAAATTAATAGACGGATAACCTTCTCTTAAATGAGATTTGATGGCTTGTGTCAAAGAGTCAGTAAATTGAGAAGAAGGGACAGATTGATGTAGTTTTTCATATTCTTGATGTTTTTGATCTTGACATAAATTAAACTCAGAAGGAAAAGGTAAGGCTAAAAAAGAGCGAGGGAAAGTGATGGAAGTAATAGTAATATCTTTATTGATAAAAACTTCTTGCAAATAATGATCTCTAAAATTACTGCATGGAGTTTGTAGAGTAATTTGTTGTGGATACCATGTTTTTCCTGCTACTTTACGAATTAAATCCATCATTAACATTAGAGAAAAATGACTGGGATGATGAGAATCAAAACTTTCTAAATTAGTATATTCTTGACAAAAATAAGCTGTTTCTTTATCTTCTAATAACCAGAAACGTTCTCCCGAATTAAACAAATTTCCCAAATAAATAGCTTTAAATATAGCATCATATAAAGTGAGAGATTGACAAGTTAATTTACCTAAGATGCCCAAAGATTCCACAGGAGTTTTTTCTCCTACTAAAAACCCTAGGTTTTCTATTCCTTCTTGATATGCTGTTTTCTTCAAAAAATCAAAGACTTGATGACGAGATAGTAGGAAATTTGGTTCATCGAGGGCAAAAATAGGCAATTTATATTGTCTTAATAGTTTTTCTGTGGGAGTGCCTAATTCTTGCAAAAAATCGATAAAAGGAATTAGAGTCGAAACTCGTAAAAGGGGTACATATTTCGTCATAAATAATTAACAAAAATTAACAATAATTGGCAAGTTAACGCAGAAAACAATTTCAGGGTATTTACGGATTTTTTAATTATAGATTGGCACGAAATGGCAAGAAAAAGTTTTACACAAATATTTATGCTTTGCTTATACTTAAGTAAATTTTAATAAAAGTTAATTTCCTTTAATCAAGATCAATGATCAAGTTTATCTTCCGATCATGAAAAATGTTCTTTTTATATTAGCAATAGTCTCTGTTCTTTTTTTGATCTTCAATTAACAAATTTAAGAGTAATTTCATGATAAAAATACGTCAATTTCTCGCTATTTCTGCTTTAACAGTATCTCTAATTTCTGTTTCCACTACATTTTACCCCGTCAAAGCTCAAGAACAAAAAACAGAAGAACAAAAAGTACAGTTAATGTTTGTTCAAACTGCCGATGACATCAAAACCGATAACAAAACTATTCGTCTAGTTAACGTCAATCCTCAAACTCTCTATTTTGCCGATCGCCCTGTACGTTTAGCAGGTCATGTTACTACTCCTGAATATATGAAAGAATGGACTGCTAGTGGAGGTTCGGACAATTTCACGAATGATCCTCCGAACGCTACCCTTTCAGTTTATGAAAAAGGACAACCTCAAAATAGTCTTGTGGTGATCGAAATTAGTAATCCTGTTATTGATGGTAAAGATTTAGTTTATAACTATAAAGTAATTGAAGGTAAAATGCCTAAATCTGGTGGTCAAAGTGCTTTATTTATTGACTGGATTGGTGCAGGAGGAGGAGTAGGCCCAGGTTATTACGGGGTGGGAGTTGGTACTCGTGGAGTTGGTGTTTACGGAGGTTATGGTGGACCTGGTTATGGTGTTGGTGGGGTTGGTCGTTAAAGTGAGTCATGGCATTAGAACAAAAATACTTAACAAACAAAGTTTCTTAATTCATCTTTAATTTTAGGTAAATTTTTGTATATTCCTACTAACTAAAAAAAAGGATAACAATAAAATAAGATTCCTGTTTGAATAAAAATAAATATAGATAATGAAGTATTTTTAATAATGGAAAAACTTAAAGAAGAAATCAAAAAAATTGGCTCTCTCTCCTTATTTTTTTTAATAGGATTTGGCTTTATTTTGCTAATGATGAAACTTTTGCTAGATGAATATGATATTAATACTTATGTTTTTTCTAAGGCAATTATTAGTGCATTAGTGGCGGCTAAAGCAGTGGCAATTATGGACATGACTCCGTTCTTAAATCGTTATGCTCAATCACCCCGTTATATCAATGTTTTATATAAGACTTTTCTTTACACTTTCGCGGTTTTTGTGATTTCTGTTATTGAAAATCTTTTCCATGCCTATAAGGAAACTAAAGCTATTGGAGGGGCGATCAAGCTATTTTTAGAAACCCGTCATTTCTCTCATTTTTTAGCGGTAACTTTATGTGTCTCGATGATTTTTTTAATTCACAATATTTTTCAAGAAATTGATAATTATTTAGGTAAAGGAAACTTGAGTAAATTATTTTTTGCTCCCAAAAATTTTGAACAGAAGGTTATTGATGATGACAAAAATAAAATCTATGAAAATAGTTAAACTGATTTCACCTTTTTTATTAAGTACAAGTGGCCTTTTTTTTAGTCCATCTACTTATGCTCAACAGACTGATAATCCTAATTTTTTCACTGGGCAACCCCCCGTTTTTGTAGGTGCGCAAACCCCTGATCCCACCATAAACTGGCCTAATGCTCATTATTATTTCACCTTTCATCTACCTAATAATTCGATCGAATCTTTAGGAAAAGTAACGATACAACAACAACAAAACGTTAATGTCATTCCCGTCAATATATCGAGTACGTATGCTTTTATTGGTACTCAAGGAAATGTCGGTAAACCCCTTACTATCCAAACTACTCAAGAGCCGCAAACTCAAGCAGTAACGGTGGTTTTTGATCCCCCAGTACCACCCGGAACGACTTTCAGTGTTCGTCTTGAAGCCTTCCGAAATCCACCGGATGATGACACTTATCTGTATAGCGTAACCGCTTTTCCTGCTGGAGATAATGCCACTGGTTTACCCATGGGAGTTGGAAGATTGAGCTTTTATCGATTGTTTTAGTTAAAAGATATTTACATGATGAATTTAAAAGTATTTACGAGTACCCAACGTCATTTAGGAATTGCTATGTTATTAAGCGTTGTATGGGGTAATTTAATCTTAAATCCCCTTAAAGCTCAAACACCCTCGAAAATTTCCGCAGATGTGGATGATTTACCGAATAATACAGAACAAATGAAAACTTGGTCTTGTAGTCAAGGAAATCAAGAGATTTTAGTGGAAGTGAAAATGGTAACAAATTGGCAACAAATCATGGAGATGGAGACTAATCAATGGCAATGTCAAGAACAATTAATAAATATTTCTGATAATGCCGTCCAGTTTTCCTGTGAATCCAATGAAAATACCATTAACCTGATTACTGTTACTTGGATAAAAGGTAATGAGGGTAAATCATCAATGAAAAATTGGATTAACACCTTTGAAAATCAAAGTATGGCTTGTACGATCGATCAAACCAACCCATTTTGGAATTAAACAACTTAGCAAAATCATGTTTACACGTTTCAAATCTTTTCTTAACAGGGTATTTCCGAGCAATTTTAAGCTTATATCCGCAGGAATATTGGTTTTCATTATGGTAATGGGTTCAGGAGTATTATTTGCCCCTGCGATCGCTCAACAAATTCGAGGTACGGCTGGATCTCCTAGTGCCGTTATCAATATTAAAGGGGATCAACTTCCATCTCCTGAGCAACCTTTTGGGGGAGTTATTAACCGTAATGTCTCAGATTCTAAACCTTATTGGCAACCCCGTATTCAACCTCCGAAAGATGCCCCAAACGTCTTGTTAATTATTACCGATGATGTGGGTTTTGGTGCACCCTCTACCTTTGGCGGTGTTATTCCTACTCCTACGCTTGATCGAGTGGCAAATAATGGCTTAAGATACACTAACTTTCATTCTACCGCCCTTTGTTCTCCCACCAGAGCGGCTTTAATTACAGGAAGAAATCATCATTCAGCAGGATTTGGTGTTATTTCCGAAATGGCGACAGGTTATCCGGGTTATGACAGCATTATTACTAAGGATAAGGCAACGGTGGGTAAAATCCTCAAAGATAACGGTTATGTTACCTCATGGTTTGGAAAAGATCATAACACTCCTGCCTTTCAAGCTAGTCAGAATGGTCCTTTTGATCAGTGGCCTATCGGTATGGGCTTTGATTACTTTTATGGTTTTGTCGGTGGTGATACCAGTCAATGGCAACCTAATTTATTCCTTAATACTACTCCTATTCAGCCTTATGTTGGTAAAAAAGATTGGAATTTAACTACAGCTATGGCAGACGATGCGATCGAATATGTTAATCGTGTTAACAGTTTAGATCCTAATCAACCCTTTTTCATTAAATATGCTCCCGGCGGTACTCATGCTCCTCACCATCCCACCAAAGAATGGGTAGAGAAGATCCATAATATGCACCTCTTTGATCAAGGTTGGAACGCTTTAAGAGAAGAAATTTTTGCCAATCAAAAGAAATTAGGTGTTATTCCTGCGGACGCAAAATTAACCCCTTGGCCCGATGATTTACTCAAAAAATGGGAAGATCTCACCCCCGATGAACAAAAAATGTTTATTCGCCAAGTGGAAGTTTATGCCGCCTATTTAGCTTACACTGATCACGAAATTGGGCGGGTTATTCAAGCAGTGGACGACATCGGTAAACTAGATAACACCGTCGTTATTTATATTAGTGGGGATAATGGAAGCAGTGCAGAAGGTACGATGATGGGTACTCCCAACGAAGTGGCAATGTTTAACGGGGTAGAAGTTCCTGTAGAAGTACAACTCAAAAATTTCTATGACGTGTGGGGAACGGATCAAACCTATGGTCACATGGCTGTACCTTGGACGTGGGCATTTGATACTCCTTTTTCTTGGACAAAACAGGTTGCCTCTCATTTGGGCGGAGTGCGTCAAGGTATGGCGATTTCTTATCCCAAAGTCATTAAAGACAAAGGCGGTATTCGTAATCAATTCCATCATGTCATCGATATAGTTCCCACAATCTTAGAAGTAACAGGTATTCCTCAACCAAAAATCGTTGATGGTATTGAACAAAAACCCATAGAAGGAGTAAGTTTAGCCTATACCTTTGACGCTAAGAATGCTTCTTCACCATCTACCCATAAAACTCAGTATTTTGAGATGTTTGGAGATCATGCCCTTTATGATGAAGGTTGGATCGCCAGTACTAAGGTTGTGCGTCCTCCTTGGGTAACAGGAGGTTTGGGAAATCTTGATCCAGCATCATCACCATGGGAATTGTACGATTTAACTAAAGATTGGACACAATCTAACAATATTGCGGATCAAAATCCCCAAAAATTGAAAGAATTACAGGATTTATTTTGGACGGAAGCCAATAAATATCAGGTTTTACCCCTTGATGGTTCTGTAACCCCTCGTTTAATTACCCCTCGCCCTAGTCTTACCGCTGGACGTAATGTGTTTACCTATCGAGGAGAATTAACAGGCATACCCAACGGTGATGCACCAAATCTTTTAAACACCTCCTATAACTTTAAAGCCGAAGTTGAAGTATCTCAAGACGGAGGAAACGGTATGATTGCTACTCAAGGGGGACGTTTTGGCGGTTATGGTTTTTATCTGCTCAAAGGAAAACCTGTTTTTGTCTGGAATTTGGTGGACTTAGAAAGAATCCGTTGGGAAGGGCTACAAACCATATCTTCAGGTAAACATACCGTAGAATTTGACTTTAAATATGATGGTTTAGGTATGGGTACTCTTGCCTTCAATGATTTAAGCGGTATTGGACGCAGTGGTACTGGGGTTCTCAAAGTTGATGGTAATGTAGTGGCTACCCAAAAAATGGCGAAAACCTTACCTCTTATTTTGCAATGGGATGAAAACTTCGATGTTGGTGCTGATACGGGTACACCTGTTGATGATGCCGATTATCAAGTGCCTTTTCAATTTAACGGTAATCTCGATAAGTTGACTTTGACGATCGATCGTCCTCAATTAAGCCCTCAAGATATAGAGAAACTAAAACAAGCCCAGAGAAATAATAAAGTTTCTGAATAGTTTAGTTTTTTTACTCCAAACGGGGAGGAATCAAGAGGTTTCTGTCAGTCTTAACCTATAAATTTAAAATTGACTCTAAAAGATCTAAATTATTAAAAAATCAAAACGGGAGAATCTCTGCTATGGGTTTTAAATATATCAATCAAATGAGTAATTCTGATAATCTTAATCAATTTTTGGAACTGGTTGATCTTGCCGCTGGTTCGGGGAAAGATGTTAATAATGCTTTTGATTTAAGCGAAAGATTGCACAATAGTCGTCCCATGAAAGTGTGTTTACAAGCGATTGAGAAAGAACCATCTTGCCTTCAAATGCTTAAGGAAAAATATGTTGGTCCTCTTTACGATCTCAATGAGATGTTAAAAATGCCCAAAGGTTCTTTAGGTTGGACTTATGCTACGGTTATGAGTACTCTTGGTTATGACCCTCAATTTTATCGTATTCCCGAAACATTTGAAACCGATGCTGATTATGTTACCTTTCGAGTCTATAAAACCCATGACATTCATCATATTTTGACAGGTTATAGTCTTGATGATATGGGGGAATTAGGGGTTATTTCCGTAACAGTTGCTCAAATTGGTTATCCGGGGTTTATTTTTCTGGATTTAAGCTCTTTTCTTTTCAAATTTTTGATGAATGACAAAATGTATAACGAACAGATGCCTCCAGAAGAAAAACACAAAACCCTCTCTTATGCTTTTGATCTCGTTTCTTCTGGCTTGAAAATGGGAGAAATCGCTAAACCCCTTTTCCCTGTTAAGTGGGAAGAACATTTAGAGCATCCTTTAGAAGAATTGCGGGAAATGTTTAACATTAAACCCGTTAAAACAGGGGACTATAGTTGGTATAGCCGACCTGAACTTCAAAAGGCGATCGCCTAATTAAGAAAAAACCGTACCCAAATTTAATGTGGGCATTGGCCACCCTACTCAATTATTAAAATCATGAACAAAAAATCTCTTTGTGCTTTATTTACCGTTAGTATGCTTACCTTAACTTTATCCGCAGGTAATCTGATTACTAATAAATCTGTTGAGGCAAAACCAGCCCCTGAAACCAAAGAAGTTTCTGATCCAGTACAACTACTCTTTGTGCAAAATTCTGTCAAAGGTAGTTATGATGGTAAAAGATTAAATCTCAATGGAGTCGGTTCGACTATCTTTTTCAGCGATCGCCCTGAACGTATTTCTGGCCATGTACAAAACGCTGAATTTATTAGTCATTGGGATCAAGGTTCGGATAATTTTGCATCTAATCCACCTAACGCCACACTATCGATTTTTGGAGAAAAAGGGGTTAATAGCGTAGTAATTGAATTAACTAATCCCAAGTTAGAAAATAACAATCTTTCCTATCAAGTGAAGGTTTTACAGGGAGAATTACCCGCTAATTTTGAAGAATCATCTTTATTTATCGACATTTTAGGACGTTGGCGAATGTATGGAGCTGGTGTGGCGGCTGGGGCGGCTATGGCAGGTGCTGGTAGTTATTATTATAATCCCCCCGTTGTTGTTGATCCTGTTGCTCCAGTTTATGCACCTGTCACTCCAGTTTATACACCTCCAGTGTATATTGCACCCCGTCCCATAGTAGTGTACTAAATACTTTTGTATAAACCATCAGAAAAACCTTTTGCGTTATTCTCTTTGCACCTTTGCGAGAAACAAAAAATAGGTTATTTGTCTCAAGATTTTAACCTTTATCCACCATAAAAATTAAATTATCTATGAACAACATCACCGAACAAGAAGCTTACGAAATTGGTATTGAGGCTTATCATTACTTTTATCCGTTGATTACAATGGACTTCACAAGACGGGTATGTACTAACTATAAATCGGGAGAAAAACCCGGATTTGGTCCAGTCAACACATTTCATCATCTGCGACAATTTCCTCCAGCTAATTTTCGAGCAGTAGTGCGCCCTAACTTTGATACTCTCTATACCGTTGCGTGGGTTGACATCACCAAAGAATCGATGATTGTCTTAACTCCTGATACTAATGGACGTTACTATCTATTACCGATGTTGGATATGTGGTCAAATGTTTTTGCTGTACCGGGTAAACGTACCACTGGCACTCAAGCACAACAATATGCGATCGTACCTCAAGGATGGACAGGAGAGTTACCAGAAGCGATCGAAAAGATCGAATCTCCTACTCCTCATATTTGGATTATAGGGCGTATTCAAACTAACGGAGTTGAGGATTATTCGGCGGTAAATGAAATTCAAGATGGTTTTAAAATCGTTCCTCTTTCTCAGTGGGGTAAAACCATTGAACCTGTGGAAACAGTTATTGATCCTACGGTTGACATGGAAACAGATCCCCTCAAACAGGTAAATAGTATGTCCGCAAGTCAATACTTTAGCTATGGTGCAGAATTGATCAAAATTAATCCCCCTCAAGTTACAGATTGGTCAATTATTGCCCGTCTGCAACGTATAGGTATTGAGCGAGGTAAGAGTTTTGACTTTAATAATGTATCTGTTGCGGTACAAGCAGGTTTACAAAAGGCGGTGGTAGGTGGACTGAAAATCATGATGGAGAAGTTACCAACTTTAGCTCGAATTGAAAATGGTTGGCAAATGAACACTGATACCATGGGAGTTTACGGCAATTATTACCTGAAACGGGCGATCGTGGCTATGGTGGGATTAGGAGCAAATCAACCTGAAGATGCTATTTATCCTATGAATGTCTTTGATGATCATGGAAAACCCATGAAAGGTGAAAATAATTATATATTGCACTTTGAAAAAGATGAAATACCCCCTGTGGAGGCTTTTTGGTCAATTACCATGTATGATGCTGAGGGTTTTCAAGTAGCGAATAAACTCGATCGTTTTGCTATCGGCGATCGAGATGCTCTAAAATATAATTCAGATGGTTCACTTGATATATACATTCAACATGAATCTCCTGAAGATAATAAAGTGTCTAACTGGTTGCCTTCTCCTGCGGAGGGTGTGTTAGGGGTAACAATGCGTTTATATGCACCTAAGTCATCAGTGCTTAATGGTGTTTGGAATCCTCCAGCCGTAAAACAAGTAGATTAGGTGATTTCTGACAATAATTATACCAAGTACAACCCCCCTAACCCCCCTTAAAAAAGGGGGAATTATTGAGAATATGGGTATATTCTTTCTTGGAAACCACCTTAGATCTTAATCAATCTTGTAATAAGTACTTAAAATAATGATGGAAAATTTAGAAAGTGGATTAGGACTCCTTGTTACATTCCTCAAATTTTTATTAGAAGCCATCGCTGTTTTTTGTATCCTTTTAGGTGTATTAAAAACTGGACTATTAGCTTATCGGTCAAAATACGATCGTAATAAAAACTTATTTACAGAAATACGCCTAGAATTTGGAATGTGGCTTGTACTAGCGTTAGAGTTTCAGTTAGGTGCTGATATTGTTTCCACAAGTATAAGTTCAACCTTTGATTCTTTAGGGAAATTAGGAATGGTTGCACTAATCCGAACGTTTCTTAATTATTTTCTGACTAAAGAATTAGAATCTCAACGCAATACAAAGGAAAAGTAAATCAAATTGTTGCCCTAAACTAATGATTATGAATCAACCTTTTCAAGACTCAGAGACACCGAAAAAACTTTCTAATGATGATTTGGCGATCGATCGTACTGAATTAGCGAAATATCGCAGTCGTGCCGCAGCAGATCGTACTTTAATGGCTTGGATACGGACTTCTTTATCTTTAATCGGTTTTGGTTTCGGTATTCCTACCATTACGACTGCCATTGAAAAAATTGATACTGCTAGTCATCTAAACCCCATCAGATTTTCCGTAATTGTGGGACTTTGTTTTATCAGTGTAGGAATGTTTGGTTTGGCTTTAGGATTGAAAGAACATCGTAAAGTACTTAAACAAATTGAAAGCGATCGTTATACTTATGAAAACTCTCAAAGTGCAGAAATTGTAGCGGTGGCTTTACTGGTGATTGGCTTACTTAGCTTTATTGGCGTGTTAATTAAATCCTTAAATTTTTAAATAGTATGTTATTTTTCACAAAATCTTTCATGTTTATATTGGCATTCGGTAGTATTTGTTCTCCTTTAAAGGCGATTGCTGAACCTATATCTCTTCAAGAAAAAGACGATCTATTTCCCTCTAATAGCTGTGATTGTGCAGAAGATTTGAGAGGGAATTATTTTCAAGAATCACAGCTTAAAAAACCAAATTTAGATACTTTTCAAAACAATCAATTTAATCAAAATAATAATAATTTATTTCCTCAAATTCAAGCCCAAAATTCAGAAATTACCACAGTCGTAGATCCGAATAAATGGCGTTTTCAATTTCAACCCTATGTAACAGTACCCTTAAACACTTACGGCACAGCTACAGCTAGAGGTAGAACTGTTGATTATGATATGAATTTAGGGCAAATATTAGACTCTTTAAACTTTACTGCCAGTGCTAGGGTGGAAGCATGGAAAGGTAGATTTGGACTTATTTTTGATGGTTATTACGTTAATTTAGGTGATACTATTAACTTAAGTAAACAAGCTAATCGAACTCCCTCAGCTTTAAATTCTCTCAATTATTTAATGAGTAAAGGCACTAATACAAGAGTAACAGAATTAGTTAATAATCTAGATCAAAAAATCAAAATAGCAAAAGAAAATGAACAGTTAAAAAAGGATGAAATTACAAAAAAAATAGATACAAAAATTGAGGATTTAAAACTAACTACTAACCAAGATTTAGAAAAATTAAAAACTGTCGATATAAAAGTAGAAGAAATTAGAAATAATTTGGCTAATTTTGTTGATTCTCGCATTGGTGATTTGAATTTTCAAGATTTAGAAAACCTCAAATTAACTCCTGAAGGTTTTAAGGAATTATTGGCTTTAAATATCAAAGATTTTCCCCAAATTCAAGATTTAGAAAAGTTAAATCAGAGAATTGAAGAGACGAGAGTTAGAAAAGTTTTATCTTCTATTCCTGAAGTTAGGCACAAATTGACAGAAACTCGTGATACTATACAGCAGGGTATTAAAACTGTTATCGAAGAACGGAAAATTGAAGATACAGAACAGTTACAAGCATTGCAAAAAGAATTAGAAGAAGCTAAAATTTTAATTGATCAAGAGTTGACTAAAATTGAACAAACTAAGGATTTCATCGAAAATCGATCACCTCAAAATTTAGATATAAGTAGTAATAGCAATTTGAGTTTTCAACAGGGAATTTATGATTTTGCCGTGAGTTATCATTTTGGAGAAATTCCCAATTATCGATTACCTGAAAAACCATCAGGGCGTAATTATCCCATTTTGTGGTTTCAACCCATCGCTGGAATGAGACTTAATAACATCAGTATCAATATAGAAGAAACTATTAATGTTATCGCCACTAGTACTTTAGTGAATTTTAACGGTAGTTTTCAAAATAACTACGGACAGACTAGAACTTGGCTTGAACCGATGATAGGTGCTAAATTGGGAATGCAATTAAATGATCGAATTGGACTGTGGTTAAGAGGAGATGCGTCAGGATTCGGATTAGCTGGAGAAACTGACATGAGTTGGAATGTCTTAGGAGGTATGGATTGGTGGGTAGGTTATAACACAGCTTTACAATTAGGCTATCGTTTCTATGAAATCGATTATTCTTGGGGTAGTGGCAATAATGCTTTCGGATTTAAAGAAAGTTTTAACGGACCATTTTTGTCAGCAACTTTTCATTTTTAATCATAATCAACAATTGGTTAAATTAGTTAAATGGGTATAATTTTTTTTGCAAATGTCAAAGTTGTTTAAACATAAAAAAATAGTTAGTTTATTTTATTACTTTATTATTAGTATTACCCTAATTTTGTTGATTAAATTTGCTTTAATTAATCAAGTAAATCTATCATCAACACAACTGCAAGGAAATTTACTAATTTGGCATTCTACAGAGGGAAAAGTTGCGAATATGCTAACCACTGCTGTGGAAAAATTTAAAGAGTTAAAACCAGAAGTTAATATTCTCATTCAATCAATTCCTCAGCAAAAAAATCCTTCTTTTTTTATTGAAAAATCAGAAGCAGGTTTTGGTTCAAGTGCTTTAATTCTTTATGCAAGAAACCTCACAGAATTACTCAAAAAAAGATTAATTAATCCTATTAATTCCCAATTTATTGACACTTCTACTTATTCTCCTTCTGCTTTAAGTCAAGTACGTTATCAAGGAAAAATTTATGGTATTCCATTAGGTTCAAATACCAGAGTTCTTTGTTATAATAAAGCAAAATTAGATGCTACAAAAGACCCCATTTTAAGCACTCCACCAACAAATTTAGACGGATTAATTCAAAGGGCAATAAAAGGTTATACAGTGGGTTTAGTTTCCTCTTTTGAAGATACTTTTTGGGGCATGGGTACTTTTGGTGGTAAATTATTCAATGAATTTGATTTACTTGAACCTAATCTTGATGGATGGGTAAAATGGCTTGATTGGCTCAAAAATGCTTCTTTACAACCTAATTTTATTTTTAGCCGAAATCGCAATATTCTCCACAATGCTTTTAATAAAGGTAAATTGGCTTATTATGTTTGTGAATCAACGGAAATTCCCGATTTTAGTGAGAGTTTAGGGGATGATTTCCGAGTTGCTTTATTACCTGAAGGGGAAGGAGGAAAAGCGACTCCTTTGATTTATACCAAGGTTATCGTATTTAATCATAGTAACACAGATAATGAAAACCGTTTAGGATTAGCTTTCGGAAAATATATCACTAATCCTGAACAACAATTAGCTGGAATTATTAAAACTCAGAGTTTTATTCCCACCAATCGTAATGTAAATCCAAATGTTACTTTACTGCCTATTGAATCTGTTTTATTAAAACAAGCTCAATCGGCGGTGGCTATTCCTCTTAATAATTTAGAACAAATTTTACTAATTTTTGAACAAGGAGAAACTTTATATCAACAAGCCTTTGTTGGAGAAATTTCCACTCTCAAAGCGGCGGAAGAATTAATGTTATTATTGAATAATTTTAGTAGTTAAAAAAAATATATTTCTATGGAAAGTAAAGTTATAACTTTTTCTGATATTCTTCTTAAACAATCGATTTTTTTCAGTCGTTCAGATATTTTAATTCAGTCATTAGTTATAGTTTTTACTTTAATTTTATCTTGGTTATTATCTAAGGTATTTTGGCGTTGGTTACATCAAAAAATTCCTCAATTTACTACTTTTATTTGGCGAGATGAAAAACTCGAACCTAATGAGTATATTGCTTTATTTTTACAATCTATCGACTTTCCTTTAATTACTTTAATTTTACTTAATTTAATCGAGGCTTTTTTTGATAGTCAAAGTTGGACAATCGGATTAATAAATTTAGGAGAAACAATAGTAGTAGTTTATTTAATTTTAAGATGCTTATTAGCATTTTTATATAGTACTTTTCCCTTAAATATTATTCGAGAATATCAATGGAAAATATTTTATCCTTTATTTATCCTGTTTGTCTTCAGAAAAATCCTTGAGCTTTCGGGAAATTTTGCAGAATTTTCTGATATAGTTGTAATTAAATTATTTAATAATCCTGTTACCTTTCAATCTATATTTACTCTGTTTATCGGACTATATTTTTGGCTCGTAATTGTCACCCTTTTAGAAAATTTGTTAATAACATTTATTAAACCTAAAACTGCTTCAGAGAAGGGAGAAATTCAAGCAACTATATTATTAATACGTTATTTTTTAATCACTTTAGGAATCGTGTTAATTTTAGGTTATGTTGGAGTGGACGGTAGGGCGATAACTGCTATTAGCGGCGGTTTATCTGTGGGTATAGGCTTTGCTTTAAAAGAAGTTATTAGTAATTTTGTTAGTGGTATTATTCTCTTATTTGAAAAAGTATTAAAACCCGGAGATATTATTAGTATTGAAGGGCAAACTTGTGAAGTAAAAGAACTAGGAATTCGAGCTACTACCGTAAGAATGACAATAGATAATTCAGAAAAAATTATTCCTAATCAAATTTTCTTTACCGAAGATTTAACTACTTATACAGGCACTAATAATTTAGTTTATTGTTCTATTTTAATCGGTGTGGGCTATAATTCTAAACCTGAACAAGTTATGAATTTATTATTAGAAATTGCTTACGATAATAAAAGAGTATTAAAAAGTCCTTCTCCCATAGCTTTTTTTCTTAATTTTGGTGATTCTAGCTTAAATTTTGAACTCAAATTTTGGTTAGATGATATTAATATTAGAAAAGGTGTTATTAGCGAACTAAATTGTAAAATATTAAAAGAATTTTCTGATAAAAATATAGAAATTCCTTATCCCCAAAGAGATATTTATATTAAGAATAATTAATAATTAACCATTAATTTGTAAAAATATAATATCATCTTTAAAATAAAAAACTAATACTCAAACTATAAAATCAATGTCTTATTTTAAAATCAAGAAAACATCAGAGAAAATACCTTTATTTTTATTAGGATTAGCCTCAACTTTTTTAACTTCATTACCAGTAAAAGCAGCAGAAAAATTATTATTTACTTATGGACCACTCAAGTTATCTGTAAAAGTAGAATCCTTAGAATTATTTGCAAAAGATGGTACGATTAACGAAGATTTAAGACAATATTTAAACAGAATTAGTCCCGAAGATCAAGCTAAATTTAGAGAATCTTTAACGAAAAAAATTAATATAGATGGTGTCAAAGTTTCTCGCTTTTTTAACACCGAAATGGGAGAAAGTATTTTGTTGCGTTTAGGAAAAGGTATCACCCTTCAAGGAGGTACAAATGGTGGTATTGCTTTACGAGGTGCGATCATACAATCAGCATTAGATCCCTCTGGCTTAACATTACTTAATGTATTAAAAAAATATCCCACAGACTTACAAATCCAAGGGGAATTAGTTATGGGAGCGGCAGACTATGGAAAAAAAGTGATTAAAGCTACCAATACTTTAGTCGAAGAAATGCGTAATTGGACAGCAGAAGAAGCAGTAACGAATCCAGCGACTGATTACAACAAATTAGCTGATATTCGCAAAACAGGTCAATATCAGGTAAAAAAAGAAAGATGGCAATTAACCGATAAAAGCCGTAACCGCAGTTTTTATGTCGATGTTTTTGTGCCTCAAGCAGTAACGAATAATATACCAGTGATTGTATTTTCTCATGGTTTAGGTTCTAGTCCTGATGATTACGCAGAAAATTTGAAACATACTGCTTCCTATGGATTTTTAGTGGCAGCACCTCAACATATTGGTAGCGATGCAACTTACTTTAAAGAAATGTTTGAAGGTTTAAATAAAAATATATTTGATCGAGATGAATTTATTAACCGCCCGAAAGATATTAGTTTCGTTATTGATGAGTTAGAAAGACGTAATCAAGGAGAATTTCAAGGTAAACTCAATCTTAAGAATATAGGGCTTTCAGGACATTCTTTTGGAGGTTATACTGTGTTAGCCGTTGCAGGTGCAACCATTGATTTTGATTATTTACAACAGTCTTGCGATCGCCTTTACAGTGGCTTCAACCCTGCAATATTATTACAATGTCGAGCTTTAGAATTACCTAGAGAAAATTATAACTTTCGTGATCCTCGTGTAAGTGCGGTATTTGCGGGAAATCCAGTTAATCGTTTTATTTTCGGCGAAAAAGGTATCAGTAAAATTAACATTCCTGTTATGCTAGGTTCGGGAAGTGACGATCCAGCAACCCCTCCAGCCTTTGAACAAGCCGTACCTTTTATTTGGTTAAACACTCCGAATAAATATTGGGCATTAATTGAAGGACAAGCCCATGTTAATTTTAACGAAATCGATGGAGGAATTAAAGAAGCGCTTGATTCTACCCTTAATTTTACTTTTCCTCCCCAAGATTTAATTAGTTCTTATGTCAAAGGTATCACATTAGCTTTTTTTGAAGTTCATCTTAATAATAATCAAAATTATCGCCCTTATTTACAATCTTCTTACGCAGAATATCTCAGCGAAAATAAAGAATTTAAGCTCAGTTTTATTACCTCTAATTCTAGTGATAAATTAAAAACTGAAATTGATAAATTTAGAAGAGAAAATAACATTAAATAAATTGAAGAATTAATTTATAGATGATTTAATTTAGTCTGACTATTAAGGAAATTAATATTAATTTACAGACATGAATTGCCCTCTATTAAAAGAAAATTTAGCCATAGTGATAGATCAAGTTTATGATTGATTATAGTAAAATTATTGTCATTAAAAGATATAATGGCAATGATTTAGCTTTAATTGCTGAAAATAAGCTCTTACGGCTAAAACAGAAAAGTTTTCGAGAAAAACGTAGCGATCGCACACTAAAACTCTTTGATTATATTTAAAATTTTGATGCAAATAAAATAATACTGAAATTAAATAAGTTCCAGAAAAAAATTTTAGTAAAGAGTGCTTAGATTTTAAAACTATTTCTAATTGTGAACTCAGAAAATTTTGTATTTGATTTTTCTTTTTTAAAGGTTAATTACCAAAAGTGGTAGCTATTTCTAATTTAACAGGAATAGTAATATTTTTATTCATAATTAACAGTTTGAATTTTTGAAATAATTCGATAATTATACTAAAGTTTTTTATGATATTGGTGCTGTATTATTTTAATTGTTCAGCTTTAGCAAAATCTGCTTGAGCTTTTTGGGAGTCTCCGAATCTTTCGTAGGCAACGCCCCGATTATTATATGCAGAAGCATCATTGGGTTTAAGCTCAATTACTTTATTGTAATCAGCTATGGCTTTTTTATATTCTTTCATTTCAATATAAGTTAAACCACGACCAAAATAAGAATAAGAGTTTTTGGGATTTAACCTTATAGATGTATCATAGTAAAAAATTGCTTTAGAATATTGTTTCAATCCTTTGTATGCGTCCGCTCCAATGTCATAAGAATTCTCGTTATTGATATCAAGTTTAAGGGCTTCTTCTACATCAACGATTGCTTGTTCATATTTTTCTAAAATATTATAAAGTATCGCCCTACTATTGTAGGTTGTAGATTCATCCCATAATGGATCATTATCTTTTTTTTCCAATTCAATAGCTTTATTATATTCAGTGATTGCTTTATCATATTGTTTGAACTCAACATAAACATCCCCACGAACATTATAAGCCGATGCAATATTGGGATCTAATTCAATGGCTTTATTGGCATCAGCAAGAGCTTTTTTATATTCTTTTAATGTAATATAACTACTTCCCCTATTACTATAGGCAGTAGGATTATTACCATTTAATTTAATTGAAGTATCATAATTTTCTATCGCTTTTTGAGAATTATCTAATCGACTATATACATTTCCAATATTATTGTAAGCTGGATCATTAGAAGGATCTAGTTCAATCGCTTTAGAAAAATCAGAAAACGCATTTTCCCAATCTTTTAAATCGTAATATGCCAATCCACGACTAACATAAAAAGCAGTTTCTCTAGGATTTATTCTTATTCTTTGAGTGTTAATTTCAATTCTTTCTTGAGGAATTTTTGATTGTTCTAAAGAAGTATTAAGGTTATTTAAAGAATGATCTTTATAGCCAGATATTATCATCGGTACAATTATGAGAATGGCGATAGTTACATAAATATAAGCATCATAATCGTGAAATAAGTCAAATATACTTTTTTTCTTTTTTATTTTACTTATTTTTGTTGAATTCACATTTTTGTTAGCTTGTTCAGGATAATTCTTATTTTTTCTTCCTGCTGGAGCAACTAATACAGTTTTTTCTAATGTGGAAGAAGGTATAATACGTTCTGTTTTTGGGATATTTTTGCTGAATGATTTTTTTTGATATAAAGATGATTTTGATAAAATATCAACAACTTCTTGAGCAGAAGATAATCTATTTTTATGATCTTTTTGCAATAACAAATTTAAGATATTTTTAAAATTATGAGAAATAGGTTGTTTCAAATATAAATCCCAATTTTTTACCCATTGATAACCTTGATTAATATATAAATTATTTGGATCTTCTCCAGTTAGTAAATAAAAGCAAATAACTCCTAATGAATATAAATCACTGGATGGATAAGCATTTCCTTCTGTTAGTTGTTCAAAAGGTGCGTAACCAAATGTTCCAATTTGAGTGGCTTTTGTGGCAATAGTCTTTCTTAATTCCTTCGAAGCTCCAAAATCAATTAGGATATATTGTCCATCTTCTTCTCTTTGAATAATATTAGTTGGTTTGATATCCCGATGAATAATATTTTTGCCATGTATTAACTTTAACACTGGTAAAATATTGGTTAAAAAATTTTTAACTTTTTGTTCATTCCAGACTTTCTGAGTAATTAATTTATCTAAAGTTTTGCCTCTAATATACTGTTGAATTAAATATAAATAGCCTTCTTCTTCAAAATAGGCTAATAATTGTGGAATTTGGGGATTTTCACCCAATTCTTGTAACTGTCGAGCTTCTTGAGCAAATAACTCTGTCGCTTTTTTTAATGCTTCAGTACCTTGAACTTGAGGAGCAAGTTGTTTAATAATACATTCAGTATTGAGTTTATCTAAATCTTCTGCTAAATAGGTACGTCCAAATCCTCCTTCATCGGAAATTAATCTAATTGGTTGATAACGATTTCTGAGAGTAACTAATTTATTTCCACAATACTTACAAAGTTCTTGCTTCGGTAAATTATTAGGATGTTCGCAATAAGGATTGAGACAACAAATAGTATTAGCCATAAAATTTAGAGAAACTTTAGATGTGCTTATTATACTTTTAAAAATTAGTGATTCTAACTCTTTTTTGAGGCTAATCGAGCCTATAACCAATGTACGGTAAAATATAGCTTACATCGCATTTATAATAAAATCTATATCAATGTCCACATTAACCACTAAAAATATCAATTTTCCCTTAACTGCGGTTATCGGACAACAAGCCATTAAAACTGCCCTTCTTCTCGCCGCCGTTGATCCAGCCTTGGGAGGTGTGGCGATCGCAGGTAAGCGTGGTACAGCTAAATCGGTCATGGCAAGGGGTATTCATGCCCTATTACCTCCCATTGAAGTAATTAAAGATAATCGCTTTAACTGTGAGCCTGAAAATTCCGAAGATTGGGATAGTGATACATGGCAACAATACGCTGATACAGCACCTGATCAAATCCCTACGGAAGTAATCAAAGCACCCTTTATACAAATACCTTTAGGCGTTACCGAAGACAGGCTTTTAGGTTCGGTGGATGTGGAGCAATCCGTGCAAAGAGGTGAACCTGTATTTCAGCCCGGATTGTTGGCACAAGCCCATCGAGGAGTATTATATATCGATGAAATTAACTTGTTGGATGACCAAATCGCTAATCAACTGTTAACGGTTTTAACTGATGGTAAAAACCAAATTGAACGGGAGGGGATCAGTTTTGCGCATCCATGCAAACCTTTACTTATTGCTACCTATAACCCCGAAGAAGGTGCATTACGAGAACATTTATTAGACAGAATTGCTATCGCCCTTAGTGCAGATGGAGTCTTAGCTTTAGATGAAAGAGTCCAAGCGGTGGATCAAGTAATCGATTATGCGTCATCTCCCGTGAAATTCCTTGAGCAGTATGACGAAGACATGGATGCACTCAAAACCGAAATCATTTTGGCTAGGGAATGGCTCAAAGAGGTGAAAATAACTCCTGAACAGATTAAATATTTGGTAGAAGAAGCCATTAGAGGTGGTGTAGAAGGACATCGAGCGGAAATTTTTGCCGTCAGAGTCGCTATGGCAGCCGCCGCCTTAGAAGGAAGAAATAACGTCACTGCTGATGATTTACGCAAGGCTGTTGAGTTAGTAATTGTTCCTCGTACAACCATTATTCAGCAACAACCGCCCGAAGATCAAATGCAACCCCCACCGCCGCCACCTCCACAACCTCAAGATCAAGGTGAGGATGAAGGGGAAGAAGAAAAAGAGGAGGAAACGGAAGAAGATAAAAAAGAGGATGAAAATCAGGAACAAAATGAAACGCCCCAAGTTCCAGAAGAGTTCATTTTTGATATTGAAGGGGTAATTTTAGATCCCAGTGTGTTGTATTTTGCTCAACAAGCCCAAAGACAAGGAAAATCTGGCGCTCGTAACCTGATTTTTTCCGATGACAGAGGGCGGTATATCAAGCCGATGATACCCAAAGGCAAGGTAAGACGCATCGCCGTTGATGCTACTTTGAGGGCGGCGGCACCCTACCAAAAAAGTCGCAGGGAACGCAATCCTAATCGCCGTGTGATCGTGGAACAGAGTGATTTGAGGTCAAAACGCCTCGCAAGGAAAGCAGGGGCTTTAATCGTCTTTGTTGTGGATGCTTCGGGATCGATGGCGCTTAATCGGATGCAGTCAGCAAAGGGGGCGGTAATGCGCTTATTAACGGAAGCCTACGAAAATCGAGATCAGGTGGCGTTAATTCCCTTCCGAGGTGAACAAGCGGACGTATTATTACCTCCTACTCGTTCCATTACTTTAGCCCGTACCCGTTTGGAAACCCTGCCTTGCGGTGGGGGTTCGCCTTTATCCCATGCTTTAACTCAGGCGGTTCATGTAGGAATAAATGCACAAATGTCGGGGGATATTGGACAGGTGGTGATTGTAGCAATCACTGACGGAAGGGGGAATATTCCTCTGGCTCGATCGTTGGGTGAAACCCTTGAGGAAGGGGAAAAACCCGACATTAAGGCGGAATTGTTGGATATTGCCACAAAAATCCGTGCTATGGGCATGAAATTACTGGTTATCGACACAGAGAAGAAGTTTGTTTCTACGGGCTTCGGTAAGGAGTTGGCAAATACCGCAGGAGGCACTTATTATCAGTTACCAAAG
Source organism: Geminocystis sp. NIES-3708 (assembly GCF_001548095.1). NCBI lineage: Bacteria > Bacillati > Cyanobacteriota > Cyanophyceae > Chroococcales > Geminocystaceae > Geminocystis > Geminocystis sp. NIES-3708. Next base: position 1,167,986 of record NZ_AP014815.1, on the reverse strand, counting down.
GCTACAGATCAGGCTATTGCGAATATGGCAAAGGGTGCGATTAGTGAAATGAGGTAGTTTTTTATAAGATAAAATTAAAGCGTTGTCGGTTTCGAGTACGATTTATATTTGCACCTGCTAAACAATTGAATAATAAGCATTCCAGATTGCTGAGTTTTTATTTTCATACTTTAACTCAGCAACGCCCAAAAATTTCTCTTTAAAAACTCAAAGATAATTATGGCAAATGAAGAACACTTAAGAATACTAAACAAAGGTGTGGAAGTATGGAATAAATGGAGACAGGAAAATCCAGACATCAAACCTGATTTAGTTGGTGCAGATTTAATTGGAGTGAATCTTATTGAGTGGAAAATTAAACCTAATACTTCAATTATGGATTTACAAAATGCGACTTTGAAAGAGCAACAAATTAGGGAAATTTATTTTAAACCTCCTGTCGCTGGAATCAGATGGGTTAATCTTTCCGGAGCTAACTTGAGTAAAGCGAATTTGAGAGAGGCAAATTGTTTTGGAGTCAATCTTTTTGGTGCGAATCTTGAAGGAGCTAACTTATCCTTTGCCGATTTTAGATGTGCGGATCTCAGAGAAGTTAATTTTTTGGGGGCTAAACTAATAAGTACAAGTCTTTGTAATGCTAAATTGTTCGCCTCTACTTTAGAACAAGCTGATTTAACATCGGCAGACTTAACGAAAGCTGATTTAAGATCAACTAATTTGTGTGCAGTTCAAGCAATATTCACGAATTTTCAAAAAGCAAAATTGACAGGTGCTTGTATTGAAGATTGGAATATTAATAGTTATACAAATCTCGATGAGGTTATTTGTGATTATATTTATTTACGATTGCCTGAACAAGAACGTCGTCCTTCTGATCCAAATAAAATATTTGATCAAGGTGATTTTCAACGCTTAATCAAAAAAGTAATGAATACAATTGATCTAATATTTAGTAATGGTATTGATTGGAGTGCTTTTTTAACTTCTTTTAATAATTTACGGGTAGAAGACGGCCGTCAAGACTTATCAGTTCGAGGCATTGAACACAAAGATGATGGTATATTTGTTGTAAGAATAAATACTGCTCAACTTAATCAAATAGATAAAGGAGAAGTAGAAAAATCTTTTTGGCAATATTATCAACCTATTCTTGATTCAAAAGAAAATCAAATTAAATTACTAAGTTCCCATAACAAATCCTTACAGAAAGAGATAGAATCTAAAAGAAAAAATAATACGAAATTATTAAATATAATTAAAACAATGGCAGAAAAAGATAACCAAACTTATAATGACTTTCGAGGTGCTAAAATCAGTGGGGGAGTTGCGGGGAGAGATTATACTGGTAATGTGATAAACAATTATACTGATTCGAGCTTGAATCAAACCGTTACCAGAATTGAAACTTTAATCAATGATTTATGCAAAGATTCTTCTATTGATAGTACTGTTCAACAAATGATAGTTGCGACCAAAGTTATTAATAAGATTGAAGATGATCCTAATTGGAAACAAAAAACGATTCAAGCCTTTCAACAAGGATTATTAGAAGCAATAAAAACTAATCCCATCGGTGCATTCGTAGCAGGTGCAATTGAAGGTTGGTCATAACAATTTTATTATGTATGTGTTGTACAACATAATCTTAATTTAGGATATTATTGTTAAGGGGTGCGATAGTGCTTTTGAAATAATGTTGATATGGTTAAGGGTTCGATCTTTCTTCTGAAGTAATGTTGATATGCTTTAAGGTGTGATTGAGCTCATGAGATATAATGAAATAATAAAAATAATTGGGAGTGAAGTGTAATGCAAATTCCTAATTTCGATCTCGCCATCATTGAAAAATCGAAAATAATAGATTATTTATTGAATATTAATCACAAAAGGGGAGGTTCAAAAGCAAAAATGTTGCTTAATTATGGCTATTCTCCTGAAAATTGGCAACAATTAGAGTCAGATATTCGCAAGTTTCATCTCAATGCAGAAGTTTCTATTATCAAAGAAACATCCTATGGCATAAGATACGAAATAATATCAGAAATACTTACTCCTATTCACAAGCCCTTATTGATGAAAAGTATATGGCAAATTGACAAAGGTACAGAAATTCCTCGATTAATTACGATGATTCCTGAATAAAAATTGGAGGTTTTAAACAGTATGAATTTTGCTCTTTATTCTGATGTAATTTTATTAAAAGATATAGTCGAAGATGGTTTATTTGCTGGTGATATTGGCACAGTTGTAGATATACATAATGTTAGTGGTTTAGAAACTGGTTACAGTGTCGAGTTTTTTGATTTATTAGGAAATACAAGATCGGTTGTCACGCTACCTATGAGTTATTTTCGTCAACCGACTAAATCAGATATACCTACTGTAAGACTTTTATCTGAAGTTGCTTAGTAATTTTGATTGGTTGAAGATTCGATCGTGAAAATAAGTTAATATATAGACAAAATCAATATTATTTTAATCAAAATAAATCACAATGATTGTTAAAGCAATATTAGAATGGGATGAAGATGCACAATCTTATTCTGCTACTTGTCCTGAATCAAACTATATTTCTTCCTGCGGAGATACAAAAGAAGAAGCCATCGAAAACCTAAAAGATGCCATTCAATTACTTTTAGAACCAATACCTGAAATTTCATCGAATAATGATATTAATAATCGCATCGAAATCTTAGTTTAAAAAACAATTAAAAATGTCTTCTAAATCTCCTCGTTTAACATCCAAAGAAATCATTAAGCAACCAAAAAATAAAGGTTTTATAGAAATTTCGCAAACAGGTTCTCATCTAAAATTATTTAATTATAGTACTCAAAGAACAGCTATTGTACCTATTCATCAAGGAAAAATAATTCCTATTGGCACATTAAAAGCCATTGAAGAACAGTCTGGTATTAAATTTGATTGACATAGTTTAAGATTAAATGATTAATTTGCAGTGTTGATATGCTTCAAGGTGCGATGCCGAAGGCACAGCGTGGCTGACCGAGCTTATGAGGTAATGTTGATGTGGTTAAGGGTTCGATCGTTCTTAGGTCATAATGTTGATGTGGTTAAGGGTGCGATCGTGCTTATGAAGTGATGTTGATGTGGTTAAAGGTTCAATCTTTTTTGAGGGGACAGTGCGATCGCTTTTGATAAGGTATAATCCATTAAAACAGATTAGAGTCTGAAAAATCTAAAAATATACTTAGAGGAAGCGTGTTAGAGACTTGGAATTTGAATGGCATAAAAATAAATACGAAATCAACATCAAAAAACATGGAATTTCTTTTGAGGAAGCAAGTACAGTATGGATGGATAGTCTAGCATTAATCGCTCCCGATCCTGAACATTCTTGGCAAGAAGAAAGAGAGTGGATTATCGGGGAATCTTACAAAGGTCGTCTTTTAATTGTGGTTTATACTATCAGAAATGATAGAATAAGAATTATTAGTGCCAGATCAGCAACGAAAAATGAAAGAAGACAATATGAGCAATAATACTGAGTTTCCTTTTGCTAAAGCTCGAAGAATTACACCAGAAGAAGTTAATCAGGCAAAAATTGCCATTCAGAAACAATTTGGCGATGAATATCTTGTACGCTCGAAGGATGATGATTATGAATGAGTATCTTTAAAAATAAACCCAAAAATTATTGCTTGGGCAAAAAATGAAGCGGAAAAACAGGGAATAAATTATCAGGTTTTTATTAATAATGAATTATTAAAATTATGTTCTTAATTCTCAATATAATTCAGACTGTTGAGATCGAGCCTATGAGCTAATATTAATATGGTTAAGGGTTCGATCGTCTTTATAGAGTACTGTTAATGTGGTTGAGGGTTGCGGTCGTTGGGAGATAGGTGTAGGGTTCGATCAAACCTGATAAGAGATAAAAAAGATAAACGAGAATATCTTTAGGGGAAGCCTGTGAGAGACGAGACTTGGAATTTGATATTTGTGGTTTTGAGGATTTAGCCTAGTGGGTAGAAAACGATCATAAAAAGCTCTAAAAATTATTAAGCTAATTAAAGAAATACAAAAAGAGCCTTTTCAACAAGTTGTAAAATTACATCCCCTCTAACTCCTGTTAATAGATGGGAAATCAATTCTTATTTGTTGATAAATTCTTTAAGATTACTAATAGTTGTCCTGAGTTTGATGTAACAATAAAGCTTGAAAATTAAGATATATCAAGTATTTTGAATTTTATAATAATTTAAAATAACAAATATACATCAGAAATCATCGCTAAAATAAGCCTTTTTAGCCTATTTTTATTTATCTTTAATATGGAAAAAAATTAAATTACTAATCCAAATAATGAATTTATCTCATCTTTTCCTAACTGCTATTTTGGTTTTTATTTTGCCATGTATAAGCCATTAATCCTGCTAGTTATTTTTATATCTTTATTTTTAATTACAATTTATATTTGAATAGTAGTAATTCCTGATTTTTTCCTTATAGCTGAGAAATAGTAAATTGGTATTGAAAACTGTCCGAGTTGACTTTCTCCCTAGTAAGCTACAGATATGAATAAATGTAACGAAAAACTACGGATTACCGTAAAGATTAAGGTAATACTAAGTAAAAAAGCCTAGTTTCGTGGTAAAAACAATAAAGAGTGTATTTTGAGCACTGTCATCATTTTTTTCATATTTCTTTTACAATCTAACTTAACAGGAGTTTACTACTTAATGTTTACTAACGTAAAATCCGCCGTTCGTCATATCGCACCCGAAGATTTACAAGGACGTGCTTTAATGAAGGTGGTTTATGTGTTGTTAGAAGCACAATATCAAAGCTCAATCACCGCCGCCGTCAAAGCCATTAACGCCCATAATCCTAACCTTGCGATCGAAGTAAGCGGTTATCTTATCGAGGAGTTACGAAGCCCCGAAAACTATGAAGAATTTAAAAAAGACGTATCAGAAGCAAATATCTTCATTGCCTCCCTTATCTTTATCGAAGACTTAGCCCAAAAAGTTGTCGATGCCGTCACCCCTTACCGTGACAAACTCGATGCGGCGGTGGTTTTCCCTTCCATGCCTGAAGTAATGCGTCTTAACAAAATGGGTAGCTTCAGTATGGCACAACTCGGACAAAGTAAGAGTGTCATCGGTGAATTTATGAAGAAGCGTAAGCAGAAAAATGGTGCAGGTTTTGAAGATGCCATGCTCAAATTATTACGCACCCTGCCCACCGTCTTAAAATATCTTCCCGTCGAGAAAGCCCAAGACGCACGTAACTTTATGTTGAGTTTTCAGTACTGGTTGGGGGGTAATGCCGATAACCTCGAAAACTTCTTCTTGATGTTAGCGGATAAATACGTCTTCACGGGAGAAAAATCCTTACTAAGCAACCGAGAATATAACGAGCCTGTGGTGTATCCTGATATGGGTATTTGGCATCCCCTCGCACCCAAAATGTTTGAGGACATTAAGGAATACCTCAACTGGTACAATAACCGTGATGATATCAATGGAGATTTAAGAGATCCTCTTGCTCCTACTATTGGTTTAGTATTACAACGTACTCACCTTGTCACTGGTGACGATGCTCACTATGTAGCAATGTTGCAAGAGTTAGAATATCGTGGCGCTCGTGTTATTCCTATTTTTGCAGGTGGTTTAGACTTTTCCAAGCCTGTTGATGAGTATTTCTTAGATAAAGCCGTCGCTGGTGTTGAGCCATTACCAATTGTTGATGCTGTAGTATCTTTAACGGGCTTTGCCCTTGTAGGTGGCCCTGCACGACAAGATCATCCCAAGGCGATCGAATCTTTAAAACGTCTGAATCGCCCTTATATGGTGGCTTTACCGTTGGTATTCCAAACTACGGAAGAATGGGAAGAAAGCGATCTCGGTTTGCATCCTATCCAAGTTGCACTACAAATCGCTATCCCCGAATTAGACGGTGCGATCGAACCTATCATCTTATCTGGACGGGATGGTAATACAGGACGCTCTATCACTTTACAAGACAGGGTAGAGGCGATCGCCTCTCGTGCTTTAAAATGGACAAATTTACGTAAAAAGCCCAAAATTGACAAAAAATTAGCGATTACCGTCTTTAGCTTCCCTCCTGATAAGGGTAACGTAGGTACAGCCGCTTATTTAGACGTTTTCGGCTCAATTCACGAAGTATTAAAGGGCATGAAAAACAACGGCTATGACGTGCAAGACGTGCCAGAAACTGCCAAGGAGTTAATGGAGATGGTAATTCACGATGCCCAAGCCCAATATTCCAGCCCCGAATTAAACGTTGCCTATCGCATGAGTGTGGAAGAATACGAGCGTTTAACCCCCTACTCCAAAAAATTAGAAGAAAACTGGGGTGCGCCTCCGGGGCATCTCAACAGCGATGGACAAAACCTGTTAATTTACGGTAAAGAATTTGGTAACGTTTTCATTGGTGTGCAACCTACCTTCGGTTACGAAGGCGATCCTATGAGACTACTTTTTTCTCGCTCTGCCTCTCCTCACCACGGTTTTGCGGCATACTATACCTACCTCGAAAAAGTTTGGGGTGTAGATGCAGTGTTGCATTTTGGAACACACGGATCTCTTGAATTTATGCCGGGTAAACAAATGGGGATGTCTGGTGACTGTTATCCTGATAGCCTTATCGGTAATATTCCTAATATCTACTATTACGCCGCTAACAACCCCAGTGAGGCAACTATCGCTAAACGTCGTAGTTATGCCGCTACCATTTCTTACTTAACCCCCCCTGCGGAAAATGCTGGACTGTACAAGGGTTTAGAAGAATTAAGCGAGTTAATCGGTTCATATCAAAGCCTTAAAGATAGTGGGCGCGCCATCCAAATTGTTAACACCATCATCGACAAAGCCAGAATTTGCAACTTAGATAAAGACATCCCTGAAATTGCGACTCCTGAAGGGCAAGAAGCCGAAATGATCGACTCTAGCACCATGTCTCAAAATGAACGTGATCACATTGTCGGTTCAGTTTATCGCAAGTTGATGGAAATTGAATCCCGTTTACTTCCTTGTGGATTGCACGTTGTCGGTAAACCTCCCACTGCTGAGGAAGCGATCGCAACTCTTGTCAATATTGCTAGTTTAGACAGAGAAGATGAGGGCATTTTGGCTTTAACCACCATCATTGCTAATAGTATCGGGCGTAAAATTGAGGATATTTACCGTAACGCTGATAAAGGAGTTTTAGCGGATGTGGAGTTATTACAAAACATCACCGAAGCCACAAGAGCGGCAGTAAGAGCCTTAGTAGAGGAACAAATCAACGCAGAAGGGCGAGTTTCTTTTGTTTCTAAGCTAAATTTCTTCAATATGGGCAAAAAAGAGCCTTGGGTTGCTAAATTACACGAATTAGGTTACACCAAAGTTGACGAAAAAGCCATAAAACCACTCTTTGAATATCTCGAATTTTGCTTAGAGCAAGTTTGTGCGGATAATGAATTAGGTGCGTTATTAAAAGCCCTTGAGGGTGAATATGTATTACCTGGACCCGGTGGCGATCCCATCCGTAACCCCAATGTGTTGCCGACTGGTAAAAACATTCATGCTCTCGATCCCCAAAAAATACCGACTTTAGCGGCGGTACAATCAGCTAAAATCGTTGTGGACAGACTCTTAGAGCGTCAAAAGCTAGACAACGGCGGAAAATATCCAGAGACGATCGCTTGTGTATTATGGGGAACGGATAACATCAAAACCTATGGGGAATCCTTAGCACAAATTATGTGGATGATTGGGGTTAAACCCGTTCCTGATGCTTTAGGGCGCGTCAACAAACTCGAATTAATCCCCTTAGAAGAATTAGGCAGACCTCGTATTGATGTAGTTGTTAACTGTTCTGGTGTATTTCGTGATCTATTCATCAATCAAATGAATTTACTTGATCAAGCCGTCAAAAAAGCCGCCGAAGCAGACGAACCTTTAGAGATGAATTTCGTCCGTAAACATGCACTGCAACAAGCGGAAGAAATGGGTATCAACCTACGTCAAGCGGCAACCCGTGTCTTTTCCAACGCATCTGGTTCATATTCTAGTAACGTTAACCTAGCGGTAGAAAACAGTAGTTGGGAAGAAGAGCAAGAATTGCGGGATATGTACTTAAACCGTAAATCCTTTGCGTTTAACTCCGATAATCCGGGAGTCATGGATGAAAGTCGAGGCATTTTTGAGAAATCCTTAAAAACGGCTGATGCAACCTTCCAAAACCTCGATTCTTCTGAGATTAGCTTAACGGATGTCTCCCACTATTTCGACTCTGATCCTACAAAAGTAGTTGCATCCTTGCGCGATGACGGGAAAAAACCCTCTGCATATATCGCAGACACTACCACCGCTAACGCTCAAGTCCGTACTTTATCGGAAACCGTGCGTTTAGATGCCCGTACCAAATTATTAAATCCCAAATGGTACGAAGGGATGTTATCTCACGGCTACGAAGGGGTAAGGGAATTATCGAAACGCCTTGTAAATACCATGGGATGGAGTGCCACCGCCGACGCTGTGGATAACTGGGTTTATGAAGACACCAACACCACCTTTATCCAAGATGAAGAGATGTGTAAACGGTTAATGGATTTAAACCCCAACTCATTCCGCCGTATGGTAAGCACCCTCTTAGAAGTTAACGGGCGTGGTTACTGGGAAACCTCAGAAGAGAATATCGGTCGATTACAACAACTGTACCAAGAAGCGGAAGATCGCATCGAAGGCATTGAGTAATCATTAAATCGTAGGGTGGGCATTGCCCACCTTTTTAATAGGAATAATTATTTTTCTTCTTTAGTTTCGATTGGATGATCTAACTTTAACAATTGTCTAGTTTCTGGATTAAATAAACCTCCAAAAAGAGATGCAAAAACTGGTATTAAGAATATTAATACACTGATTATGATCATTTTTCTCTTGTTTTTTTCGGTTATTTCATGATTATCATTCATTATGGATGTACCTTCAATTTTTAAATCTCCACCTACATTCCCTGTTGTAAAATTACGGCTTTGATCAACACTTTCGTTATAATTTCCGTTATTAATATTAGTACTTCTCTTATCCGTCATATGATTGTTTCCTGAATTGTTAAATATTGTACAGTTATTATAATTATTAGTTTGTGAGCCTTGCTGATTTAATTGTTTTGGACAATTTTCTTTGACATTTGAAGACAATACTTCTATTTTAAATCCATGAGACTCAAGAATTTCTGTTGCTAAATTTAAGTTTTCTAAAAAATCATCGATATTTTTACTTTTTTTAAATAGCCTAACAGTGTATAAATTTCCACTTAATTGACTCTTTATTTTTTCTATCTTTGCAGTGTTAGAGATTTTGATTGTATCAATTACGATTGAGTTTACTGCTTCATTAATACAAAGACGAATAGTATTAATAAATTTTTTATATATCGGTTCTTCTCTGATAGATATAATTTCAATATCTGAACATTTACGAATAAAATCAATACATCCTAATCTGTCGTAAATATACTGCCATAGTGATATATCATAGAAGGGAAATTCAGTAGCAAGATAGTTAAAATGATTAATTCCAGATAGTAAATTAGTGGCAATGACACCGTTAAAATCTAATAAATAGCTGATTATATATTGCTCAACAATTATTAAATCAAAATATTTTCTCTCTTTTTCTTGTAAATCATGTTTGTTAAAATCATTCTCAAATAATAATCCTGTCACAGCAAAATTACCTCTTTTTTCTATCGCTTCAATAGCATAGGGCTTAAATCCGTCTATTCTTGGTTGAGATGAAGTCAATTTAAGATTGAGTAATAATTGATCACTATTGTTTTTATCGTGCAGTTTATTTTTTATGTTGTCAGTTAAAATCAGGCTAGTATCTGTATCTTTTCTCTGATAGATTAAACCAACATCTTCAATTTTTTTGTATGTATCATTAAAGTAAAATGGGTAATATTTCTGAGCATGAGAATATTGTTCTTTTTTTTCGTCAATAAACTCGCATATATTATAGTAATTTGACGATAAACGAATATGTCCTTCTTGGAACAAATTTGGAAATTGATTAATAACTAAACGTGCAAAACGATCTTCAAATATTAATGAAGGTGATAAATAACAGTGCCTATCGCCCATTAATAATGTTAAACGTACATCCATTAAAATATTATTTCTAATCGAATCAGAATTGTAATTAATTATGGGAGATAAAAGTTCTCGATTCAGAAAATGAAGATATATGGGCTTGTCAATTTGAGCTATCAAATGTTGTGGATTCATGCTCATTGTTTAAGTGCAATATATTGAACAAATATACTATCTATTTTAGCTTTTATTATCTCTAATCTTGTAATTGTAAAACATCGATAAGATTAGTAAACGGTTGATGATTTTAAATTCTAACCCTCTCTAACTTATTGTAGGATGTGATTTATATAAATGACTTTAATGCTTCTACCAAGAAGGGTTTGATCACGAAGTGGTGCTGTTCGATCAAATCTTTCATTCCCTATCCCTGAAACTATGCAATTCTTCTTTTCAAGAGAGTATAAAAATCGCCTCTTTTACCAATCATAAGAATAAACACTGTTTTCACATTTTCATCAACAATATAGGCAATGCGATATTGTTGCTTGAAGATCGTAATATGATAAGAAAGAATACCACTTAAATCACCTTCGAGATTATGACCTATATTAGGGGATAATAAAATATTGGGTATATATTTATTCTTGATCTCTTCACGAATTCGTGGATCAAGTTTTTTCAAGTCTTTTTTTATTCTTGGATGATATTGATCTTTATACATCAAAGGCTTCGTCTCTGTCTAAAAATTTTAATTTCTTTAGTAAAACATCATTTTTCCTCTCCAAAAGTTCTGCCCCTTCTTCTGTTAAAAGAAGATATAGGGTTTCAATTTCTTGTTTGTTCATAGAGGTTATTAATTCTGCAATATTTCTAATAGGTATATCAATGGAGAGTTTAGTCATAATCCTTTTCTATAAACCCGCTCTAAAAAACTATTGATCATTATCATAATCGATTTCTACTTGTAATTTTTCTAATGTGGGGAAATAGTGGCACAAGGACGCTCAAAATGCAATTCAAGGGCTTCTTGAAGATTTGCTAATGCTTCAGTTTCTGTTTCTCCTTGACTAGCAATCTCAACTTCTAAACATTGGGCAACAAACCAATTTCCCTCTGGAAAGACTCTGGCAGTAAAAGTTTTTATCATACTTCTAATAAGCAATGATCTTATCTTGACCATTGATATTACTTTCAAATCATAGTTTAGCACTCAAATACAAAATTAATTATGCCTTAAATTAATGATTGAAAATTAGGTTCGATCGAACTCATCATATCCTATCAGTGCGATCGAATCAAAGGTATTTAATGATTATTAATTATCTCATAAAATTATGTATTTTAAACATTTAGCTCACCTTTTTACATTTGACTCCAAATACTCTTCATTAGCTAAATAATGATCAATATTTTCTAAAATTTGTTTTAAATATTCGATAACTCTTTCACTAATTTGGCAAATTTCATTTGAACTTACGTCTTTACCAATATCACTAAAAGATTTTAAACCATGAGCCAGATCATTTCTATTATCTTTAATTGATCTTAAATCCTTTCCATCCCAAGTTTTTTGTGATTTAGTTTCTGTTGAGAAGCCTAAGAATTTTTCAGAAATTGTTTTAATAGCTTTACTATCTAAATTACCTGAAAACATCTTATCAGTATCCAAAGTTTGCTGATTCACAAGATCTTTTATTATATGGTTGGTATTCTCAATAAAGCGATCAAAGTTTTTGTCTCTATCTCTAACATTTTTCCAGATAAATTTTTTTATTTCCCTGCGAAGATCATCAAAATTTATTTCTCTAGTAATTATTTCATCAAAAATAAGTTGAGTCGCATTTCTAATTGTAGATTCAACTAGATTGTATAATAATAAATATGCAGTAGCTTTAAGTGTAGTTAACAAATTAACCTTTACTATTGATAAATAGTGATCATTAGTTGCTTTTTTTTCCTGTTCTTCTAAGTTTTTAACAAAATCTATATAATCAGTAACTTCTTTTGCTCTTTGGTTAAAATCATCCAATACTGTTTGCACTTGTTATTCTCCTAACAGCATACTTTTAACATAGTTAATTCTGCGAAGAACTTTAACTTTCGAGCTACTAGCATCCCCTTTAGTATAATCATTAAATTCTTTTGAATATAATAAAGAAAGAGCATTAGAGGTGGGTTTTAAATTAAGATTTTCTCTCAACGCTAAAGCTATTCCCACCGATAAAGACTCAAACTTAATTCTGGTGACAGGTTTTTTTCCTGTTTTATTTTCTTGGTAAAATCCATTCGGAAAATATCTCTCTACAAAATTTAACATCTGATTAAATTCTTTTTCCATCTCTAATATTTTGTCAGAAGTAATTTGATTTGTTTCTTCTAAATATTCATCGAGAAAATCAGTTATATTTTTTTTTATAAAACTTTCGTAACCGTTATCATAATTATTTAAAAATGCAAAAAAACGTAATATATATTCTTGGGGATCTTTATACTTTATTTGTGCTTCTGAAAAAGAGCAAAGCTCAAGAAATTTAGTATTTTTAGCCAATTTATCGAGCAAATCAAGAAATTTTCCTCTCCTAATTCCTCGACGTTTTTCCATGGCGTTCAATTCAACACTGCCACTATTTATTCTTTCAAACAAATTTCTACGAGTTTCTTCGTCAGTATCTTCCGTTAATTCGATAATTCTGATTGATGCTCTTTTAAATCTTCTTTGTCGTGCCAATGGTAAATCAGAAAATAAAAACCCTTCTAATTTAGTTAATTTTTCTAAACCTTGTAATCTTAATTCTTGATTAATAAATCTTGCTAAAGTACGAATTCTTTGAGTGCCATCTATAATTTCCCAACGGCCTAAATCTTCTGTTTCTAAATTATTTTCCTCTAGTAACTCTTCCGAATTGTCAGCAACATAAATGGCAGGAATAGGTAATCCTAATAAAATAGATTCGATAAATTTTGACTGACGTATTTCATCCCATGCAAATTCTCTTTGATAATCGGGAATAAATAATTCTGTTTTTCCGTTTTCTTCTTCTATAAATTTATTGACAATAACTTCAATGGGATATTCTATTGTATTGTAGTCAACTGTTTTATGTAATTCTCTGATTTGTTCTTCCGCTTCATTTTGTCTTTCTTGACTTATTTCAATAGTTGATGTGGTTATCATATTTGACGGAAATGAAATATACTTAATCAGACTAATTCTAACAAATTCCAAAATTTATATAAATAACTTTTTTGACATTTTAACCGTTGTATTGAAAAGGCTCTATGGCATCTCTATTTTAACAAGAAGGCTCAATAAAAGTATATTTTATGGGGAAATCTCAGAGAAGAATATCGATCAAATCTCAATTATCATAACAAGAAGTTTTCGATCATCGAAGGTGCGGCTACGCCGAAGACAAAGTGGCACTGTGCGATCGCATCGAAAATATTGAGTAATAATTAACTCTTTTATAAAATCATTGTAGAGTGATGCACACTTCACCTTTTGAATTTAAAATAATGAGTAAATTAGAAAAACTAATTAAAAAGTTATTATAAAGCTCGATCAAACAAATGTACGACAAAGCAGAAAACGAACTCGAAAGCATTGAATAACCGTTAGTGGGGTGGATATGTTTTGATGAGATTATAGTTAGGTTTTAATTTTATTATTTTAAAGTTACATTATTTCCTTCTACAATAAATAATCCTGTTGATTTTAATAATTCTCCTAGTTTTTTACAGTGATAAGCCCTAGGATCAAAAGAAGAATCTAGTTTTAACAATTGTTGATTTAGAGTCCCTAAATTCACTGTTTTATCGTCATCTCCTACAACTGAATCAGAGGCATTTTTTAACAATTTATTTAACTTTTTATCTTTTTTTTGAGTATTATTTATTTCAACAGGTATATTTTCTTGGACAATTTCATTACCTAAATTTTCTGTATCAACATCTAATAAATCAGTACAAATAAATCGATCACAAGCAGAAACAAAAGCTTTCGGAGTCGTTTTTTTCCCAAAACCATAAACAACTAAACCATTTTGCCTAATACGATGGGCTAACCTAGTAAAATCACTATCACTAGAGACAATACAAAAACCGTCAAATTTATCCGTATAAAGCAAATCCATTGCATCAATAATTAAAGCTGTATCCGTTGAATTTTTGCCAGTTGTGTAAGAAAATTGTTGTATTGGTAACACAGCAAAGTCGTTAAGGAGTTTTTTCCATGTATTCATTTGAGGATTTGTCCAATCACCATATATTCTTTTTACATAAGCAGTGCCAAATTTAGCAATTTCTCTTAATAAAGATTCCATCACTTTTGTACTGGTATTATTCAGCATCGATTAAAACAGCTAATTTATCTGATCTAAATTCAACTTCTCCTCTCATTTGGTATTTTTGCTATATTTTTAATTTTTATATTATCAAATAATCTTCACATTTTAAAAATACGATGAAACTATAATTTTTTTGAAGTTTAAAAAACTGTTTTTCATTCAAAATCATTTAATCTGATCACTTAAAAAAGAAAAAAGTGTGATTTTATATTTTAAGGATGCAATTAATTTCATGCTTAAACTAATTCCAAATACTTGATTAAGCTTATGATTATAATAATTAATAGACGTGGGAAAAGACTTTATCAATAAATAATGAGAAATAATTTAATTAATAGCCAAAGTTTATATCTCCGAAAACACGCACATAACCCTATTCATTGGAACTTTTGGGGTGAAAAAGCCTTAAGTAGTGCTAAAAATCAAAATAAGCCTATTTTTATGTCTATAGGGTACTCTAGTTGTCATTGGTGTACTGTTATGGAATCAGAGGCATTTTCTGATCAGACGATCGCAGATTACTTAAATGAACATTTTGTAGCTATCAAAGTTGATCGAGAAGAACGTCCAGATATTGATAGTATATATATGACGGCATTGCAGATGATGACAGGGCAAGGAGGATGGCCTTTAAACATATTTCTCACCCCTGATGATTTAGTCCCTTTTTACGGTGGTACATATTTCCCCATTGAACCTCGTTATGGAAGACCGGGATTTTTACAAATATTACAATCTCTTAATAATTTTTATCATCATGAAAAAGATAAACTCATAGCATTAAAAGCTGAAATTGTCAAGGGTATAACCAGTAGTTCTCAGATAAAATTTTCTCCTGATAGTGAGTTAAATGACGAGTTGTTAATCCAAGGCATCGAAAATAATAGTAAAGTCATTGCACGTAATGATTATGGCTCACCACGTTTTCCGATGATGCCCTATAGTAATCTTACTTTACAAGGAGCGATCTATAATAATAATCATCATGGTTTAGCTATAAAAAGAGCCATAGATTTAGTTAATGGTGGTATTTATGATCATGTTGGCGGTGGTTTTCATCGTTATACAGTTGATGCTACATGGACTGTTCCTCATTTTGAAAAAATGCTCTACGATAATGGTTTAATCATGGAATTTTTAGCTAATTTATGGACTAGTGGTGTAACAAATCCAGAAATTAAAGTTAGTTGTGAAGGAATTTTTGGTTGGTTAAAACGAGAGATAACAGCCGAAGAAGGTTATTTTTATGCTTCTCAAGATGCTGATAATTTTAGTAATATTGATAATGTTGAGCCGGAGGAAGGAGATTTTTACGTATGGAGTTATCAGCAGTTAAAAAAGATTCTATCTGAAGAAGAATTTAATGGGTTTGAAGATACTTTTATTATTAGTGAAAAAGGAAATTTTGAAGGAAAAAATGTTTTACAAAAACAAGAAGAAAAATCTATTACTAATATTGTTAAAAATGCTTTAGAAAAATTGTTTACTATTCGTTATGGTAAAAATTCTACTAATCTAAGTAATTTTACTCCAGCGAAAGATAGTAAAGAAGTTAAAAGTATTAATTGGCAAGGAAGAATTCCTCCCGTTACTGATACAAAAATGATTGTTTCTTGGAATAGTTTGATGATTTCAGGATTAGTGAGAGCTTATAGCATTTTTGAGGATAGAAAATATTTAGAATTAGCACGAAAAGCTACTAATTTTATCTTAACTAATCAATGGCAAAATAATCGTTTATATCGTCTCAATTATGATGGAAAAATAACCACTTTAGCACAATCAGAGGATTATAGTTTTTTGATTAAGGCTTTATTAGATTTGTCTCAATATTCTGAGGATAATTCTAATTATTATTTAAGTCAAGCTATAAAAGTACAACAAGAATTTGATCATTATTTTTATGATACCCAAGAAGGTGGTTATTATAATAATGCTAATGATAATTTTGCCGATTTATTGCTCAGGGAAAAAAGTTATATTGATAATGCGACTCCTTCTGCTAATGGTATTGCCATCGCAAATTTAGTAAGATTAGCCTTAATAACCGATAATTTAGACTATTTTGATAAAGCTGAAAAAACCTTAAAACTTTTTAATGACATTATGGCGAAATCCTCTGTCAGTTGTCCGAGTTTATTTGTTGCCCTAAACTGGTATTTAAAAGGTGTAAGTGTGAAAACTAGCCATGAAATCAAATCAAAATTAAATAAACAATATTTACCGATGGTAATGTATCGAATCTCAGATGATTTACCTTCTCAAATTATTGCTGTTGTCTGTCGTATTTTATCTTGTGCTGAACCTGCTACAACAATAGATCAATTGTTAGAACAAATTATTAATAATTAGGATTAACTAATTTCTAAAATAAAAAATAATAGAAAATATTTTTAGTTATTTTAATACTTTATAATTTTCATCAACGCCTAATTAAGTTAACTTGAATAAAAGAAATTGATTTTTTTGTTTGCCTTCTTTGGCAAAATTATTATCGCTAATTATAATTAAACTTTGACTACCATCTGTTAAACGAGGACCAAAAGTGATACCTTCTAAATTATCTAATTTAATGCCTAACTTTTGTAAATCTAAAACTAATTTTTTGCGAATTGGAGTAATATTATTTATATCTCCTCCTAAAGTTTTTTGATTAGAAATATCACTAGCATTACCCATAACTAATTGAAAAATTTTAGCTCCATATCCCCTTAAACCAAAAGTACGTTCTAAACTTAATAAATATCCTTCTTTAGGTAAAGCTAATAATTCTGAGACACCGTTATATAGCACTCCTAACTCTGGATTATTGACAATGTATAGATGTTCGCCTATTAATACTGGCTCTCCTATAGGATTAATTACATAGTGCATTAATCTTGATCTTAATATAGTTTCAGGGTTATTAAGATTTACATCTTGTACTAGGGCTGATTCTGTTACCGTAAATAATCGAAAAGGATCTTGAGGCATTGTACCATTAGCTTTGATGGTCAAAGATTCAAAGCCTAAATTATTTTCAACTCCTTTTTTTTCATCTTCTCTTGGTATATATCTATCTGGTATTTTCACTGAATTTATTAATTTACCATCAAGGCTATATTCATTTATGAAAGGTGATTTTTTAGTTTTATAAACCCCTTCACTTGTGATAAATAAACTATTTTTAGGACTAAATGTAATAGCTTCTGTATCGCTAGTATTTTTAGAGTAATTTACTCCATTTGTATCTTTTAAAAAAGTAACATTTTTTATATTAACTTTATCAATTTTATTATTTTCTATTTCGATTTTTAAGGTATAAAAACGAGCTGGAGATAAGTTGGCTCTATCATCAGAAATCACATAGTAAATATCTTTTTCAGAGTTATATGTAATACCAGAAAAACCACCTATTACTGTGTCTTGATAATTATTATCTGTTAACTCATATTCATCTAAAAATTCTAATTTTAAGTTTAAAAAATCTCTATTTTCAGCTAAGGCATTTAGATTAGAAAAACCGAAAATTAAGAATAAACATGAAAAAAAAATACAGAAAAACTTAAACTTTTTTCCCATCACTATATAATTATGTCAATTGATTTAATAAAAAAACAAAAAAATTTCATACCTTTATTAATTGGGTAAATATTATTTGGATTAATTGGGTGAATACAATTCACTGCTACTCTTCGGAGGAAGGAAAAGATTTCATAAATATGTCTCTTGTCATAGGTTGCTCTACCATTAACCCTTCTTCCCCTAAAATTTCTAAAGGTTTACCTTCAATGCTAATCCACACATTAGCGGCAGGATTAACGCTACTAGCAGTATAAATCACTTGTCCTAAACGACTAATCATTGAAGCACTACCACCACCAGTGGTAAAATCTGATGATAAGTTGATGTGAATGCCGTCATTTTTTACCGTTAAATTCATTAATTTTGTATTTTCAGGAATGGCAGTGGTAATATTATTACTATTGAAACCTGTTAATAATTTATTAAATGCAATAGTTAAAGATTGTTGATCATTTTGTCCTTTTTCAATTTCAATGATGGTAGGAGTGACTTTTAACTGATTGTCAATACCATAAATTTCAATCTGTTGTTTATTAATATTGGGTTCTATTACTATATCAGTAGGTGGATTATTTTCGGAAGTTTTTACTGATAATTTACTATAAGAATACCAGGCGGTAATTGTGCCAATTGCTAATACTGTTGTGGCTAAAGCGGCAATAGCTTTGGTCGATAAAAAAGGATTTTGTTTTTTATTTTCTGCCATAGTTTTTTATTTTTATTATTTATATTTTTACTTATATTTAATTTTAATTAATAATATTCAATTTTTAAATGATAATGACGGTTGAAGATGGAGAAAACCAGCTATTTCCAATTTATCTTCATTCATATTTAATTGCAAAAGTCTCATGGTAATACCTGATTTTTCTAAATTTCGCAGATTTAACTGAGTATTTATATTATCAGCAAATCCTTGTAGTAGTTTAGATGATAGTTGTCTATTATTTAATGTTCCTTGAATATTATTAATTTTCAATGTATGACCTTTAATTAACTCTAAACTCAATTCTAGGTTAACATTTAATAATTCTTCCCCCCGAATCGGTAATTTTAATTTTGTTTCAATGGCAAGACGATTATTTGGTAGTAAATTTAAAGTTAAATCAATGATTTCAAGGGGTAAATCTTGAGAATTTCCTCCCAATTTTGTCATCATTGCTTGTGCCTGTGGAGATTTTAGCAATTTATTCAAATCATTTTCTGTTAAGATAATTCTATAACCCATATTTAAAGGTTTTTTTAGGGATTTTTGCCAGTTATTCCCCCTTATTTGTCTAATTTCAGATAAATTTAACCCCACAGAATCTGTCTCTAATTCCAGTAATTCTACACTAATATTTGCCTTTAGTTGCCATTGTTTAAGACTAATTTTGATAGAGTCGGCTTCGCCTTTTGCTAGTTGATGAGTAGGAAGACTATTAATTCTGACTTTTACATCCTCAACCTCTTCAGACATATTACGAATTGTATAGGTTAAAGAATTATTAAGAATAAATCCAATAGAGGAGAATAGAGACATTATAATAGTAGTAAATATAACAAAAATTTCCATATTCGGTCAATCAGTAAATTATTTTGTATTTTAAAAATCACCATTTCATTTTAAAGTAAATTGTTTTTATTTTATATCTAATAAATATTTATTTTTTTTCGCTGTCAAAATATATTTAATAATTTAACTATCAATCCTAATTTATCTTGTTAAAAATCTTCATTAAACAAAATTTAACTTTTAATTAAATGATCGATATCAAAAAAAATTTTCTAACTAAACTAAAAATCACATGAGTGTTAATATCAGTATTAACAAAATGACCCGTAAAGGAGTTAAAATCTTGAATGAAAAAGAAACATCATTCTTAATTTATATTGTTGATGATCAACATATTAATTTGGACTTGATTAGTATTTTTTTAAAACATAAGGGTTTTAATATCTTAACTCAAACAGATATTATGAAGGCAATACCAGAAATACAAAAAACTTGTCCTGATTTAATTCTGTTAGACGTTTTGATGCCTAATTTAAGCGGTTTTGATGCTTGTTGTTTATTAAAATCTTCTCCTCAAACAAAAGATATTCCCATTATTTTTATTACAGCTTTAGATGACATTGAAAATAAAATCAAAGGATTAGAATTAGGTGCAGTAGATTACATAATCAAACCGATTCATTTACCAGAATTATTATCAAGAATTAATAGTTCTTTAAAAATCAGAAATTTAACAAAAAGTTTACAACAACAAAATCAACTTTTATCTGATGAAATTTTAGCAAGAAAAAAAGCACAATTAGAATTAAAAAATAGTGAAAAAAAATTAAAAACTATTATTAATAATAATCTGAATGGTATGGTTATTGTTGATCAAAATGGTAAGATTTTATTTCTTAATTCTGAAGCTGAAAAATTATTTAATCGCAAAAGAGAAAAAATGCTAGGGGAAATTTTAGGAATTCCTCTTGAGTTTGACAAAATTATTGAATTAGACATTCCTCATTCTTCATGGCAATTGATTACTGTTGAAATTAGAGCTGTGCCTATTATTTGGAATGATAATAATGTTTTTTTAATTTCTTTGACTAATATTACTGAGCAAAAAAAAATAGAAGAAAAACTAAATATTTTGTTTCAAGCATCCGAACAAAGTCCAGCCTCAATTATAATAACAGATACTGATGGTAATATAGAATATGTTAATCCAAAATTTGAAGCTATTTCTGGTTATAAAGAAGAAGAAATAATTGGTAAAAATCCTCGTATTCTCAAATCAGGACATACTACTAGTAAAGATTATGAAAATTTATGGGCAACTTTAACTAAAGGAAAAGAATGGCACGGTGAATTTCATAATATCAAAAAAAATGGTGAATTATATTGGGAAAAAGCTTTAATTTCTCCTATTTTTAATTCTGCTGGTGTCATTACTCATTATATGGCAGTTAAAGAGGATATTACTGAAAAAAAACAACAAGAGACTTTACTACAATATCAAGCAAAATATGACCATTTAACAAATATTCCTAACCGTAATTATGCCTTAGAAAAAGTTAATTATTTATTAGCACAAGCAAAAGAAACTCAAACAAATTTAGGATTAATGTTTATTGATTTAGATCATTTTAAAGAAGTTAATGATAATTTAGGTCATGATTTTGGAGATGAATTATTAATTCAAGCAACAGAAAGAATGAAAAAAGCATTGCGCAATACAGATTTATTGGCGAGGTTAGGAGGAGATGAATTTTTTATTGCTATACCTTTTGTGGAAAAATTCAGTCATTTAGAAACTGTTGCAGAAAAAATTATCAAATTGTTAAGACAAAACTTTAATATTTTTGATCATTCAGTATCAATTTCTGCCAGTATTGGTGTTACCTTTTTTCCCTATGATGGCGATAATTTAAAACAACTGATTCGTAATGCTGATTTAGCTATGTATCAAGCCAAAAAACAAGGTAAAAATCAGTTTAAATTTTATCAGTCAGAGATGAATAAAATAGAAATTAATAAATCTAATTTAGAAAAAAATTTCCACCAAGCTATTGAAAGAAAAGAGTTTCAATTAGTATATCAACCAGTGGTAGAACTTACCACACAATTAATCAATAGTGCTGAGGCTTTAATCAGGTGGGAAAATAAAGAATTAGGTTTAATTTGGCCTGAAAAATTTATTCCTATTCTCGAAAAAAATGGTATGATTATTCCTTTGGAAAATTGGATTTTACAATCTGTTGTTGAAGATATAAAAACTTGGGAAGAAATCAAAGATATTCCCATTAGTGTTAATTTATCAGAATATGAGTTTGAAGATGAAAATATTATCAATCGATTAACTAAATTTATTCCTGAAAATCACCGTCAACATAATAATATTCAAATAGAAGTAACAGAGCAAATGTTATTAGAAAAAAAATCAATAACAACTATTTTTAATGATATTCTAAAGTTAAATATTGACTTATGTTTAGATAATTTTGGTATAGGTTTTTCTTCTTTAACTAACTTAAGTAAGTTTACTTTTTCATCAATAAAAATAGATTCTTCTTTAATCCATAGAATAGTAGAAGACGATAAAATAAAACTTTTGGTTAAATCCATTATTTCAGTAGCAAAAGTATTGAATATTAAAACTATTGCTAAGAATATAGAAACAAAAGAACAATTAGATATACTAATAAATTTAGGTTGTGATTATGGACAAGGTTATTTTTTTTCTGAGCCTTTATCTACTATAAATTTTATACAATATCTTTTAAAACAACAGAAACAAATTAAAAATTCCCTCAATATTTATGACGGTTAAATTTTACTAAATATAGAATCAAATCATTATAAAAATTAAACTGGAAAAAAAAATCCATGATAAAAAACAATATCGAGTTAATAACAATGTTTTTTGGATAATGTTTTCATCGATTTTATTAATTGGTTTTCCCAATAAAGGTTTAAATTTTTTCTCTCCTTTATAAGTATTTTCGCCCCCTAATTGTATTCCTAAAATCACAGCGTAAATTCCTTCACTCCATCCTGAATTAGGACTAGGATCTTGAATTGCATATTGCTTACATTCAGTAATTATATTTTTAACATCTCCAGAAATAATAGCAAGAGTTAAAACTGTTAAGCGGCAAGGCAACCAAGTTATATAATCTTCTAATCTAGCACTAAACCAACCGATGTCAATAAATGGTTCTTTTTTATAGCCAATCATAGAATCTAATGTACTCAATGCTTTATATGCGATCGCTAAAGGAACACAACCAATCACAGGAATAAATACTCCTAACAAAGCATAAAATAAAGGTGCAGTAACGCCATCGGTAGTATTTTCAGCAACGGTTTCTAAAATAGCCCGAAAAACCTCATCAGTGGATAGATTATCAGTGTCTCTACCGACATAAAAACTAAGACGATAACGCGCTTGAGGTAAATCATCTTTTCTGAGGTATTGTAAAACATCTTCTGCGGCACATCTTAAACTTTTTCCAGCAAAACAACTAGCTAATAAAATAACTTGAATAACGATACCGAAATAATTATTAATTTTCGTGGCAATATCAATTAACAACCAAGTCATTACACCACTACCGATAACTAAAACTACGCAGAGAATAAATCCTGCAATTTTTCGCAGTAATTTATGTTCAGTATTTTTGAGAATAAAATTAGTATAAGTATTAATCACCCATCCCATTAATTGTACAGGATGAATCCACCCCCAAGGATCACCAAGAAGATAATCTAAAACTGACGCAAAGTAAATAATTAACAACTAATAACGAAAAACTAACAATTGACAATTACATTGTATTTTATTCTGTTGCCCATTACATTTTGTTTATTTCTATTTATTTGGCTAATTCTAAATAACTTTAAATAATAAAATTATTTTCTTCTCCATAAGATGCTTGACGACTACGAGCATCATAATATAAATCAGCTAAAGTTATATTATAAATTGCCTCTTTTAACTTGTTATTTAACCGTCGCCATAAACAAATTGTCACCCAATCTTCTGGGGAATCACCATCGATATTATAATTAGGTAAAGGCTCAATTTTATCTCCCACTGCTACAAGAATATCTCCCAAAGAAATATCTTCTGGCAAAGAAGCTAATTGATAACCGCCATTTGCACCTCTAATAGATTTTATTAACCCAGCTTTACGAATTTTGATTAAAATTTTTTCCAGATAAGCAGCCGGTAAATTTTGACGATTAGCAATAGCATTAACAGAAGTGGGCTGAGAATTAGATTGAAGACTCAAATCTAATAATGCCTTTACCGCATAATAGCCTTTAGTGGTTAACTTCATGCTTAAATTTTAGGATTTCACGATAAGTTTAAGTTTCAAACAGATTTTATTATCTCAGAGATTATAAATCAGTTTATCAAAGATTAAGTTTAGTAAAAAAAGTTAAATTTTGCTATATTAGTATATTATAGTTTATGAACAAAAATTTAAGAACTATTTTGTAGATTGACTCAAAATAGCTAGTTTAAAATTTAGCAAAATTAAAGTAAATGGCAACAAAAAAACAACAACCTCTAGTGGGAAAAGATTTACTAAAAACAGTAAAAAAATTAGGTAACGTTTCTCGTGAAGAAAAAGCCATTGAGTGTGGTTATTATACTTTGACAGATAATGGTCAAAAAAGAGTTAGTATGGTTAAATTTCTTAATGCTTTAATCGAAGCAGAAGGCATTAGTCTTGATAATGAAACCACCATTGATAGTAAAAAAAGAGGCAGAAGTGCTAATTATCGCATTAATGTACAATCTAATGGTAATCTTTCCATTGGCAAAGCCTACACTGATAAAATGGGTTTAAAACCTGGTGATGAGTTTGAAGTTGTATTAGGGAGAAAAAATATTCATCTTAAACAAGTTGATTTAGACGAAATTTAAACCATTGATCATTAACAATTAACAATTAACTTTCTTCGTTATAATCATGGTTAATCAATGCTCTTGTTTTTGAAAAATGGCAAAAGATAAAGACACTCAATCAAAATCTTGGTGGAATCGCCCTCTTTTCGGTGATATTAGTGTTGTAGAAAGAATTTCAGGAGCATTAAATCCCCTAGAAATACCAGAGTTAGCATTATCTTTACATGATACTGAATTAGAAGAATTGGTTAAAATTGAGCCAACTTTACGAATGCTCGATAATGATCAATATACCTCTGAATTTCTTTGTTTTATGAAAATTAAATATAAGCTAGAAAATAATCTTGATGAATATAAGGGCTTACAAACATTCATTAAAATTTTTAGCTTTGCTATTAAACATATTAATGATTTTCGTACCATTAGAAGAATGGAATTAGATTTTCAAGATCAAAATCAAGTTGACTTATATGAATTTATTGAAGATCAATTAAATCACAATTCAGATCCAATACTTTTTAAAACACTTGTTACAGAAGAAATTGAGCAATTATTAGCAATCATTACTAATGAAGCTACTCAAAAAGCTCTTTTATCATATCAAACAGCTTTAAATAAAATTATGGTAACTCAAATTGGCTTAAATTTGTTATTACTATTTAAAAAATATCAAGTATCTGATTATGCAATATTTAGCATTATTAATAGTATTCTAAAACAGTTTAAACAACAAGATTTGACTAATTTAAAAGCCTTAGTGATGATCGTAAAAGTTAATTATGATGAATTAGATAAATTGGGAAAACTAATTGGTATTAATCATAATGAAGAAGACGTTATTACCTATGCCAAAATTATTCAATATATCGCCTTATCTAATCGTTATGAAATTCTTATTTACCGTTTTCAACAACTATTAGATATTATTAATAAATGGTATAAACATTATCAAACTGTGTCAGAAATTAGACAAAAATATCCTAGTCATAAATATAAAATTTCTCCTACATTTACAGAAACTATACCGGGAGAATCTATTTATTTTAAATATCAAGATTATTTAACCACCAATTTGTGACATCGTGCGATAATAGGTATTATTTTTTGTTCCTGAATCTCTTTCTTTATAATTAATTTCAGGTTTTAATAATAATAATTTAGCCACTTTTTTTCTAATTTTTTGTGTATTAATTCCCCCTCTTAACAAGGTTTTTAAGTCAATCTGTTCTGTCTCATTTAATAAACAAGGACGTAACCAACCATCGGCGGATAATCTGACTCGATTACAGCGATCGCAAAAACACTCAGACATTTGAGAAATAAAGCCTAAAGTGCCTTTACTATCAGGAATTTTAAATATATCAGCAGGACCATTTCCAGTAATATGAGCCTCTTCTAAACCCCATTTAGCCTTAATTTGTTGCCTAATTTCCACCGAGGGAATCCACGCTTTTTCAGAAAATAATTCATGATTTCCAATAGGCATAAATTCGATAAATCTAACGTGCCAATTACGATTAATTGTTAATGCGGCTAAATCTAAAATTTCACCATCATTAACTTCTGGGATAATTACCACATTTAACTTTAAAGGGTTAAATCCTATTTCATAAGCTGTTTGAATTCCAGCCCACGTTTTGTGCCAACGGCTTTTATTTTTATTACCAATAATTTGATCAAAAGTTTGAGGATTCAGAGAGTCTAAACTAATATTTATTCGGCGTAATCCACTATCAAATAATAATTGTGCTTTTTCTAATAATAAATAACCATTAGTAGTTAAAGCTAAATCTTTTGTTTGAGGTAAATTAATAATTTCTGTGATAATTTCAGGTAAATCTGAACGTAATAAAGGCTCACCTCCCGTCAACCGAAATTTAGTAAAACCTAAAGGAATAAAAACCTCTTTTAGTAAAGTTAATAGCTCAGATTTTGTTAATATTTCTGAAGATAAAAGATAGTTTAATTTTTCCTCTTCTGGCATACAATATTGACAACGAAAATTGCACTTATCGATTAAACTAATCCGCAAATAATCTATTTTATTCACAATACAAAAGGCAAAATAATTAACTATAAACTATCTATAAAGGCAATTCATAAACCACCTCTAGCAACTAACTGTGTTTTTGTACAACTTCTAATGGAATAAAATCTAAAATTTTTTCGTGGGTAGAAGCAAGAATAACTTGTTTTTTTGATATATTCATTTTATATAACTATGATTTAATCAACTTTATTGACGTGTATATTAAAGTTATTAATTGCTTGGGCAACTTCAACAACTTTATCTAAAGATAATTCAGGAAAAATCGGTAAACTTAATACTTCTTCTGCTAATTTCATAGTGATAGAATTGGGTTGATATTGTTTTTTATAAACAGGTAATTGATCTTGCGGAATTGGATAATAAATCATACTACCTATTCCTAAATCAGCTAAATAATCTTTTAATTGATCTCGTTTACCGTTAGTAATTCTAATAGTATATTGATGAAAAACATGACCTTTACTCATTTTTGGAGTAATAATATTAGGATTATTTGCCAATAATTCATTATACGTTTGGGCTATCTTTCTTCTTAATTGATTCCACTGATTTATATATTTTAATTTCACTCTTAAAACACAAGCCTGTAAACTATCAAGGCGAGAATTATAACCCAATAATTCATTATTATAATTAGTTTTTGCCCCATGCACTCGCAACATTCGACTTAATTCGGCAATATCATCACTATTAGTTACAATCATGCCACCATCTCCATAAGCGCCTAAGTTTTTTGTAGGGTAAAATGAAAATGCTCCAACATCGCCAATACCACCGACATATTTCCCTGTTATGTTTTGCCGTTGATTATCATCACAATTTTGATAGCATCCTACACAATTTCCATCATAACTTGCTCCAAAGGCTTGGGCACAATCCTCAATCACTTTTAAGCCATATTCCTTGGCAATGCTTAATATCTGAGTCATAGCGGCAGGTTGCCCATATAAATGTACGGGGATAATAGCTTTCGTTTTACTGGTAATTTTGTCTTTGATGGTGTTAGGATCTATATTGAAACTGTCCTTTTGAATATCCACAAAGATAGGTTTTGCACCTACTAAACTTATTGACTCCGCCGTAGCATAAAAAGAAAAAGAAGTAGTAATAACCTCATCTCCTGCACCGATATTTAAAGCACGTAGGGCAATAATCAACGCATCTGTGCCAGAATTAACCCCGATTGCGTGTTTAATCCCTAAATAATTAGCAATTTCACTTTCTAGTAGTTTAACTTCAGGTCCTAAGACAAACTGTGTTGATTCTAACACATTAGCGATCGCCTGATCAATTTCTGCTTTAAGTTGTTGATATTGAGGCTTTAAATCAAGAACAGGAATTTTCATGTAAATGTTATGATAAGATCAAGAAGAAATAAAGATTAACCTTAGAGTTTACACTATTTTTCTTTATTTTCCTCATTATTGTTAGGAGAATTAATGGGGGGTTGGGTTTGAGATTTTTCTTGTGCTAAGCCTTGCTTAATAATCTTCAAAACCTGTTGATATCTAGTATTTTGAGGATCAAGTTTAACTAATTTTTCCGTTAAAGGTAAAGCAGCCTGTAAATTTCGTAATTGTAACTGAATTTCGACTAATTTCTCTAAAGCAAAACGGTTATCAGGCTCTTTTTCCAATACTAACTCATAACCTTTCACTTCTTTCTTTAGTAGAGCCTCAGCAGAAGAATCTTCTCCCTGACTTTGATTTACAGATGGAGTCGCTGGTTTAGTAATCATTTCAATGACGCTAGACGCTGAAAACCAGAAAAAAGCCAAGCCAGAAATTATAATAAAACTTTTTTTTACAATCTCTTTAGAAGTTACTTTTGCCATGAATAATAGTTAAGGATGAGGAATAAACAATTTTATAGAAGTGAATGAAATTGATCTCAATAATCAATAATTTACCTATATTTTCAACTCTCCATTGTCAACTGTCAACTGCTGAAAATATTTACTTTCTAATAAAAAACAACCTTGAGTAAAACGAATCGCCCAATAACCTCCAGGGCGTGGACTTAAAACAATACCTTCTTCTCCTAATGATATTACACTTGATGGGCGTAACATCGGCATTGGATCAGCAGTTTTGATGTATGGTGGTATCTCAATGACTTTCACTCGATTACCTGATTTAATATTTAAGTTTGTCATTATTTTTCATATGATTACACAAAGCAATTATGCTTAATGTCTGATTAAGGTGTTTCCCAAATACTTTATAGGGGATCAGTTGTGCCAAAGGATCAATATCATAGTTATGATAAGAGTTATCATGACTATCATTATCAATGATCATCATTTTTTAAAGCATTGAGACGGAATTTACAGATTTTACAATTCATTTTTACTTCCCCATTTGAAGTTTCATTTGCATTAAATTTTTGTGATGAATAGGAATAATATTTAATTATACTAATCCTTAAAAACTAACGTAAATACCACACAGGGGGATAAGTAATTTGTAATGGATATATCATTATAACGCAGAAGGAGGACGAATATACTCTTTGACACCCACTGAATTTAAGTAAAGTTTTATTGCCTCTTGAGTATTTCCATGATAAGCAATTTCGCCATGATCTAACCAAATAGATCGATCACATAAGTCTTTTACATATTCTAAACTATGGGAAACAAATAATATTGTACTACTTTGTTCCCACAAACTTTGAATACGTCCTCGTGATTTATGAGTAAATTTAGCATCCCCAACAGATAAAACTTCATCGAGAATGAGAATATCTGGTTTTACATCCGTTGCAACAGCAAAACCTAAACGTGCTTTCATCCCTGAAGATAATGCTTTAACAGGCACTTCTGCATATTCCTGTAACTCTGCAAATTCAAGAATTTCATAAGTCCGACTTCTCATTTCTTCTTTAGAATAACCTAATAAAACACCATATAAAATGATGTTATCCTTAACAGACATTTCCATATTAAAACCAGCACCCAATTCAATTAAAGGTGCAATATTTCCTCTGACTCTAACCGTGCCAAAAGTGGGAGATAAAATACCGCAGATAACTTTTAGTAAAGTAGATTTACCTGCACCATTTGAACCAATTATTCCAATTTTTTCACCGCTATTAACTACAAAATCAACATCTTTTAATACTTGTTTTTTTGCGGGTTTAACATATTTTCCTTGTAAAAAAGAGAGAACTGTTTTTTTTAAATCGTAAGAAAATTCTTCTTGAGTTCTACGCCATAAAGAAACATTATTTAGTCTAATAACTTCTTGATCCATTGCAATTTTTAATAGTGATAATAAAAGTAATAAATAGTAATTAAAAAGAAAACTTGTTTAAAGTAAATCCATAAAAGATGATTGTACTCGACGAAAAAATAACCACCCTAAAGTTAAAATAATTATGCCACTTAAAAAGCCTTTCATCAAGTGACTAATTTCAGGAAAAGTTCCCTCTAAACTTATTTGTCGTAAACTTTCAATAATTGGTACTAAAGGATTAAGATATAGAAATGGTTGTACTCTTTGAGGAACAATTTCTGCAGGATAAAATACGGGACTGGTAATCCAAACAATAAAAGTCATAATTTCATAAAAGTACCCTAAATCTCTAAAAAAGACAAATAAAGCACTTAAAAATAAACCGACTCCAGTACAAACTAAAACTAGGGCAATAAAAGGTAATAATAATAAAAATACAGATAAGAGATTGTGAGTTTTTATTAATGTAACAATGATTAATAATGGTAATGAACCAACCACAAATTGGAAAATATTAGCGGCTATCATTGATAAGGGAAAAACAGGCAATGGTAACTTAATTTTATTTAATAAATCTCCATTAATAACAATACTACTTAAGGCTTGAGTGGTAGAAGAATTAAAAAAATTAATTATTAATAAACCAGTAAAAGCCGCAAACATATAATTAATAATAGAATCTCCGAAATAAGAAGCAAATGTTGTACCAAAAATAACAGTATATAAAGTAGTCATAATAATGGGATTTAATAATGACCAATATACTCCTAAAAAAGAACCACGATAACGAGTATTTAAGTTTTGTGGCACTAAAACAGAAAGTAATTGCCAATAACGTTCCAGCTCATGCCAAAAAGACAATTTTTCTACAAAGATTAAAGTTTTTTTTCTGGTTAAAATCATAAATATTAAAAATAATAATTAACTATTGCTATTTAATAAAATTATTGTATCTTAGAGTTACCTTCTTTTCCTGTTAGCTATTCTCCCCATTTAAAAGGATAATTGAAATAAGTTACTATAAAATCGGTTCATTTTAAAGTTAAATATGAGTCTCAACTATTTTATAGTCTGTTGAAAATGATATTCTATAGAATAAACTTAACCAAAACATAAACTATAATTAGTTACTACTTGGGCTTTAATAATGTCCTAATCAACTCGTTTTCTGCTATATAACCTTCCATAAAGACATATCAAAATTGATTTAATCAAAAATGACCAATCATAAAACAGCTTTAATTACAGGCGTTACAGGACAAGATGGCTCTTATTTAAGTGAACTATTATTGAGCAAAGGTTATCACGTTCATGGTATTATCCGACGGACTTCCACTTTTAATACTGATCGAATAGATCATATATACCAAGATCCTCATCAAGAAGATGCTAGATTTTTTCTTCACTATGGTGATTTAACTGATGGTACTACTTTACGTCGTATTTTAGAAGAGACACAACCTGATGAAGTGTATAATTTAGGTGCGCAGTCTCATGTTAGGGTAAGTTTTGATGCCCCAGAATTTACTGTTGATAGTGTCGCTATGGGTACACTAAGATTACTAGAAGCCATTAGAGATTATCAGCAGAGAACTTCTACTGATATACGTTATTATCAGGCAGGATCATCAGAAATGTTCGGAAAAGTCTTAGAAATTCCTCAAAAAGAAACCACCCCCTTCTATCCTCGTAGTCCTTATGCTTGTGGAAAGGTATATGCCCATTGGCAGACAATTAATCATCGTGAATCTTATAATTTATTTGCTTGTAACGGTATCTTATTCAATCATGAAAGTCCCCGTCGTGGTGAAACTTTTGTAACCAGAAAAATTACCAGAGCGATCGCCAGTATCGTAGCAGAAAAACAAAAAAAACTCTATTTAGGTAATATCGACTCAAAAAGAGATTGGGGTTATGCGAAAGATTATGTCGTTGCCATGTGGTTAATGTTGCAACAACAAGAACCAGATGATTATGTTGTTGCCACAGGAGAAACCCATTCAGTCAAAGAATTTTTAGAGTTGGCTTTTTCTCACGTTAACTTAAACTGGGAAGATTATGTTGCCTTTGATGAACGTTATTTGCGCCCTGCGGAGGTAGATTTATTAATAGGTGATCCTACAAAAGCAAAAGAAAAATTAGGTTGGCAACCTAGCGTTACATTCACTGATTTAGTTCATCTAATGGTAGATGCTGATTTAGAAGCTATTGGAATTACTAATGGTAATAAAATAAAAGATCAAGCTTATATTCGTCAAAATATGCTACATAACGTTAATTAAGAATTAAATAAATAACTCTCGTTAAAATTTAAAAAAATTCTTATCACCATTCACCATTGCCTAACTTTTGAAAGAAGTATATCAACTATTAACTACTATGTTAGATTTAAGTACAAAAAAAATCCTTGTTACAGGAGGTGCTGGTTTTTTAGGTAAGCAAGTTGTCGCCGAATTAATTAAAGCTGGTGCAAATGCAGATAAAATAACCATTCCACGCTCAAAAGATTATGATTTGACTAAATGGGAAAACTGTCAAAAAGTGGTAACAAATCAAGATGTAATTATACATTTAGCTGCCCACGTAGGAGGTATTGGTTTAAATAGGGAAAAACCTGCGGAATTATTTTATGACAACCTAATGATGGGGGCTCAATTAATTCATGCGGCCTATCAAGCTGAGGTAGAAAAATTCACTTGTGTTGGTACTATTTGTGCCTATCCTAAGTTTACCCCAGTACCTTTCAAAGAAGAAGACTTATGGAACGGTTATCCTGAAGAAACAAATGCACCTTATGGCATCGCCAAAAAAGCCTTACTTGTACAATTAGAATCTTATCGTCTTCAATACGGTTTTAACGGTATCTATCTTTTACCAGTAAATTTGTATGGACCTGAAGATAATTTTGATACTCGTAGTTCTCATGTGATACCTGCATTAATTCGTAAAGTTCACGAAGCACAACAAAGAGGAGATAGAGTGATTCCTGTATGGGGTGATGGAAGTCCTACCCGTGAGTTTTTATACTCTAATGATGCGGCAAGGGGTATTGTTATGGGGACTCAATTTTATGATAATTCTGATCCTGTGAATTTGGGAACTAATTTTGAAATTACCATCAAAGACTTAACAGAATTAATCTGTGAATTGATGGGATTTGACGGTGAGTTACGTTGGGAAACTGATAAACCGAATGGGCAACCTCGTCGTTGTTTAGATACTTCTAAAGCTAAAGATGCTTTTGGTTTTACCGCCAAAATAGACTTAAAAGAGGGTTTAAAAAATACTATTCAATGGTATCGGGAAAATAGTGAAACTTTCACTTAATATCAAAAGAAATCCCACGCCTAGTTTTCAAAAAACAAAAAAATATCAAACAGGTGTTGGGATGCCAATCTGGTAAAAAATAAACTAAAGGTAAAACCCATTTATTTAAGTTGCATCTTTTCAAATTAGTAAAAAATTAAAAAACTCTTACTTATTAGACATCAACTACATTTAAAAATAAAATCAATTTAAAATAAAAGATTATTAATTTTAACGACTATTACCCATTGCCTATTTAACAATAACGTACAGATTGTTCTAATGCTCGAGGCTCTCCCGTTTCTGCATCGGTGTTATGACAAGCAAACATCATATTCGACGATAACTTTTCAAATTCTATCTGATCGCCCTCCCTTTTAAGCAAATATCCTCTTAATTCTTTGATCGGTAAATTAGTATATTGATCAATTTCATCAGTAAAAGATCGCAAAATAATTGAACCATGAGTAGTAATGCCCTTGAGTAAACGAATCATAAATAGTTCCTTTATCCCCTTTTGATAACCATAATTAACTTGATTACGTTTTCTGGTTAAATCTACCACAAATACTTCTCCTTCACTATCAAGAAAAGTAAGGATAGCAGTAGAGCTACAATGAGATTCTAGTTCTAAAAAAAGAGGAGATAAGCTATTTTGGATCATAATAAAAATAATTAAGCAATCAATAACAAATTCATGGGATTCGCAAACTTAGTCAAAAAGCCTAAAGATAATTATATTAGGGGCAAAAAAAATACAGTCAATCGTCTTAGAAGTGAACAGAAAAAAGTTTGGTTAACCGTAGGACAAAATGACCAACCAGTATTTATTATGCTCTTAATCAGTCTTTTTCTTGTGGGCACTATTGGCTTTCGTCTAGGATACCTACAAATAGTCGAAGGTGACAAGTATTCCCTTAAAGCTGACAATAACCGCACTAAAATTATCCCAAAACCTCCCGTTAGAGGTAATTTATTTGATCGCAAAGGTCGAATTTTAGGAGCAACTCGGCTGTCTCATTCTGCTTACTTGTGGCCTATTGCCCAAAAAAAGGAAAATTGGCAAGAAGCAAAGACGATGTTAGCAAAAATTTTGGGTATATCAGAAGATAACTTACAAAATATTTTAGAAAAAGAAGGTTATGATTCTCCTACTCTTGTGCGTATCGCCCGTAATTTAACCCCTCAACAAATCACTGCCATTGAAGAAAATAGGAATTTACTTTCAGAAGTAGAAGTCGATGCTGACACTGTAAGATATTATCCTAATCATAAAATTGGATCTCATGTTCTAGGTTATACAAGAGAAATTAATGCTGATGAATTAAGAGAACGTCAAAAAGAAGGTTATCGTATGGGAGATGTGATTGGTAAAATGGGGGCTGAAGCTGGTTTTGAGTCAGAATTGCGAGGAGAATGGGGCGGAATCCTCATGGAAAGAGATGGCACGGGAAAAGTTATTCGTAAACTAGGCATCAAAGAAGCAAAAGCAGGAAATGACGTTACCCTTACCCTAGATTTAGAATTACAAAAAGTAGCCGAAAAAGCTCTAGGTGATCGCAAAGGTGCTGTAGTAGCCCTTGATCCTCGTGATGGTGCAGTCCTAGCGATGGTGAGCTATCCAGCCTTTGATCCTAATATTTTTTCTGGCAAAATTACAGAACAAGTATGGCAAGAAGTACAAGCAAAAGGCTACCCTTTAATTAATCGTGCCTTAATGGGATTTCCTCCCGCATCCACCTTTAAAATCGTCACGGCTACGGCTGGAATGGAATCAGGGAAGTTTTCGTCTAAAACAGTTTTACCTACTTATGCTTACCTTCATGTGGGGGGGACAGCCTTTGGAGAATGGAATCGAGCGGGATTTGGACCGATGGGTTTTGTAAGAGCAATGGCATGGAGTAGTAATACTTTCTTTGGGCAAATAGGCAATGGTGTCGGTGGTGAAACCTTGATAGATTGGTCAAGAAAATACGGTTTTGGTAGTAAGACAGGTATCGAAATTCCTGAAGAAACCCCGGGCTTAATTGCTGACAATGAATGGAAAAAAAAGCGATTTGATTGGGAATGGACTGTTGGTGATACTGTTAATATGTCCATAGGACAAGGTTTTACCCAAGCCACTCCCCTACAAGTAGCTGTCATGTTTGCTGTACCTGCTAATGGCGGTTATAAAGTAATACCCCATCTTTATGAAGATAAAACTGCTTTCCTCAAAAAACGTCAATCTCTCAATTTAAAACCTGAAACCGTCAGTACCATTCGAGAAGGTTTACGAGCAGTGGTTAGTAGCGGTACAGGTGGTAAAGCCGCCCTTAGTGGTATCGCTGTAGCAGGAAAAAGTGGTACTGCTGAAGCACCTCCAGGGAAATCTCATACTTGGTTTGGTGGTTTTGCTCCCTATGATAAGCCTGAAATCGTTGTAGTTGCCTTTGTCGAACACTCTGGTGGGGGAGGGGGTTCAACGGCTGGACCTATTGTTAAACAGGTTTTAGAAGCGTATTTTAAAGCGAAATCATAGTTAATAAGTCAATGAAAAGATATTTTCTCTGACGAAAATTTATGTCAAGATAATCATTAAGCAGTTATAACAGGAAGTATGACAGAAACTACAATCGCAAATTACGGATCATGGCGATCGCCTATAAGTTCAGATTTAATCGTATCTAGCACCATCGGTTTAGGAGCGGTAAAATTTGATGGAAATAATATCTATTGGTTAGAAAGTCGTCCATCAGAAGGCGGAAGATCTGTTATTGTCTGTTTACAAGAAGATGGTACAACGGTTGATATTACCCCAAAACCCTTTAATGTTCGTAGTCGTGTTCATGAGTATGGGGGAGGTGCTTTTTTTATTCATGACGATACTATCTATTTTACCAACTTTAGTGATCAACGGTTATATTTACAAAAAAAAGGAGAAATTCCTCAACCCCTAACGGCGGAATCTTCTTTACGTTATGCTGATTTTTCCTTTGATAAGATTCGTAATTGTTTAATTTGTGTCGCCGAAGATCATAGTAATCCTAACACTGAACCTGAAAATAAAATCGTTACCATTGATTTAAACACAGGAGAAGTGAAAACGATAATTAGTGGAGCAGATTTTTACTCTTCTCCTCGTATTTCCCCTAATAACTCTCAATTAGCATGGTTATCATGGCATCATCCAAATATGCCTTGGGATAGTACAGAATTATATTTAGCTGATATTAACCCTGATGGTACTTTAACTAATATCGAATTAGTGGCAGGTGGTAAAAATGAATCCGTTTGCCAACCAGAATTTAGTCCTAATGGTACATTATACTTTAGTTGCGATCGCCGTAATTGGTGGAATATTTATCGACGAGAAAAAAAAGGAAAAATTATTTCACTATACGCTTTAGATGCAGAGTTTGGTTATCCTCATTGGGTTTTCGGAGAATCAGTTTATGGTTTTGCGGATGATGATACTGTTATTTGTACTTACACCCAAGATGGTATTTCTCATTTAGCAAGTTTACACACTAAAAATAAAAGCTTAACAGATCTTAATATTTCCTTTACCAATATCGCTTATTTACAAGTAAAAGATCATAATATTTTATTTACTGGAGGTTCACCCACTCAACCAACAGGGATAATTAAAATCAATATTGCCACAGGTGAAACAAAAATACTTAAACAATCCAGTAATTTAAGTATTAATACTGGTTACTTAAGCGAACCTCAACAGATAGAATTTCCTACTAGTAATGGTAAAACAGCCTTTGCATGGTACTATCCTCCGAAAAATAAAGATTTTTGTGCCCCAAAAGACTCATTGCCCCCCTTATTAGTCAAAAGTCATGGAGGCCCAACTGCTGCCACCACAGCCAGTTATAATTTAAGAATACAATACTGGACAAGTAGGGGTTTTGCTTTTGTTGATGTTAACTATGGTGGTAGTACTGGTTATGGTCGAGATTATCGCCAAAGGTTAAATAAAAATTGGGGAATTGTTGATGTAGAAGATTGTATAAATGTTGCAAAATATTTAGTTAAACAAGGAAAAGTTGACGAAAATAAATTAGCAATTTCTGGAGGTAGTGCAGGAGGTTATACTACCCTAGCGGCATTAACTTTTTATGATACTTTCAAAGCTGGTGCTAGTTATTATGGTGTTAGTGATTTAGAAGCCTTAGCTCAAGATACCCATAAATTTGAATCTCGTTATTTAGATAATTTAATCGGTAAATATCCTGAAGAAAAAGCTATTTATCAAGCTCGATCACCTATTAATCATATAGAAAAATTATCTTGTCCTGTGGCATTTTTTCAAGGATTAGAAGATAAAATTGTGCCACCAAATCAAGCACAGATGATGGTTAAAGCTCTAAAAAACAAAGGAATTAAAACAATATATGTAACTTTTCCTGATGAACAACATGGCTTTAGAAAAGCTGAAAATATTAAAAGAGCTTTAGAAGAAGAATTTGAATTTTATGCTCTTATTTTTAATTAAGATATAACCTAAATAAAAATATAAAAATTTTTAAGGAAACTAAAACAATTAAATATTACTAATAATTTTTAATTACTTATCAATTTTAAATTATTCTTTCTCAAAAAAACTTTTTAAAATCATCTATTTGAAAATTTAATTTCTATTTATAATAAGCTAATTTTTATCATTCATTTATCATCCTAAAATATCATTGTTAAAATCCATTATTTTATGAAATTTTTAATTATTTTTCCTCATTAATAAAAGTTTTATAAAGTTAAATATCTTGCAATATTTCTTTATTGAAAGTTTATATAAAAATCAGTATTAACACGGATAAAGATAAGCTATTAAACTATATATAATGGAAAGTAGAGTTATCGAAAAAATAAGATGTTTTTCATAGGGAGAGAGGGAATATATGAAAAAAAAATCCGCAATTATAATTAATTTATTCAAGTCTTTAAATATCAATAAAAATGATGGCTATAACCTCATTGAAATCCTCACAGCCCTTGCAATATTTGGTATTTTAAGTGCTATTGCCGCCCCTACTATTTTACAACAAAGAGGGGAGTCCACCGCAGAAATAGACGGTCGGAATCAATTTAAAAATATTTTACTACAAGTTCGTAATACAGCCGTTGCTAGTACCTCTGCCATTAGGATTAAACCCGATCCTGATCAACCAGAGAATAAATTTCTGGTGGAAATAGCACAAACTAGAGGATGTGGTTCAGTCACTAAGTTGTCAGAAGATGCGTCTTCCACAACAGATATAAAAGTCCTCTCTTCCGCCGGATTTAATGTCGGAGACAAAATTGCCGTAGGTGGCACGGAGGCAGATATTATAGGAATTCCTGACTCTTTGACAATTCAATTAGGCACTGCCGTTACTAAACCAAAAGATGCTGTAGTAGAATTAGCTGATAACTGGTCAGAGAATAAACGTCTTCAGGGAGATGATGTAACTTTACCTCAAGATAAAAGAAAAGATCCACCCAAAGCTTTAGTTACTTTTACACCAAAGGAAAATTGGACTATGTGTGTTAATAGTCGGGGTATTATTTCTATTTTAGATGGAAATAACGCCCCGATAAGTTCATTAACCTTAACTTTTAAAAATCTTACAACCCAACAGCAAGAACTAATAACCATAAATCAGGGAGGTGCAATTAGTGATTAATTATCAATTACTTATTTAGCTCGACCATTTTTAAAAAATAACCCCTATGACTAAACACAATTTTTTCTCACAACTTAAATATTATTTTTTCACTCACAAAAAGAAATCACCCGAAGGATTTTCTTTTATCGAGACGATAGTAGCCATGACGATTTTAAGTATTGCCTTTGCCATTAATTTACAGTTTCTGTTAATGCTAAAGGTACAAAATTTAGAACAAAAAATAACCACTGGTGCTGTGTCTTTATCTAAAGAAATTTTAGAAGGTATTCGATATGATTTCCGAGAAACCTTCGACACCATTCCTAAATTCAGGACTAAAACCATTAACAAACTAGGATCAACAATATTTCAACTAACTGATAATGAAAAAAAAGATTTTGGAGGATACAAATATAAGGTAGTAGTCACTATTTGTTCCAATGAATACCCTGCCATCAACAATAACAATGTAATTAGTAACTGTGGCTCTAATGCTGCATCTAATATCAGATCTATTATTATTCAAGTTACACATCCAAAAATTATAAAATATACCTATGATAAAAATACAGGACAATCCACAAGTACCACAAGCGAACAAGTTTACTATACTGCCCAAGCTGCTTTTACTAGGCTTAAGTAATAAAAAAGATGATAATAACAGTTTTAGTGGGTTTAGCCTCATTGAAGTTATCGCCAGTACGGTGATGGGGATGATTCTTTTAGGCTTTGCTTTAGGTGGCTTTAATAGTATGAGACAAAGTTTTGTCCAAGATGAAGGAGTCGCCGATGTTAACCAAAGATTAAAAACCGTTTTGGCTACTATTGGTCCTGATATGCAACAGATAGGACAAGGATTAACTGATACTTCTATTCCTTTGGTTAAATTAGAAGTCTTTAATGTTGGCACCGCCAATGAGACTTCGATAATTACTACTCGCAAAGTAAGTATCCCCACACCCTTAAATCTTAGTGAGGCATTAATAAAAAATCAATCTAATACTACTTTAAAAATTAGTACCGATACCAGTATTCTTGAACAATGGAAAAATAAAAGAATTGCTGATGGCGGTACTGTTCAAGGCTATATCCATAACTCAGCAACAAATACAGGACAATTTTTTGACTATAAAGGAGAAAATCTTACTGCTGATCCTCGTACTATTACTATCTCTAGTACCACTTGGACAGAAAATTATCCGAGCGGTAGTTCAATTTATTTGATGGATAAGAGAAAGTATGAGGTGAAAGATAATATATTAACCTTAACTGTCAATGATAAAGATACCTTTAAGTTAGTTGAATATGTAGAAAAGCTAAATATCGAAGCCACCATTAAAAGTATAGCTAATAATGGTACGATTTCCGACTCTAAATGTAAAGGAATCCCCGAAAGTGGTACACCAACAAATTGTGACACTACTCCCAATAATTACAAATTTGAGAATATAAAATATTTAGATATAAAGGCAACAGTTAAACAAAAAAATAAGGATAATCCTTCTGCAAAAAAATTAAGATCAGAAGATTTAACAATGTCTCAAAAATTCTTTATCCGTAACACTCTTAATTAACAATGCCATGAAAAAATACTATTTGCTCCCCGAAGGATTAACAAGGCTTTTTATTCCCAGAGCTTTAAAGGAAAGTTTCGGATAAATATTCCAGAAAATGGAAATGTTGTTTCAAAATTATATACTTTTAAAATTTTTATTTTTTATTACTAAATCACAAAAAAAAATCACAAAAAAATATTATGAAAATTAATCGTAATTCTTCTCCCAAAAATTTCTTCCTTTTGCACCTTCTAAAAACTCAAGGTAGTCATAAATCTAATCAAGAACAAGGTTACATTTTAGTTATTGCTTTAGGTGTTGTTTTAGCCTTAAGTGGACTTATGGCATTATATGCTAAAACTAATAATCAATCGGAAAAAGAAACCAGCACCGCAGCCGTCAGTAGCAATAGTGGATTTTATGGTGCAGAGGCACAATTAAATATTCGGGCAAATAGACTCAGAGAAAAGTTTTTAGATTATGGAACACCTCAAGGTACTTCTCCCAGTAAAGCTGATGCCTGTTTTGATAATAATGCTAATCAAGGTTCAGGAGACTTTGCTTGTGAGGATAAAACCATAGAATCTCCAGATCAAAAGATGAGTGATACTCTAGTTACTACTTATGTAACAGAAAAAAATGGAGGAGTAGGAGTTAAAGGAAAAGTACCTCAAGGAGATGCTTATCAAGGTTTATCCATGCTAGAAGTTGGTCATTCTATTTATGCCCTTAGTTTTAAAGAGACTGATATTAATAATCAAAAAGATGGTAAACAGGCAACGGCTATCTTACAAATGGATGTGAAAAGTCGCTTAATCCCCATGTTTCAATTCGCTGCTTTTTATACGGAAGATTTAGAAATTTTTCCTTCTCCTCCCATGACTTTAAGCGGTCCGGTTCACACTAATGGTAATTTATATATGGGTAGTAGTAACGGGCTTGATCTTAAAGCTCAAGTGACAACTGTTAAGGATATTTTTCATAGCAGAAAAAATACTACTGAAACCTTTCCTGATGGAAGAGTCAGAGTCGCTAATGCAGGAGGAAGTTTATTAAACTTACTTTTCAATGGTACTGGTAGTACTACTCAAACAACAAACTTTATGGATCCTGTACGCCTTAATAACATATGGGGTAGTCAAATAAAAGTAAGAACCGATGCCCCTGTATCTATTCCTAAGCCTAGTATTTTAAATAATGAAGGAGATTATTACAAAAAAGCTGATATTCGCATTGAATATAAACCTGTAGCAACTTCTACGACAAATCTCAGTTCATCAAGTACATTATTAACAACTATCCCCTTTGCTATTACAGCCATTGATCGTAGTGGTACAAGTCCTGTAGAAATAAATCTTTCACAAGCTCAACTAAACAGTTTAAGAAAGCCAGTTCTGGTGAGTGCAGATTTAGCAAAAATTCCAGCATCCACCCCTCTTGTTTCACCTATTACTAGCACTTATGGTACTTTTAATATTTGTACCCCTATTCTTGATAATGCTCTACCTACCATAAGCCTTTCAGGTATTACTGTACAAGTTTGGTGGAATACTCTAACTACAGCTCAAAAAAATGCTTTTAGATTGGTAGCCCAAGACTATCTTCAAACACAAATACAATCTCAAAATGCTCCTGTGCGTTTTTCTTTAATGGGTACAGCTCTAAAATCTA
Organism: Geminocystis sp. NIES-3708; assembly: GCF_001548095.1. NCBI lineage: Bacteria > Bacillati > Cyanobacteriota > Cyanophyceae > Chroococcales > Geminocystaceae > Geminocystis > Geminocystis sp. NIES-3708. The sequence continues at coordinate 1,126,159 of NZ_AP014815.1, read as the reverse complement.
TAAACACCACAGATACTTTCCTCACTAATTTTGGTCCAACAACTGCTCCCACTTCTTTTTCCAATGACTCTCGCTTGACGGCACAATTCACCACGACAGCCTCAAGAACTATCGCTTGGAATAATCTCAGGGAAATGAATCCCCAACAAATAGCTGGTTTAAGAGAGTACACAGGTTTACTTACAGGAACTGCTGTAGCAGATACTTCTCGTTGTTATATAAGTGCGCCTGTTACCGATATAGGAAGAAATGCGGCTACTCATAAAGCTTTGACTCGTTTCTATAATGAAAGAGAAGGACGAGATATGCGAATCTTACAGTTAAATATCCAAAGTTTGGCAATTTGGAATCACCAAGGGGTTTATTTGAATGGTACTAATCTTGTTTCCGCCAACGAATTATTGTACAAAAAAGCCAATGCTGATACTTCTGCACCAGTAAATTCTTTTCAGCGTCTTGGTTTAGCGGCTCAAGATACTTCCGACGGAGGATTAGTTATTCACGCTACTATCGATAATACTACTTACTCTACTGCAAAAACAAAACAAAGTCCTTATGGTTTTGCTCTTACTGGGGGGAGACAATTACTAGGTTTAGGTAAAACTACAACCTATAAAGATCCTACGGGGATGACTATAGCAACTGATCAAGGTCTTTATGTTCAAGGGGATTACAATGTAGGGGAAAAAGATTATCATACAGGTCAAAGTGCTGATTTGACTAATCCAACAACAGAAGCTAATGCTAAAGTTCGAGTTCATAATAAACAACCAGCGGCATTTCTAGCAGATACTTTTTACCCTCTTACGAATGCTTGTCTTAATCAAGATCGTTCTATTAATCACTTTACGAATGTTAATTGTGATAATGGTATTGGGGATGCGGCTAGTAAAATTACTTCTTCCCATACGGAACAAAATGCCGCTATTCTTTCTGGAACGGATATTAGTGGAAAACCAGGCGCATATAATGGTGGTTTAGAAAATTATCCTCGCTTTTTGGAAAATTGGAGCAATAAAGAATGGCGTTACAGGGGTTCTTTCGTGAGTATTTCAATTCCTCTTTATGCCCAAGGTGCATGGGGAGGTGGTAATGTTTATAGTCCTCCTTTACGTCCTTGGGATTATGATATCGCTTTTAACGACATTGAAAATTTACCTCCTTTAACTCCCCAATTCGTTGTTCTTAAACAAGAGTCTTTCATTCGTAGTTTCGATCAATAAAAGGCTAAGTTAGCCAAGTAATAAGTAATAAGTTTATTTTGATTTAAGTTTTGTAAATCAATCTAAGCAATTATCTTCCTGTCCAACTTCTGCTAATAATTTTCCCTAATTATCTACCTGAGTTCGATATAAAACTATCGGTGATGACTGACTCTCGTTGTTGAAGGAGCGACAGGTGGATGATATTTCTTGTGAATGAATAAAATTATCGCAAAAATGTGCAAATATTGAGAATTTTTCTCCTTGTCCACTTGTCCACCTGTTTTGTCTTCACCATTTTTCTTCTATCGAACTGAAGTGAACTCAAGTATTATCTATTCGTGCGATCGCTTTATTTAATTGTGTGAAATGCTCTAGTTTATGGGTTGCCATCACAGAAAAACGAATACGGCTAGTCGGTACGGTGGGCGGTCTGATAGCAGGAGCAAAAAATCCATTTTCTTGTAGTTTTAGGCTTAAAATGAGGGCTTGTTCAGCAGTTTTTGACTTTAAACATAAAATCGCTGATTCTGAAGGAAAAAAGCTCAAATTCAAAGAAGTAAGATTTTGTTTAAGTAATGTTATATTTTGCCATAATTGTTGTCGTTTTTCAGATTCCCTTTGAATTATTTCCACTGCTTTTAAGGCGGCTGCCGTATCCGCAGGAGATAACGCTGTGGTATAAATCCATGTAGGGCAACGATTCCGCAAAAAATCAATTAAAACCTCACTTCCTGTGACATAACCCCCTAAACTGCCCATAGCTTTACTTAATGTGCCAATTTGAATGATATTTTCTCCTTTAACATCAAAATGCTCTAAACATCCTGCTCCTGTTTTTCCTATAACTCCTGTGGCGTGGGCTTCGTCTAATAATAACCAACAATCATATTTTTTTGCGATCGCCACCAGTTCGGGTAAAGGGCATAAATCACCATCCATACTAAACACACTATCGCTAATAATAAGACAATGACGATAATGACTTCTATTTTTGTGTAATTTTGCCTCTAAATCTTGACAATTATTATGACTATATTCAATTACCTGACTTTGACTTAGTTTTGCTCCATTTTTTAAGCTCGAATGATTATATTCATCCCCTAAAATTAAATCTTTTTGATTCATTAAAGCGGCAATTGTTCCCATATTGGCACTATAACCTGAACTAAATATTAAGGCTTTTTCCGTACCTTTCCAAGATGCGATCGCTGTTTCTAAATCTTCATGTAATTTTCGGTGTCCACTTAATAATCTTGAGCCTGTGCTACCTGTTCCATATTTTTGTAAGGCTTCTATGGCGGCATTGATTAAACGTTCATCAGAAGCTAATCCTAAATAATCATTACTAGCAAAATTAACTAATTTTTTTCCGTCTAATTCAATCACTGCACCTGATAAACCAGTAATTGTTTTTTCTTGACGATACCAATTAGCCCGTTTTATGGTATTCAAAGATTTTGATAGATATTCAGTAAGAGACATAAATAATTAATAATTAATAATTAACAATAAATCATGAACAATTTTCTAACTATCATTTAAAAATATGTATTTATTAATTCCAGCGGCGGGAATGGGCAAAAGAATGGGAAGTAATCAAAATAAACTATTATTAAAATTACAGGAAAAACCTTTATTAGCATGGACATTAAAATCGGCTAATGAATCTAAAAGTATAAAATGGATTGGTATTATGGGACAACCCTATGATTTTCCTGTCTTTGAAAAAATTATTGCCGAAGTTAATCCCTCAAAACCTGTGCAACTAATTAAAGGAGGAGATACAAGACAAGAATCAGTATATAACGGTTTACAAGCCTTACCTGAAGAAGCTGAAAAAGTCTTAATACATGACGGTGCAAGGTGTTTAGCTACTCCTCAATTATTTGATCGTTGTGCTGAAAGTTTATTACATTGCCAAGGATTAATTGCGGCTATACCCGTTAAAGATACCATAAAAGTTGTCAACTCAGATCTGATGATTACAGATACTCCTCCAAGGGAAAATTTATGGGCAGCACAAACTCCTCAAGGTTTTGACGTAAAATTATTAAAAGAATGTCATGCAAAAGGACTTAATTTAGGTTGGGAAGTTACTGATGATGCGGCATTATTAGAAAAATGTGGCTTTTCTGTAAAAATCGTCACGGGAGAAGAAACCAATCTTAAGGTAACAACTCCTCTTGATTTAACGATCGCCGAATTTATTTTACAACAAAAATAATATGTAATATATTTTAGAATTGATTAATCAAGAGATGATAAATTGTTATTGCTATTGCCTACCTGAGTTCGATATAAAATTGTCGGTAAAAGTGAGACTCTTAAGACTAGCGGACTAGAAGACTAGGAGAGAATCGACTTAAACATTATTAAAATTGATTTTCGATCATTATTTATCTCATTTAATTCAGATGTTGACTCATTTTGAAAATAATCACCCCCTTCCTCTCCGTTTTGCCTCCATCAGTTTTCTTCTGTCGAACTCAGGTATTACCCCATTACTCATTGCCTACCCTCTGAGATTTTGCACCTTTAACAAAAATACTTAATGGACAGCAAAATCTAAGTTATACTTGAGAAAATTAGTGATACTTTACTAAATCAAAGTCACAATTTAATCAAAAATTTTAGCCCGAACAATATTTAATTTCTGTTTAACATTTAATCCCATCCTTTAGAGTCGAAACTTCTTGAGAGAATGTCTATGATTACCAGCGAACAAGCCAACAAAAACCAAAAACTATATAAGCAGACTCTAATACGTCTGGGAGAAATGTTAAAGATTTTGAAAGAAGAGGATAGTAACCGTAATCGGGAAAATATTAAATCCCATTGTGATTATTTATCTAACCAAGGTAAAAAACAAAATCTCTTTGGTTGGGTAGAAGTCATGGAAACGGCAAAAGCGGCTATCATCAAATCTGAGAATGATTATGTATCTACTACCAAATTAATTATCAAAGAAATAAAAAATGCGGGAGAGTATTTAGTCAAAAATGAAATTAATGCCATCTGTGTTAGTGATGAATTAAGAAGTTTAGCTCCACAATCTAGGGCGAGATTAATGGATGTAGAAACCATTTTCGCTGATATGAGAGATCAAATACCTCAAGATGATACTTATCAACAAAAGAATACGATTGAAAGAGATTTATGGCGAGAAACCCAAATCGATTTTAATCCCCCCACTCCCGAACAATTTGAGCAAGATAATAACACGAATGAAACTTCTGAGGATGATAGTGATATTTTCGGCGAAATAAATATTTCTGATGATGATGGTTTATTGGATGAATGGTTAGAAGACGATTCTTTTGCCAATCAAAGTCAAGAAGTTAGTGCCGTATTTTTAACAGAACAAGATCTCATTACCCATAGCGGTAAACCTGAAACAGCAGAAGAAGTTAGGGATTTATTTAATAATCAAGAAAATGATGATGCTTGGAAAATTGATGAAAAAAATAAGACTTTTGAAAGTCATAATCAAAATCAGGATTCATCAGAAGATTGGGAATTTCTTTTAGACGAAGATGAGCATATTGCCACGGATAATGAAAATGATTCTGATGATTTAGATAGTTTATTTAATGATAATGAATCACTAGAGTCTTCTGAAGATGATTATAAAGTCACGGTAATTCAAGAAAACTTTGATGTGGATGATTTAGATAATTTATTTGATGATGTAGCTAGAAGTACTGTTATCATAGATGATCCTCAAGAAGAATTAAAAAATATTTTACGAAATCTCGATGATTTAGAAATAGAAGATGATTTTCCTAGTACAGGAACTTTTAACACTTTTCAAATTTTACAGCCTGTGAAATCAAAATTAATATCTTTGGTTTTCTATGATGAGTTTGAAGATTTAAGCAGCTTATTACAACATCGTTTAGCTACATGGACAGAAGATTCTTTTGAAGATTTAGAATCTATTATCAATAATTCTGTGATTAATTATTATGAAGATCAGAGCGATTTAGAAAGATTGGTAAATTCTTCTTATAAACATTCAGAAGAAGTTGACTGGCAAAATTTATCTAACACCATTGAAGATATACAAGATTCACAATTCCTGAATCATAAAATTAAAACTTTTGTTCCTGAAAATCAAGCTTCTGTGGATACAGAGTTAAGTGATTTAGATCAACTATTAGCTGAAGCAGGAAAAGTTGAAAGAAAACCTCAAAAATGGACTCCTCCCGTCAATAAAGGATTAAATAATAATCAAGCTAAAACTTTTGAACAAAGTATGAGAGTGCCAGTAAAACAACTGGATAACCTCAATAACCTTGTGGGAGAAATGGTAGTTCGTCGTAATCGCTTAGAAGAAGATCAAGAGAAATTAAGACAATTTTTAGATAATCTTCTTTCCCATGTTCAGAATTTGAGTGATGTGGGAGCAAGAATGCAAGATACTTATGAAAAAAGCCTTATGGAAGGTGCTTTAATTGATAGTCGCAAAAGAAATGAAGCGACAGTAAAAGCACAATTGGCAAGAGCAGAAAATAGATCTGAATCGACTTTTCATGGTGAAAGTCCTAAAAATGTCAGTAATAATGAGAATAAACAATTTCAATTACCAGAATTAGATGAATTAGAACTTGATCGCTTTACGGGATTTCATTTACTTGCTCAAGACATTCTCGAATTAATCGTCAGGGTAAGAGAATCAACTTCTGATATTCAATTCCTTGTGGATGAGACTGATCAATTAGGTAGAAATTTACGACAAGTAACCACACAGTTACAGGAAGAAATTAATAAGTCTCGCATGGTGTCTTTTGCCCAAAATGCAGATCGTCTTCCTCTGCCTATTCGTAAAATTGCTCAAGGATATGATAAACAAGTACAACTAAAAATAGAAGGGCGAGAAGTTTTAATTGATAAAATGATCCTTGAACATTTATGGGATCCTCTTTTACAAATTACCAAAAACTGTATCACCCATGGAATTGAATTACCTCAAGAAAGAGAAGAAATTGGTAAGTCTCCCATCGGTACAATTACCGTTAGAGCTTTTTTGCAAGGACCACAAACTGTAATTTCTATTTCTGATGATGGTGCAGGAATCGATCCTCAAAAAATTAAGCGCAAAGCTATTCAAAATAAATTAATTACCCCCGAACAAGCTAAAAATTTAAAAGATCAAGAAACTTACGATTTTTTATTCAATGCTGGTTTTACCACGAAAGAAAAAGCTGATAGTCATGCGGGAAGAGGGGTTGGTTTAGATATTGTTAGAACGAAACTAAACGAGATTAGAGGCAGTGTTAATGTTGATTCAACCCCCGGACAAGGAACAACTTTCACTATTCGTTTACCTTTAACTTTGAGTATTGGTAAAGCTTTATGTTGTATGAATGATAATGCTCGTATCGCTTTTCCTATTGATGGAATTGAAGACACTAAAGATTATTCTGCTAGTGAAATTAAAATTAATGCCCAAGGTCAAAAATGTATTCTTTGGAAAAATACTTTATTACCATTTCGTCCTTTAAGTACTTTGATGAATTATAACCGTCAAATTACTCGTAGTATTATCTATACCAATAATCAGGATGAGGAAACTATCCCTATTATCATTTTACGGGGGGGAAATAATTTATTAGCTATTCAAGTAGATCAGGTGTTAGGACAAGAAGAAATCGTTATTAAACAAATTTCTGGTCCTTTACCTAAGCCCAAAGGTATAGCTGGAGCAACCGTGCGTAGTGACGGAATCGTTATGGCTATCGGTGATGTGATTGAGTTGATTGAGATTGCTCAAGGTAATTTAAGTACGAAAGTTCATGTGGATATGCCCGGACGATTTGAGGGCGATCGCACAGTTTCTGAACCAGTTAAAACTCAACCATTAGTGTTGATTGTTGATGACTCGATTACGGTAAGAGAAATGTTGTCTATAAGTTTCAAAAAATCTAATTATCGGGTTGAACAAGCTAGAGATGGACAAGAAGCATGGCAAAAATTACAATCAGGATTACCTTGTGATATTGTATTCTGTGATATTGAAATGCCGAGAATGAACGGATTAGAGTTATTACAACATATGCAAGAAGAAGCCAGTTTAGCTCATATACCCGTAGCTATTCTTTCTTCTCGTGGTGCAGAAAAACATCAACGAATTGCCGCAGAATTAGGTGCTTCTGCTTATCTCATTAAACCTTATGTAGAAAAAGATCTAATTGATTCGGCAAAAAGAATGGTAGAAGGGGAAGTATTATTACCCGGTAGTACGAAAAAACCGACCATAAAAGTAAATAAATCTACCACACCTCCTCAACAACAAAATAACTCTAACCTTAAGAAAAAATCAAAGTCAGCACCGATGGTTTTAATTATCGATGATTCTGTTGTAGTACGAGAAATGTTATCTATGACTTTTAAAAAAGCTGGGTATCAAGTAGAACAAGCTAGAGACGGGCAAGACGCATGGGATAAAGTCGTAGATGGTTTACCCTGTGATCTTTTATTGTGTGATATTGAAATGCCCAGAATGAATGGCTTAGAGTTACTAGCAAAAATGCAACAGGACGAAAAGTTATCTAAATTACCTGTGGCGATGGTAACATCTCGTGGTGCAGAAAAACATCGTAAAATTGCCGCCGATTTGGGTGCAAAAGCCTATTTTACTAAACCTTATTTAGAGGAAGAATTGCTCAATGCCGCCCAAAAATTAATTAAAGGAGAGGCGATTATTTAGGGGCAATGGTAAAAACACTCGATTTTACCTCAGTTCGTGAGTTCTCCTGAGTTCGACAGAAGAAAAATGGTGAAGACGAGACAGGTAGACAAGTAGAATGGAAAAAAACTTGTCAATATTCGATGCACTTTTGAGAGAATTTTATTGATTCACAAGAAATACAATCCCTCTTTGTACCTCTCTGGCTGTCCACCTGTTCTATCTTCGCAAACAAATTTATATCTAACTAAGATGAAGTTTATGTACTATTTATTTTATCGGTCCTTCAATACTAGCACTAAAAAATTGTCTGACTAGAGGATTATCTGTCGTATCAATTTCTTGAATATGACCATCCCACTGAAATTGCCCGTCATAAAGAAAAACTAAGCGATCGCCAGTACGACGAATAGTACTATTTTGATGTGTTACCATAAGGTAAGCATTACAAGTAATTTGCAAATGGCGAACCAAATCCTCTACCATAGTTGAAGCGATCGGATCAAGACCCGCAGTTGGTTCATCATACAGAATTACTTCAGGTCTTTCTTCTGGTTTATTAGGATTAAAAATCATTGCCCTTGCAAAGCTGACTCTTTTACGCATTCCTCCCGATAATTCTGCGGGAAAAAGATTTGCGGTTTCTAGGGGTAAACCAACCATGTCTAACGCATTATTGACAATATCTTTGATTTTATCGTGAGACAATCCAGAATGTTGATATAAGGAAAAGCCGATATTTTCCCTAACGCTCAAAGAATCAAATAAGGCAGCTTGTTGAAATACCATACTAATTATCATTGAGTCTTGATGATCTTCAATAAATCCGACTCTTTTTTTTCCTTTAATATATATTTCTCCTTCGTCTGGCTCTGTTAAACCTGCTATTATTCTTAATATTGTTGATTTACCCGTGCCACTAGGTCCAATAATTACTAAAGCATCACCTTCATAAATTTTTAAATTGGCTTTATCTAAAATGATTTTATTGCCAAAAGATTTAGAGACTTCCTTTAACTCTATTATGGGTTCAGATAGATTCATAAGAAAGCCTTAATTATTACAATTTTTTTCTACTTCATTATAGATTTTTTTCCATGCTTTAACTTGTTTTTCATTTTTAGAATCAATGGATTTTACTTGAGGATTATCGGCATAAAAAATTTCGTTGGTTTTAGAGGTAATTCCTGCCTTTGAACATTCATTAATTTCTTTAAATGCCATGGGTTGATCAGGGTCATTTTCTGTTATTTTTTCTTCTTCTTTTTCTTGTTTATTATTAACAATTTCTGTAGTTAATTCTTTGTCAGATTCTGATGTTGATGTTTTTTCTTCTGAAGATATTTCTTCTTTTTCTGTTACTTGTGTTTGATTCTCTTCTTCCGAAAGATTTTTATCTTTATCATATTCAGAATTTACTTCCGCATTGATTTTTAAGTTTAAACCATCCAAGGTTTGTCGATCGCATCCTACTATTAAGGTACTAATAATTAATAACATTGAAACAATAATCTTCATCGATTTTATGCTCACAACCAATTTATTTATTAACTTAATATTATATAACAAATTTCTTTAACTACGGAATAAACGACTATATAGCTGTTCATGTTTGATACTTGCTAAAGATAAACCCCAACTACAACTAGATAATTCTTCATCTTTCAAAGATAAAATAGCATCAACATTTTTTAAGATTTCATATTTAATATTTAATAATAAATTTTGTCCTTCTGTTTGTCCTAAAGGGATTAATTTTACTCCTACATTTATTAAATTATTTATCCAATTATGAATATATCCTAATAATAAATCTTCTATTTTTATTTCCCAATGGGCAGTGAGAATACCAAAAGCTATAGCATAATTACAATGACTATCAAAACTATTAATAATATCAAATAAGTCTTGATTTTCAGACTCAAAAGAGAGCATTAATCTTAGAAAACTTTTTCCCATTTGCCAACTTTGTTGTCTTAATTCTGAGGTTTCTCGACTAGCACTAAACCAATCATTCCAATATAATAAACCTTCTAAATCTTTTTTTAAATAACAATTATAACTACGAATAACGATAGCTAATTCTATTCTAATTGAGCCATATTTTAACTCATTAATTAACCATTGATTTAAATTTTGATTATCAATTATTCGCTTTTCTTCTATTAAAGTTTCTAAACCTTCAGAGTAACTATAAGCTCCTAAAGGAAAGCTGGAATTACACAGTTGTAACAGTAGTAATAATTTTTCTGACATGAAATACTAAAAATTGTTAATTATCAATAATCTTTGATTAATAACTTGTACTTGTAAATATGTTTTAAATTAAATCCGCTTGATGAATAATTACGGCTAAAAGTGCAGAAAAAACTGTAATTCCTGTTGCAACTAAAGGATGTTGTCCTTGACTAACGGCAAAAGAAGTAATAATTCCAGCACCGATAGCAGCGGTTAAACCTGCACTCACTAAATCTTTTTGTTGGTTATTATTCATTATTTTGATTTTGATAATGTATATAATTTTTTCTCATCAAAATCAACGTAACATTTTCTTTTAATCTAAATAACTTTTTTTTAAAAAGATTCATATATTGCTATATTTCTTAACATTAATTTTTATTAAGAATATTATTTATATTGATTTTATTGATTAAAATTTTTAGAACAAAAAGATGATTATAACAAGCCTCGATAACGAATAAAGAGCAAAAGAATTAACCATGATCCCAATGCGACTTTTAAGGCTACTAAAATATTTAATAAGGGAATAATACCACCACTAAGTAATGATCCTAAATTCCCATAAGGTAATTCAAAACCAGCTAAAGTAATTCCGGCTAAAAGGATGAATATAATAATGATGATTTTTTCCCATTTACCTGCCTGATAATGGTTATACAGATCATACATCCAATCAATAGAAGATGTAATCACTATTAATCCAATAGCAGTACCTGCGGCTACTCCTGCGGCAAAACCGCCTCCGGGGGTTAAATGTCCTCGGATAGCTAATTCTATACTGACAAGAGCAGTAATAGTGGAAGCTAAACGTGCTAAAACGATAGAAGGTTCATCGGTAAATTGATAAACTATTGTAGAAACTTTTTCATTTGCGAGTAGATATTGTACTCCTAAAATAGCGATGGTAAAGACTACTACTTCAAAAATTGTGTCATAAAGACGATTACGAAAAATAATCCCTGATACGGCATTAGGCACTCCCGTATCATTGACTACGATTTCAACGATAGAGGTTTGCGATAAATCTAACTCTGGATTGACAATAATTAATATTTTTATAAACAGTGCAATTCCAGCTATTAAATAAATTATCTTCATTAATTTTAGTCTTTATTATCTGCTAAATAAATATAGGTTAAATTATCCATAGAATTATTTTCTTCTTGTTGGAAAATTTCGTATAATCGCTCAATTCTAATGATACTTTGATAAATTTGTTTTGAAGATTTTATTTCATGTTCTTTTGCGAAAAAGATACCATGGACTTCTTTCTCATTTAAAGCTTTTTCCAAACTATTTTGATCCTCATAATCTACTAATTCTAATCGTAGATAATACTTGGCAATTACTGATTTAAAATGCTCTATTATTAGAGAAAATAAGTTATCTTTATCTAAAGTATTTTGTTGATTATTCGCAGTGGATAAATCTTTTTTTAAGACTCCCAAACGCATTACTAAGGAAGAACGTACCGCAATTACATACAAAGAGATAGCTAACAATGTTCCCATTAAAGCCTCTGTTAAAGCGACATCCGCTGCACCTAATAAAGCATAGACTAAAGCGGCGATCGCACCTAACATACCTCGAATAATTAAAGCATAAAAAGGATTAACTTGAATTACCAAAAAAAAAGCTGATAATGGCAATAAAGCAACAATGATATATATAGTAAAATCAGGATTATTCATTAGTATTTTGACGATCACTAGAACAATAAGCTAAAACATAACCTAACATAGTATTCCAAAGAGCAAGAGAGATAATTGCTAAAACTAATAAAGGCCATTCTCTGGGTATTTTCCATAATAACCCGACAACAATAGCTATTGATCCTAGAGTATCTGATACTGAAAGATTATGAAGTTTATAAAGAGGTGAACGTTTACTTAATAAATAAGATGTACCCCATAACCAAAGAATTAAGCCGAAAATAATAAAAAAATAACTCATTGAAAAATTAGAATTTAGGAAAAGAAAATGTTTCTGTCTTTTTGTTCATTACCCATTGCTCATTACGAATTATGATAACATGAGTCTCATTCATTATCGATCATCATCTTTCTATGTTACTACCATCACAATTACAAAAAGGCGATTCTTTATTGGCGATCGCACCTAGTGGTACACTTAGAGATAAAGAAAGAGCTAAATTTGAGGAAGGAGTGGAAATTTGGCGAAAAAACGGGTATAAAGTTATTTTAGAGGAAAATTATGGAGCTCAAGAAGGTTATTTAGCAGGAAAAGACGAAATTCGCCGTCAAGCTCTAAAAAAAGCATGGACAAATCCCGAATATAAAGGCATTATTTGCGTTAGAGGTGGTTATGGTGGTGTAAGGTTACTGGAAAATTGGCAATGGGAAACAATTTCTCAACCGAAATGGTTAATCGGTTTTTCTGATGTAACTAGCCTTCTGTGGAGTTTATATAACCAAAAAATTATTAGTATTCACGGTGCAGTTTTAACTACTATATCCCAAGAGCCAGATTGGTCATTAAAACGCTTATTTAACTATATTGAAGGGAAACCTCTACTCCCCTTAAAAGGACATGGCTGGGGTGGTGGCAAAGCTCAAGGAAGGCTCTTACCAGCCAATTTAACCGTAGCAACTCACTTATTAGCAACCCCAATTTGTCCTAATTTTGATAATATAATTTTAGCTTTGGAAGATGTCCAAGAAGCACCTTATCGTCTTGATAGGATGTTAACTCAATGGCGATTAATGGGAATTTTTGATCAGGTAAAAGGCATTATTTTAGGAAGATTTAGCGGTTGTAATCCTCCTGATAGTATCCCCAGTTGGAATGTTGAGGAAGTATTACATGATCGTCTCTCAGATTTTAACATACCAATTATAAGTGAATTACCCTTTGGTCATGACGGCGTTAATGCTTGTTTACCCGTTGGTGGCTTAGTGGAAATTGATGGCGATGAAGGGGTAATTAAATTTATTGATACGGCTAAAATATAAGATAAATAGTTAGAAATACTTATAATTTTTATCGTTATGGTAACTCTTAATCTATCTCGTCAGGTTGAAAATCGTTTATCAATTTTAGCTCATGAATTAGGAGAAAAAGAAGAAGAATTATTACAAGATGCTATCATTAATTACCTAGAGGATTTAGAAGACATTAAGGATACTAAATATCGGTTAGATAATCCTGAAGTCTTACTTAACTCTTAAAGAATTAGAGAAAAACCTTGATTTAGCAGATTATCATTGATTCACGAGTTAGAAAGAAAAAAAAGCTCAATAAAGTTGCCTAAAAACGCATTATCCCTTATTTAAAAGAAGAGATAGCGATTCAATAAAAACTGATTAATAATAAAAGTGACGATATTTTATTTACGCAGACTTATTCATCATGATTAATATTAATTGGCAAAAACTGCAAAATGGCTCTGATATTCGAGGTGTTGCTTTAAAAGGAGTTGAAGGAGAAGAAGTTAATCTTACCCCTGATGTTGTTGCTTTTATAGGTAAGGCTTTTTCTCTATGGTTAAGTCAACAAAAACAGAAACCGACTTCTGAATTAATCATCTCCATCGGTAGGGATAGTCGTTTATCTGGTGAAACTTTGATGACTTCTTGTATAAATGCGATCGGCAATTTAGGGGTAACGGTGTATGATTTTGCTATGGCTTCCACTCCTGCGATGTTTATGAGTACTATTACTGATGACTATATATGTGACGGTGCAATCATGTTAACCGCTAGTCATCTTCCTTTTAATCGTAACGGCTTGAAGTTTTTTACTGATAAAGGAGGCTTGCAAAAACAAGACATTACTGAAATTCTTACCATTGCGGAAAAAGGAGAGTTTCCGACGGTAGAAGAAAAAGGTAACATTGAAAAACGTGATTTTATGTCGGTTTATGCTAACCAGTTTGTCACTAAAATTAGAGAATCTGTCAACCATCCTGATAATTATGAAACTCCCTTACAAGGCTTAAAAATTATTGTTGATGCGGGAAATGGTGCAGGTGGCTTTTATGCAACAAAAGTCTTACTACCTTTAGGCGCGGATATAGAAGGTAGTCAGTTTTTAAATCCTGATGGCAATTTTCCTAATCATATTCCTAATCCTGAAAATAAGGAAGCGATGGAATCTATTTCTCAGGCAGTGATTAATCATCAAGCCGATTTTGGTATTATATTTGATACTGATGTTGATCGTAGTGCGGCTGTTGATAGTCAAGGAAAAGAGTTAAATCGTAATAAATTAATCGCCTTAATTAGTGCCATAATTTTAAAAGAACATCCTCAAAGTACAATAGTTACTGATTCCATAACTTCTGAAGGTTTAACTCAATTTATCGAAGAAGAATTAAAGGGAAAACATCACCGTTTTAAGCGAGGTTATAAGAATGTCATTAATGAGGCTTTACGGTTAAATCAAGAGGGTGTAGAATCGTGGTTAGCCATTGAAACATCAGGACACGCCGCATTAAAAGAAAACTATTTTCTCGATGATGGTGCATATTTGGTGACTAAATTATTAATAGAATTAGCTAAATTAAAGCTAGATAATCAGAATTTAATTGACTTAATTAGTAAACTTAAAGAGCCTGTAGAAAGTGAGGAATTTAGATTAATAATTACAGCAGAAAAATTTAAAGATTATGGTAGTAAAATTATCGAAAAATTAACAGAATTTAGTGCTAGTCAATCAGATTGGAATATAATTCCTAATAATTACGAAGGTATTAGAGTTTCTTGCCAAAATGAATCAGAAAAAGGCTGGTTTTTATTGCGTTTATCTCTTCATGATCCTGTTTTGCCTTTAAACATAGAAACAAATATTGAGGGTGGAGTAGATAAAATAGCTAATCGTTTATGGACATTTTTTGATCAATTTAAACAATTAAATTATAATCACTAATCTTCATTAAAAAAATAATTACTAGAGACGTAGCGTGCTACGTCCATACATTTTACACATTCGAGATATTTATTAATTCTCAATTTTTAATTATTTGTTTAAAAAAACTAAAAAATCTTCTTCTTTTAAAGGTTTACTAACTAACCAACCTTGAATTAAATCACATTGAAGTTGCTTTAAAAAAAGTTTTTGCTTTTCCGTTTCTACTCCTTCTGCTACCACCATCATATTATATCCTTTGGCTAAGGTAATTATAGCTGAAATTAATGCTTGATCTTGTTTATTAATCACTAAATCAGTGACAAAAGATTGATCTATTTTAATAATATGAAAAGGGAAATTTTTTAAATAACTAAAAGAAGAATAACCCGTGCCAAAATCATCTAAGGAAAATTTAACACCAAGACTAGATAATTCATTAATAATAAATTCAGTTCTACTTACTTCTTGCATTAAAATACTTTCAGTAATTTCTAATTCTAAATATTGAGGATTAAATTGTGTTTTCTTTAAAATATGTTTTACTTGTTCGGTAAAATCTTCCTGTTGAAATTGTTTAGCAGAAACATTAACAGCAATAATTAGGTTTTTATACCCTAAATCATGCCATTTTTTACCTTGAATACAAGCAGTTTCTAATACCCATTTACCGATAGATAAAATTAATCCAGTTTCTTCTGCTAAAGGAATAAATTTACTGGGAGAAACAATACCTAAATTTGGATGTTGCCAACGTAACAATACTTCTACAGATGAGATACTATTAGTTTTTAAATCTAATTGAGGTTGAAAATTTAAAAATAATTCTTGATTTTCTAAGGCATTATATAAAGTCGTTTCTAGCTCAAATAATAAGGTTTGTTCTCGATTTAATTTACTGGTATAAAATTGACAATTATTTTTACCCATTTGTTTTGCTCTAAATAATGCAATGTCAGCATTTTTTATTAGTTGTTGTTCGTCTAAACCATCTTCAGGATAAAGAGAAATTCCAATACTGCAAGTAACATAAACCGTATATTTTTCAATTAAAAAAGGTTTTTTCAGACTATTAATAATAATATCTGCAATATTTCTAGCACTAGGTAAATTATGATCTAATGGGGTAATAAGTGTAAATTCATCTCCTCCCCAACGAGCTAAAAAACAGTCGAAAGGAAGGCAAGAAATTAGACGTTGAGCAAAACTTTCTAATAATTTATCTCCCACCGTATGATTTAAAGTTTCATTGATATTTTTAAAACGATCTATATCAATAAAGAAGATGGCTAATTCTTTTTTTTGTTCTTTTATTTCTTTAAGATATATCGCTAATTTCCAGTAAAAAAAATCCCGATTAGGAATACCAGTTAAAGAATCATGAAAGGCTTGATATTTTAATTTTTCTTCATAATTTTTACGACGAGTAATATCAAAAATATAACTTCTAATGACATTTTCTTTAGATAAATAATGAATATATTGCTCAAAATATTTATCTTCAATCTTAATTTCTCTGATAGTTAATTCTTTATTTTTATTATCATTATTATTTAAACCATCCGTCAAAGGAGTAATTAAATTATCTTGAATTAATAGCTCTCCAAAACATAAATTAGCCGCAGGATTTGTGTAAGTTACTTTTCCATTAAAATCAAATTCGATAATAGGATTAGGTGATAATTCAGGGAAAGAGGCTAATCTTTTAATATCTTTATCACTTAAATTTTCACTAAGATTTTCTTCTGAAATAATTAAAGTTTCCTGCAACTTTTCTCTACTTAAATCAAAAGAAGATAGGGTATTTTTTTTTAAAGTTTTAGATGATAAATTACCATCAGATAAATTTGCTGATAAAACATTCTCTTTCTTATAAATAGCTTTAATTTCACTAGTACCAAAAACAATTACATCTCCATCTTCTAAATGATGATGAATAGTTTTTTTGCCATTAACTAAAATACCATTTTGACTTCTTTTACCGTTTAAATCTCCATCAATTAAAATATATGAACTTTCTCCTGTTGTTACATCTTTTTTCATCAAAGTTGCATGATGTCTGGATACTGCTCCTGAATTTAATTTAATATTATTATCAGAATGACGACCAATAGAATAGATATTCTCAGTTAAAGAAATTACTATTTGTTCTGCAAAATTTTCAGGAAGTAACAGTAAAAAATGATTTTTATTATTATTTTGAATAGGCATAAATATAATTATTCTAAATCATTAGAATAGGCTAAAAATTTGCTTATATCTTCGGTATTAACAGGCTCACTTAACCAATTACCTTGCACTTGATTACATCCTAATTCTAATAATTTCTCAACTTGTTCTTTTGTTTCTACCCCTTCAGCAATTACTCGTAAATCAAAACTTTCTGCTATGGCAATCATTGCCTTAATCATGGCTTTATCTTGATTATTTTTAATAAAATTTTTGACGATAGGAAGGTCAATTTTTAAAGTTGAAAAGTTAAATTGTTTTAAATAACCTAATGCGGAAGCACCACTACCAAAATCATCTAAAGCAATTCTTACCCCTAATTCAGTTAATTCTTTTAAAGTTTTCTTTGCCGATTCAAGATCTTCTCCGATGGTTTTTTCTGTAATTTCTAATTCTAATAGGTTAGGATCTATTTGAGTTTTATATAGGATATTTTTAACCGTGGTAGTAAAGTTTGGTTGCTGAAATTGTTGATTAGAAATATTAATACAAATAGGTTGTTTTGTTAAGTGTAAATGATTTCTTTGCCAGATTTGACGTTGAGTACAAGCGGTTTCAATTACCCATTCTCCCATGGAGACAATTAACCCTGTTTCCTCAGCTAAGGGAATAAATTGATCTGGGGTAACTCTTCCTAAGTCGGGATGATCCCATCTGATTAGTGCTTCTAATCCTGTTAAACTATTTTTTTCTGTATCTATTTGTGGCTGATAGTACAATAAAAATTCATTTCTGTGTAAAGCATGGGCTAATAACTTTTCAATTCTGAGTAAACGTTCGACTTCTAATTGTATATTTTGGTCAAAGAATTTATAATTATTACTACCAGATTCTTGGCTTTTAGATAATGCACTTTGCCCTTGATTAAGTAGAATTTCCGCCGTGATATGGTTAGCATCTGGGGCTTTGATAGCAATACCCATACTGGTTTTGATGTGAATTTTCCGATTATCTAAGAAAAATGGCGGTTTCAAAGAATCTAACATTCGATGACTCACCCTTCCTACATCTTTTATGCTTCTAACTTGGGGCAGTAAGGCAACAAAATGATACATATCCCAATGTGCTACAGTATCTCCCGAACGTAGAGAAGCCCTTAAACGTTTCGCAAAACCATCTAAAATACTGGTTCTAAGATTATAATTTAATTTTTCTTTATTTTCGTCCAAAATCTCTAATTCAAGGAAAATAATGCACAATAAATTAGGATTCCTGCGACTATTGGCGATGGCAGTGTTAAACTGTTCCATGAATAACTGCCGATTTGGTAAACCCGTTTCGAGATCATATAATCCTTGCTCTTGAATAAAAGTTTCTTGATGAATGTTTTTATTAGCTGGACGTACTGCAAAAGAAAGAATTATTTGATCACCGTAGCTAACCCATGTGATATTTGATTCTAATTCGACTATTAACTTATTTTGAGATTTATACTGGAATTGTTTAACTAAATTATTATTTTTTTTAGTTTTTAAAATAGCTTTAATTTGCTCATCTAAAGCCGCCGTATTAAGATCAATTAAATCATATAATTTTAAAGAATAAATATCTTCTAAACTATAACCTAATAAATCGGCTAATGCATTGTTAGCTTCTAAAATCTTCTTATTATGAGCATCGACTAAGAAAATACCTTCTTTTGTTTGACTGATAAAAGCCTTATATCTTTCTTCACTTTCTTGTAATTGAGTTTCTAAAACCTTTCTTTTAGTAAAATCAAAAACATAACTTCTAATTAATTGTTTGTCTGATAGATAATGAATATATTGCTCAAAAACTTGATCTTTTATCGTAACTTCCCTAACAAATAATTTACTATTTTTACCATGATTTTCTATATTCTTAATTAAACCTAATAAAAGAGGATGATTTTCTGTAGAAGGATTATTTTGAAGTTCAGGAAATTTACTAATCGCAGAAGGATTAAGATAAGTAATTTTTCCATCCCAATTCATTTCTATAATAGGATTAGGGCTTAATTCAGGGAAAGAAGCTAATTTTGTAATTTCGGAATTTTGAAAATTAGTGGTCTCTTCAGCCTCAACATTCGGCTCAGAAATAACTAAAGTTTGCTTCATATCTCGACTAGGATTAGAGATTTTATCCTCCTTAATCATACTTTCAGAAGATTGCTGAAAATCACCTGATTGTAATAAAGCTAAATCAGATACATTATTTAAAATATAATAACTAGCTTGAATTTCAAAACCTAAGCGAATTATATCTTCATGTTTTAACTCCTGAACTAAACATCTTTTATCATTAATAAAAATACCATTTGTACTTCGATTTCCCTGTAAATCACCATCCAAAAGCCAGTAAGAAAATGACCTATTTTTAGTATCAGTTCT
The DNA here is from genome assembly GCF_001548095.1 of Geminocystis sp. NIES-3708. NCBI lineage: Bacteria > Bacillati > Cyanobacteriota > Cyanophyceae > Chroococcales > Geminocystaceae > Geminocystis > Geminocystis sp. NIES-3708. Next base: position 1,106,579 of record NZ_AP014815.1, on the reverse strand, counting down.
TCTTAATAAAGTGGCATGAAAACGAGAAACTTTTTTAGATGATAATGCAATTTTATTTCGTGGATCTCTCCCAATGGAATAATTTGCTTCCTCTAAAATAATAGTTTGTCGAGAATTTTCATCTTCTAAAACTAAAACATGAGTAATAGGTTGTAAATCTCGATTTAAAGTTGTTTTAATAAAGTCATTATTCATAAAATTTTAATAATATGTAAGCTATTTTATGTCAAGGATAATAAATTAACATAACAGTTAAACAAATAGTTAATAATTAATAATACTTATTTTGAAATAATAGATCAAAAATAATTATTGATTATTAGTTGATAATACTATGTTCTGCTTTATGAAGAAAAATAGTTGCATCTTTAGCAGGAAGAGGCCTACTAAATAAATTACCTTGAATTTCTGTACAACCTAAATCTCTAATTAATTCCATCTGTTCTAGTTTTTCTACACCTACAGCTACCAATCTAGTGCCATATCCTTGACATAACACCGCCATGCTCTGAATAAATGCTTTATTTTTCACATTTTCTTCTAATAAATTAATTAAACTAGGGCTTATTTTTACTGTATCAAAAGCAACTTTTTGCAAATAAATTAAAGAAGAATTCCCAGAGCCAAAATTATCAAAACAGAGCCTGACTTTTAAAGAGGATAATTGAGCTAAAGTTTTATAGGCTAATTCAGGATTTTGTAAAAAAGAATTTTCCGTAATTTCTAATTCTAATAATTGAGGTGGTAATGTGGTTTGTTCTAAAATTTTTTCAATGGTTTCGACAAAATTGGGTTGAGAAAATTGTCTGGCAGAAATATTAACACCAATAGGTAAAGGAGATATATTTTGTTTTTCCCATGCTTCCATTTGCAACATTACTGTTTGTAAAATCCATACTCCTAATGGTAACATGAAATCTGTTTCTTCTGTTAACCGTAAAAAATGACGAGGAGTTACTTTGCCTAATTCAGGATGATCCCAGCGTAATAATGCTTCTAAACCAGTTAATTTTGTAGTATGAGTATCAATTTGAGGCTGATAGCACAAGAAAAATTGTTGTTCTTTAATGGCACTACCAATTAAATTCTCTAATTTTAACAAACTAGCTGTTTTCGGACTGATGGTAAATCCTGTAACACCGTAGCTAGAATTATTAGCTGTTTTATTTTGTTCAAGGGAAAGTAAACTATTTTTAATGAGTAATGAAAGTTCATCGCCATCAATGGGATAAATACCCAAATTTATATTAAGAGTTAGAGAAACATTACTAGAATATTCTTGTAAAAATTGCTCTAAAGTACTAGACATTTTTTTTGCAATTTTAGCTGGATCTCTTGGTCCTTTTATGCGGGGAAATAATACCATAAATTTATTCTCATCCCATCTTGCAATTAAATCTCCTATGCGCAGACAAGATTGAATTGTTTGAGCAAAACTTTTGATTAGTTTTTCATTATTTTCTTGATTATTCTTTTCTTTAAATTCTTTAAAATTACCAATTTCTGCGACTATTAAACCCATTAAATATTGATAACGTTCTGCATTAGCGATGGCGACAGTTAACTGTTCATTAAACAACCTTTGGTTAGGAAGATGAGTTGTATAATCATGAAAAAGTTGATCACTAGAAAAAGCGATATTTTCTGAGGTAGTAGCATTTTTAACCACAAAGCAAAAAATATCTTTATTTTGATAGCTAATTAAACTAACACTAGAATCTAAATTAATTAAAGAACCATCTTGACAACGATGTAAATATTGTTTAGTAAAATCCTCTTTATTTTCTAAAACATTAATTAAATCCTGATTAAAAATAGTTAAATCACTGGCAATGACATTATAAAGTGTTAAATTAGTAATTTCTTCACTGGAATAACCTAACAAATTCAAATAAGAATCATTAGCTTCAATAATTCGCTTATTACTTGCATAAGCTAATAAAATACCTTCAGAAGTTTGTCGGGCAATGGCACGATAACGAGCTTCACTTTCTTTTAATTGAGATTCTGCTTGTTTTCTTTTGGTAAAATCAAAAATGTAGCAACGTATTAATTTTTTTTCAGATAGATAATGAACATATTGCTCAAAAACTTCAGTTCCAATTTTAACTTCTCTTAAAAATAAATTACCTTGTCGATTATTATATTCTGTTAATAAACCTGAGAGAATAGGATGATCTAATTTTTCATCGTAAATAGTATCAAATTTAATACTAGCCGCAGGATTAAGATAAGTAATATTACCATCCCAATCTAATTCGATAATGGGATTAGGACTTAATTCAGGAAAGGAAGCTAGACGAATTAACTCTTGTTGATCTTCGGGGTTACTAGATTCTGTTTGTTTCCCAATCATGGTTTCACTAGATTGATTAGTGAGAGTAGTACGAGAAGCATTAATTCGATCTAAACCATCAGGATTAAATAAATCAATACCAGAATCTGTGGGGATAATATAATAATTAGCTTTAGCCTCATTAGCAAAACGAATAGTATCACCATGTTTTAATTCATGGGAAATACTAGCGTGTCCATTGATTAAAATGCCATTCGTACTTCTTTTTCCTTGTAAATCACCGTCAATAATGCGATAAGAAAAACCATCACCTTCATCATCCATTCTGCGAATTAACGTTGCGTGAGTACGAGAAACCTGATAATCATAAAGAATAATAGGATTATGAGAATCTCGACCTAATGTATAGTTACTTTCTTCTAGGGAAACAATTCTTCTACCTTTACGATCTTCGATAACGAAAATATGACGAAATTCTTGTACTTCACTCATGTAATTTTACCCAGAATAACTAATATAACCCAATAAATCTTAATATTACTTAATTGTTTATTTTCATGGCTTATTCTTTATAACTATTATAGATTAGTTAGGAGATGACAGTTAATAATTGAAAATGAATAACTAATGATTAATCATTAATGATAGCGATATATTTTCGTGCAAAATCTCAGTATAATGAAACAGAAAAATCATTGAAAGTAGAAGCCATAATGACAGGTTTAGCCTTATTAAGTGTATCCGATAAAACAGGCATTGTAGAATTAGCGAAAACATTAGTAGAAGAATTTAATTTCCAGATTATCAGTAGTGGTGGCACAGCAAAAACTTTACAATCGGCTGGTATTCCCGTTACTAAAGTTAGTGACTATACTCAATCTCCTGAAATTTTAGGCGGCAGAGTCAAAACCTTACATCCTCGCATTCATGGCGGTATTTTAGCAAGATTAGAATTAGAATCCCATCAAGAAGACTTACAAGCTAATCAAATTCGCCCTTTTGATTTAGTTGTCGTTAATTTATATCCCTTTGAAAAAACCATTACCCAAGAAAATTGTACGATAGAAGATGCTATAGAACAAATAGACATTGGCGGTCCAGCTATGGTAAGAGCCAGTGCAAAAAACTATGCCCATGTAACTATTTTAAGTAATCCTGCTCGTTATGAGGATTATTTGGCACAATTAAGAGCTAATCAAGGAAAAACTACCCTTGAGTTTCGTCAAGCCAGAGCCGTTGAAGCCTTCGCCATGACTGCCAATTATGATCAAGCCATCTGTCGTTATTTTGCCCAAATTAACCCGGAATCTGCTGATTATTATGGTATTGGAGGGAAAAAAATCGCTACTCTTCGTTATGGTGAAAATCCCCATCAAAAAGCTAGTTGGTATCAAAACGGAAGCGAGGCTAAAGGTTGGGCGGGGGCAAATCAATTACAAGGTAAAGAATTAAGCTATAACAATTTAGTTGATTTAGAAGCCGCTAGAAGAATTGTCTGTGAATTTCCTAGTAGTGAACTTGCAGCAGTGATTATAAAACACACAAATCCTTGCGGTGTGGCAGTAGGGGAAACTCTTTTTGAGGCGTATCAAAAGGCTTATAATGCTGATTCTGTGTCTGCTTTTGGGGGGATTGTGGCTTTAAATCAACCTCTCGATGCACCTACGGCTAAAGCCATGAGTAAAATCTTTTTAGAATGTATTGTTGCCCCGAATATTACGGAAGAAGCCAAAGCCATTTTAGCTAAAAAATCTAATCTCAGAGTACTGTTATTGTCAGATTTAAACGCTGGTAGTCAAGATAACATCAAAGCGATCGCAGGAGGATTTTTAATTCAAGAAAATGATGTAGCGATAGAATTACCAGAAACATGGCAAATTGTCACGGAAAAACAACCCACAGAAACTGAATTACAAGAATTATTATTTGCTTGGAAAATTGTTAAACACGTTAAATCTAATGCCATCGTTATCAGCAAAAATCTTACTACCCTTGGAGTTGGTGCAGGGCAAATGAACCGAGTCGGCTCAGTAAAAATTGCCTTAGAACAAGCAGGAGAAGACTCTTCTGGGGCATTTTTAGCTAGTGATGCGTTTTTTCCTTTTGATGATTCTGTCCGAACAGCCGCCGAAGCTGGTATCACTGCCATTATTCAACCCGGAGGCTCAATCCGTGATGAAGACTCCATTAAAGCCGCTAATGAATTGGGTTTGGTCATGGTATTTACTGGAGTACGTCATTTCTTACATTAATTAATTCCGAAATCTTCAATTATCAAAACTATTCATATATTTTCTCCTTTTCAAAATAATAGAGCAGTATAAAATTCAGAAAAATTGATCATTAATCAAGATAATATTCTATTAGATCACATAATATTGACATTGTTTAATTATGAAAAAAATAAATATTCAAAGACTGTTTTCTACCAATGTATTAGGTTTATCAATGGCTTTGTCTTTTCTTTATCCTGCTTTAGCAGAAACCGAATCCGCAACATTTACCTTAGAGAATAATACAGATCGTCCTCTTCTGGAATTTTATGCTTCTCCACCATCTAGTGATGATTGGGAAGATGATATCTTGGGTACTGATGTATTATTACCCGGTCAGTCTGTAGAGATAACCATTGATGATGGAAGAGAAGATTGTCTTTATGATTTCAAGGGTGTTCTTGGTCCATCGGATGATGGTTCTGTTGGCGTAGGTGAATTAATACAGTCAAAAGTACAAGTTTGTGATGGAGAAACTTACGAATATTCAAACTAATATTCTTAATTTCTAGCTTATAGCCCTTAATAAATCAAGGGATTTTCAAAGTTGAGCCAAAAATTTCTGTTTTGGATTTAGAGGATAAGTGGACAGGAAGATTTTTTCTAAAAATTATATTATTGTTAGTCAAAAATCTTTGTATTTTTCACTCTACTTGGGTTTCATTATTTTAAAAATCAGAGAATCAAAACCCCTTACTAATCAATTAGGCTAACTGATGATATTTATTGTATTACGTCATTTTTATACTAATTAGTTTTGCCCCTAAATCCCCAACTATGGGGACTTTTGTATTTATTTGTAGAAGAAGTGCGAGTAATCTGTTTGATAGTATTAGGAATAAATGTAATTTAGTGACTAATTTTCCAAATTTAGATAAAAATTATTATAAAATTAAACCTAGTTTAAACGGTTTTTTCGTTGATGATTATATTATTTTTTATTATCCTCAAACTAATGGAATTATAATTACAAAAGTTATTAATAGTTGCAGAGATTTAGAAAAATTCTTCAGCGAATAAATCTTAAATATTTTTGACAATTTACTCTAAAATATTAAAATTTATATCCATTTTCAAAATAAATTTATAAGTCTTTATTAAAATATAACGATGAATCAAGATCAAATTATTGTACCTCTCGATGTCTCTGATTTAGATTCGGCGATCGCATTAATCAAATTATTACCAGAAGTAACTTTTTGGAAAGTTGGTTTAGAGTTATTTGTCGCTACCGGTGCAGATATACTTAAGTTTTTAAAAGATGAAAACAAACGTATTTTTCTGGATCTTAAATTTCACGACATCCCCAATACTGTTAAAAGTGCCACCCAATCAGCTTTAAAGCATCAAGTTGATTTATTAACCATTCATGCCACCGCAGGTAGAGAAGCCTTAACTGCCGCCAAAGAAGTAGTAAAGAATAGCGGGGATACCCGTCTTAAATTGTTAGCTATTAGCGTTTTAACGAGTATTAACACCAGACAATTAGCTTTTGATCTCAAAATTCCCCTAGAGTTGCCTGAATATGCTTTAAATAATGCTTTGATGGCTAAAGAGTGTGGCATTGATGGTGCTGTCTGTTCTCCTCATGAAGTACTAAAATTAAAAGAAGTATGTGGAAAAGATTTCTTATTGGTATGTCCTGGAGTTCGTCCTATATGGGCTTCGGCAGGAGATCAAAAAAGGATTATGACTCCAAAACAAGCACTACAACAAGGGGCAGATTATCTTGTTATCGGGCGCCCTATTACTCAAACTGAAAATCCTGCGATCGCATGGTCTAAAATTATAGAAGAAATTAAAACTTAAGAATGTACAAAATTAACTAAAAATTATGGTAATTAGTCATTTGCTAAATAGATATTTATTATCAATACTCACTATTTTTAATTGCTTATTTTTATCCGATATTTTGCCAAAAATTGCTTTAGCCGACACCTCAATTAATCATAAAAAGTGTGGAGATAATTTAGAAGATTTAGCAAATTTATTAGTTAATGATATTCCTGATTACGCCAATAGAGTTATTCAAAGAAATCGCATTTATTCTCATCCTTTAGAGTTTTTTCCTCTATTTATTATTACGGCTGGAAAACCAGATTTAGATCCTTTATTATTGAATCAAAGTCAATATAAAAGTTTACTAAAATCTAATAATTATAGTAACACTTATCAGATTTTTTTTACTACTTTAGAAAAACAATATTCAACTAATAATCGTATCATCGAGACCCAAAATTTTCATTGGTTAATATTAACAAAAACTCCACAAGATTGGAAATTAGTTATGGCATTAACGAAATTCGGTTATCCTGATAATTCTCCCGATCAAAACTTTATTTCTTCTCCTCCTATTGACACCACAGAAGGTACAATAGGACAAGCCATCAAACTTTGGTTAAGAGATTGTTCTCAAAATTTTTAGTTTTATTCAACAATGGCAACGGAAGAAGAATCAGAAGGATTAGGTAATATACAGCAGTTAATTTCATCGATGCAAATTTTGCCCCATTGTAAAGCCCAACGCACCAACTCCACTCGATTATCAGTTTTAGTTTTCGTGAGAATATTACTGATATGATTATCTACAGTTCTTTTACTGATTTCTAATTTTTCAGCAATATCATGATTGGTTAAGCCAGTGGCCACTAACTCTAATATTTCTAATTCCCGTTGGGATAGAGAAGTCGATTCTGTTGTTTTGCCACTACTCATAAGTCTTATGTACCCAGTAAATTTGCCTATTGTTCCTGATTTCATTCTAACGAAAAGTGTGAGAGAAAAACATTTAATTTTTATGAGCAAAAAGTGCATAAAATGGATCTCTACCGCCAATACCAAACATTTGTAAAATAGCAGGTATTTCTGGTTGTGTAGCAACTATTTGAGGTGGACTAAAATCTGGTACTGATTGGAAATAGGATTTAACTAAGTGTATTCTTTGCCTATCAGTAGCATCACGCCATGCAGAAATAGCTTTTTGATAAAACATTCTATTAGAAAAGCTAATAATTGCTACTCCATTGGGTTTTAAAATTCTCGCCATTTCACTAAAAATTGCTTCGGGATATTGTAAATATTGTACGGAAACTGCACATAAAACTGCATCAAAATCTTGATCTTTTAAGGGTAATTCAATATTTTGGTTTAAATTTTGGATAAAATAATGATTTAAGGATTTATTTTTCTTTAATTCTTCTTCATTCATACCGTGCCCTTCAATATGGGTAAATTCTATTTCTGATGGTAAGTGTGATACCCAACTACTCATTAAATCTAAAATTCGACTATTAGGCTTTAATTGTTGTCGATAAAGTTCGGTTAATTGATTAATAAAATTATCATCTACGTGATTGACAAAACGAGGGAAAGAATAGAAAAAACTATCTTCGCTATCATCAAGTTTCGTGCGCTGATGGGGATGTAATAACATTTTTTTAGATTTTGAAGGTTAAATCAAGTTCAAATTAATTATAGATAGAGAATTTTGGGATAGGGTACTAATTTTTTTTTGAGAAATTGCATAAAGTTGAAAAAGTCACTGGATAAACAAATAGAAACTATCAATGGTGATGTATGATGACAATGAATATGATTCAATCTAACTTCAATAATCTTTTTAGCTATATTTTTCCTGATGAATCTCAATCTGCTAGTTTAGTGATCAAATTTTTGTTAGTTTTAGAAAGTGAAAACTTAATTCCCTTATTTTTAATGGATGATGGTAAAAATATTAATGATGGAATTTCTGGGTTAGTTACAAATCATGAAAATAAAATTTTATCAGTAAGTAATATTATTCAAAAATCTTTAGGTAAAAATCAATCATCTTTATTTTTTGGCTCAAATTTTCAAGTAGAGAGTTTTTCTAATACATTCCTAGAAACAAAAATATTTGATACTTTTTTAATTTTCACTTTAGAAGGTTTAATTTTAGATTACCCTCTTTTTCTATCAAATCAATCTCAATATAAATGTGATGAAAAATATGATTTAATTCCTTGGGATTATTGGGATCATATTTTTATTTCTTTTGTTGATGATGAGCCAAAATGTAGTTTAATTTTTAGTAAAAATAATGGTGAATATATAACCATTAATAATATTTGTAATTCAGATAGTGAAGCAAATATAATTGAACAACAATTACCTTTAATTTTTTGTTATTTTATCATGAAAAGATTTTGGCAATATGTACAAAAATCTCGTCATAAATCTTTTTATACTTTTAATTCTCAAGATTTTCTCTATTTAGATCAAAACAACTTATCTTATTTTACTCAAAATATTTTAGCAAATATCAATATTACCCCCGATGATTTAGATAATTTAGTCCGAAAAATAGAGTTATAACAACTAATAATTAATAATTATTTTTAAAAGTTACTTAACTCTTACTTATCTACATCATTAAGAATAAGTTTTCATTAATCATAGACTTATTTTGAGCAGATTTATTTTGATGCCATAATAAAATGCCTAAAAGTATTAAAATTAAGCTGACGATTAATAAGATTATTTTTGGCTGATTAAGTAGAAAATTAATTGAATTATTATTAGTAATATTTTGAGTTTTATTCAATTTAATTTCTCCTTTTGGCTGAGGTAAATTAGAGACTATTTCTTGTAAATATTGCCATGATAATTTTCCGTCATGATCATCAGGTTTTTTTTCTTCTAATTGACAGTGAAGTAGAGCAATTGTGATGTTATCATGACCATTTTTATTAATACCTATATCCATAATTTTTTTTGCCGCTTCTTCTATATTAATTTCTTGTTTAATGATCGGTAATATTTCTGATTTCCAATATTGTTCGACTCGATCATAATCAGATAATCCATCAGAACATAATAAAAATATACTATCTTCATCTAAAATAAATCGTCGAATATGGACTTTTAAACGACGGGAAGATTCCATCCCTAAAGCCTGTAATAATGCCCCTGTTTGAGGATTTCGGATTACTTCTCGATAAAAACCATGACCTAGTCGTACTTCTCTTGTAGCTAAATCATCATCTACTGTCACTTGATGACAACTGTCTTTTGTAATCCAATAAATACGAGAATCTCCTACATGAGCTAAATATATTTCGTGGGCGATCGCCATTGTAATGACAGTTGTCGTACCCATTCTTTCTTTATCTTTCCGTTTTTTCGTATTATTAATATTTGTGATTTTATCATTGGCTTTATAAATAGCATTATAAATTTTTTCTGCGTCAATTAAAGGTGTCCAATATTTATTTTGTAAAGTTTCTTTTAAGGTTTTTTTATAAGAATCTTCTAGTTCTTTTTGGATAATTTCGATAGCCATATTAGAAGCAATTTCTCCATCATCTTGCCCTCCTAAACCATCACAAACGATAGCTAAAGTTTCTAAACTTGATCTCGTACTTTTAAGTTTATTAACTTTAGGATAACAGCAATCTTCATTGTTATTTCTTTTTTTACCAGGATCACTAGCGGTAATTATTTGATATTTTCTTTGATAATAACTATTACCTAAAATATATAAAATTTGATCTAAAATAACTAAAATTTGATCAGTATTATCAAAAAGACTTTGCTGTAAAGATAAAATAATTTTTTCAAAAATATCTTGAATTAAAGGATTTAATTTTGGTAGCCAATCAAACCATAAATTTCCTAAATCGACTAAACTAGGACTACTATCTTCATCAATTTTTAACTCAATTAATTTAATAATTCCCCCTCCAACTCTAATATTATTGGGTAAAAATAAACTAGATAATACTTTTCGTTTTGCCAATGGTTTCCAAAGTTGTACCATTTGCCATAACCAATTTACCTGCCGTAAAGGTGAAGCATTTGAAAAACTCAATTCAATATCAGGAAATAAACTCGGATATAATAAATCGCCTTTCTCATCAAGAGGAATGCTTTCATATTCTAATAACCAAGCTGAGAATTCTTGGTCTATATAGCCGTAAACTTGAGGTATATGCAAACGATGGGAAAATAATTTTAGATAAGGTATAACTTCATCAGCAATATGTTCAGGTAAGATAGGAGCTATACTAGGTTTAGTATCTATGACAATATTTCGTTGACAAACAAAAAAGCGATTTTCGACTAATTCTCCGATAGGATAGTCTTTAGTTAACAATCCTCCAATACGTAAGTAACGTTTAACCAGAGGAGTCCGACAACGATGACAGAATGTATTTTCTAAAAGATTTGATGCTTTACATCTTTTATTGATACATCTAATTTCCGTGATCTTTGTTGTCATAATGGGAGGTTAACAATAGGGATTGAAAGTGACCTTAAATTCACTTAGAACAAAATCTATTTCAATCATAACTGTTATATTTGCATTTAAGATCAAAAAAATAAAAATCTTAGTCAACTGAAAGTTAGCTAATTTTTTATCCTGAATTTCTAACTATTTTATTCAAAAGCACCCCATTTAAAAATTGCAGCCCCCCAAGTCAAACCGGCACCAAAACCAGAAGTTACGATGGTGTCACCATTGCGAATTTTTCCATGACTAACAGCTTCATCTAAAGCGAGGGGAATAGAAGCGGCGGAAGTGTTACCATATTCGCTGAGATTACTAATGATTTTCCAACTAGGAATATTTAATCTTTCAGCGACGGCTTCAATAATTCTTTGATTTGCTTGATGTAAAATTAGCCAGTCTATTTGTTCTGTAGTTAAATCTGCTCTAAATAGTGCTTTTTCGATTACCTCTGGTACTTTATTAACGGCAAAACGATAAACTTCTCTACCGTTCATCGTGATTTTACCGAATCCACCTTGCACAATTTGTTTATTATGACCAATATTCTTTATCTCCCCTTGATAAGCTAGATTTAGGGCATTATTGAGCTTACCATTGCTACACATTTCAAAACCTAATAGGCGATCGCTAAATTCACTAGCTTGACAAACAACAGCCCCAGCCCCATCACCAAAAAGTACGCAAGTAGTGCGATCAGTCCAGTCCACCCAACGAGAAAGACAATCAGCACCGATGATGACAATATTTTCATAAACACCATTACGGATGAATTGACTAGCAGTAATCAAAGCAAAGACAAAACCAGAACAAGCGGCCGTTAAATCAAAGGCAACGGCTTTTGTCGCACCGATCATACTCTGTATTTGACTAGCACTACCAAATAAATCATCAGGGGTAGAAGTGGCAAGAATAATCATATCAATATCCGCAGGAGTCAACCCAGCGTTGAGAATAGCTTTTTGTGCGGCGAGAGAAGCTAAATCACTAAGAGAATTAACAGCAGAAATATGACGTTTTCTGATACCTGTACGGGTTTTTATCCAATCATCAGAAGTATCAACTATTTTACTCAAATCATGATTATCTAAAACTTGTGTAGCAGTTGCTGAACCACTACTGATAATAGTTACGCCTTTTTTTACCTGCTCCAATGATCTACTCCTTAAATAATTAGTAATTAGCCATTAGGAATCAATAATTAGGGAAAACTAGGAGACTCAGATCAAAAAATTCTAGCTCTTCCCTATTCTCTATTCCTTTTTTCACTATCAACTATTTACTATCAACTGTCAACGGTTACCTCTTTTTCCACTTGATACTGATCATTTTGTATTCTCTCGATCACATTATGACCAATAGCTTCTTTTGCAATGCGAATGGCGTTAAAAATAGAAGGTGCTTGGGAACTACCATGACTGACAATACAAATACCATTAACTCCAAGAAGTAACGCCCCTCCATGTTCAGCGTGATCAATTCTTTGCTTAATGCGTTTAAGGTTAGGTTTTAAAATCGCTGTGCCAATTTTACCTCTGATGCCGAAGGGTAATTCCTCTTTAATGATTTGTAACATAATTTCTCCCACTGCTTCCGCAAATTTTAAGAGAACATTTCCCACAAAACCATCACAAACAATTACATCGAAATCTCCCGACAAAACATCTCTACCTTCAGCATTGCCAAGAAAAGAAATTTTAGGATTATTCTCTAATAATTTATAGCTTTCCTTAGCTAATTCGTTACCCTTACTAGATTCTTCACCGATATTCACTAAACCTACTTTAGGATCTTCAACCTCTAAAACATATTTACTATAAATCGAACCCATGAGAGCGAATTGTTCTAAATACTTAGGTTTACAGTCAACATTTGCCCCCACATCTAGCACAATTACCGATTTATTGGCATACATCGTAGGAAAAACAGCCCCAATAGCGGGACGATCAATACCCTTAATCCTACCTAATCCTAGTAATGCTGCTGCCATTGCCGCCCCAGAATGACCTGCGGAGACTACCCCTTGAGCACGGTTTTCTTTTACTAAATTCATGGCTACATTGATGGAAGCGTTAGGTTTTCGGCGAACACCCACGAGAGCTTCTTCATCCATAGAGACAACACCATCAGCAGGTACAATTTCGATATTGTTGACAGTGTTACCATGTTTTTCTATTTGTGCCTGAATTGCATCAGGATCACCGACTAATAATATATCGACTTCGAGTTCTGCTGCGGCTCGGATTGCACCAGCAACAATCTCATCTGGGGCGTTATCTCCGCCCATTGCATCCACTGCTATTTTTGCGCGTGTCTGTGCCATTGCTCATTTTATTGGTTTAAAATCTCTCAAATTATACCATAACTGAGATGTTTGACTAAATTGAAAATTCCGTCAGGGTATCACCTCAGTTCGACAAAAAAAAGGTGAAGGCAAGACAGATGGACAAGTGGACAGGTGGATAACTGCAAAAATTACCAATAAGGGAATTAGAAATAATGATTACAATCAATTATCGCTTAAGTAGAATGTGAATTGTTGTTTGTTCATGAGGTACACTTTCAATAAAAAGAATACCTTGATAAATTTCAATGATTTTTTGCACAATAATTAAACCTAATCCACAACCATTTTGGGCATAAATATCTTTATGAAACTGCATAAATGCCGCTATATTTTCTCTTTCTTCTAATGTCATTCCTTGACCTTGATTTTGAATAAAAAGATTGAGATAATTATCATCATTAATATTTGTTCTAATTATAACTTCATCACCTTTATTAGAAAATTTAAAAGCATTTTCAACTAATTCTTCAACTATTTTCACAAAATCACTTTCAGACATATTAATATTAATGTCTTCTAACTCTAATTTTAAATCATTTTCTCTTTGAATTTTTCTGGCTTGTTTTTCAGCGATTGTCGATAAAATATTTTTAGTGTTACATTCATAGTTTTTCTCATGAATAGTCTGTAATTTTTCAGGATTATTGATTATTAATTCTAAATAAGTACAAAGTAAAAATTTTTCGCTCAAAGTTTTTAATCGTTGAGAAGATTCTACCAAAATCTTTGCTATTTCTTTAATTTCTTCGACCTTCATGGTATCTGCATATTCATGTAGCAAAGTTCCAGAAACAATTATTCCATTTAACGGTGTATATAATTCATGAGGTAATGTTTTTTGAATTTTAAAACTCAGTTTATCAAGTAAAGTTTGATTTTTGTTATTAATTTTAGCCTGTTTTTCTAAACGAGTTGTGATTCCTTTTAATAATTCTTCAGAAGTAAAAGGTTTAATTAAATAATCATCTGCACCTAAATTCATTCCTTTACGAAAATCTTGACTATTTGATTTAGCCGTTAAAAAAATAAAGGGTAGATTCCCATTATCATCATCTTTTCTGATTTCAGTTAATACTTGATAACCATCTAATTCTGGCATCATTATGTCACATAAAATTAAATCGGGGTTTTCTTTTTTTACTAAACTTAATCCTTCTTTTCCATCTTTGGCAATGATAGTTTGAAAATTTGATAAATCTAAAATTTGCTTGATATTTTTGGCAATATTACTTTCATCTTCTATGACTAGAATTTTAGGCATTGCAATTATCCCCATTTTTTTTATATTATCGACAGGTTTATATAATTATCTTGTTATTTATTTTTCTCTAACAAGATAAAACTTCAAAAAAGATTAAACACATTCTTTTTTTACCTATTTTTCTGATGATTTTTTAACGGTCAACATTTCAAATTTTACTTATTTTCTATAATATAATACATTTAGTTTATAACATTGAAAAACAATTGTTAAGAAATACTACATGAGAAAAAATTTCCCAATACTTGTGCATTTTTAAAATAATTTGATTGATTAACAAAAAAAATAATCCCCCTATCTCTGTGTCAGCTTGTCAACGAGAGTCAGTTGTCTCTTATTCTTATATTGAATTCAGCTTACATCCTATCTCCTACCTTCACCAAAAAACTTTTTCATCACATTCTAGTTAAGAATACTCATACTCGTATAAGCATTATCAATAAAACCTTTACCCCGTAAATAACCTGTATTTGCTCCCGGACATATATAGTTTAAATTCTCTTTTGAAAAGCGATGAGATAATAACTTTACATTACGTAATTGTCTTGGATGATGAAACGTTTTTTTTAATTTTAAGGCGGTAACTTGATTATTTCCAATAGGTAATAAATGTCTGCCTGAGAACAAAACTCCACCATTACCATCATAATATAAACAAGAAGATCCGGGAGAATAACCAGATGTCCATATCAGTTGACAATCATCATATATTTGATAATCTTGAACAAAAGTAATTGGGTTTTGATGAGGTAATAAATAACCCTCTTGTTCTTGAATAATTAAATCACAGTCAAGTTCTTTTTTTATTTGACTAATATGCTTACTAATACCATCACGATTAGTTAAAAATAAATATTTTACACCTCCTTTCTCAAGACAAAATTTTTGATTAAATTCATTCCATAATGGGCAATCAATTAAAATATTTCCTTTAGGATGAATCAGTAGATAAGAAGTACCTCCTAGGGTATCCCGATTAGGAGAAAAAGCAAAAATATTTTCTAAAATAAGTTTTGGAGATTTATAACGGGGATTAGTCTGGTTTGTCTGATGGTTATTTTTTTCTGTAGAATTAAGATTAGAGTTCATTTTAAAATTATTGATTATTTACTATCTTCTTTTTTTTCAAGATAATCCTAAAAATAGCTGACAGCGTTACTATTATAAATAAACATGGAATTAATTATTCTTTTTCTCTTGCTCAGTACCATTAGTTATATGGTAATTAAACGAAATATAGGCAAAATTACCACCACTCCCATTTGGTTATTATGGTTAGCCTTAATGAGTCCACCGTTAATTTGGGCAGGATGGTATATGATTAATCCGAATCAAAATTCCATGCCACCAATTCTCATCTTTATTCCTTTACTTCTTTCCCCTTTACTCTACATTTGGTTGATTGAAATAGGTAAAATACCACCAAAAAAAGAAGAATCGGATCATCAATCTCCATCTACGATGGAAAATTTAGAAAAATCACCTCCAGAATCTGAATCTGAAAATAAAGAAAAAAATAAGCCACCTCATCCTATCAACGCACAAGAAGAAAAAGCCTTAAGAGATTGCTTTCCTTGGGGAGTTTATTATCTACAAAAAATTGATTATTTACCTCAAGCAATTTTGTGTATGGGTAAATTAATGACAGCACCAGAAAAAGCTTATCCAATGGTTAAGAATAATTTAGAAAAA
Organism: Geminocystis sp. NIES-3708; assembly: GCF_001548095.1. NCBI lineage: Bacteria > Bacillati > Cyanobacteriota > Cyanophyceae > Chroococcales > Geminocystaceae > Geminocystis > Geminocystis sp. NIES-3708. The sequence continues at coordinate 1,090,442 of NZ_AP014815.1, read as the reverse complement.
GTTTTTGAGGATCGTTTTTTAGTTATCTTTCAAGAAACATTACAAGGTCAACCTTTTTTTGCATTAGTACCAAATCCTTATTCTAATAAAGCTCAAGAAAAATTACCCCAAGAAAAATTAACTCGTCCGGGTATGGCTTTAGTATTATTATTATTAACCATTTTGACAACTACTATTATTGGTGCAGAAATTAGTGGTGTACAAGTTTCAGAATTAGAAACAAATCCATTCTTAATTTTGCAAGGATTACCCTATAGTTTATCTTTAATTGCTATTTTAGGTATTCATGAATTAAGTCATTATCTTTTCGCCGTTTACTATCAAATTCGTACAACTTTACCATATTTTATTCCTATTCCCTTCTTTTTAGGTACTTTTGGTGCTTTTATTTCCATTAAATCTCCTATGCCTAATCGTAAAGCAGTTTTTGATGTGGCGATCGCAGGCCCTATTGGTGGATTTTTAGTAACTATACCAGTATTAGTATGGGGTTTAGCCTATTCTAAAGTAGTACCAATGCCTGAACAGATAAATATGTTAAATTTTGAAGCATTAGATCCTCGCTTTTCTCTTTTGTTTGCTATTATTAGTAAAATTGCATTAGGTAGTAAATTAGTAGCAGATCAAGCCATTGGTTTACATCCAGCCGCCGTAGCAGGTTATATAGGTTTAATCATCACCGCTTTAAACTTAATGCCCGTAGGACAACTTGACGGGGGACATATGGTTCATGCTATGTTTGGACAAGGAAAAGCTCTAATCATCGGACAGATAACTCGAATTTTAGTCATAATGTTAGCTCTAGTACGGGGAGAATTTTTGTTATGGGCAATAATTTTAATATTTATGCCAGTGACAGATCAACCAGCTTTAAATGATGTTACAGAATTGGATAATGTTAGAGACTTTTTAGGATTACTAGCACTAATTTTGTTAATTACCATTTTATTACCGTTGCCACCTACCGTTGCACAGTGGTTAAATCTTTAGGTAATCAATAGGCAATTGATGATTTTTAAACAATAATTAATTTTAAGTTTCTTTTTTTAAAGATGTCTAATCAGCACTCTTGCAATAACAACTATGCACAAGATAAGCTAGTGGTAAAGACAGGCAATAGGCAATGGGCAAGATTTTTAGGTGTTTTCATTAGTTTGAAAAAATGCAAGTTAAATGCGTTTTAGCTTATGAGTTTTTTTATTTGTGACTAATTTAAAAGGAAGCAGATTAAATGGGTTTTATCTCAGGTAATCAGAGATTAATTGTTAATTGTTAATTGTTAATTGTTAATTATTAATGATTAATATCTGCAATTGTGAAATTAGCTTCAGAATTAAGATCAGATTTTAAGACAATAACTTCTAAAGAAGATCGAACTTTACTAGCTATTTCAACTGTTTTCACATCATAACTATCCATCGCAATTTTAGGATATAAACCAATAGCGATAATTGGTAAAATTAAACAAGCAGTAATAAAAATTTCACGAGGTTTAGCATCAAAAGAAAAACCCTCTAATTTTAAACTGGTTTCTTGTTTACCATAAAAAACGATTCTTAACATTGAAAGTAAATAAATAGGAGTTAAAATTAAACCAACTCCAGCTAAAAAGAGGATAACTACTTTAAAAGTTGAACTATAAGCATCACTTTGGGCAACTCCTAAGAAAATACTCAATTCACTGACAAAACCACTCATGCCGGGTAAAGCTAAAGAAGCCATAGAAACTGCTGTAAATAAAGCAAAGGTTTTTGGCATTATTTTTCCCATGCCTCCCATTTCATCCATCATTAGGGTATGAGTTCTTTCATAAGTAACTCCTGAAAGGAAGAATAAAGCGGCGGCTATTAAACCGTGAGACAACATCTGCAACATCGCACCGTTTAAACCTAAGTCAGTAAAGGAAGCGATACCAATTAAAACAAATCCCATATGGGAAATAGAAGAAGAAGCTAAACGACGTTTAAGGTTAGTTTGTCCAAAGGCAGTAAATGCACCATAAACTATATTAATTACCCCTAATGTAATCAATAAAGGAGCAAATTTGATATGAGCATCAGGTAAAAGCTCCATATTGAAGCGAATTAAACCATATCCCCCCATTTTTAACAAAACTCCGGCTAAAATCATCGATACAGGGGCTGAGGCTTCGCTATGGGCATCTGGCAGCCATGTATGGAATGGAAAAATAGGTAGTTTTACACCAAAAGCGATTAAGAATCCTACATAAGCTAATGTTTCTAAAGCTATAGGATAATTTTTCATGCCCAATTCAGCGATATTAAGGGTGAAGTTATCCCCATAAAATGCCATGGCTAAACCAGCAACGAGAATGAAAATAGAAGCTAAGGCGGTGTAAAGAATGAATTTTGTGGCGGCATAAAGGCGTTTTTTCCCACCCCAAATAGATATTAATAAATAAACGGGAACTAATTCTAATTCCCACATAATAAAAAATAAAAATAAATCTTGAGCTGCAAATACACCGATTTGAGCACTATATAAAACTAATAATAAGAAAAAATATAATTTAGATTTGTGTTTGACTTGCCATGAAGCAAGAATTGCAAGGGTAGAAATTAAACCTGATAAGATGATTAAGGGCATTGATAAACCATCAACTCCTAATGCCCAATTTAAACCAATTTGAGGTAACCAACTATAAGATTCCTGTAATTGAAAATCTTTAGTAGTAGTAGTATAATTTTGCCAGAAACCGTAAATTATTAAAGAAAAATTGATTAAAGCAACGCTAAGAGCATAGTTTCTGATATTTTTACCATATTTATCAGGAATAAGAGGAATCGCAAAGGCACTTATGAATGGAAAAAGAATAATTGCGGTAAGCCACGGAAATTCTGAACTAATCATGACTAATAGTAATTTATACTTAGTGAATCTCTTTCTTATTGTATTAAGTTTTGTATAGATTGCCAACTATAAGTTAAAAATTAAACATGAATAATTAAAGATAGAAATAATGCTACATAAAAATAAGTCAGTTTATTTTTGATTTTTTCCGCTTTTTTCATCCTCATGAGCAAACTTCTCTGGCTACTAATAATTATTTGTTGGCGATTTCTTGCCATTCCAATAAAACGGGATAAGGTATTTTGAGAGTCAGATATGTTTCCTTAACAGGTAGTGATACGGTGATAGATTTTTCTTCTGCTAATTGAGGTAATATTCCTACAAAATTATATTCTCCCTATTCCCGTTATTATCTACTAGGCGATTTCTGGCTTGATATAGCATTTGTCCTTGTCCTTCTGTTTGTTTGATAATATTCGCTAAACTGGGGTCAGCTACGGAAAAATTGATCGTTATGGTTAATAAAAACAGTATGATAATTTTTATTAGCTTATATCTTTTTAAAATCTTAAATAGCTTTATAGTTATATAATAATTCATACACTAGGAATTAGAGTCAAAAATTAGATTCAGAAATTAAATAAATATCGTTATAGTAAAAAAATAATCAAGTTAGCTTAAAATTTTAATTAGTTTGTTATACCGTTTAGTTATTAATCCTCATCAAAAACAAGATAATCTGATTAACCTTTTTTCAGAACAAGAACATTATTTACGTCGAGTAGTTAGACTCAATAATGAACAAAATTTTATCGCCTTAGATGGGAAAGGAAATTGTTGGTTGGTAAAATTGACAGATAGAGGAGGAGAAATTATTAATTATCTTCAAGAAAATCGGGAATTGAATTCTTCTGTGACTTTAATAGTTGCTTTACCAAAAGGGAATGGTTTTGAAGATATTATTCGTTGCACCACAGAATTAGGAGTCAATCAATTACAGCCCGTCATCAGTGAGCGCACTTTATTAAAACCCAAAGACAATAAATTGGAACGATGGCGTAAAATAGCGATAGAGTCGGCAGAACAATCAGAAAGACAAATAGTGCCTTATATTGCCCAACCAGTATCTATTTTTGAGGCTTTCAAGAAGATGAGTGACAGAAATATTCCAAAATATATCGGTGTTGCCCGTACAAATGCACCTCATTTACTTAATTTTTTGACAAGGGATTTATCTGATTATGCTTCGGAAATTGTGATTGCTACTGGATGTGAAGGAGGATGGACTCCTAATGAAGTTCAAATAGCTACTGACTGTAAATTTCAAGAAATTTCTTTAGGTAAAAGAATTTTAAGGGCTGTTACTGCACCGATTATGGCGATGTCTTTAATCGCTTCTGTTGGTGAAATAAGTAATAAATAAGAATTGAGAATTAAATACTAATAACAAAAAATAAATTTCAAAATATTGATTAATTATTAACCATTAGCGAAATAAAATTATTAAAATGTTTGAAGAAGTAAAACTAGCAATTGAGAACAAAAATTATAATCAAGCTAAAGAAATTTTAAATCAATTAGCTATGGATGATTATGATAATTTATGGATAAAATACTATTATTCATTAATTTTAGAAAGAGAAGGAAATTTCCAAGAAGCAGAAGCAAATTATCGTCAAATTATTAAAGATAGTATATATCCTGATCCAACTTTAATTAAAATAATTCGTGATAGTATTGAAAGAATAGTTGAAATTGAAAAACAAATAAAGCAAAAAAAAATTAATGATTTTAAAAATATTGAAAATGGTCAAGATTTAGCTGTATTAATTTTAGAGTCTGTTAGTTTAATTGAAAAAAAAATCTTAGCGCCTAAGTTATCTAAAATTATGAACATCGATAATTATACTGCTACTTTACAAATACCTACTCGTAGTTGGCGTTTATATAAAACTGGTCATTTAGGCGAACTTAATTATTGGCAAACAGAATTATCTCAAGTTAATATACCTTGTTTTTGTGAAACGATTAAGAACATTAATAAAATCGTAGTTTATCAAGTAAAATATATTATTCAAGATAGTGAACAAGTAACTATTTTAGTGGAAGATAAAGAGCAAAAAGAAAAAGAAATAACATTCAAATGGAATAATATCAATAATAAAGTACAGGGTTTAATTCCCATCTTTGAGTTAACTTTAAATTTTGATGCTAAAGGAAAACCATATCGAAAACAATCTATACTAGATTACGCACAGTTTTATGATTTACATTTATTATCAAATAATTTAATTTTAAGATTTACTGATAATTTTTATAAATTTGATCAAGGTTTAAAGATGATCAAAGAACAAAAAACTTCTAAAGAAAAATGGCAAATTTTAATTAATTTATTAACTAATAATATGCCTGAGCAAAAATTATGGTCCGATTTTAATTTATTTGGCGAAGGGGTGATACAATTTCCTGAAATGTTAAAACAAATTGAATCTCATATTAATCTTTTTCATCGAGAGAAAAATATCTGGGATGAGGCTTTTCAACTTTATAGTGGTTTAATTTTTTCTCAGTCTTTATTAAAGTTGAATTCTTATTAATAAAATATTTTTATTCCTATTCATCTTTATAAATTACTTATGATAAGATAATCTGTTAATCTAAATTTTTTTTACATTTTATGGATGGTTTAACCTTTTTTCAAAATAGTGCAGGAAAATGGCGATCGCAGCGTACAACTCATCATTTACCCTTTAGAAGAGCAGAAACAGGAGGATCTGAAATTAAAGTAGAGACATTAAACAAAAATGACCCTAAAATAGTCGAAATTTGTCAAATGCACTCCTTTGAACCAGAATTATCTGTTGGTGGTTCTTATGTAACGTGGGATGGTGCTATGCAATGGGATAAGGAAAATGAAGATCACAAAGGTGAGACAGTTTTTGCCTTAATTCCTGCCACTGATAATCCTCGACAAGGTAAATTATTAAGAGAAAGAGGTTATGCTGAAATAGTACCCGTTGCTGGAGAATATTACTTAGATCATGATGATGCTCTAGTTTTAACTACAGAGTATGAGACCATGACAATTCATGAAAGATTTTGGTTTGTCACCGATGATATTAGGATGAGAACTAGCACTGTAAAACGTTTTGGTGGCTTTAATACGGCAACTTTTTGTATCGAAGTAAGAGAAACTCCGAAAAATCAAAATTCGATACACAATCAGGAAAAAACTTTTCTTGATACTCCTGCTATTACGGGATGGTAAAACTTAACTTAGATCTTGTTCTAATAATAAAAAATAAACGGCAAAGGGCAAAAGAGAAATATTAGTAACGAATTACTTTTGAGGGTTTTATCATAACCTAATCAACTCATTTTCTCTAGCCCAAAGCCTGATACTAAAAACTATTATTAAGGGAAGTGATCACCTTTTCTTGTAAATCATCAGGAATAGGTAAATAACCTAAAGTACTTGCATTTTGGTCTCCTTCGATTAAACTCCATTGTACAAAATTTTTAATAACTTCTATTTTATTAGGATCATTATAGTTTGCATATAGAAGCAACCACGTTAAACCGACAATAGGATAAGCATCAGTAATGTCTGTATCTGGTATCACCAAAGCAAAATCGTCAGGGACATTAGTATTAGCAAATGCTTTAGAAGCACTTTCAGGAGAAGGCTTAATAAAGTTACCTGCTTTATTTTCAATGGTGGCTGTTTTTAAATTTTTGGTTTTAGCGTAAGAATACTCAATATAGCCAATAGCACCATCAGTTTGTTGAATTTGCGTACTTACTCCCTCATTTCCATCAGCCCCAATGCCCGAAGGCCACTCAACCTTTTTTCCTGCTCCTGCTTTCCAATCATTACAGACTTTTTCGATATGACTTGTAAAGATAAAAGTAGTTCCACTACCATCAGAACGATGAACAAAAATTACGGGAAGATCTGGTAATCTTAAATCAGGATTATCCGCCATAATTTGGGGATCATTCCATTTCGTAATATTGCCAGTAACAATACCACAATAACTATCCCTAGAAAGACGAATATCCTCTAATCCTTCATAATTTGAGAGATTATAAGCAAAAACAACTAATCCTCCTGTCATGGGAATTTGTAAAGCCTTACCCCTATTTTTAGGCATTTTTTGCTTTTCTTCTTCATTTAAAGGTGCATCACTAGCACCAAAATCTACATTTTCACTTAAGAAATTTTTAACCCCTGCACCGCTACCGACGGAATCATAAGCAATTTTAATATTTTGTTTATCTTTTTCTTCGCTATATTTCTGTATCCATAGCTGATATAATGGAGCAGGAAATGTAGCTCCAGCACCTTTAATCATGACTGTTTGATTGGGATCAATACTAGGTGCACTGACGGACGAATTAGATTTACTTTCACAACCAGTTAATACTCCGGTAAAAAGAACTGCACCAAATAAACTAGAAGCTAAATTTTTAGATACCTTAACCATAAATCCCTAAATATGTCCATGAATAACTATTTCTAAAACAACAATATCTTAGGTAGTTTAAATTCAGGTAAAGGAAAACAAATTAGTAAATTAAGAGTTGTTTAATCGTTGAATTTATGATAATATTTTTGGGCTTACAAATGTTTTATTAAAAGTTTTTTTTACATTCAACTACTCTTAATTATTCTTTTGCTGAATGCTTGTAAATAGTGTGAAATTACTTCGTTTTGTCAATGTTGGTGTGTGTGTTTTTGTCTTAACCAGTTGTAGTAATTATCCTCGATTATTAAGTTTTTCTTTTTCTGATAATAATAAAAGTTTTAATAGTCGTTCATCAGAATTAAATCCTTCTATTTCAGGTCAGTATATTACATTTGTTTCTGATCGTAATAGCTCTCAAGATGTTTTTTTATTTGATGCAAAAAATAGACGTTTAATTGATTTGCCCGGTTTAAATTCTATAGAAGAAATTGCTTCTAGCCCTTCTATATCAGAGGATGGACGTTATTTATTATTTATTGCTTTAGTGCAAGGAAAATCAAGTTTATTTTTATATGATCGTACAACTCAGCAAAAACGTCCTTTAATTACTCAGCTCAAAAATGAAATTAGAAATGCCATGATTAGCAGTAACGGTGAAAGAATAACTTTTGAAATAGCTAATAATGGTCAATGGGATATTGTAGTGACTGATATAAAAGGAAACGTATTGAATATTCCTACTAATTTGTTGCAGTAAATAATTTACTGGCGAAAACTGGTAAATCGGAAGACTCGGAAGACAGGAGAGGCGAAGACTTTCCGCCTAATTGATAGTTGATAACATAATATTTTATATCATTAACAATAATTTATACAATATTGGGAGTCAATTTTTTTCTTTAACCATTGTGAGTTATATTGAAAAAATGGAAGAATTTAATCGTTTCCTAAAATGTATTAGGAAGTAGTGAAAGCCAACTAAATCGATGAATAAAATTAATATTCGTGGTGTTAATCATTATTATGAATTTACAAAAAGTGAATCTTACGACTCATCTAAACCAATATTGGTTTTTATTCATGGATGGTTATTAAGTGGTCAATATTGGACACCATTAATTGATCAACTCAAGCATCAATATTCTTGTTTAGTTTATGATTTAAGAGGATTTGGCGCTTCTCAGATTTTATCTTCATCAACGGAAGAAAGTGATGAAAAGAATCAACTATTATCAAAAAATAAATCTTTTAGTTTACATAGTTATGCGGAAGATTTAAAAGAATTATTAACTCAATTAAATATTCAAAATGCTTGGCTTATTGGTCATTCTTTGGGTGGTAGTATTGCTTTATGGGGAGCTGATATTTGCAGTGATATTGTCGAAGGAGTGATTTGTGTCAATGCTGGGGGAGGAATTTATCTTCAAGAAGAATTTGAGCGTTTTCGCAAAGCAGGAGAAAACTTAGTTAAATTTCGTCCTCAATGGTTGTTGAAGATACCATTTTTTGATTTTATTTTTGCTATAATGATGGTCAAAAAACCTTTAAAACTTCGGTGGGGTAAACAAAGACTCAAAGATTTTTTATTCGCTGATGAAAAAGCGGCTATTGGTTCATTATTAGAATCTACCACTGAAGATGAAGTTCATTATTTACCGCAAATAGTAGCTCGTTTAAATCAACCCGTATATTTTATCGCTGGAAAACAAGATCAAATTATGGAAACTCAATATGTTAAACATTTAGCTAGTTTTCATACTCTTTTTCAACATCATCAACAAAATGTGTATGAAATTAATGATTGTGGACATTTTGCCATGTTAGAACAAACAAAATTGGTCGCTGAATATACTTTTAATATTATTCAATCTAATAAGATCAAGATTAATCCAAATAAAATGCTACGATAGATCAATAAGTTCAAAATTTTAGAATCAATTCTCCCTAAGAAATAACCATGCCCATCCAAAGTTTATCTTCATGGCTTTTAATATTTTTGATGTTTCCAATAATGTTTATGTACTCAAATCTTAAAAATTATTTCAGTTCGATAGAAAAAAAATAATGAAGACAAGACAGAAGGACGAGTAGAAAAGTGGACAAGGAGAAAAAATCTCAGTCTTTGTATATTTTTGAGAAAGTTTTATTAATTTATGAAAAACACAATCTACGTGTCAATGAGAGTCAGTCACCGCTTATTTTTAGCTCGAACTTAGATAAAAATTAGTTACCATAGACATTTTTATTTACCTTGATTTTGAAAAAAAAACTCGCCTTAAGAAGTTTTACCATTACAATTATTCTAAAAATTATTTTGATCTTTAGCAGTGTAAGGAGAAGTATATGTTAGACCGCAAAATTTATCAGATGTATAAAGAAGGTTGTGATGTCTCTATTTTCCTGCGAGATCAACAACGTTGGATTGAAGACGCTCAAGTCATTGCCATCGAGGGCGATGTAGTTACTATTCGTTATGAAATGGAAGAAGACTATGAGAATAGCTCTTGGGAAGAATTTGTTCGTCTTGAAAGCATTGGTGCTATTAGTCGGAAATTAGCTTCTGTGCCTCGTGGTTATAGTGAAATACTTGTGTCAGATGATTGTCCTGAAGCCGAGCAAATTTATCCTCGTCACCAAGAAGAATAATTAATAAGTAATAAGTAATCACAAGAGAAAAAAGAGGACAATAAAAATTCCTCATCTCTAATCCTCAATCTCTCAATTCTCAACTTTTATATAAATGTCATTAAATAATTTCTTAGTGTGTGAAGGGGATTTACCTGAAAATATTTTTAATCAGTATCTCCAAGCAGAATGTTTAGCTATGGATACTGAAACTATGGGTTTAGTACCACAGCGCGATCGCCTTTGTTTAGTACAAATATGTGATCCTCAAGGTTTTGTTACCGCCATTCGTATTACGAAAGGGCAAACTTCTGCTCCTAATTTGACTAGATTATTAGAATCTTCTAAAATTACGAAAATTTTTCATTACGCTCGATTTGATGTTTGTCAATTCAAATATACTTTTAATGTGGAAACAGCATCTATTTTTTGTACGAAAATAGCTAGTAAAATTGCACGTACTTATACTCAAAGTCATGGTTTAAAAAGCCTTGTACAAGAATTAGAAGGGGTAGAATTAGATAAAAAGGCTCAAAGTTCAGATTGGGGTAATGTTAATAGTTTATCAGCTGAACAACTAAGTTATGCGGCTAATGATGTTCGTTATTTAATTCCTGTAAGACAAAAGCTAATTACAATGTTGCAAAGAGAAGATCGTTGGGAGTTAACGAAAAGATGTTTTGAAGCCATTTCTTTATTTGTAGATTTAGATTTGATGTATTATAACAATGTGTTTGAACATCAAACGTAGTTAAAAATTAACAATTAAGTAAATGAGTATCATTAATTGTGGATTTTATCTTTCTTAAACCTTTGGCAACAATGGGTAACAAGGGGTTTAAACCCCTTGGCTTAGACTACTTATACACAATTAATTTTGCCTAAGTATTTAACAATTTATAATTGAGATTTGAGATTAAACACGGATGTGATCAGATGATAAAAAAGATTGGAAAAAATCTTTATAACGATTGCCTTCTAAATCGATGATAAATAAATTATTACGACAACGAGTAATAGCCGTATAAATTAATTCATCAGTTATAAAACAGTTTTTTTCTGAGTCTTTTTCAATAAGTAAAAATAAAGTATCGATTTCCCAACCTTTAAAGCTGTGTATGGTAGAAAATTTAGTATTTCCTGTATTCATCCAAAAATGTCTTTTTTTATTTTTTCTGATAGTTTCTAAAGTATTTCTAAATCTATTTCTAGTGAGATTTTTTTCGGCTAAATTTTGATAGATTTCTTGAGTTTCAAATATTCTAGTTGTTTTTAATTTTTGAGTATTTCTAAAATAATAGTCTATTTTTCTTAAACATCCTATTCGTGAACTTTGAATAGAAATATCATTAGGGTGAATAGCATATTTTTCTACTTTTTCTTTAATTAAATTAGTGATTTTTTCTGAAGAAAATGAAGTCATAGAAATATATTCTATATTTTGTGAAAAAGAAAATATATTATGTTCGCTAATTTCCACCTTTTCTATTTCATATTTATCAGTAAAAAATTCTTGCTGAAAATTACTAGCTAAATTAGCAATATTAGAGGATAAACGAAAAGATTGTTTTAATAAATTCCATGCACCACCTATTCCAGTATAAGGTTTTTTATCTACTTCCATTTTTCGTTCATAAACATTTTGTTTTTCATCTCCAAAAACTACATATTCTCCATTATCTTCTAAATAACATTTTTTAATTATTTCTACCCATTCTTTTTTATAATCCTGAATTTCATCAATAAAAATGACAGAATATTGCTTAATTTTTCTTGTATTGTTAAGAAATAAATCAAGATTGCTATAATAATTAGTCTCAAAATATAGAGAACGGGATTCACTATTCCAATCATCAAAATCATCAGGAATATCTATTTTTATTTCTAAATTATTTAATTCTTGAGTGATAAAATCGTGATAATTTATAATATGAAAACTACTCCAATTAAAATCTTCCTTTATCTCACTAATTCGATCATGAATATAATTTATTAAAGTTATATTATATGTGAGTATCAGAATTTTTGGTTGATAAATATTATCTTCATTTTCTATTCTTTTTAAAGCATTTACTGCTCTTTTTGCTAACACACAAGTTTTTCCCGAACCAGCTACACCTTTAGCTTTTTGTTGCCCTATTTTACTGATGATTAACTCTTGTTGTTTACTGGTATAATTTAACTCTTTCCCTTCTTCTTTTGTGTGATAAGGAGGTTGTAAATGACGTTTAAAACTTTTATATAATTGCTCATCAAAATATTTTGATTTTTTATTCAAATAATTTTTATCTAAAATCTTATTAAAATTCTCCTTTTTTAAAGAATCATTTCCTAATATTATTTGATGACTTAAAAAGTTAAGATAACTTTGATCCTGTTGAAAATGACCAGTTAAAAAGTGATTAATTTTTGCTTCTGTTTCACAATGGAAATAAACCGCACAAGTGACAATTGCCCAATGATGAGATTGTTTAATATTTTTTTCTAATAAATTCTCAATATGCAAATCATAAAGATTTTGTTTATAAACTAAAACTTGATCTATTGGTGATTTAATACTATACCAATTTTCACCATTTTGAGTAACTTCCCATTGCTTTTTTTGATTAATTCTATAATTTTCTAAATGCCAGTCTTTTACTTCAATAATCATTACTCCCGAATATTCTCTCATTAATATAATATCAGGGCGATCGCCATTTAAAAAAGGCTGAAAATAGATTTCATAAGAATCATCTAAATTATTGATCAAAAAATTGATTAAATGAGATTCTCCATCAGTGGGTTTTTGACGAAGATTAGGAAATTGCTCTAAAGAAGGAAATACTTTTGCCATACTTTAACTCACAATAAATATTGGGACTTACATTTTACTATCCTATGTAAAAATCTGAAATATTCTTAAGTACTTCGGCAAAATTAATTGTGTATAAGTAGCCAAGGGGTTTAAACCCATTATTACCAAAAGCTTAGAAAAAATAAAATCCACAAATAATTATACTCACTTACTTAACCTTGTTCATTGTCTTAAAGTATTATAAAATACGAAATTATTAATAATTTATTAGGAGATTTTCTTTATGACCGGATTGATTGCTTACGTAGGATTTATTGGTGGATTTTCCGTGATTGCTTTAAGCTTATATTATGGTTTCCGTGCTATTAAATTTCTTTAATTTTGAAGATTATTTTTTTGTATGTAAATGGTTGATGAATTTATTGTCAGCCATTTTAATTCTTTTATATTACAAAATAGGCGGATCACTATTATCATATGTACTCTATTGTGTCAAAATAATTATGATTTGTCAAGGGTAATATTGAAAAATTTGAAAAGAAAAGTTAACAAATAATTTTTGATTTTTTAACAACGTCATTATCTGGTGGATAATATATTAATTAAAATATTATGCAACCTAAAAACTAATTAAAATCAATACTTCACCTTTGTCTTTTAACGTCTGTTATAGTTAAAAGAAAATATCAGATTGAATTGATATTGTGAGAGTGAAACATGACTAATCAATCACCGCTAGATTCAGAAAATAATCAAGCAACAAGGAGTTTCGGCAATAAGGTGGTAAAAATCTTACAGAAACCTCAAACTCAAGTTATCTCCTTGATAACGTTAACGGCGATAATTATGGGTGGTTATGCTGGTGGTAAGCATTTATTAACAGTTATTCCTTTAAAAGTAGAAAAAGAATTAGAGAAAGTTTTAAACAGAGATGTTAGTTTAGGAAACATTAGTTTTTTTTCGTTTAATCAAGTTATTTTTGAAAATTTAGAGATTCCACAGACACAAAAAGACTCAAGTTTTTTGGAAATAGATGCGATTAAAGTGAGGGTTGATTTATTATCAATAATTTTGCATCGTCAATTATTTCTTGATGTTATTGTTAATGATGTTATGGGTTATGGGCAATTAGATACTTTATTCTTAATGGAGGAAAAAAAGCCTTTACCTAATTCTTTTAAGTTATCACCATTACCCATAGAAACGAAAATTAATTTACGTTTAAATAATAGCAAGATTGCAGTTACTCCTAATATGCAAACTCAAGCGGTGGAAATAAAGACAAAGGGAAAACTTCAGTTAGTTTATGATAATGACACTCAACCATTAAGTTATCAGTTAGAAAATTCCATTAACAATAGTCGCATTGATATTAAGGGAGAAACTTTATTAAGCAATACGAAAAGTAAAAATCAGGTGGAAATTCATCATCTTTATTTGCCAGAAGTTGCTTATTTAATTCCTAATTTACCTTTAGAGATAAAAGAAGGAAGATTTAACAGTAATTTAGAATTAGTGACTTCTTCCTTGCCAGAATTTAGGGCGACAAAAGTTAAGGGTAATATTAGTTTGGAGGATGTAGAAGGAAAATTAAACTCCTCGAAGATTAGTGAAATAGAAAAACTAAATAAGATTCCCCTCTTAGAAAAAAAGTTTACAGCGAATGTGTTTTTAAATTTGGAAGAAGATTCTCTTAATATTGAAACGGCTAAATTTACTTTAGGTGAGTTAGGCGGTTTTGTTAACGGTGATATTGCTAGAGAAGAAGGATATAATTTAACAGCAAATATTAACCCAGTAATTATCAATCGAGTTTTACCTAGTTTAAATATCAAGACTCCTGTTTTTGTTAATGGTTTATTATCAGGAAATTTTCAGGTTAAAGGAGAGATAGATAATCCCAAAATTTTAGGAAAGGTTAAAGTAAAAAATAGTGAAATCGATAAATTAGAGTTAGGGGAAATTAATAGTCAATTTTTGGCAGACTTAGATAAAGTTACTGTTAAAGAAATTGTCATTCAACCTCCGACTAAGGGAAAAATTGTCAGTCAAGGAGTTATTAATACTAATTTTCGTCAAACTCTTACTGATAAAAAACCTTTTCAAATCGAGAAGACTCCTTTCAATTTTCGATTTACTGCCAATTTACCTTCAAGTCAATTAATTGATAGTTATGATATTTTACCGACTGGCATTGATATAGGAAATTTATTAGCGGCGGGAGAAATTAAAGGCAATCTTTTGCAACCTCAAGGAAGAGTCTCTTTTTCTTTGCCGAATATGACGGGAGAAAATTTAGGTATCATTTCGACACAAGGAAAGTTAGTTATTAGTAAAAATGAGGTTAATCTTCTCGATACGGAATTACTTATTAATGAAAGTCAGATTCAAGTTAACGGTAATAGTAATTTTCAAGAAAAAAGTTGGCAAGTTTCGGCAGTTAGTAATGACAATATCAACTTAACTCCTTTTCTTCGTCAATTTTGTCAAAACTCTGATAACTGTGGGAATCTTCCTGTCAATGTTAACTTACCCATCAAAGCAAAAGATTTTGATGTTAGTTTTCGAGGCAATTTCGTTGAAACAGGAAGACGGGGAGACGGGGAGACAAGAAGACAGGAAGACAGGCAGACAGGAAGAGTAGGTGAAGAAAAAAATCAATATCAAAATAGTAATGAATTGGCAAGAATTAATTTTAATAGTATAGAAGGGGAAGGAAAAGTTAACCTTATTATCGATGATGGTAATTTAGATTTAGATACTCGTTTAGTTAATGGCAATTTAGTTATTAACGGTGAAGCAAATCAAATTTCTGTCAATAATTTATTCCCTTCTTTACCCACAACGACTCATATTATTAATA
Source organism: Geminocystis sp. NIES-3708 (assembly GCF_001548095.1). Taxonomy (NCBI): domain Bacteria; kingdom Bacillati; phylum Cyanobacteriota; class Cyanophyceae; order Chroococcales; family Geminocystaceae; genus Geminocystis; species Geminocystis sp. NIES-3708. The sequence continues at coordinate 1,074,877 of NZ_AP014815.1, read as the reverse complement.
GTCAATTTAATCTTAGTGGTGATGTTGCACAATTATTAGACATCGGTAACGAAAACAGAGAGAATCTTCCTTCGAGTTTAGTTATTACTGCTGATAGTCAACTGCACATTGACAACAACGGTTTATTAAATACTGTCGTTAAAATTGATGAGGAAAAGACTGAATTTTCCGCTAATCTCAATCAAGTTAGTCTTAATCAAATCATTAATAGTTTTCGAGAAGAAGAAGGAAAACCAAAGCTAAAAGAAAATGATAATTTTGCTAGTCAAATAAATGTTTCAGCTAAAACGAGGGAGTTATATCAATTAGTAAGGCTACCTTCTAACTTAAATAATTTTTCTACCATTAATAGTCTTAACTTGACAGGAAATTTTCAAGGTAATTTCGGAGATGGAAATTTTAATAGTCAAGCTACCGTTAACAATGGCGTTTTTACCTTAGATGGAAAGACTCAAAATATTTCTCTTTCACAATTTTTACCTGATAGTAAGCTAAAAGCAAAAAATATTCATACTAATATCAGTCTCTCTAGTAATTTTTCTGAGTTGTTGTCTTTTGCCGTTAACTATATCGATACTCAAACTTTTTCACCGTTGCCGAGTTTAAATTTGCAAGGAAAAGTTAATACGAATATTGCTGAAGGAAAAGTTTTTCTTTCAACGCAAGTTAATAACAATCAGTGGCAAAGTCAAATTAATAGTGAAAATCTTAATCTTAAAAGTCTCAATCAACAGTTAGCATTTCTTGATAGTAAGTCGAAAATTAATCTTGCTGATGTCGAAAATATTAATAGTCAAATAAATATTGGGGGGAATCTTCTCGTTTTTGGTGAGAAAGTCACTTCTTTTCCTGTCAATATTTTATCGGCGGTTATCGAATCAGGAAAAAATATCGTCAATGCTAAAGGTAAGTTTAATCTTGTCAATGTTTTCACTAAACCTGATGTTAATAATTTACAACTGCAAGTAACGGCTAACTCTAGCTTAAATGTTATTCCCGTCAATCAACTTTTGTCTTTGAATAATAATCAAAAGAATTTTGTTTCTCAAGGAAAAAAAGAAGTTAAAAAAAATAATCAAGTTTCTTCCTTGCCTAACAATAAAGGGATGAATTTTCTTCCGCAATCAGTTAATCTCGATGGTAAGGCAAATTTTGAGGGAGTCTTCACGGCAACAAATTTATTAACTAATCCCCTTGGCAAAAATAATCTTAACCTCGAAGGAAATTTAACTCTTCATAACCTTAATTTTAGTCAATTGCAATTCGAGTCTTTATTGACAGGAAAAGTTATTATTAATCCGAGTCAAAAAATCTTCTTCAATTTACAAGGAAAAGAAGACATCATCGCTGCCGAATTTATTAACAAAAAGTTATCAATTCCATCAGCTAATTTTACTTTACCCTTCACTCCTAACAATATCGAAATTAATAAAAGTGGGAATTTTCCTTTTAATTTTCAAGGAAGACGAGAAGAAAATCAGTTTATTGCTTCCGTAAAAAACTTTGCCTTAGAAACTTTACAACTAAAACCAGTTATTAATTATGGTATTAAAGGCGAAATTAAAGGAAACCTAGCAACAAATTTTGCTATCAATTTAACTGATTTAACAGCAAAAGGCGACTTAAAGTTAGATAACCTCGGTATTGGCAATATTATCGGTAAACAATTTATAACAAATTTTAACTATCAAAATAATATCGCACAATTAAATAATGGACGGCTAAAATTTGCCGAAACTGTCTATGATTTACAAGGAAAAATAAACTTAGTCACGCAAAATATCGAAGGCAAAATTAACTTACAAGGCAATATCGAAGACATTTTTAACACTTTACAAATAACCGATGTCGCTACCTTAACTGGCTTACTCAAACAATGGCAAAATCAAGACTTTTTCGCCGATGCTTCTGCTATTCCTTCCCAATTTCTTGACAAGAAAGACGACTCCATTAAAACTAAAATCAATCTACTTTCTCGTATAGATGATCAAATTCGTGCGATCGCCAAACAAGTGGAATCTGGTACAATACCTAATGATTTAGACATATCTGGTGGCTATAAAGGAGAGATTCTTCTGGGAGGTAAACTAACTAAACCTGAGATTGGAGTTAACTTTGAGGGTAATCAATGGCAATGGCTACCACAACAACCTTTTCCGAATATTGTTGAAGGTTTAGGCTTAATAATTCAAGACAGTCAAGCAATTCCCATTCAAAAAATTGCTGTTAATGCTAATTTCAAAAATGATAATTTAACTGTTAATCCTTTTCTTCTAAATGTTGCCAATAGTCAAATTTTCTTTGCTGGAAATTTATCTCCTGAAACCCAAGAAGGAAAATTTAAAATCAAAGATTTTCCTCTCGATTTTATTACGGCATTTTTCCCATTACCATTCGATGTGAATAGTATTATTGATATGGAAGGAAACCTCGCTGGAAATTTATTAAATCCGGAAATAAAAGGTAACTTAGTTTTAAATAACACAGCTATAGATGGGGCAATAATTGAAGATAAAATTAATACTAAATTTACTTATCAAAATTATCAATTAGATATAGCCACATTTGATACTAAAAATATTAAATTTAATGCTATTTTACCTTATCATCCTTTAAATTTAGAAGAGAAACTAGCAGAAATTAATTTACATCTTAACACTGAAAATATAACATTTTTAGAGCTATTTACTAGAGGTAATTTACAATTACAAGAAGGTAAAATCTCTACCAATTTAAGGATAACTACTGCTTCATTATCACAACTTTTTAATAACTTTAATTTAGACCAAATTAGAGTGGGAGGAAACATAAATTTTGAGGAAGCAAAAATCAATTCTATTACTTTGAATACCCCTATTAATTTATCAGGAGAAGTTAACTTATTAGAAGATAAACAAGCGATTGATGTAACTAATTTACAAGCAAAAATTAACAATACTGATGTTAATATTTCAGGAATTTTACCCTTAATTAAACCTTTAGAAAATAACGAAAATCTCCTTACCTTAAACATTCCTAACCAAGCCTTACAAATAAAAGATATTTATTCAGGGAAAGTTGACGCTGATATAACCATAGATGGTACAGTATTAAAGCCACAAATCGGTGGTTATGTAAATCTAAACGGTGGCAACTTTAGCCTTCCTGAAGCCGAAACAACTATCACAAAATCGGAAAATAAACAACTGTGGCAAGATTGGCTTGGTGATTCTTCCTCCTCAAATTCCTACTTTTTTCAACCTGAATTTAAAGATTTTGCTCTGAAACTAAATAATACACAAGCTATTGAAAGAAGACTTTATCGCTTTTTATTCGGTGGTGAACTTAGTCTTAATGGTAGTGTATTAGATTGGCAAAATATCAGGGCAGATGGGGCAATTAATATTCGTAGAGGTCAAATTTACTTGGGAGGAGCAAGTCCTTTAACAAGTTTATCATCCGATTTAGCTGTAGGACAAACTACATTTTTTCTATCTCGTACAAATAAGAATATAATCACATTTCAACCTGATGAAAATATTCTCAATCCAGACATTGATTTAGAATTTCAAGGGGATATAGTAGATTACTCAAGACAATTACCCACTACTCAACGAAACGAAATATCAGATCCTATTTTAAAGGGTGGAAGGGGAGAAACCATCAGAGTAGTGTTAAAAATTGATGGTGGCTTGGCTCAATTGTTACCAGTTTTATCCGATAACGGTTATGGTATTTGTCGTGTGCCGTCTTCGACTCCTATCTCTAATAATATTCAACTATCACCGTCACAATTAAATAAAGTATCACAATGTATTAACTTAACAGTCTTAAACCAACAAGGCACAAACTTAAACTTGTTAAATTCTCCGTTAGTTTCTTTGAGTAGTACTCCTAATCGTAGTGAAGGGGAATTAATTAATTTAATTATAGGGGGACAATTGTTAAATTTAGCAACTCAATTACAAGAGTTAAGCGGTGAGGAATTATTTGAAAATGGTTTAGTCCAATTTTTGGTTGTACCTTTAGCCAATAATATCAGTTTCGGGATCAATGAAAAAGTTAGTACTTGGGGTAAACCTTTAGGGATGAAAGATTTAAGGGTTTTTCCTTTGGTTGAAGGGGTTTATGAAGTAAAAGATAACTCTAATGTTACGGTTTCTTATGACTATATCTATGGTGAGTTTAAAGTGAGGTATCAAATGCGATTTTGACAATGTACAATGAACAATTAACAATATAAATATTTATCTTTTGTTCTTGATTAATTTTTATCATCAAAATACAGAATCTTATGTTAAGACTAATTATTGTCATGGTGCTTTTTTGTACCTGTTTTTTTATTAATCCGACTATCGCTGAAGAAATTAATATCAATACTTCCATCACCGAAGCACAGTTACAAGAAGGGGAAAACATCGCTATTGAAGCCTTACAAGCTACTGATGAAGGTAATTTTATCCTTGCGGAAAAATATTGGAGTGATTTAATTGAAAAATTCCCTACTAATCCTGCGGTATGGAGTAATCGAGGTAACGCCAGAGTTAGTCAAAATAAATTAGAAGAAGCTATTGCTGACTATAACGAGTCTATCAAACTTGCCCCCACTGCACCAGATCCTTATCTCAATCGTGGTACTGCCTATGAAGGTTTAGGAGAATATGAACAGGCGATCGCCGATTATGAGAAAGTATTAACATTAGATCCAGAAGATGCTATGGCGTATAATAACATTGGTAATGCTAAAGCAGGATTAAATGATTGGAAAACCGCCGTAGAATATTATCATAAAGCCACAGAATTAGCCCCCAATTTTGCCTTTGCTGGGGCGAATGAATCTCTTGCCTTATATGAATTAGGGAAAAAAGATGAAGCCTTGAGAAAAATGCGTAATCTTGTGCGTAAGTATCCGATGTTTCCTGATATGCGGGCGGCGTTGACGGCGGTTTTATGGGAAAATGGAAAACAAGGGGAAGCTGAAAGTAACTGGGTTGCTACCATCGGCATCGATAGTCGTTATAAAGATGTGGAGTGGTTAAAAGAGGTTAGACGTTGGCCTCCCACTATGATTATAGCACTTGAGAACTTCTTGACTTTAGATGCAAAATAAATCAATAGACTTGGGGTGAATTAAATATCTGCATATCTGAAATCCTTGTCATATCAGGGGTAAATTTTAGAACAATCCTATTTCACAACAATTCCAATTAATAATTAACAATTAAAGATACATTATTGGCAATAATTAAAAAGTAATTAAAAAAAATATAATAATGAAAAAAAAAGTTGGAGTTATCGGTGGTGGTCAGTTAGCATGGATGATGGCACAAGTTGCACCATCGCAAAATATTGATTTATTAATACAAACCCCTAGTAACTCCGATTCTGCCGTTAGTCTTGCTACAAAAACAATTTTTGCTCCTATTGATGATGCGATCGCCACAGCAACATTAGCCCAAAATTCTGAGATTATTACTTTTGAGAATGAATTTGTTAATTTAGATGAGTTGCAGAAATTAGCTGATAAAGGCGTTTGTTTTTATCCTCGTCTTTCTAGTTTATCGCCTTTACTAGATAAATATGAGCAAAGATGTTTTTTGAAAGATAATGGTTTTCCAGTGCCTAATTTTAAGGCTTATAATTCATTCAATGATTTTGATTCTTTTTCTTTTCCTCTGGTCTTAAAAGCTCGTCGTCACGGTTATGATGGACAGGGTACAATTATTGTTAAGTCTGAAGCAGAATTAAAGACTATTTTGCCTAAATTTGATGGTGTTTCGTTGTTAATTGAAGAATTTATTACTTTTGAAAAAGAATTAGCAATTGTCGCCGCTCGTAGTGTAAATGGAGAAATTAAAGTTTATCCCGTGGTGGAAACTTATCAACAGAATCAAGTGTGTCGCTGGGTAATTGCCCCTGCTTTGCTTAATTCTGATAAAATTACTGAAATTGAAACCATTACTCAAAAACTGCTTATAGCATTAGATTATGTAGGAGTATTAGCTATTGAGCTATTTTTGACTAAAGATGGAAAAATTTTAGTCAATGAAACTGCACCTCGTACTCATAATTCTGGTCATTATACCCTTGATGCTTGTGAAACTTCTCAGTTTGCTTTACAGTTACAAGCTATTACGGGAAAACCTTTTGGTGATACAACATTAAAGACTTCTGGGGCAGTGATGATTAACTTACTTGGTTATGAATCGGCGAATTCTGATTATTTAGAAAAACGACAAAAAATTGAAAGTTTAGGAGCATTTGTCTATTGGTATGGAAAAACAGAATCTCGTGTCGGGCGAAAACTGGGTCATGTGACGGTATTATTAACCGATGATAACCCAGAAAAATTATATCAACAAGCTAAGTTGGCGATCGAAAAAGTTGAATCTATATGGCGATGAATAATTAAGATGAATAATTAATAATTAACAATCAAGAAATTTTTTCTAGTCTCCTTTATTTAATTTACTTATTTTTTAGGAGCTTCAGTTTTAGGAGCATTAGCACGGAGAAACTCAATAGACTCTTTGGAAGGCCAAAGAACAATTTTGGTGAGCATTTCGTCTTTTCCTTGTTTTAATGCGTCTAATATTCCTTCTAAAATAACGACTTCAATTTTGACACTAGAAGCTAAGTTAGGTTGAGATTTTTTGAAACTTTCGACTAATTGTTCTACTTGTTGTTGATCGAAAAAGAATGGTATTACTTCTTGATCATTTTGTTTAATAGTTAAATAACCTTGCTCATCTCCTGCTTTAGCGACAAATAAAGGCACACCTGCCTGATATTGATTATTGAGTTTTTTGGCTTGATCTACTTGATTTTTGGAAGGCACATAAGCAAAATTAACCGCATCTTTTTGTTTAGCATTGGCTTCTGATAATTCAAAGATTTCTCCTAAAGACACAGGCACAACTTGCACTTGTTTACCCAATTCGGGATTTTCTTGTTTTAATTTTTGGACAAAACCGTTAGCATCCTGTTGACTGATAAAAACTCCTGCTACTTTGCCATCTTGATCATTAGAGGCAATTAGAGGTGCACCTTGGGCATCAGCAATAGTAAATACAGGAATTGGTTTTAGTTTTTGTACGATTACTTCTTGGGGTAAGGCTAATAATTTGGTGGTTTGGGTTAACCAGCAACTAAGTACCGTGGCGCCGACTAAACTGACATTTTTAACTTTACTTAATAAAGATTTTTTCTTCGACATAATTTTTTTAAAAGATTAATTTTGGTGGTGATGTTTAACTAAGACGACTATTTTACTTTATGGTTTCCCTCGATAACATATCAAACTAAATTGATAGTTAATTTGCCACTTAATTACACTATATCAAGATTTTTAAATTTTTGAAGATTCCAATATAATCGAAAATTAGCTATTTATCTTCATATATATAAAGATTTTCTTTACATTATGAATATTTCCTTGATCTTAAGAGTAAGCTAATAAATAAGAGTTATTTAACTTTTTGGATAAGTTTTTAATCACAAAAATGCTTTTTGATGCGGCAAATTTAACTTATTGGATTTTTTTAGGTATTGGTATCTTGTTATTTCTTATTGTAATTCTCACTGGAGGTGGGGAAGATCAAGATATAGATACTGATGTTGATTTGGACGCTGATATGGATTTAGACGGTGATGTTGATAATGATTTTGATACTCATGTCACTCCTGATTTAGCTTCTGATAATGATTCTGATGTTGATTTTTTCCTTATGTTGTCATGGTTAGGGGTTGGAAAATCTCCTCTTTTAATTTTATTAGCCATTGATTTTTCTACATGGGGAGTTAGCGGTTGGTTTTTAAATGTTTTAGTGGGAGGTTTTATTAATGGTATTCCTGATGGTTTAATTGCTGCTTTAATTTTCCTTCTTTCTTTTCTATTTAGTCTTTGGGTTGGTAAATTAACTTCTAATCCTATTGGTAAAATTTTTGCTAATTTTGGAGAAGACACTGAAGGCGATCGCCTAATTGGTTGTACGGGAACTGTAACATCAAAACAAATTCCTTATCTCATTCATGGCAGAATTGGTCAAGTTGATGTAGTTGATAGTGCTGGAAATTTAGTTACCATTGAAGTCTGTTTACCCGATTGGGCGAAAGTTATACCCCATAGGCGACAAGAAGTTGTCATTATCGATCGCCAGAAACACTGTTTTATTGCAGTCGCAAAAGATACTTCTGATCAAGATAAATGGCTTAATTCAATGAATAATTAATAATAAAAATCTCTAATATTGAAAAATTAAATACGTAGATTAAGAGTTAATAAGTATAAAATATAGGAGTTAAAAATATGAAATTTTGGTTATTGTTTATTCAGACTTTACCTATTAGTAATTTAAAAAATATTCAAGTTAATAATTTTATTGATTATGATCATAATTTACCACAAATAAATAGTAAATTAAATGTAAATATTGTTAAAGTTCCTGTAACAAATACCCCCACTTTAGCTCAATTAAATTTGGGTAGTATGACTTTTTTTGGAGGGTTAATTGGTGGCTTAGTATTGCTGGGTTTACTTGCTATCTGGGGTTATACTAGAGTTTACGTTGTGACTCCAAATAACGAGGCATTTGTACGCAATGGCGGTTTATTTACCAAAGAAAAAAAAGTAATTCTTAATGGTGGTTGTATCGTGATTCCGGGGATTCATGAATTAACTCGTGTGCCTTTAAGAGAAATTTTTATTGACGTAGTTAGACAAGGTAATTTAGCCGTACGCACAAAAGATTATTTAAGAGCAAATATGCGGGTGACTTTTTATGTTTGCATTAGTGCAGACAAAGATGCAGTTTTAACAGCCGCTCAAAGGTTATCTAAACAAGGTAAAATTTCTGAAACTGACATCAAAGATGCTTTAGAAAAACGAGCAGATGATGCTATTAGGGCAGCCGCCAAACAAAAAAGTATTGCTGAAATTGACTCAGATAAGTTAGGTTTTGCTGAAGAAGTTTTAAATTTAATTCAACAAGATTTAAGAAAAGTTGGTTTAACCTTAAATAATATTGCTGTTTCCGAAATTGAGGAGAGTGATACCTACGATGAAAATAATTATTTTGATGCTCAAGGGGTTCGTTTACGTACAGAAACAATTCAAAAATCTATTAAACAAAAATTAGGTGTAGAATTAGAAACTCAACGGGAAAAAAGAGAGATTGAATTGAATACTCAGGTAGCTATTCAACAACAAGAATTAGCGGCGGAAAAACAATCTTTAAATATTAATAAAGAAAAAGAAGAAGCCAAGCTAACACAAATGAAAGAAATTGAATTTTTGAAAGTTCAAAGGGAAAGAGAAGTTCAAGAAGCAAGAGATCAAGAACAAGCTAAAATAGAACGAAATAAAATTCTCCAACAACAAGCTATTGAGGAAGAAAGAATTAAGCAACAATTAGCAGTACAACAGAGTCAAATTGATGCTAATATTTCCCTTGAAGAACGAAATAAACAATTCAAAGTTGCTCAAATTGCTCAAACTCAAGAAGCAGAAGTAGCAGAAATTGATCGTCAAAGAATTGTAGAAGCGACTAGATTATTGGCACAAATTGCCATTGCTGAAGCTGATCAACAATCTCAAATAGCACAACAACAAGCCGCCATCGCTATTACGGAAAAAGAACGGGAAAGATTTACAGCTGAAGCACAAAGAGCTAAAGCAGAAGAAGCCGTTAATACTGCCCGTAAAGTGGAAAATGCTGAGAGAGAGAAACAGTTATCTTTAATTGTCGCCGAAAGAGAAGCAGCAGAAAAACGTATTACCGATCAAAACGTAGTAGAAATTGATGTATTTCGTCGTCGTCGTCAAGCAGAAATTGCCCGTCAAGCAGCAGAATTAGAAGCTGAATCTATTCGTACTTTAGCGGATGCTGAAAAATATAAATTATTAGCTGAAGCCCAAGGTAAATTATCAGCGATTCAAGCTGAAAACACTCTCAGTGATGCAAATCGCACGGCTGACCTCATAAAAGTCATTTTCCCCATCATTGCCCCTCAATTGCCTGAAATCCTCAAATCTTTAGCTCCTCAACCCGGAGTATTAGGAGATGCTCGAATTTATGCTTTTCCCGGATTAAATGGTAATGGCACAAATAATGGTAATGACATTAATAAAATTCTGCTTTCTACGAGCGGTTTATCTTTAATTAATACTTTATTAGATGAGGGTAAATTAGGCAATATTCTTGCTCAAATTAAAGGCTTATTACAGTCAGATCAATTACAAAATAATACTCAATTAAACAATGATTTGAATTTGGAATATAATGTTAATTCAGAAATTATTAATGCTGAAAATTCATCTTCCACTATAGATGAAATAGATCAATCTGTGTCACCATCAGAAGATGTAGATTTTTCTCCTTGGGCAGAAAATAGTTAATCAATAATTGATAATGAATAGTTAATGAGTAATAAAACTAAACAAAAATTAATATAAAAATATAATAAATATCATGTCAAATTCACAGAATAATAACAGAAAAAAAATAGAAGAAATTGAAGCTGAATTATTTAATTCAACTCCCATTAAACCAAAAACATTTAGTAGTTTGATTATATCTGTTCAAAATTGGTTTATAAGTTTGCCTTCAGGGGGTAAGGTTATTGTTGGTGTGTTTGGTTTAATGGTTGCTTTTTCTCTTTTAAAAACCGTTTTATCTCTAGTACAATTAACTTTCAGTTTAGCTATTTTAGTGGTCATAGGTTATATTGTTTTTCAATTTGTTTCTAAATCTAAATTATGAAAATTGAGCAAATTGCACTTTATAATGTTTCAATTCCTTTTGTTTTTCCTTTTAAATTTAGTAATGGTGAATTATTAAATCATACTTGCTTAATTATTGAGGTAAAAAGTGAAGGTTTAACAGGGTGGGGTGAATGTCCAACTTTTGATAATCCTTACTATACTTATGAAACTATTAACACTGCTAGTCATATTTTAAAAGATTTTTTAATACCTAGAATTATCAATAAAACTATTAATTCCCCTCAAGAAATAAGGAATTTATTAGCACCCATTCGAGGGCATAATATGGCAAAATCAGCTTTAGATTGTGCAATTTATGATTTATTTGCTAAAAAACAAAAAGTTTCTTTAAGTCAATTTTTGGGGGGTATAAAAAATTCTATTAAAGTAGGGGTGAGTGTTTCTTTACAAGGAGATATTTCTCAATTATTAAACAGAGTTGAAAGTTACGTTAATGAAGGTTATCAAAGAGTTAAATTAAAAATTGCCCCTGATTGGAATTTAAAACCGTTACGAGAAGTTAGGAAAAAATATCCTGATTTACAGTTAATGGCAGATGCTAATTCGGCTTTTAGCCTCGATGATGTCGCTTTATTTCAAAAAATGGATGAATTAAATTTGACGATGATTGAACAACCTTTGGCTTATGATGATTTATTAGATCATCGTACTTTACAAAGTCAGATTAATACTCCTATTTGTCTCGATGAAAGCATTAATTCTCTCCATGATACCAGAATGGCGATCGCCTTAAAATCTTGTCAAGTCATCAATTTAAAAGTTTCCAGAGTCGGAGGTATCACTAATAGTCTAGCCATTCATGATTTATGCGAAAAAAAGGGCATAAAATTATGGTGCGGAGGAATGCTAGAATCAGCTATTGGTAGAGCAACGAATCTACACTTAGCTAGTTTGAGTAATTTTGTTTATCCTGCCGATATTTCTTCTACTAATCGCTATTTTCAGGAAGATATAACTCAAACAGTAATTGATCTTAATTCTGAAGATTCTACCATTACTGTACCCACAAATTCAGGTATTGGTATAGAAGTTGACGAAAATCTTTTGTCGAAATATTGTCACCATCAACAAGTTTTTCGATAACCAATAATTAGGAGTTGCACATGAAGATGTAAAAAAGATTCGGTGTGAAAGTATAGTAAAATGTTAACTTGTTTTAAGAAATGTTTAGAATCAATAAAATTCTCTGAAATTTTACTTACCATTAATTGTGTTGAAGATTATTACTGCATCCCTCGAAAATATTTCCTCTTCTACGGAAAAAATATTGTATCCCTGTGCTATAGCCTTGGGTAATTTTGATGGAATACATAAAGGGCATCAACAAGTAATTCAACCTATTTTTAAATATTCAAATTTAACACCTTCTTTAGTTACATTTATTCCTCATCCTCAAGAATTTTTTACAGGCATAAAGAAACAACTTCTTACTCCTATTCCTGAAAAATGTATTTTGTTAGAAAAGTTAGGAATTAAACAGTTAATATTATTACCTTTTGACAGAGAATTAGCTCATTTAAGTGCCGAAAAATTTGTAGAAGATATTTTAATTAAAAAAATCAACGCTAAATTTATTAGTGTTGGGGAAGACTTTTGTTTCGGTTATCAACGACAAGGAAATGCAAAATATTTAGAATCATTAGCTAATAAATATAATGTAAAAGTCAGTATTACTAAACAACAAAATCTCACGATAAAAAAAGAAAATGTTAGAATTAGTAGCTCTTCTATTCGACACAGTTTAAGTAATGGTAAACCAGAATTAGCAACAGAAATGTTAGGAAGAGAATATCAAATTATTGGCAAAGTAATTGAAGGGAAAAAATTAGGTCGAAAAATTGGTTTTCCTACTGCTAATTTAGAAATTTCTTCCGAAAAATTCTTACCTAAAAAAGGAGTTTATAGTGTTAAAGTAGAGGTAAAAAATAATCATATTCTATCTAATTTACATGGCGTAATGAATATTGGCACACGTCCAACTATCGAAGGTAAAAATATATCAGTAGAAATTCATTTATTAGATTGGAAAGGAGATTTATATAATCAAATTTTAACAGTTAAATTGCTGACATTTATTCGTCCTGAGCAAAAATTTTCTTCTTTAGATGAGCTAAAAAAACAAATAAAATTAGATTGTCAACAATTAATCATTAAATAAAAATATGGCATGAATTTAGTTTATATCAAAATTTTCAATTATTAATATAAAAAAATAGTTATTAGAAAAAATATAATCAATCATTTAATTTATTTAAGAGAAAATCGATACAAATTTTTTAGATAAACTTGAAGATAAATCAGTTATATAATGTAGTGATTAAGCTAAATAATAATATTAATTATGACCGAGAAAATAGAACTTTTAAATTCACAAGACGTTATCAGTGTCGAAAATGATAAAATTAACCCAAGAATGCCTCATAAAACTTTTAAAGTAGAAGAATTCACAAATTTACTTGCAAAATATTTAAGCTTAAATGAAGATCAAAAAGAATGGTTAAATAATGGTGTATCTGCTAATGTTTTAGTAGCGGGAAAACTTTGGCGTAAAGGTAAAGTAAGGCTATGTGTTGATTTTATTCCCGATGAAGCTGAATCACCTTTAGATGAGTTTAGAAAATAACGCTAAATTGAAGAGAATAACTAAACTTGTTAAGATTATAATGTGGTGTCAGCTTAAAACTGTTACTTATCCTTACTTAAACTTAAGTTATCCTCTCGTAAAGCATAGATAAAAATGACCATTAAAACCCCTGTAGAATTTCAAGATGAGTTTGACGTAATTATAATTGGCGGAGGACATTCAGGTTGTGAAGCGGCTTTGGCTAGTGCTAGATTGGGGTGTCGCACTATGATGTTAACTCTCAATTTAGATAAAATTGCGTGGCAACCTTGTAATCCAGCCGTAGGTGGACCAGCAAAATCCCAACTTACCCACGAAGTCGATGCGTTAGGGGGTGAAATTGGCAAAATGGCTGATCGAACTTACTTACAAAAAAGAGTGTTGAATAATTCAAGAGGTCCTGCGGTATGGGCATTACGAGCGCAAACTGATAAAAGAGAATATGCCGCCGTGATGAAAAATATTGTTGAAAATGAGCCTAACTTGTCCATCAGAGAAGGGATGGTAACAGATTTAGTATTAGGGAAAAATGATGAAATTATTGGCGTTCAAACTTACTTCGGAACTTGTTTCAAAACCAAAGCAGTAGTATTGACTACAGGCACATTTTTAGACGGAAAAATCTGGATTGGCGGTAAATCCATGTCAGCAGGAAGGGCAGGAGAATTTGCAGCCATTGGCTTAACCCAAACTCTTAATGATTTAGGCTTTGAAACGGGAAGGCTAAAAACTGGTACACCTGCACGGGTTGACAAAAGAACTGTTGATTACTCCAAAATGGAAGTACAACCTCCTGATGATGAAATACGTTGGTTTAGTTTTGATCCTGAAGTATGGATTGAACGAGAACAAATGAACTGCTATCTCACTCGCACCACCCAAGCAACTCATACATTAATTAAAGATAATCTCCATTTATCTCCTATTTACGGTGGTTTCATTGATTCTAAAGGACCGAGATATTGCCCTAGTATTGAAGATAAAATCGTCCGTTTTGCTGATAAAGAAAGTCATCAAATTTTCATCGAGCCTGAAGGTAGAGACATCCCTGAATTATATATACAAGGCTTTTCCACTGGTTTACCTGAAAATATTCAGTTAGCGATGTTACACACTTTACCCGGTTTAGAAAATTGTGTCATGTTACGCCCTGCCTATGCAGTAGAATATGATTTTTTACCAGCTACTCAGTGTTATCCAACTTTGATGACGAAAAAAATTGAGGGGTTATTTTCCGCAGGACAAATTAATGGTACAACTGGTTATGAAGAAGCCGCAGCTCAAGGAATTGTTGCTGGAATAAATGCCGCCAAATTTGCTCAAAATCAAGAGATGATTGTGTTTTCCCGTGAGCAAAGTTATCTTGGTACGCTTATTGATGACTTGTGTACTAAAGACCTTCGTGAACCTTACCGAATGTTAACCTCACGCTCAGAATATCGGCTTATTTTACGCTCAGATAATGCAGATCAACGTTTGACTCCTTTAGGTCGAGAAATAGGCTTAATTGACGATCGCCGTTGGGAGTTATATCAAAGAAAACAAATAAATATAATTGCAGAACAAGAAAGATTATATGAAACAAGAATTAAAGAAAAAGAGGAAGTTTCGATAAAAATTATTACTGATACACAACAGAAAATAAAAGGCTCAATTACTTTAGCAGATTTATTGCGTCGTCCAAGTTTTCACTATGAAGATTTAGTTAAATATAATTTACATAATCCTGAGTTAAATAAAGCTGAAAAAGAAGGAGCAGAAATTGAAATAAAATACTCTGGTTACATCAAAAGACAACAAACTCAAATTGATCAAGTTGCTCGTCATAGTAATCGTAAATTAGACGAAAATTTAGATTATATGAACATAGAAACTTTATCCATGGAAGCCAGAGAGAAATTAACAAAAGTTAAACCTTTAACCATCGGACAAGCTACGAGAATTGGCGGTGTAAATCCTGCAGATGTCAATGCTTTATTAGTTTATTTAGAAGTGCAAAAAAATCTTTGTAAAGCTAACAATAATTAATCATAGAAATGATGAAAGTTGCCGAACCAATTTATGATTATAAAGTGGAAAAAATGTCATCTCCTCAATGGGTAGAAGTCTTAGTTGATTGTGTTTATGCAGAAGGATTATACACTTATAAAATTAAGCCTAATACTATTATTAAAACGGGTGATATTGTCAGTATTCCCTTTAGTAATTCTATTGTTGGTGGCATTGTCATTAAATTATTATTTCAACTTCCCGAAAATTTAGAAATAGAAAAAATTAAAGAAATTGATGATATTATTACCACTGGTTTTTTTCCTCCACATTATTGGGAATTACTCCAACGTAGTGCAACATATTATCTTACGGATTTAATCAACGTAGTAAGAGTGGCTTTACCGCCAAAGTTGTTAGGTAAATCTCAACGACGGGTAAGATTGTTAAATCAAAATATCCCTGATAATCCTGATAATAGTGAGAATGATTGTACTGTCAACCAATTAGAAGTAATTAATTTACTTAAACAAAGCAAAACAGGAGATTATACTTACAACTTCATTAATCAAAAAGTTAAAAACGCCAGAAATGCTATTAAAGGATTAGTTACAAAACAGTGGTTAGAAATTTATTTGCAACCACCCTCAAGGGCAACCCCAAAGTTAACCAAAGTTGTGACATTTTTAGGGGAAAACGAAGATAATCAGCTTACTCAAAAACAACGGGATGTATTGACGATTCTGAAAAATAATGATGGTGAATTGCCTTTACCTGAATTACTGAGAATCTGTGAGTTAAATAGTAATTCTGTGGTGAATACTTTGGCAAAAAAAGGTTGTGTCGTAATTCAAGAAAGAGAAACTTTACGTTTATTACAGGATTCTTCCCCAAAAAAAGATGAACCTAAAATATTGACAAAAGATCAATCCCGTGCTTTAGAAATCATCAACGGTCTATATTCTTATTCTACTGTATTATTACATGGAGTGACAGGTTCAGGCAAAACCGAAGTTTATTTACAGGCGATCGCACCTATTTTACAACAGAAAAAATCCGCCTTAGTGTTAGTGCCAGAAATTGGCTTAACTCCTCAATTAACCGATAGATTTCGAGCCAGATTCGGCGATAAAGTCTGTGTATATCATAGTGCCTTAAGTGACGGTGAAAGATATGACACTTGGCGACAAATGTTAACAGGAGAATCACAAGTTGTCATTGGCACAAGGAGTGCAGTTTTTGCACCGTTACCCAATATAGGCATCATTATTTTAGACGAAGAACATGATACCAGCTTTAAACAACATCAACCTGTCCCCACCTATCATGCCGTCAAAATAGCTCAATATCGAGCAAAATTAGTCAATTGTCCGCTAATTTTAGGCTCTGCTACTCCTTCCCTCGAATCTTGGCGACTGGCAACTGAAAATAAGCCTTTAATACTCCAAAATACCGAACTTTTATCTTCCTCAGACTTGGAGGTTGAAGGACAAAAACACCAACATTACTACTTATCCTTGCCTAATCGTATTCAAAATCGCCCATTGCCACCTGTAGAAATTGTGGATATGCGTCAAGAATTGCGAAAAGGTAATCGCAGTATTTTTAGTTATAGCCTTCGCAATGGGTTAAACAACCTAAAAGCCGAAGGAAAACAGGGAATTTTATTTATTTCTCGCCGAGGACACAGTACTTTTGTTTCTTGTCGTAGCTGTGGTTATGTCATGGAATGTCCCCATTGTGATGTATCTTTATCCTATCATTACACCCACGAAGGAGCAACAGAATTATTACGATGTCATTATTGCAACCATACCGAATTGCATCCGAAAAAATGTCCTCAATGTTTTTCTCCTTACCTAAAGTTTTTCGGTACAGGCACACAAAAAGTATTATTAGAGTTAGAAAAAGAATTTCCTGATTTAAAAATCTTACGTTTTGATAGCGATACTACTAGCAAAAAAAATGCCCATAGACGTATTTTAGAGGCATTTGCTGAGGGTAAAGCTGATGTGTTAATAGGCACTCAAATGTTAACCAAAGGTATCGATTTAGCTCAAGTAACCCTCGTTGGTGTCGTTTCTGCTGATGGTTTACTCTTTCATTCTGATTATAAAGCTAGTGAACGAGCTTTTCAAACTTTAACTCAAGTGGCAGGACGTGCAGGTAGAGGTGATGATGCGGGAAAAGTGATCATTCAAACTTACTCCCCAGAGCATCCCGTAATTCAAGCTGTAAAAAATCATGATTATTTAGCCTTTTGTAAACGAGAATTACCAGAAAGAGAGAGTTTAAATTATCCTCCTTACGGTAAATTAATTTTGCTCAGATTGAGTGGCACTGACGGTGATAAAGTTCGACAATCTGCCGACAATATCGCTGATATTTGTGCTAACTTATTACCAGATCATATCGAAATATTAGGTCCTGCACCGGCAAATGTAATGAGAGTTGCAAGGCGTTATCGTTGGCAAATATTACTCAAATCTGCAAATAATTTTACAGTAGAGATCAAGGAAAAATTGTTAACTTTAAAACAATATTGTCATGTTAATGTATCCTTAGTTATTGACGCTGATCCTTTAAGGATAGAGTAAAAACAATAAATCTCTTTCAGAAATCAAGCAATGGGCAATGATGACGATAATAATTAGTGATTTCTAAACAAAAATTAAGGTTAATTTTTTTCCCATATGTGCGATGAGTGTTAATTGTTAATTATGTGGGTGAATACCATTCACCCCTAAGGATTAATTATCAATGACAAATTGTGGTTTACCTAAGTCTTGTAAATACTTTATATGCTCTATAGTCGCTTCCCAGATAGTACCATAGTTAACATAGTCAATATTAAATTCTTGACAAGTTTGTTTAACTATAGAGTGAATATTCGGATAATGAATATGTGACATACGAGGAAAAATATGATGCTCGATTTGAAAATTTAATCCCCCTAAATACCAAGTCAAAAACCAGTTATCTGTAGCAAAATTAGCGGTAGTTTTTACTTGATGTATCGCCCATTCATCTTGTAAATATTGACCTTTAATCATAGGAAACTCATTTTTATTCATAATGTGAGCAAGATTAAAGATAATCGAAAGATTAAATCCTACCATTCCTAAAATTAAAAGATTCGCAATGATTACGTGAGATATAGGATGAAAAAAGGAAGGTAATATTAAGGCATAAAAAATATAAAAAGCCTTAAATGATAATAATATACTAAGTCTTTTATATCCTAATTTTGGTAACTTATAATCTCCTATTTTTCCTGTAATTAACTTTTGAAAATCAGACAGATAAATCCAATAAAATAGTAAAATTGCGTAAATAAAAACAAAATATAAATGTTGAAAACGATGCCAAGGTTTCCATTCTTGATGAGGATTTAATCTTAATAAAGATAATGTTTCCATATCTGCATCTATATTGTCAATATTGGTGTAGGTATGATGCAAAAAATTATGGGCTTGTTTCCATAACGCACTACTACCACCGACAAAGTCTAAGGATAATGATCCTAACTTATTTAACCATGAATGATTTGAATAACTATTGTGATTTGCATCATGTTGGATATTAAAGCCAATCATGACATAAAACTGGGATAACAAAAAACCAATTAATAAAGCTACCCAAATATTATGAGTAAAAAAGACTAGAGAAATATAACAAGTTATATAACCTATGAGGATAATTCCTGTTTTCAGAAATATTCGCCAATTGCCATGATAATGTAAATTTTCTTCGGCAAAATATTCATCAACACGAAGTTTTAAGGTTTTATAAAAACCAGTTTTCTGGGGAAATTTAGCGAGAGTCATTCTATCGATTTGTATATGTATGAGAATCAAGATTAAGCTGGTAACAATAGCTACCAGTAAAAACGATAACACGATCCATACCTCATTGATTCAAAAAAAACCGATGAATATTAACTCAAATTGTCTTCACTTTTAGGTGCTTAATAAAATTGTGAAAAAATAATTTTAAAGACTATCAATCAAGGCTTTAGCTTTAAGTATTATTTCTTCAAATTCTTTGTCTGGCTGTGATAAGATTGTTATTGCACCACCAACGCCAATCGAAGTTTGCTCTGGAGTTATAATGGCGGTACGAATTACTATATTTAAGTCCATCGTACCATTGAGGGCTAAAAATCCGATACTGCCTGAGTAAATACCCCTTGATTCAGTTTCTAATTCATCAATTATTTCTAGTGTCCTCTTTTTTGGTGTCCCTGTCATTGAACCACCGGGGAAACAAGCCTTAATACAATCAACAGGTTTTACTTCTTCCCGAATTTTGCCTTTGACCGTAGATACCATTTGATGTAAAGTTGCATAAGTTTCAATAGCCATTAATTTAGGGACTGTTACTGTAGCAATTTCGCAAACTCTACCTAAATCGTTACGCAATAAATCTACAATCATTAAGTTTTCGGCTTTCTCTTTTTCGGACTTTTTTAAACTATTTTTTAGGTGTATATCTTCTTCTTTATTATTACCTCTTTTTACTGTGCCTTTAATTGGTTTTGATTCTAAATTACCATCTTTTTCTAATAATAAAAATCTTTCAGGAGATGAGCAAATAATAGCTATCTTATCGAATTTTAAAAAAGCACTATAAGGAGCGGGATTTTCTTTTCTTAGTTTTAAGTAAAAATTTAAAGGCTCTGATATAGTCGGTAAATAAAGATGATTTGTTAAACAAATTTCGTAACTTTCTCCTTGTTTTATTTTCTCTAAACAAGTGTTTATATTATCTAAATATTCTCTTTTATCTCGACTTAATTTATAAGAGTATTTTTGTTTTTTATTGTTTTGATTATTGGGTATTTTATTCCCATGAATTATATCTTTATTTTTACTAATTAGTTTAAGTTTATTTTCTGTTTCTTTAAACCATTGACCTGCTTTGTTTTCTTGATTAACTTTATCGACAAATATTAAGTAAATTTCCTGACAAATATGATCAAATATAATTAGTCGATCACAAAATATAAAATTAGCATCTGGTAAGAAGGATTGATGTTTATTTTTATTACCTAATAATCCTTTTAATTCATAACCAAAATAACCAATAAAACCACCATTAAAATTAAAGGGTAAATCTGGGTTATCAAAACTGTAAATATCTAAAGTATCTTGTAAAAATTTAAAAATATCAACAGTAAAAATATCTATGTTATTATTTTGAGTAATTTTTATTTGTTGATTATTAACATTATATTCAACTAAAAAACTATTATCACCTTCACTGTCTCCCATATAAGAAAACCTTGATAAACCTTGGGCTATCATACTACTATCTAACCAAAAACTATGATTAGATTGACTGTAAATTTTTTCAAAAACTAGAGCAGAATCTATAAATATGTCTATTTTTCTACTATAAACTTGATAATTATTATTACTTATTTTTAAATTATTTAGTTGATTTTTTTCATTTATTTCGTATTGTTTATTATTACTTTTATTTTGTAGAGAAGATGATAAATAATCAATTTTATTTACAGATTTATAATAGCTTTTTGTTAGATTATGAAAATTAATTAATAACTCTTTGCCATATTCAGAAGCGATGGATTCAGGATGAAATTGTACACCCCAAAGAGGTTTATATTTATGTTTAATTCCCATAACTAAATTATCATCGGTTTTAGCAATAACTTCTAAATCATCAGATAAAGAATTCTCAATAATTAAAGAATGGTAACGCATCACCGAAAAAGGAGAAGGAATACTTTGAAAAATAGTGTGTTGGTGATGATAAATTTTACTGATTCTACCATGAAAAGGTTGAGGAGATTTATTAATTTTAGCACCATAAAAATAGCCTAAACCTTGATGCCCCAAACAAATACCTAAAACGGGAATATTTGCTTTTAATAATACTTCACCACAGACACCAAAATCATTGATATTTTCAGGATGACCAGGTCCTGGAGATATAATAATATTATCAATATTAAGCTCTTTTATTTCCTGCCAAGATAATTCATTATTTGTAATAACTATCGGCTTTTTTTGATTAACTTCTGCCAATAATTGGTAAATATTGTACGTAAAAGAATCATAATTATCAATAATTAAACTTTTCATATAATTTCTTAATTCATCAAGCTAACCCTAATTAGTCACAAAAAAAAGGACAAATATTTATCCCTACAAATAGTTAAATTGATTTTATGGAGGGTTAATACCATTAACCCCTAAATTAATTTCTTTGATTATTCTCCAAATAATTTTGTACCAACAACCATTTCTGAAACATTACCATTACTGTCTGTGCGTAATTCGTGAATATTACGACTCATTTCTCTAGCTTGATGGTAACTTTCGATGTCTCCTTGCTCAAAATACAGTAAAGCTGCTTTCCGTAAGTCATCTACAGCTTTTTGTTTTGCACCATCATCGAGGTAAAGAACTCCTCTTTTATGGTAGGCTTTAGCAAGGCTAGAGTTTTTCTTAATAGCTT
Source organism: Geminocystis sp. NIES-3708 (assembly GCF_001548095.1). Classification (NCBI taxonomy): domain Bacteria; kingdom Bacillati; phylum Cyanobacteriota; class Cyanophyceae; order Chroococcales; family Geminocystaceae; genus Geminocystis; species Geminocystis sp. NIES-3708. The sequence continues at coordinate 1,053,020 of NZ_AP014815.1, read as the reverse complement.
CAGTATAGTCTTCGATCGCTCCATGATAATTACCTAATTTTTCGTAACTTAATCCTCTTTGATAAAAGAAGTCGGCGGAGTCAGGTTGAGAGCGTAATTCCTGAGAAAAAGTTTCTACTTCTTTAATATTACTAACAATATTATTTAAGTCTTGATGTTGTAATTCGAGCCTTTTAATTTCACTGTTAATATCTTGTTTTTGTTTAGCTAAATTATCTTGCATAGATAACTGTAATTTTTCCACTCGATTAGCTAAATCTGTTTGATTATTGGTGAGTTTTTCAGTTAATTCTCCATGATTAACCTCTAATTTATTCATCAACTCATTAATTGTTTGTTGTTGAGTATTATAGGCTTCCACTAAAGTATCATTAAACTGTTTACGACTAGCAAGGTTACAACCAACCCCAATAGTTAAAGGAATAGAAGCTAAAAGAGGATTGTTTAGTGCTACAGAAGCAATTACTCCTACTACGGAAACCCCTAAACCTGTAAAACCGATTATATCTTGTTTTTTTTCTATCATTTTAATTAAAATACTCCAAAATACCGAACATAAAAAAATTAAACTAAAACTGCACAATTAAGCTCAAAAATCGGAAGAGCAAGTTTAGCTTCTTCTGGGGTTAAAAATTGTGGAATTACTTGTAACAATACATCATAAGTATCGTTATTATCATCTTCAAAAGTCCAAGATTTAGCAATGGTTTGAAACCATAACAACATATTAGTACGTAACCGTTCTAAATCATCAAATAATAACGCCGCCGCACTATAACGAATTAAATCGATAAAATCCCGTTTACAAGTGGCATAATAATCTTTAAATTCAGGATTACGCTTATTTTTACCTACTCTTACCGCTTCTACGATAGCATCAGCATTATCTCGAATTTTAATATAAGCACTCATTCTTAAATCTTGAGATTCTAAATAATCCTCTAAAAATTTTAACTCATAATCTTCAGCGTAACGTCCATCAGCTTCGATGGTTAAATCCGCAAATTGTTTTAACATTGTTGAATACTCCTAGTAAAAATTAATAAAATGATGTTAAACTGCATCACTGGTATTGGCTAAATATTGGGTAACTTCTCCTTTTGTATTCTCTAATTGACTAATCATTGAGCGAGTAATTAACTTTCCTTCCTCTACCAAAATCTTCCCAGAGATAGGATGAAGAATATTTTGTTGTGCTCTTCTACCAATTAAGGATTCAACGTCATCAATCTGACTTAAATACATCCCTGAAGGCAATTCAACTACTACTCCTTCACCGATAACCCTAGCTTGACAAGCCAGACGAGAATTAAGTTTACAAGTGGTAATTACTTCTAAAGTTCTTTTTTCTCTGCGATTCAGAGGTGATAAACTTTCCATGCCTTCTTTGATATAAACATGACAAGTAGAACACATTCCTCTGCCACCGCATTCCTGCAGGACATTTAATTGACTTTTCAATAATCCTGATAAGAGGTTATCATTAGTTTTAATTGCTGTATCTGTACCTAAAGGATCTAGTCTGATGGATTTTGCCACTATCTTCTTATCTAAATTTATAAAGGGTATAATTTAAGATTAGCTTATGTTTTAGTGAAAATTAAAGATAGTTAAACAATTAATAATTAACAGTTAACAATTAGCTATTAACTATTATTTGTATGTAAATTAAAAGTTAATTTTTGAGATATTTCTTGAAGTTATCTTTAGTTATCAGCAGAATTACTTTCTAATAAACGATCAAGAATGGTAGAATGATCATGACCTTCCTCCGATAAAGTTTTGGCTAACTTCACCCTTTCATCTAAGCCGATAACAAAATAGTTAGATTTCGCACCCATCGATTCACAACTAAGTTGAATACAATCAAGATTTTCTCCCGTCAATTGACTGAAAAAAGAAGTTAAAATTCCAGATTCTGGCTGACAAGCAAAACCTTTTCCTTGAGGTGCGGCTTGGGCAAAAGGAGAGTTAACTGTATTTGCCACGATAAAACCTTGAGAATAGTAATCGAAATTAAAATTAATCACCCCCCAACCGTGAGTTTTCCAACATTGTTTTAAACAACTCAAAAATTGAGCCATCTCCATTTGTGCTAATGGCATCTCATAATATTCGCTGACTTCTTGGATAAAACGGCGATAAAAACTTTTGCCCCACCAACGTCCACAATTATAAAGAACTATCCCTGTCGCTTGACCAATTTCTTCTTCTAAACCAGCGTAAATACCTTGTAAAAGAACTTCAGGTAAAGCGATTAATCTTGAGCCTAGTCTTGTTTCTAATAATCCTAACTCAAAATCTCCTTGCACATAGGCAGAAGGGGCAAAATAATTACCTTTTAAGGCTTTTTCTTGAACTAAATCCGCAACGGAAATCATTGATTTTTCCTCTTATTTTTGATCGATTTTTGATGCTTTAATTAGCTAAAACAGAAGTATTCATTAAATAATCATTGGCTTGGGCTAAAAATGGCTGAAGATGATTTAATTCATCATTAGAAAAAACCTCAGTTAATTTAGCAATTAATAATGAATAAATAGTCGAAAAAATAGCTTCAGATTGATGAGCTTGAACTATATCTGTCAACCATTCTAATAAACGATGTTCGAGAAATTCGTGGTTATTTAACATCATCGCCATGGCAGAATATCTTGTAATTAATAACCAATGACGGATAGCAGTTTCAATTTTCTTAGGATTTTCTTTGGGAAATTTAATAACTACATCATCGGCAATTTCTTGAAAAATACTTATTTCTTCATCTCGCAGAAGTTTATAAGCCGCAATTCTATTTTTAAGAGTGGAGATTTCTTGAGAGAATTGATTTAAGTTTTCTTGATTAAGATACTGAAATTCGGCTTCGTGAATTAATGCTTGTAATTCTGGATACATAATTTTTCCTTAAAGTAAATCAGATAAATCTTTGACATTCAATACTTGAGGTTTAAGATTGATAACATCAGACATCTTTGGCATGGAGGCGATATTAGTTTTCTTGTACATTTTATAATTTTGTCCTTGCCAAGCCATACGCTGGAAAAATTCTCCTACTGACATCGTCAGGGGGTAAGATGGTTGTTTTGTTACCAATAATTCTTCTTCTTTTTCAACAGTTTCTGTTTGATGTTGATAAGTTTTGAAAATACCCTGCCAATTATGTAAAGAGAAAAAACTTTCCACTGTTAAACCAAAATGAGCAATAGGGGTTGTCTCTTCGGTTAGTATCTTCTCCGTTGAAGGAGTTTTATTGTCATGAATGAGTTTAAAACCTTGCCAATTAGCTTCCTGAAAAAATTTTTCGACTGTAACACAGGTTAAGGGTATCATTTGAGATATTCTCCATTCACTAATTTTTTCTGAATATCTTTTGCACCAGCACCCTCATTTTGCCAGAAAGTAGCGGCATCAATTCGATCTTGTTTTCCTAACAAAAATTTACAATAGGTTTCACCCATAGAGTAGCACTGAATTTCAATGCAGTTAAGTTGTTTGTTGATAAAACGACTGAAAAAACCAGCCATTAAACCTGCATAAATATGACATACTGGTTTACCAACATCTCCTAAAGTACGAGCAACGGCGGAATCAAAGATATTAACAAACATAAAACCATTTTTTTGTTCACTTAAATCAACATCCCAGTTGCCCCATCCTTGAGTCGTGAAAGGCCACCACCACGCTTCAAGAACATATAATAAATTCATATCTTTACTATTTTTGGGATACTCATATTCTTTTTGAAACCATTGTTCAAAAAATTCAGCGTCTCTAATACCCCACGCTTTACCGATATTATACATAACCACACTAGAAGCAGAACCTACTTCTTCTTCTAAACCTTCGATTAATCCCACGATAAAATCTTCAGTTACAAGAACATTTCGAGATTCATTCCAATCAGTAATGTCCCCATTTTGAGTGTCAAAATGAAAAAAGTCTTCTAAGGTATAATGATCATGTTTTTTAGGGTATTTATTTTTCCATAGATTCTTGGAAATTGTTTCTACAGTACGACTTGATTTTGTAGGTGTAAAAGTCATCTGATTTTCAATCCTCTTATACTTATAATGTAATGGTTCTTCAATTATTAAATTAGTCGTAAATTAATTTACCTTCTGCACTTATTTTAACTAAATTTTTATTTTTGAATCTTCTTTTTAAACATTTCTATACAATTGCGAAATTTCGCTTAATAATTAGCATTTATACCTATTTTTAAATTTATTAATCATAGTAAATGATAAAGATGAGAATACAAATATAAATTATGAAGAAATAAACAAAAAAATAAGTTTTATTAACAATTAAGCGACATTATTTTTGATTAAATACTCAACAGTGAGATGTTTTTCTTCAATAATATTTGGTAAGTCTTGAATAATGATGGAAGATTTTTTGATAAAAGCATTTGTCCATTTTTCAAACCATTTTAATTGCATCATCGTGGCTTGATTACTCATTGTGCCCGTAAAAGAAATTTTCCCTTTTTTATCCATACAAAATTGTTGTAACCATTCTACATCAGGGCGAGAATCTTCAAAATTTTTGGCGGTAATTGTACCCCCTAAGTAATGACTTGTTATGCTAGCGATGCTTTCAAAATTACTAGTTATATCACCAATACTAACTTTTCTTGCAGCGGTTTGTTGAAAAGAGGAACTAATTTTCATACCCAAAGAATTAGGCTCGAAAGATTTATCAAAACGAGTGCTGTTATCATAAACTGCTTCTCTAAAATTAGCACCATTAAGATGAGCTCCATTTAAAAATGCACCACATAAATCTGCTTGACTTAAATCTGCTTTAGTAAGAAAACTACCTGTTAAATATGTTTCTTTAAGGATAGCTTTTTTGAAAGATACTCTAGTTAAATATGCTTTAATTAAATATGCTCCTTTCAAGTTCGCACCACTCAAATTAGCACCACTTAAATTAGCCTCATTCAAATAGCAATTACTGAGATTAGCATTGGTTAAATCAACATCTCTTAAGTCAGCATAACTTAAATCTGATCCTGCTAAATTAATTCCTCTAAGTTTATTATTTCTTAAATCTATTCTTCTTAATTGCAATTTTGGAAAATCTCTTTCTCCTTGATTATATTGAGTTTGGATGTCAATGGTTGCAGTATTTCTAATCATTTTTTCCCCTCTACAGTTAAGATTAAAGTCTAAATTTAAGATGATATTTTTTTATGATGAAAAATTTTATCTTGTTAATTTATATTGCTTTTTCTTAAATTATAACTAGATTTATTTTTTAAATGTCTTATTTTTTACAAAACTTAGTTAAAGTTTTATTCATGGATTTATTTAAAGTTAATCATAAAATTCAGTATTTATACGTATATAAAGTATTTGTACTCATGAATAATTTTTAAATAATTTATTTTATTTTTTGAAAAAAAATCTTATACAACAATAATTTATCAATAATTAGAGGTTGTTGAAAAAGTGTTTTTGTGAGGGTAGTAGATAGAGGTTAAGAGAAATACTTATAGATAAAGATGTCGATGTCAATATTATAATTAAATATAAAAAATACTTAATTGTATAGAATGGGATTGAAAATGTTAGTTTTTTGGAATAAAATTAGCCAAAATCTGAGACTTTTTTGTTAATTAAGTATTTTTTCAACCCTTTATTTAAAAGGAAAAATAATTTTAAACCATGCACCTTTAGTTTGAGGATGATTATTAGCTATTATTGAACCTTGATGTGCTTCAATAATTTGTTTAACAATACTTAATCCTAAGCCAGTACCGCCTGTTGAATTTCTTGCTCTTGATTTATCTCCTCTATAGAGTCGCTCAAAAATATAAGGTAAATCAGCCGTATTAAAACCTGTCCCTGAATCAATTAAGTTAATTTCTAAAAATTGATGATTTTCATCATAACTTTTAATATCAATTTTAACAGTAATTAAACCACCAAAAGAACTATGTTTAATACTATTATCAAATAAGTTAACAAAAACTTGAGTTAAACGGTTAAGATCTGCTTCAATAATTAATTTTTCTTCTCCTTGATATTCTAATGATATTTGTTCTTTATCTGCTAATATTTTTAATGATTCCCATGCAGATAATATTAATTGTTTTAAGTCTAAATGTTGAATTTTTAGGGTTTGATAAGGATTTTTTTCTAAGCTCGAAATTTCTAGCCAATTTTGAACTAAATTAATTAAACGGTTAATTTCTTGATACATTTGCTGTACCCAAATTTTACTTTTCTCATCGCTATATTTGAGTAAGGTTTCTGTTAATAACGAAAGAGATGTTAAGGGTGTTCGTAATTCATGACTTAAATCAGAATAAGCCTCATCTCGTCTTGCTGATAACTCTTTAATTATTTGTTTATTTTCGATAAAAATACTAACGTGTTCTGCTGGTAAAGGATAACTATAAGCTTTAAGAAAAAGAGATTTATAGCTTTCTATTTCGAGATTAGATTCATTTTCTAAAACATAGTTAGTAGTAGGAAAAAATTCCCATTCAATGATTAAATTTTGTTGCGTTTTTCGAGTTTGTTGAATTAATTGATCTAGTTCATAAGAACGCACTAATTCCAAAAATAATCTTAATATTTCAGAATTCCAACGCTGAATATTTAACAAAGTTTTTGCTTGTTCATTACATTCTATTAAACAATTTTCTTCATTTATTCTTAAGTAACCTAGAGGAATTTTATTGATTAAATGACGATGAAGATCTAATTCTAATTGAGTATAATAAAAATGATTATTGAGTAAGTTAACATTTCGCCTAACTTGGGCTATTTTTGAAAGAGAATGGACGAATTCAAATTGTGATAGGGAGTGTAAAATATCTGTTAATTCGGTATCAATTTGATATTTCTTCCAAAAATAAATAATTAAGCCAAGGGTTAAACCACATAAAAAATAAAACATTCATTAACAATCAATAATTAATAATTAATAATTAATAATTAATAATGAAAAACGCTATATCAACTATTAATTATCAATTTATCAGCCAAATCTATAACCAAATCCACGAACAGTTATTAAGTACTCAGGATTACTTGGGTCTTTCTCTAATTTTTCTCTTAACCAACGAATATGTACATCTACGGTTTTTGTATCCCCTAAAAAATCTGCCCCCCAAATATTTTCTATTAGTTGTTCTCTATCCCATACCCTTTTAGGATAAGTCATAAATAACTCTAATAAACGATATTCTTTTGGAGAAAGGTTAACTTCTTCTTGTCTTACCATAACTCTACATTCATTAGAAAGCATGGTTATATCTTTAAATTGGCGAATGGAAGTAGATGATGTCGTATTTACTGAATTTCGACGTAATAAGGCACGACAACGAGCGACTAATTCTTTCATACTAAAAGGTTTAGTCAAATAATCATCAGCCCCAACTTCTAAACCCAAAACTCGGTCTGTTTCAGCGGCTTTAGCACTTAATATTAAAATAGGAATCATATTACCACGATGACGAAGTAAGCGACAAACATCTAATCCATTAACTTCAGGTAACATTAAATCTAAGATAACCATATCAATATTATCTCCTGAACTTTGCAAATGTTGACGTTCAAGGATATTTAGGGCTTCCCTACCGTTACAGGCTTTAATTACTTCATATCCCTCTTCTTCAAGGTTTAAAGCAATTATATTCCTGATCAATTCTTCATCTTCAATCAATAAAATACGACTTGATAATTGTATTTTTTCACGGACGGCAGTACTGGGTAATTCCAGAGACAACATAAAAATTCTCTACATTTTGTTCTCTATTAACATATATACCAGAAATATCAAAAATGAACAATAGAAGAATTAAGAATTAAAAATAAAGAATCAAAAATCGACTTACTATTGAAAACAAATAGTTTATACTTTATCCGATTCTCTTGCACCAATAATTTCTAGTTGAATTGATTTGTCTCCATTCCACTCATTTTCTTTGAGTCGATAGGCTATATCAACTACTGGCGGTAAAGGATAATAATGATGCCAACCCCATGCTATTCCTTTTAATTGTTGGGCTTGATCTATTAGAGTTAATTGTAAATGTTCTCCTGTTTTTGTCAACTTTTGGCTAATAACTTTTACTTTAGATGTACAAAAAGTTGGGGCTTTATTTTCAATTCCCCAAGGGTATAAACTGTCTATTTCTTTTAGTAATTTAAAGTTTATTTGTGAAAAGTTTATTTGTGCATCTATTTTTATTAAAGGCTTCAAATATTCTGGAATTAAACACTTATGAGAAAAATCTTTTAAACGCTCATGAATTAATGATAAATTTTGACGAGAAAAACTAAATCCTCCTGCGGCTTTATGCCCTCCATATTTATCTAGTAAATCATCGCAATATTGTAAAGCTAAAAAAACATTATATTCTTCAATTCCTCTAGCCGAGCCTCTTATTATATCTGTTTTTTCTTCGTCGTAAGTGCCGATAAAAACAGGTACACCATATCTTTCTAATAAACGAGAAGCAACGATTCCAATTACGCCATGATGCCAATTTTCATGAATGATTAATAAAACTCGATCTTCTTGCCAATTTAAAGGAGTTTCTTCAATAATTTTAATAGCTTCTTGTTCAATTTGTTTACATAAATTTTGACGAGTTTGATTACTTAAATTACATTGCATTGCTCTAGTTATAGCAATTTCTTCATCTTCTGTCGTCAATAATTCAATGACAATTTGAGGATCATCTATTCGCCCAATAGCGTTAATTCTCGGACCAATTTTAAAGCCTATATCATCAGAATTTAAAAGTTTTTTTTGTCCATCAACTTCTGCTAATTTAATCAATGATCTTATTCCCAAAATATCAGAATTTGACAATAATTTTAAACCTCTTTTTAACCAACGGCGATTTACTCCTGTTAAGGGTGCAAGATCGGCGATCGTCCCAACGGTGTATAATTCTAATAATGGCTTTGTTAAACCTTGTAATTGATTCAAATTTTGTGCTAAAGTCACCGCCAAAATATAAGCAACTCCAACTCCTGCTAAACTACGATAAGGAGAATCTTCAGGCAATAATTTTGGATTTAAAATGGCATCAGCAGGGGGCAACTTTGGTGGTAAATCATGATGATCCGTGATAATTACTTTTAAGTCTAACTCTTTAGCCCTTGCGATCGCATCATAAGCAGAAATACCATTATCTACAGTTAAAATCAGGCTTACCCCTTCTTGCTTGAATTCTTCCACAATACGACGATTAATACCATAACCATCTGTCATGCGACTGGGAATAGCATAATCCACCTGTGCCCCTAAATGTCTTAAACCTCTCAACAATAAAGCCGTACTAGTCATACCATCAGCGTCATAGTCACCACATATTGCTATTTTTTGCCTAGAAGCGATGGCGTTTTTTAATATTTCAATACTTTTATCTAAATCAAGAAATTCTGTTAAAGGAGAAGGCAAATCAATAATTTCAGGATTAACATAACCTTGAGCTTCTTTTATATCAACGATACCACGATTTAAAATCACTTGGGTAATGATAGGAGATAAACCTAAATAAGAGATTAAATTATTAACTAAACTGGGATTTTGAGGATAAAATTTCCAACGTTGACGAGGCAAATTATATTCTGTCGTCATAACTGATATTATTATTAAAGTTTCTGGTATTTTAAAGGTCAACTTAAAATTATAACGAGAAAAAAAGATTAATTTAACAATTATGGATTATCAAAAATTTATTCAAGAGTTATCTAACAAATATCATAATTATAGCACTGATTTAATTACTCCAAAAGACTCTATTTTTAGTTCGATATTAAATCATATTGATGGCATGACAACTACTAATATTTTACAGTTATTAAATTGGGCAGTTGAATGTATGGAAAAAGATGAAATTTACTGCGAAATTGGTACATACAAAGGTTCAACTTTAATTGGTGCTTTAATAAATAATCATGACAAAACTGCCTATGCAGTGGATGACTTTTCAGAATTTGATTTTGAAGGTAAAAATATGAATCAATTAGAGAATAATTTATCTTATTTTAACTTAGAAGAACAAGTAAATTTCTGTAATCAAGACTTTGAAGAATTCTTTTTTGACTTTAGAGAATATCAAATAGAGGAAAAAATTGGCGTTTATTTTTATGATGGTGCCCACGATTATCGCTCACAATTAATGGGATTATTAATGGTAATACCTTTTTTGGCAGATAAGGCGTTAATTGTAGTTGATGATAGTAACTTTATTTCAGCCCAACAAGCAAATTTCGATTTTTTAGCCTTACAGCCTCATTGTGAATTAATATTAGATTTTCCTACTCCCCAAAATTGTTATTCAACTTTTTGGAATGGTATTCAAGTTTTTAGTTGGGATAAAAGTAAAAATAGTAATAATAATTGGCATAATTTTTCTAGTAAATTTCGGAATCTAAAATTCTTACAATATCTTTATGATACTTTCCTTAAATTTGAAAATTTACCCTCTTAAACTTAAATATTAACTTCTATAATTTCTGTATATTCAAACTGATTATCGCTTTTTTTAACCAACGGATATTCTTCACCATTAAGAATAATAAAATCTTCTTGACAATCTTCTTTTGGCGATCGATATACTAAAATATATTGTTTATTGATATAAGGATTCATCTCCGTTTCCACTTCATTTCGCCATTGAGTTTTTGTGACTAAAACTACTAATTGATTAGCTAATTTAGGGATAGATTTACCCACTTGACGGCGATAAATTTCATCTAAACTGCCGAAGGGTGAATCCATAATTATGGGAAATTTACTAGAATCTAAGCCGACTAAATTACTTTGTTTTGACCATTCTCTTACCATATCAATAATAGCACCGATAAAAGATAAACTTAAGATTTGATTTTCTCCTGTTGATGCCGCCACTGCCAAATCAATTCCTGATGTATTTTCAATTAAATTTAACTCATAATTTTCATTTAAATGAGGTTGATAAGGGGTAAAAGAGATCGAGTTAAAAATTTCTTGAACTTTTTTTTCTAAGGCTAATCTAAATTGATTTTCCAGTCTTTTTTGCACTTCAAGAATACATTTTATAGAATCATCTGCCCCTTGAATTCTTCTAATAATTAGAGAATGTTTTTCTTGTTTTACTTCTTGTTTTTTTAACTGTTTTTCTAAATTTATTAACTCTTCTTTAATATTTTCTAATTGTAAATTATTTTCTCCTTGATTTAAAGTAATTTCGCGAATATGCTGTTCAATATTATCTAATTGTCTTTGTTTTTCTTGAATATTATGATCAGGGTATTGTCTTAATTGTTCATTTATTTTATCTAATTCTTCTTCAATAGTGCTTAACTGAATTCGCCAATTATTAATATTTTCTTGATATTTATTTATTTCTATCCAAAAATTATTTTTTAAAGACTCAATATTATTGACTTGAGTTTCTAATCTAATAACAGCTTCTTCTATCTCAGTACTTCCCGCAAGATTAATCCAATTTTTTACTTGTGAATAAGGCTTTGTTTCAGGATATAATTCTGTTCCACAAATACATTTTTTTTCATGTAATAATTGTTCTATAAATTGCTTCTTAATGCCACTAGGTAATTCTCCTTTATGTCTTAAGTCTTTAATAATCAGATTAAATTCCGCTATGGTTGAAGATAAAAAAGTTAAATAACCTCTGGTAGAAATTTCTTTTTTTATAGCTTGTTGAGTGTTAATTAAATTCTTTCTAACTTCTTTTTCATCGGTTAATAATTTTTGCTTTAAGACTTGTAAATTTTCAATACCACCCATAGCTAACATTTGTGCAGAAATACTTTGCTTATCTAAAAGTAATTGTTCTAATCTAGTGATAAGTAAGTTATTATCTTTTTCTAATTTTATTTTGAAAATTTCTTGATCTTTTTGTTGTTTAATCAACGTTGTAATTGTTATATCGCCTATAGAATTTAACTCATCTTTTAAGATTTTTTGAGCATTTTTTAAGTGACTGACTGCCCTTTCTAAAACTTTTACCCCTATTAATTCCTTTGTATCTTCAGCAATTTTATGTCTTTCTTCTATGCGAAAAAGATGATCAATATGTTCACCATCAAAGAAAAAATATTGATGTAAACTTTTAGGTAAAATTCTTTCAATTATATCCATTGGTTGTTCTAAGGGATGTTGCCATTTTCCATCATCTCCAGCTATCATCATGAATAATTGTGGTTGATTAATGACAATTTTATTTTCTTTATTTCGATGAGCAAAACACTTTCTTTTTAACTGATAAGTTTTATAATCATGATCAAAAATTATTTCTACAAAACATTCTATCGCAGTACCGAATTCTACTTCATTAATTGCCTTTTTATTTACTAATAAATCAGGAGAAGCAAAAGCGGCAGAAAATTTCTCATAAAATACCCAAGTAAAAGCATTTAATATAGTGGTTTTTCCTGCTCCATTATTACCATGAATAATCGTGGTATTTTTTTCACCATGAGCAAAGTAAATAACTGGAGTTTTACCGTAAAATTGGCGAAAATTCAATAATTGTAAACTAATAATTTTCATTGAATATATTGCTTAATTATTTTCAACACATCATCATTAATATAGCGGATATTTTTTTGAGATAATCGATCTTTTTCTAATTGTAACACTTCTTCTACGATGGCTTTTATTTGAGGTTTAGCTTGAGCGATAGGTTCAGTAATTTTATCTAAATTATAATAATTATGATTAATCATAGTATTTATTCTCAATAATTAGTGATTCTTTTAAAATAAAATATTCAAGTTAAATGTAAATATTATTTTTTCTAAATTTACAAAAATTAATAGTGTTTAAAATTAAAAAGATTTATAATAAAATTTTAGTTACTAATTCTCATTATTAATTATCAATTGTTAATTAATTATTATCCATTATGGCTCAAGATAAGCGTCAAAAAGTTCGTCAAGTATTAATAATTACTTTAATTTTAAATCTTGTGGTTTTAGCATTAAAAGCAGTGGTTGGTGTCATGACTGGTTCATTAAGTTTACAAGCAGATGCTTTACATAGTGTAACCGATAGTGCTAATAATGTTTTAGGTTTAGTGACGAATCAACTTTCTTCCCCAATTCCTGATCGAGATCATCCATATGGGCATCATAAATTTGAAGCTATTGGTGCTTTGGGTATCGCTGCATTTTTAGGTATTGCCTGTTTTGAGATTGTAACTTCGGCATTAAATAGAATTTTTTTTGGTGGTGATCCTGTTAATATTGCAGGAAGTGAATTATGGGTTTTAATTCTTATTTTAGGTATCAATATTTTCGTAGCTTTTTATGAGCGTAGTGTGGGAGAAAAAATAGGCAGTAATATTTTAATTGCTGATGCAACTCATACCATGAGTGATATTTGGGTAACAATATCTGTATTATTAGGTTTAATAGCTGCTTGGCAAGCAGAAAATTGGAATTTACCGATGTTAAAATCTCTTGATTATTTACTAGCATTTCCTGTGGCTTTTCTAGTATTAAAAAGTGGTTGGCAAGTTTTGAAAAGTAACTTACCATGGTTAGTAGATGAAATGGCTATCGCTCCCGAATTAATTCATCAAATAGTGATAGAAGTACCCGGAGTAGTTAACTGTCATAATATAGCATCGAGAGGATTATTAGGCAGACAAGTATTTATAGAAATGCACTTAATTGTGGATAGTGAAAATGTAAAAACTGCCCATGATATAACTGAAGAAGTAGAAGCTAAATTAGAAGCTAAATTTGCCCCTGTCAGAATCTTAATTCATGTCGAACCTTTAGAGTATCAATCCCCGCAAATTAGCTATGAATAAGATTAATGTTAATTTTTTACTAAGCACTAAGAAGAATTACATGAATTTAGCTCAAAAATCAAGAAATAAAAACAAAAATTAATAAAAAATAACAATAATCAGTTAGAATTAAGGGAACTATAAATAATCATTACATTAAATTAACAGATTTATGTCTCTCCCCATTCGCAATCTTGCGATTATTGCCCACGTTGATCACGGCAAAACAACCCTCGTTGATGCACTATTAAAACAGTCTGGTATCTTCCGAGAAGGTGAAGAAGTGCCTACCTGTGTAATGGACTCCAATGATATTGAAAGAGAAAGAGGAATTACCATTCTTTCAAAAAATACAGCAGTACGTTATAAAGAAACATTAATTAATATAGTTGATACCCCCGGACACGCTGACTTTGGCGGTGAAGTTGAACGAGTTTTAGGAATGGTTGACGGTTGTATTTTAATCGTAGATGCCAACGAAGGACCGATGCCTCAAACCCGTTTTGTACTAAAAAAAGCTCTCGAAAAAGGTTTACGTCCCATTGTTGTAGTTAATAAAATAGATCGTCCCCGTTCCGAGCCAGATAAGGCAGTAGATAAAGTATTTGACTTATTTGTAGAACTAGGTGCAGATGATGATCAGTGTGATTTTACTACCCTTTACGCATCGGGTATTAGTGGCTATGCCAAAAATAACATTGAAGATGAGGGTGTCGATATGCAACCCTTATTTGAAGCTATTTTAGGTCATGTTCCACCCCCAGCAGGTGATCCTACTAAACCTTTACAATTACAAGTTACTACCCTTGACTATTCCGAATATTTAGGACGTATTGTAATCGGCAAAATTCATAATGGAACAATTCAGGCAGGACAACAAGCTGCTTTAATTAAAGAAGATGGTAGTATTGTTAAAGCTCGTATCAGTAAATTGCTAGGTTTTGAAGGCTTACAACGAGTAGAATTACAAGAAGCTAGTGCTGGTTTTATCGTAGCCGTAGCAGGTTTTGCCGATGCGAATATCGGTGAGACCATAACTTGTCCTACTGAACCTCAAGCGTTACCATTGATTAAAGTCGATGAACCGACCTTACGTATGACATTTTCTGTAAATAATTCTCCTTTTGCAGGTCAAGAAGGTAAATTTGTAACATCTCGTCAAATTCGTGATCGTCTTGATAAAGAGCTTCAAACTAATGTAGCCTTGAGAGTTGAAGATGGTGAGTCAGCAGAACAATTTGTAGTTTCTGGACGTGGTGAATTACATTTAGGGATTCTCATTGAGAATATGCGTCGGGAAGGATTCGAGTTTCAAGTATCTCAACCTCAAGTAATCTATCGTGAAGTCAACGGACAACCTTACGAACCTTTTGAATACCTCGTTTTAGACGTACCAGAAGAAGCCCAAGGTGCTTGTATTGAGCGTTTAGGGCAACGTAAAGCAGAAATGCAGGATATGCAATCTAGCGGTAATGGACGTACTCAATTAGAATTTATTGTACCTGCACGAGGTTTAATTGGTTTTCGTGGTGACTTTATTCGTATAACCAAAGGTGAAGGTATTATGAATCATAGTTTTCATGAATATCGCCCCTTAGTTGGTGATTTGGAAACTCGTTATAATGGTGTACTAACTTCTTTTGAAGAAGGAGTTTCTACTTTCTACGCCATGAAAAATGCTGAAGACAGAGGTGTTTTCTTTATTCATCCGGGTACAAAAGTTTATAAGGGTATGATTATCGGTGAAAGTAATCGTGCACAGGATGTAGAAATTAATGTTTGTAAAACCAAACAGCTAACAAACCATCGTTCTGCAACTGGTGATGAGTTAGTACAACTACAAGCACCTATTGAAATGAGTTTGGAAAGAGCATTAGAATACATTGGCTCTGATGAATTAGTAGAAATTACTCCTGAATCTATCCGCTTACGAAAATTGCCTAGTAAAAAATTAGCTAAACGCTAAAAATAATGAGGAATTAGGAATTAAGAATCATAAATTATGAATTACGGGTGGGTAAATGCTCACCTTTTTTATACTTTATATTTTATTTTGCACTTTGCCCTTGACTATATTTCATCAAGAGAAGTTGGTAAATTTTGAGCTAATTCTAATTCTGTTAATAAATTAGGAAAATTATGACGATAAGGACAATTATTACAGTTTTGATGGTGAGGAAAATTAACTTTATTTTCTACATATTCTCTGGTTAGATAATCTAATTTTTCTAATAAAATATGTAATTCTTTTTTTGTTTGCTCATGTTTAGTTTTATTATATTTAATTGTGTATTTTTGAGGCTCATTAGGTATCTTTACAAACCAGTAAGTAAAAGAAATTTGATGAGGTTTATAGTTAAGTTTTTCTGCTAAGATATATAAATATAATTTTGTTTGCCAATTATTAATTAATGTTTGTTCGTTTTGCGGTTTTAAGTAAGTTTTCCAATCAAAAATTACCGCTTTATTCTTATACAAAATCAATAAATCATATACCGAAGTAAATAAAAAGTTTTTGATGGTGTGATTAACCTGAAATTCAGCTCTTTTTTCAAAAATATCCTCAGAATTCCAAATATTTGCCGTGGCATTAATTAAAGCCTTAACCGAAATTTTTAACTCTTCATTATCTGTGTGAATTTCCTCGATAGATAAACCTAAATTATGTTGCTGCATTAACAGATGAAATTGCTTTCCCCATTGGGTTTTTTCTTCTTGAATAACATTAAAAGGACTTTTTAATTGTTGTAAATAAATTTTTTGAAATATGGGTGGACAAGTTTCTAAGATGTTTAAATGATTCTGGGATAAGTGCCAATGTGATGTCATAAAGCAATATACTGAAAATTAGATAATTTTATATAAACTTACTATTAATAATCCTTATGTCAGAAATAGAAAAAATATTATTAGTGGATGATGAGCCAGGAATCAGAGAATCAGTACAAGCATACTTAAATTATAACGAAAATTGGGAAGTAGATGTTGCTAGTAACGCCAAGGAAGCGTGGCAAAAATTAGAACTAAACACTCCTGATTTAATTATTTCTGATATTATGATGCCAGAAGTTAACGGCTTACAATTTTTAGCACAATTAAAAGAAGATATTCGCTTTCGCTCTGTGCCTGTAGTTTTTCTGACTGCAAAAGGAATGACAACTGATCGAATAGAAGGATATACCGCAGGATGTGATGCGTATTTACCAAAACCATTTGATGCTGATGAATTAGAAGCAATTGTTAGAAATTTACTAGAGAAAAAAAGAAGTCAGCAGGAGAATGTAGAAGGTAATATGCAATTAGAGGAATTAGTCAAAGATGTGAAAGACATCAAAGATAAATTAGAAAATAGTTCTAAGTTTACCATTACAGAATTACCGATGGCTATTGATTTAACACCAAGAGAACAAAGTGTATTAGACTTAGTAGCACAAGGCTTGATGAATAAAGAAATTGCTAAAACTCTGGAAACCAGTGTCAGAAATGTCGAAAAATATGTTAGTCGTCTTTTCAGCAAAACTGGTACAAACAGTCGTACTGAATTAGTCAGATTTGCTTTGAAGCATGGTTTAACAGATTAACCAAGATTTGAAAAATATTCAGTGATTATCAATTAATAATCTTTAATTTAATTCGGGATTAAACTCTGGTTTAACATGGAGAGGAATTTCTTGAAGCAATTTTTCGACAATATCTTCAGGGGTGTCATTATCAGTGATGGGAAGAATAATATCCGCTTGTTGATATAAAGATTCTCTTTGTTGTCGTAATTTCGTCAATTTTATAGTTAAATCTTCTTGATGTAATAAAGGACGAGTATTATCATCCGCTAATCTTTCGACTAAAAGGTTGATTGGTGCATCTAACCAAATAACCATACCATCTCTTAAGTGACTCCAGTTGTCTTGACATAAAATAATTCCACCTCCCGTAGCGATAACAGTGCGAATATAAGCAGAAATCTCTTGTAAAATAGCACTTTCTAATTTACGAAAACTGGCTTCACCTTCTTCTGCAAAAATTTGATTAATCGTTTTATGACTTATTTTTTCGATCATCTCATCAGTGTCTAAAAAACGATAATGTAATCTTTCTGCTAATATTTTTCCGATGGTGCTTTTACCTGATCCCATCATACCAATTAAATAAACGTTTAAACCTCTTAAAATATTTTTCATCTATAATGAATTTATTAATCTTTGATATTTGATTATTGTCAACTGTCAACTGTCAACTGTCAACTGCGACTATGATTAACTCTCAACTGCTTATAATGTAGTTAATATTCAGTTTCTTTTACTTGTTATTGTGCCCTTAGGAAAAAACCATCCCATTGATTTAAACTGTCAATATCCTTGCCCTTGTCGTCGCAAAGGAATATTGTTACCTATTATATTAACCGAAGCTATGGGTTGCGATCGTTGTCAACAAATTTTTGTAGTAGCTGAAAAAGATGGATATATAGAGCAATTAAACCCCACTTATCCTTATAAAAAAAGATGGCGTTGGAATGGAAAACGCTGGATTTCGACAAAAAAGCCGTGGCAAGAAAACTATTTTTTATGGGGTGTTATTTGTTTAAGTTTTTTTATTTTGATATCCACTCCCATATTAATGACTTTAAATATAGGAATAAACTTAATTTTTGTTACCATTATAAGTTTAATCTTGATATTACTATCTTTGTCTATTTGGTTCGCCTTTCGTCGTTAACATCAACAATATGAGTCAAAATTCTATACAATCTATTTCTCAAATCCTATATCAAGCCCATCAAGCATTTTTACAAATGAGTAGTATCAAAGGAATTGAACGCTCTCAAGCTGTATTACGAATGGTGCAAAAACTTGAAGAATGCTTTGATGATATTTTACAGGCTAATACTTTGGATTTAGAAATCAGCAAAGAAATGGCAGTGCCCAATCTAATCTTAGAATGGTTGAAGTTGACTCCTCAAAGACTGAAATCGACTTTAGAAATACTTAAAACTCTAGCAGATTTACCAGATCCTTTTCAAAAAGTTATCAATTCTCCTTATCAAGTTACTTACTGTCAGAATTACTCGCAGTTGATGCCTTTAGGAGTTATTGCTTTTATTTACGAAGCCTTACCAGAATTAGCAATAATTATCGCAGGATTAACCATCAAAACGGGCAACAGTTTAATTTTAAAAGGTAGTAGTGAAGCTAGTAATACTAATTCTATTATTGTTCAAGTTTTACAAGTTGCCTTAGAAGAGGCTAATTTCCCACCGTCGTGTGTACAATTTTTGCCGCCAGAAGAAGGATATTCTATGGAAGAACTAGTCACTCAAGATCAATATCTCAACTTAATTATTCCCTATGGACGACCAAGTTTAATTCATAAAGTCACTCATATAGCAACCGCACCAGTGTTAAAATCTGCTATGGGTAATTGTTCTTTATATTGGTCATTATGTCATGATTTAGATTTAGTTCGCCATGTAATTGTTGATAGTTACAACACAATACCTGATCAAGTTAATGCCATTGAAAAGGTTTTAATCAATAAACAACAAAAACCTAATTCTATTATCAGATTATTTAACCATCTTAAAGAACAAAAATTTAACCTTGTCGCCGATGAATCTTTAGTTAAAGAATTTCCTGAATATCTAACTTTAATTAAACCAAATCAATGGAATCAACCTTTTCTTAATAAAACCATTGCTTTTCGTTTTGTGGATAACTTAAATGATGCCATTGCTTGGATTAATGAATATAGTAGTGGTCATGCTGATTGTTTAGTTACAGAATCTTATCAAGAAGGGCGAATTTTTGCGATGGAAATAGATAGTGCATTGATTTATATTAATACTTCTCCTCGTTTTTATCGTTATTTACAAGGTAGTAATTCCATTTTTTTAGGTGTATCTAATCAAAAAGGAAATCGACGAGGATTAATTAGTCTTGAAACCTTCACTACCCTTAAACAAATTGTTGTTGGCGACGGAGAAATTTAAACAATTAGCAATGATAAAATTCTGGGATAAATAAAATTATGACAAAATATGAACTCGAACTGTACGTAGAAGATTTATTTTTTCCTGATAATGATCAAAAATCACCAATAAGTGAATCTCAGTGGCAAAAATGGTTTGAAAAATGGTTAAATCTTGTTGATATTGATTTCGATGAAGATAAAATTTATGAAATAAGTCTTTTACTAACTGATGATAAAGAAATTCAAAGTTTAAATACTCAATTTCGCCATAAAAATCAACCTACTGATGTATTAACTTTTGCAGCCCTAGAAGCAGATTTTCCCGATCATGATTTGATGGATTCTGTTACCCTTGGGGATATTATTATGTCGGTGGAAACTGCCCAAAAACAAGCTCAATTACAACAGCATTCTCTCAAAACGGAATTAGCATGGTTAGCTAGTCATGGTTTTTTACATCTTTTAGGTTGGGATCATCCTGATGATGATTCTCTCAGAAAAATGCTCACCCAACAAGAGTTTCTTCTTAATGCTATTGGTTTACAATCTCCTGCTGTGGCTGATTTTTTCTTTTGAGGGATTATCCATATTTTTCTTCTTTCCCACAACTTTAAGTCGGAATAGCTTCTCCGGGGCGTAATTTTGCCCATTTACCTATTTCTTCTATAAAACTTTCACAGCCAACCACATCCCACTCAGTCTCAATATAATTATCTTTAGTACGGATATTGACATTAATAGAAGGTTGTAGTGGCTCAAAATCAGGATTTTCGTTTAGATGGGGTTGTTGATGTTGCTCTTCTACCGCAAAATAAGCATGACAACGATCTACATATAAACAGTTAACACAAATACACATAATTTTTTTCCTGTCAACTTACTTATTTATTAAATGTAGCTCAAATTTTTTATAATTAACAGATTTTACTTTTCAATTTTTATTTGTCTATTATTTTTGTAATTTATTAACTTAAATATTAAGAAATGTAACCAACTTTGACAGGCTGTCATTTGACAATAAAAAACAAATTGAGGAAGATCAGAAACGAGAATCATTGAAAACTATTCAAACCTTAAAAATGAAAAAAATTATTAGTTTAATATTGTTATTAATCACCGTTGCAACTTTCAGTTTTAGTTCACCAGCATTAGCTGATGCGGCTAATGGGGCTGCCATTTTTAGTGCTAATTGTGCTTCTTGTCACATGGGTGGTAAAAATGTCGTTAATGCAGCTAAAACTCTACAAAAAGCTGATTTAGAAAAATACGAAATGTATAGCTTAGAAAGTATTAAAACTCAAGTAACTAAAGGTAAAGGTGCAATGCCTTCTTTTAGTGGACGTTTAACAGCAGAACAAATTGAAGATGTAGCAACTTATGTTCTTTCTCAAGCTGATAATGGTTGGAAATAATTAATAATTAACAATTAATAATCAACGATTAACAATTAACAATTAACAACTCAGAAAAAATAGTTGATGACCTTTGGGATATATTCGATACAATATTTTAAGGTCAAATAAAATCAAAGTTTGTTCATGTCAAATTTAAAAACACAATTACAACAACAAATAGCACAAATGGATTGGAAAGATTTAATTCCTCATGCTCAAAGAGATGCTTTAATTGTAGTTGATCAAAATTTAGATTTAATTGAAGTGGGTTATGCCATCGCCGAAGATAAAACAAATTTAGTCGAAAATTGGATTAGTGAGCAGTTGATTCAAAAACCGACTACTCAACAATTAAGTTTATGGAATAGTAAACCTGATTATCAATTCAATACAATCATTGTCCAACCTTTTGTTTTAATTTCTCCTTCCGTTTAACCACCAAAAATAATTTTTGATAAAATCACAAAAAAATTTGCCTAAAGTAACCTATACAAGGTAATTTATAGATTAATTTTAGATTCTTGGATTAGGTTATATGAGAATTTTAGTTACAGGTGGTGCGGGATTTGTAGGATCTCATCTTGTTGATCGTCTTATGAATCAAGGTCATGAAGTATTATGTTTAGATAACTTTTATACAGGCAATAAAAGCAATATCGAGCAATGGTTTAATAACCCACGTTTTGAACTAATTCGTCATGATATTACAGAACCCATTAGGTTAGAAGTAGATCAAATTTATCATTTAGCTTGTCCAGCTTCTCCCATTCATTACCAATTTAATCCCGTCAAAACAACAAAAGTTAACGTAATGGGAACTTTAAATATGTTAGGGTTAGCTAAACGAGTTAAAGCTAGATTTTTATTAGCCTCCACATCTGAAGTTTATGGAGATCCTGATGTACATCCTCAACCTGAAGAATATAGAGGAAATGTAAATTGTATAGGGATTCGTAGTTGTTATGATGAAGGTAAAAGAGTCGCAGAAACTCTTACTTTTGACTATTATCGTGAGCATAAAGTAGAGATTCGAGTAGCAAGAATTTTTAATACTTATGGCGCTAGAATGCTAGAAAAAGACGGACGTGTTGTTAGTAATTTTATTGCTCAGGCTATTCGAGGTATTCCCTTAACAGTATATGGTGATGGTTCACAAACCCGTAGTTTTTGCTATGTTTCCGACTTAGTTGAAGGATTGATGCGTTTAATGAATAATGATTATGTTGGTCCTATAAACCTAGGAAATCCGGGGGAATATACTATTTTACAATTGGCACAAACTATCCAAGAAATGGTAAATCCTGACATTGAATTGGTTTACAAACCTTTACCAGAAGACGATCCTAAACAACGTCAGCCTGATATTACCAAAGCAAAACATTATTTAGACTGGCAACCTACTATTCCTCTAGTGGAGGGTTTAAAAATCACCATCGATGATTTTCGTCGTCGTATTGAAAATAATTAGACAATTTTTAGGGGTGAATGTCATTCACCCAGAGAATTAACTAATTTAGATTATTAACAAAATTATTGATTAAGGAGAAAGTTATGCGTGTTTGTGTCATTGGCACTGGATATGTCGGATTAGTTACAGGAGTATGTTTAGCTCATATTGGTCATGATGTAATATGTGTCGATAATAATGAAGAAAAAGTAAAACTAATGAAACGAGGACAATCCCCTATATATGAGCCAGGATTGTCAGAATTGATGCACTCTTGTATGAATAGTGGGAAGTTAAATTTTACTACAGATTTGGGTGCAGGAGTGAATCATGGTGAGATTTTATTTATCGCTGTTGGCACTCCACCTTTACCCACAGGAGAAAGTGATACCCGTTATGTAGAAGCTGTTGCACGGGGGATTGGTAATAATCTTAACGGTGGTTATAAAGTAATCGTCAATAAATCAACTGTCCCCATTGGCTCAGGAGATTGGGTACGCATGATCGTCTTAGATGGTTTCAAAGAAAAACAAAGCCAAACTTTAGGAGACGGTTTTGTGATGACGGAAGAATCAACTCCTATATTTGATGTGGTTAGTAATCCCGAATTTTTGCGAGAAGGTAGTGCCGTTTATGACACTTTTAATCCTGATCGTATTGTTTTAGGTAGTGGTAGTGAAAAAGCTATCGCTATGATGAAGGAATTATATGAGCCTTTAGTTAATCGTAGTTTTTCCTATGATCATACTTTACCACCAGTACCTTTAGTTGTAACTGATTTAAGCTCGGCGGAAATGATTAAATATGCGGCAAATGCCTTCTTAGCCACAAAAATCAGTTTTATCAATGAAGTGGCAAATATTTGCGATCGAGTAGGAGCAGACGTGACACAGGTAGCTCAAGGTATTGGTTTAGACTCCCGTATTGGTAGTAAATTTTTACAAGCTGGTATTGGTTGGGGGGGATCATGTTTTCCTAAAGATGTGTCAGCATTAATACATACTGCCCATGATTATGGCTACGAAACCGAATTAATGAATGCCGCAGTGAAGGTAAATGAGCGTCAAAGAGTAATTATTATCGAAAAACTCCAACATGAATTAAAAATCTTGAAAGGAAAAGTAGTGGGATTATTGGGGTTAACCTTTAAACCTGATACTGATGATATGCGTGATGCACCAGCGTTGAATATCATCCAAGAATTAAATCGTCTTGGTGCTAAAGTTAAAGCTTATGATCCTATCGTATCCCAAACAGGCTTAAGTCATGGACTTTCTGGTGTCATTATCGAAAGTAATGCTGAGATGTTAGCCGATGGTTGTGACGCTTTGGTGTTAGTCACTGACTGGCAAGAATTTTTAAAACTTGACTTATCCAAAATGAGAAAATTAGTTAAAAATCCTCTTATCATTGACGGGCGTAATTTTCTTGATTGTAAAGCCATCGAAGAAGCAGGTTTTCATTATATAGGCATCGGAAGATAGTTAATATTAATAAGTAATAAGTAATAAAGAAAGGCTTAATTTTTAATTTGATTACGCCAAGAGGATAAATGATTTTTCACGTTTTCATATACTTGTTTTTCTTCTGGGGTGACATTAGTTTGCTGAAGATAATTGTCAATGACATTAATACAATTATTTAATCCAGTTATATCAATGATGTCACCTTCTCTATAGATTAATAAGTTTCTCGCAGTATGATCTCCAGAACGGGAACGAATATAATAATAACGACAACGGTTAGCTTGTATTCCTAAAGATTGTGTCTGTTGACTATAACTTTTTATAGGAAAGAATACGCTTATTATTATTATGATTATTATTACGGGATTTTTAAACATATTTAACATTTTTAATATTTTGAAAAAATTATACGCTAAAACACATTTAACTTGTATCTTTTAAAATTAGTAAAAAATTAAAAAAACTCTTATCCATTGCTAATTATCTACCGCCACCTAAGCCCATAAAGTCTTCTGAGACGGTATAGAATCTTGTTATTTTATATTAATTAACTAATTTGAGTTAGCTTATCTAATTTACCGAATAATAAGATATTATCACCAGCTTTAATATCCTTCTCCGCATCAGGAAAACGAATATATTGATTTTTACGTCTAATGCCTTGAATAATAACTCCAGACTGTTTTTGTTGTTTGATTTCCTCTAGTTTTTGACTGGCAAGATCACTATTTTTAGGTATTGATACCCAAAGACAGGATTCTCCTTCCTTCGGTAACATGACTTTTTCTTTCGCTAAATAATCAAAAGCCTCAAAATCTTCTGGTGCACCTACTAGCAATAATTTATCATCTTTTTCAAAAACTGTTTGTGCAGGAGGGTAGTCTAATTTTTCGCCGTTTGAGCGTTTAATTTCAATGATACTTACTCCAGTTAAGCGACGCACATGGGCTTTTTCCAGAGTCATACCAATTAAAGATGATTCTGCAGGTAAAGTGTACCATTTATTATTCATGGTACTGACAGCTTCTTCTAGTTCTCTTAAAATTTCTTCATCAGAGCGTTCAGGTTGTAGTTGAAGATATTGAGATTGCCTGATTTCTTGGATTTTTTGTTGAATTATAAGTTTTGATACTCCTAATACTCTTAGTAAATGTCCTGAAAGTTCCAAACTAGCTTCAAACTCTGGTTGTATAACCTCTTTTGCACCTAGTTGATACAGCATTTCAATATCTTCTGCATCGTTAGCCCGTACTACCATATCTAATTCAGGATTAATTTGTAACGCTCTTTTGACACATAATCTTGAACTCATGGAATCGGGTAAGGCGATCGCCATAGCTTTGGCACTACAAACTTCTGCTTTTTCCAAAACCACTAAACTTGAGGCACTACCGTAAAGATAAGGTATTTTTTTGTCCCTAAGTTTTTTGATTTTTTCTTCAGATTGATCAATGACTAACACTTTATGTCCTTGATTTAATAAAAGTTTAACGACATTTTTGCCAACTCTTCCATAACCACAAACAATAACATGATTCTTAAAGGTTGATTCTTCAGAAATTTCTATGGGTTTTTCTAATGTTGCAAACCAATTTTCAAAAGTAGGAGAAGATTCTGCCTCAGATAAGATAATGGGTAAAAATTTGAGTACAAAAGGAGTTACAACTAAAGTCATCGCCGTAGTTCCTAAGACTAACATATAAATATCATTAGAAATCAAAGAAAAATCCCTACCTTTATCGGCTAAAACAAAAGAAAATTCTCCAATTTGGGCTAATCCGAATCCTGCTATCAAGGCAGTTTTAAGAGGATAACGAAATAGTATAACTAAAGGAGTAATAATTAATGATTTACCAACAAATACTAAGGATACTAATCCTAAAATTAAAGCTAAATTATTCCAAAGGAATACAGGATCAATTAAAATACCGATGGACACGAAAAATGCCGCCGCACAAATATCTCGTAAAGGCTCAACATAATCAAGGGTTTGATCTGAATATTCCACTTCAGAAATCATTAAACCTGCTACGAATGCACCCATTTCAGTTGATAAGCCGATTTCTCCTGTTAATAAAGCAATACATAAACATAAAGCCACCACCCCTAATAAAAATATTTCCTTACTTTCTGTTTTTGCCAATAATTTTAAATATGGTGGAATTAACCACTTACCTACGGCGATCGCACCTAAAGCAAATAAAGCCAATTTGAGTAAAGCAACACCAATAGCAATACCAATTTCATCAATAGGTTGATTTAAAGCAGGTAATACTGCTAACATTAAACCTAATGCTAAATCTTGAACTATGAGGATACCAAGCATAACTTGACCATGAGAAGTCCCAGTTTCATTGGATTCCATCAAAGCTTTAATCACCACAGCAGTAGAAGAAAGAGATAAAAGTTCCCCTAAAAAAATACCTTCAGGAATAGATGCTACCCATCCCACTGTAAAAGAAATAAAAGCAGTGATGCCGATGGTTAAGGCAAGTTGTAAACCTCCACCTCCTAAGCTAATATTTCTAACCTTATTTAACTCTGCAAAAGAAAATTCTACACCGATAGCAAAGAGTAAGAAAGTTACACCTAATTCGGCGATGGTTTCTACAATTTCATAATCATGAATTAATCCTAATTCAAAAGGACCAACAATAATTCCAGCTAATAAATATCCTAAGATAACAGGTTGTTTTAAAATTGAAGCTAACAACCCTCCGAAGGCTGCGGCAGAAAAAAGTGCGATTAAATCAGTCATTGAAGTTGTTTAAAATTTTCTTTCTGATTATAACGAATAAAGTTGAGACAAAAAACCGATGAATTGAACTATTAGTTTGATAATTATTACTAATTTTTAATAGTCATAAACTTTAATTTTTTCGTGTTTCTAAAAATTCCTCAATAACTTCATTAAATGGTTGTGGTTGTACCAAAAAAGCCCAATGATTACTAGGCACAGTTTTGATGGTTAAATTAGACAAATAAGTTTTAAAAGGTTGAAGTTGCCATGATGTTCGATTTAATCCCTTTTCAGGCTGAATAAATAAAGTAGGAATTACTAATTTTTCCGTTAAACCAGCTTGTAACATAACATCCGTAAAAATTTCATTTCTTGCTTCAAGAACAAATTTACTTGACCATGTACCATCATCATTTTTTTTGATACTATTTTGAAATACTTTTTCCTGTAGTGGTGTCCATCCTTGATATTGTTTTAATGTTTTTGCTAAATTTTCGGCTTTTTCATAAGTGGTGAAATTACCCGTCATTTTCAGGAAAGGTAAAACTTGATAAAGAAACGGAAAAGTTATTTTAAAAACATCAGGTATTTTATTAATATAAAAAGGATCAACTAAAATCATACTTAAAAAATAATCAGGATTTTTTGTTGCCCAAATAGGTACTAATTTTGCCGTCCAAGAATGTGCTAAAATATGAATCTTTTGCCAACCTAAATAATTAATCAATGCTTCTAAATCGCTAATTATATCTTCAGTAAAATATCCTGTTTCTGGTTTACTACTATCACCATGTCCTCTTAAATCAGGAGCAATAATATGATAGTTATCTTTTAAATGTTCTCCTAAACTTGTCCATACAAAAGCGTTATCAGCCATGCCATGTAATAACATTAAAGGAGTTTTTCCTTGATTCCATTCTAAGTAAGAAATCTGAATTTTATCATCTTTAATAAAAGTTTTTCGTTCCATAATTATTAAATATATTTTAAGAATATTTTTGTTAGCAATTACTAATGTTTAATTATTCATGACAATAAAGCCTAATAATCCTCCGCCTAAAACTAACCATGCAGAGTTTACCTGATAACAAAAAATTATTATTGTTGTTACTATCGTTAAAATTAAAGTCAAGGAATCGATAACTGACGTACGAATTAAAATAAATGTAACTCCTGCCATTAAGCCTAAAGAAGCAGTATTAACTCCATCTAAAAAACTACTCGCCGATTGAGAATTACGAATTTTATTTACCCAAGGATTAACCAATAAAACCAAAAGAAAAGAAGGTAAAAATATGCCAACAGTAGCAGAAATTGCACCTAAATTTCCCGCAACTAAATAACCAACAAATGTCGCTGTTGTAAAAATAGGTCCAGGAGTTAATTGTCCGATGGCGATCGCATCTAACAGTTGTTCAGAAGTTAACCATTGATAATTTTCTACTAAATCTCGCTGTAAAAATGCCAATAAAACATAACCGCCACCGTAAAGAAGACTACCAATTTTGAGGAAAGCTAAAAATATATTTAATCCACTGGGAATAAATGTTAAATTAACGCTATTTTGAGCCAATAATCCTGAAAATGGCAATAAAAGAGCACCTTGCATCTTATTTTTAGCAAAATTTTCATATACCATTACTCCCAATCCTACCACCAATAAAATAATCACCTCATCACCACCAAAAAAGAAGCCTACAGTAGCTAAAATACCTCCTATGGTAGTAGGAATATTTTTCATGGCTTTTTTACCCAATTTCCACAAAGCTTGAATAATAATAGCGATAACAACAGGTTTAATACCGTACAATAAC
Organism: Geminocystis sp. NIES-3708; assembly: GCF_001548095.1. Classification (NCBI taxonomy): domain Bacteria; kingdom Bacillati; phylum Cyanobacteriota; class Cyanophyceae; order Chroococcales; family Geminocystaceae; genus Geminocystis; species Geminocystis sp. NIES-3708. The sequence continues at coordinate 1,024,418 of NZ_AP014815.1, read as the reverse complement.
CATTCGGCAGAAGGTACATTTTCGTAACGCACATATAAAATAGCCAAAATCCAGACGATAGCCATAGCAGGAAAAATGAAGCAACTACCAGCAACGATTAACCCTTTCCAACCAGCTTTTTCATAGCCGATATGAATAGCTAACTCTGTAGAATTAGGACCAGGTATTAAGTTTGTTACTCCTAATAAATCCAACAGTTTTTCTCGACTCATCCACTGCCGTTTATTAACAATTTCCTCATCCATCATCGCAACATGGGCGGCGGGACCACCAAAGGCGATCGCACCTAGCTTTAAAAAGACTTTAGCAATTTCTGTTAATGGTTGTTTCTTATTCTCAGGCATAACAATTAAATCCTGTTGAATATATTACAAAAATCGTTAAAAAGATCAATTTTCCTGTAAAACATCTTTTTCATCTCCTTGTCTTGTAGTGTCCCTTATCTTGAACATTTTTCTTCTGTCGAACTGGGGTAAATTGGGATCATAAATTGATCCAGTACATGATAATCTTGAAAGTGGCAAATTTTATTATAAATTAATATTTACGAAAGTAAATTAACAATAAATCAGCATGGTTGCAGTACAAGAAAAAACAAACGTCGGTAAAATCGTTCAGGTAATTGGGCCGGTGGTTGATGCTGAATTTCCTAGCGGCAGTCTTCCCCGTATTTATAACGCTATTCGTGTTGAAGGTACTAATGAAGCAGGACAAGAAGTTTCTGTTACCTGTGAAGTACAACAGCTTTTAGGTGATAATCAAGTTCGTGCCGTATCCATGACTACCACTGATGGTTTAGTTAGAGGCATGAGAATTGTTGATTTAGGTGCACCTATCAGTGTTCCTGTTGGTAAAGCAACTTTAGGACGTATTTTCAACGTTTTAGGTGAACCTGTAGATGAAAAAGGGCCTGTTAATACCACCGAAACTTCTCCTATTCACCGTAAAGCTCCTGCTTTCACTGATTTAGATACCAAACCTACCGTATTTGAAACTGGTATCAAAGTTGTGGACTTATTAACCCCTTATCGTCAAGGCGGTAAAATTGGTTTATTTGGTGGTGCTGGTGTTGGCAAAACCGTTATTATGATGGAATTAATCAACAACATCGCTATTCAACATGGTGGTGTATCTGTGTTTGGTGGTGTAGGTGAGCGTACTCGTGAAGGTAATGACCTCTACAACGAAATGATTGAGTCTAAGGTAATCGACTCTGAAAATCCTGAAAACTCCAAAATTGCTCTAGTTTATGGACAAATGAACGAGCCTCCCGGAGCAAGAATGCGTGTAGGATTATCTGCACTGACTATGGCAGAATACTTCCGTGACGTTAACAAACAAGACGTATTGCTCTTTATTGATAATATTTTCCGCTTCGTTCAAGCTGGTTCTGAAGTATCTGCACTTCTAGGAAGAATGCCCTCTGCGGTAGGTTATCAGCCCACTCTCGGTACAGATGTAGGTGAATTACAAGAACGTATTACCTCCACCAAAGAAGGTTCTATCACCTCTATTCAAGCGGTATATGTACCTGCGGACGATTTAACCGATCCTGCTCCTGCTACTACCTTTGCTCACTTAGACGGTACTACAGTATTGTCTCGTGGTTTGGCTTCTAAAGGTATTTATCCTGCGGTTGATCCCCTTGATTCCAGTAGTACAATGTTACAACCTAGTATTGTTGGTGAAGATCACTATAACACTGCTCGTGCTGTACAGTCCACTTTACAACGTTATAAAGAATTACAAGATATTATTGCGATTCTCGGTTTAGATGAATTATCTGAAGAAGATCGCTTAGTGGTTGATCGTGCTCGTAAAATTGAACGTTTCTTATCTCAACCTTTCTTTGTCGCTGAAGTATTCACTGGTAGCCCCGGTAAATATGTAACTTTAGCTGACACCATTAAAGGATTCAATAAAATTCTTTCTGGTGAATTAGATAGCTTACCTGAACAGGCTTTTTATATGGTTGGTTCTATTGAGGAAGTAATCGCTAAAGCTGAAAAAATGAAAGGCTAATTTCATTTAATGAACAATTAACAATGAACAATTAATCAATAGTTAGAGTTTTGATCCTTTGTTTCACAATAAGGGTTTTAATTCTAACTTATAAATTTTTAATTGTGCTTCACATAAGATTATAAGTATTAAATTTACAATTAAATTATGACTTTAACAGTAAGAGTAATTACCCCAGATAAGACTGTGTGGGATCAAACTGCTCAGGAGGTAATTTTACCAAGTAGTAGTGGACAATTAGGCATTTTAACAGATCACGCACCTTTATTAACTAATCTTGATATTGGTGTCATTCGTGTTCGCTCTGATAAAGAATGGAAATCCATTGCTGTTATGGGTGGTTTTGCGGAAGTGGAACAAAATGAAGTTAAAATTTTGGTCAATGGTGCTGAATTAGGGGACTCTATTAATAAAGAAGAAGCTCAGAATGGTTTAGCAGAAGCTCAAAAATCTCTCGAACAAGCTACAACTTCTGGTGATATTCGTTTGCAAATGAAAGCGACTCAGAATGTAAAAAAAGCTAGAGCCAGATTACAAGCCGCTAGTTAAAAATGAATAATTAGGCTCTGTTGAAAAAGTGTAAATAAAGTTCTTTTAAAAACTATGACTTAAAACACTTTAGATTGATTCAGCAGAGCCTATTTATATTTCATCACTCATAATTTTTAAGCGAATCATTTTATCTCCTCCATCGTCTAAATGTAATTCGATCATTTCACTGGTGAGTTTTTCTAAACAACTTAATAGCGATCGCAAATTAGGACTACTCGCACCAGTTTCTACATAAAGACGATCTGCTACACTACCTAGTTTTTTCCATAAAGTATATAATTTACCGACAGTTTGTTCTAAATTTGTAGCTTGTTTAACTAAATCTGCGGTAATACTTAAACAATCTAATCTCAACGCCTCATCTAAGGCTCTTTCTATATCTACACTAGAACCTCTTAAGGTTTCAACTTGAGAAGCAGAATCTAAATATTTAGATAAGCTTTTGGCTGTGGAAGTCATTTGTTTAACGGTATCAACATCTGGATTTTCCTCTACTTCTTTACGAATTTCGGCAATTTGTTCTTCAGGTAATTTTTCTAATTCTTTTACCAAAGGTGCTAAATGTCGAGGGGGTAATGATCCATCTACGGCTTTTTCTTTAACAATATCAGGCAATAAATCGGAATTCATCGCTGTATATTCATCTGTTAATTGTTTGACTTCTCGACGAGTAATACGATCACCATTTTGAGCGGCTTCACTAACTAATTTTTGAATTTCTGGATCAGCTTTAGCGGTTTCCACAAAAGCGCGTTTACTAAAATTATTAATCGCTTCAGGATCTAATTTTCCGTCTTCTAATAGAGTATCAGCACTATTAGCTAACTGAATAAAAGCATAAGCTTGACTCTTGGTAATTTCTCTATTTTTGAGCCAATTAAGAAAACCTGTACCTCTACCTTCTCCCCCATGCTTTTCTCTATCTCTGACGGTGCGCAAAATCCTACCACGCCAAATATCAGTTTGTAAATCGAAGCGCTCGCAAACTTTCCAACTATTTTCCACTTGTTGCAGAAACTCCTCCTCCGCAATACCGTCATCTTCAGGATTCGGTAAATCAAAATCTAAATCTGCGGGAATCGATAAAGCCTGAGCAATATCGATAGTTGAAGGGGGAGTATCTATCATAACTTTATATTCCTATAGTTAAATCAAAAAAATGACACTTTCATAAAATACCATTTTTTGACGATGAACTCTTTAGTTTTTTTAAAAAAGACAGAGATAGTTTGTAATTTTATGGACAGGTATTGATGTATTAACTTACTTTTCAGATGTTAACCTAAATGGAATTACTCCTAATTCTTTTATTCCATGAGCATACCCATTTGAAAATGCTCTTTTTTTGTCTTATAAATATTACTCTAATAATGCTTAATTTTATATAAATAAAAGCATTAACAAGCCATTTTTCGATTTATATATATAAACATCTTTTGATTCTTTTTTTACTACTAAATAATAGATAAAAAATCAATTAATTTTTGACGATATTTTCGCTGACTCCAGAAATAGAAGCTAAAATTATCCATCCTAAAATATTTAATCTTAAGTCAAAAATGCTGACATCAAATAAGTTAAAAATAATAAAACTACTAAATACGACTAAATAACTAAATAAGATAATTCCTTGAGATTTTTGCAATTTTAATCTATTTAATGCTTGAATTCCTTGCCATAAAATTCTCCCTATGATGAACATGATTACACCTAAAGTTATTAATCCTGTCTCTGCACCAAACATTAAAAATAAGTTGTGGGGATGTCCTAAATAAATTGATGTTTTTTCTTCATACAATACACTAAAATTTCTTAAACCCCACCCGAAAAAAGGACGATCTGTAATTAAATCAAAACAATAACGCCACTGACTAGATCTTAAAGTAGGTAAAGGACGATCTGGATACATCTGATCTGATAATCGTTGCCATAAAAAACTAGGAACAATTTTTCTTGTCCAATTTTGTCCGGGTAAATTACCAAAAGAAGCCCAGCTAACTATAAATCCTCCAAAAGCTAATAATTGTAAAATTACATACCAATTTGAATAAATAGCAAAAGCGATAAAACTAAAAAAAGTTATGATCCAACCGTTACGAGAACTTGTTAAAATTAAGCCAATGAGATTGAGAATAATTGTTGAAATTAACAATAAATCTATTTGATTAAATTTATGTTTTTCTCGGCGGTAAATGATTAATGCCAAAGTGAAAGTTAAGGCTGTTGTTAAATATAAAGTTAATGGATTAGCATGGGGAAAAACTGAGGACATTCTGCCTTCTGGTATGCCATAAGCTATTAATCTCCATCCAGATAGCTTAAAAAATAAATCTGGTGTTTGCCAACCTAATTTGACTTCACCAATTCCTAGTAAAACTATAATAACTGAGTTTAAAATAATGGGTAAAATAATAAAAAATAACTGGTTATAATTACTAATTAAAGTTCTCAAACCTAAAAACATTAAGAAAAAAGGTACAAAATGAACTAATCCTAAAAAAGATTCTGATGAATTATAAGCAAAAATAGAAGCTATTATCATCAAAACGGTTACAATAATAAAACTATAACTTAAATTATTTTTAATAATATTTTTGTAGTTATTTATCCATGATTTTAAAATTACAAAGAATAAAACAAGAATTCCTAAAAAAGATTGAAATGGTAAGATTAGGATACTTAGAGATAAAAGTTTTAAATCAGTGTATTCAGGATCATTATAAGTTTTAATAAACATTATATTTTTGTGTACGTTAATATCAATTGCTAGACTGTTTCAAAGTTTAAAACTAATCTTTCGGAAGAATTATTATTGAGATTAAAATTTTTATTTTTTTCTGTATATTTTGCCACTTGATTAAATACTACAATTCCAATAATAGAAAGTATCGTTATACTCAAAACACTTCGGAGAACATTATTATTTTTAAGACTATTTTTTTGTCTTTTTGGTAATATTTTACTAGGAGTAATTTCTGTATTTTTAGAAATAGTTTTTTCAAAAAAAATTCTTGCTTTTTCTTTATTTCTTTTTCCCGTAATAATAAAATCTAAAGTATTACCTTGTGCATCCAATGCTCTATATAAATATTTTCTCCTTCCCCTTAATTTAAAAGGTATTTGTACTACTCTCCAACCCTTTTTTCTTCTTCTTTCTGTCTCCCGAAATCTTTTCATCGCTCTAGGAGTATATTCTTGTATTATAGCATTAATAGTACGAGGATCAATTTTAAAACCTCTTTGCTGCATTACCATTTTCAATTGAGAGTAGCTTAATCTTTCTGTTACATACCACTGAATACATAGTAAAATAATCTCTTCTCTAATTTGATCCCAAGGATCATGACTAGCACTCCTCATGTTTTATTTACCTCATTAAGTGGCTTTTCTTTCTAATAATTTTAAATTTAATAATACCACTATTTTATCTTGAAAGTTATTGATAAAACCAATATTATTAGCTAATTTATTAATAATTAATAATTAGTAAAAAAATAACAAAAAGTAATTTTAATCTATGAATTTGTTGATTAGTATTTAAAATAAAAAGTAAGTCAGGGGTTCAAAAAATATTTTCAAAGACCTTTTATATATATTTTTCTTTTACCCTCATCAATCACTTTTTTATTTATAAAATTTTAAATATTTTTCATTCTAGCACTACTTCTCGAACGCACCGGAGGGGTTTTTAAAGGCTGATTTTCGATGGGTTGATCTTGTTTTTGTTTTGCTTTAGCGGCACTACGACGTAATGCTTGTAAACGCTCTTCATATTTTTTCCGTTGACTGCGATTAGGAGTTTGTTCAATAATAGTTTTAAATGCACTACCTAAACTTTGATAAGCATTTTTCATGGAATAACCGAAACGAGTAGCAATAATAATCGCTTTTTCATCGGCTTCAATGGCTTCCTTGAGATTTTTTTCCCCATTGTTTTTTTGCCATAAACGATAACCTGAAATACCACATAAACCTAAAGCTAACAATAACAATAAACCATCTTGTACCCAAAGTTCACCTACCGCACCACCTAAACCAATGGCCAATGCTGCCATTTCCCAACCTTCACGGGGAATAGTATCATTTTGAATACGAGCAACTTCATGCCAAAACATTAGATTACGTTGATCAATTGCTAGATTTTCCCACTTAACCAAATCAATTTGAATCTCGATTTCATCTTTTCCTAATTCCTCAGTGCGTATTAACGGAGGATTAACTTCTGTAGAGGCTTCTATCATAACCCAACTTTGCAACTCGGGGGGAAGTAAAGTTTTGAGTCTTCTCAATTCATTCATTTCGGCTCTAGCGGAGGAAGTTGTGTAAGAAGTCATATAATTATTCTGAGTAGATCTATATTTTAATAGATTTAATTTTATTCTATGGTAGTCTTATTTAATTTTAGTTGCCAATTTTAACATGGAACGTGGTTTATTATGGTTGCCTTTGCTAATAGTTTTTATTTGGTTAGCATGGAGCGGAAAAAAAGAATATCAAAAAGTTGAAGCTTATAAAGTATGGGCTGAAAAATTTGAACAATCTAAATATGATATTTATTCAGTTTTAGGAAAAAAAGGAGACTTAATAACATGGGGAAAACCCACTTCTAAAGGAATTATTCAGGAAACTACTTTTTCTTTGTCAAAGATCAATAAACTAGATATAACGGTAAAAGATAAAATAGCAGACATTAATAGTTTATCTGAAGATGGAGAAGGAAATTTACAATTTTTATTAACAAATAATGAAATCATAAATGTACCTTTTACTGATATTAATTTAACGATAAAATGGTTTAATTATTTACAGAAATTTATTAATGAAAATCCTAAAATTTAGAAAGAAAATAAATATATCAAATAAAATAATAATTAAAAATGATTGCTTTAACTGAACATCTCACTAAAGATGATGGATTAAATACAGATACGGTTGTAGAAATTAAAAACTTAGATTTTTATTACCATAATAATCATATTGAAAAACAAACCTTATTTGATATTAATTTAACCTTAAAAAAAGGTGAAGTTGTTATCATGAAAGGACCTTCTGGCTCAGGAAAAACTACGTTATTAACTTTGATGGGAGCTTTAAGAACTGCCACTCATGGAAGTTTAAAAGTGTTTGGTAAACAATTAGTTAATGCTGATAATAATTTATTAATTGAAACTAGAAGAAATATTGGTTATATCTTCCAAGCTCATAATTTGTTAAAATCTCTTACGGCTAGACAAAATGTTCAAATGTCTATGGAATTACACTCAGAATTTTCTACCAGAGAAGCGAAACAAAAGTCCATCGAAATGCTAACAGCTGTGGGATTAGGTGATAGAATCGACTATTATCCTGATAATCTTTCTGGTGGACAAAAACAACGAGTTGCCATTGCCAGAGCCTTAGTATCTCATCCTCAATTGGTTTTAGCGGATGAGCCTACTGCCGCCTTAGATAGTAAATCTGGTCGAGATGTAGTAGAAATTATGCAAAAATTAGCTAAAGAGCAAGGTTGCACTATTCTTATTGTCACCCATGATGATCGTATTTTAGATGTAGCTGAAAGAATTATTGAGTTAGAAGATGGATTGTTAGTTTAATATAGATCTTGTATCAGTACTTTTATACTGAAAGACAAAAAAATCAATTTCTCTTTAGTTAAGGTCAATTTTTCCTACTATTGCCCATTGCCTACCTTAACCGATAATTCAAGATCTCAGTTTAAACCTTCACTTTATTTAAAGTTTAAAAAGAATTAATTATTTTTAGGAGTAAATACGATTTATATAGACATAGTGTTTACTCAAATATAAGATAAATATCTCAAATTATTTATGATTGATTTTCAGAAAACCCTACCTAAATAAATTCGGTTTTCCCTCTACTAAGCTCATAAAATTATGACACCATAAAGATAACAAAAAATTCGATAGTTCATTATCAATTAACTTATAAGGAGGAAAAAAGTATGTCTTTAGTTCGTTTTTATCCCTTATCAGATATTAATAGTTTACATCGTCAAATGAACCGACTTTTTGATGAAATCACTTCTTGGGATAATACTAATAATACTGTGTTAAAACCATCAGTAGAATTATTAGATAATCAAGACACTCTGACTTTAAGAGTTTTAATACCGGGAATTGATAAAAAAGATCTTGATATTAGTGTTACCAGCGAAGCAGTAAAAATTAGCGGGGAATATCGTAGTCAAAAAGAAAATAAAGATAATGGTTACTATGTTTCTGAATTTAATTATGGTAAATTTGAACGAACTATTAATTTACCAGTAGCCATTCAAAATGAAAAAGTAAGTGCAGATTACAAAGATGGTATCTTAACTTTAAATTTACCTAAAATTGAACAAGCTCAAAACAAAGTATTTAAAGTTAGTTTATCTGAGGATGGTCAACCTACTTTAGAAGCAAAACATGATCAATAGTTTTGAGTTTTTCTCTAAATTTGACTATTAGACATTTGGGAAAAATTATTGTAGGGGCATAAAATTTTACACCTCTACAATAGTTTTAGTCTCCGAAAATTGAATTTCTGGAGATGTCCATTACAAAATATTTAACTACGCTTCATATTTAAAAACTGGGTTAATTCAGGGCGAAATATTAGTTTAACTTGCCCTGTCGGACCATTTCGATGTTTAGCGATAATTATCTCTGCTACACCTTGATCTACAGTGTCAGGATGGTAATATTCATCACGATATAACATCATCACTAAATCCGCATCTTGCTCAATTGAACCTGATTCTCTCAAATCTGATAACATAGGACGTTTATTAGTTCTTTGTTCTACCGCACGACTAAGCTGAGATAATGCAATGATAGGAGCATTGATTTCCCGTGCTAAACTTTTTAAAGAGCGTGTAATTCTTGATAATTCTTGTACACGATTATCACTACTACCCTGCATTAATTGTAAATAATCGATTAAAATTAACCCTAATTTACCTTTTTTTTCTGCTTGTAAACGACGTACTTCTGATCTCATTTGCATTACTGTTAAATTACCAGAATCGTCAATATAAATTGGTAACTCTGATAATTTGCCCATAGCCGTCATTAAAGGTTCCATTTCTTGTTCTGTAACCCTACCTGCTCTTAATCGACTACTCTCTAGTTTTCCTTCCGCAGAAAGTAATCTCATTGCTAGTTGTTCTCTTGACATTTCCAAGCTAAAAATGGCTACTGCTAAATCATGTTCTTTAGCAATATTAGAAGCAATATTCAAAGCAAAGCTTGTTTTTCCCATGGCAGGACGACCAGCAATAATAACTAAATCTGAACGTTGAAAACCACCACCCATCAAAGCATCTAAGTCATAAAAATCACTACTAATACCGGGTAAAGCAAGTTTTTCTTGAAAGTTTTGAATTTCGGTAAAAGTATCGATTAAAGTATCAGAAAGAGGAACTAATCCTTGTTGTATTCTTGCTTGAGTAAGTTTAAATATTTTCTGTTCAGCTTCATCTAATACTTGATCTAAATCTTTAGTAGTATCATACCCTAATTCACTAATTTCTTTAGCTGTACTTATTAATAATCTCCTAATATATTTTTCGGTGATTAATGGTACATAACGCTCAATATTTGCTGAAGAAACCGTACGATCAAGTAAACTAACTATTTTAGGAGTACCACCGATTTTATCTAATAAACTATAATCATTTAACCATGTTGTTACCGTCATTAAATCAACAGGTTGTCCTTGAAAATATAAATTTCTAGCCGCCTCATAAATTTGACGATGGGCATTAACATAAAATGCTTCTGGTGGTAATATATCGATAATTTTACCCATGGCATTAGGATCAAATAAAATTCCACCTAAAATAATCTCTTCTGCTTCTATATTTTGGGGTGGTAAAGAGGTTGGGGCTAAATCAGGGGTAAAGTCTTTCATTATCAATATTTATGATGGTAAGAGGCAGAAAATAAATTATACAAATAAATATTCTTCTCGATTACAAATTTCTCTTCTAACTAATTTTGATAGTTGCTGAGGGTATAATTGGCAAAAATAGTTCTTTTTTTGTTATAATCTTAGATGCTTGTTATCTGGAGAGGTGGCAGAGTGGTCGATCGCGCTCGACTTGAAATCGAGTGACTAGAAATAGTCCGTGGGTTCAAATCCCACCCTCTCCGTTGTTAAACAAAAATTTCTAAAAGTCTTCTTATTTCGACTCATGAAATGTTTGTACCTTGCCATCGGGGCTTAAAATTAATCTGACAGTGACTTGATCTTTGTCACTAAATGAAGATGTTATTTTTTCTCCTAATAACGGCATTTGTGTACGATCTAGAAAAATGATTGCCACTTGTCCGATAGGAGTTATTTTTGTTAAAGATCCATTTTGGTTAAAGTTTAAGCGATATTCAATACTTTGTTTTAAATTTTCAGGTGGTTGCCATTTACTTTGAAAATATTTTTTTACTTCCTTAGAAACCACTCCGTCGGATTTTTGATTATTTGAAGATGAATCTAATTTGCTTATTTGTTGATTAAAATTAGGTATATTTTCAATTACAGAAGGGGAAATACTATTTAAAGTATTAATACCGGGTTGAATGATATTAGAGTTATTTTTCGATAGGTTGGATGAAGGATTTTGGATTTTTTCAGAATTACTAGATTGCAATACAGGTAAACTTGAAAGACGAGAAGGATATTGGGGAGTGGAAATAACAGGAGGTTGAGTAGGTTGAAAAGAAGGATTGACTGGTGCTAAAGAAGGTTGAATACCGATGACATTAGAATTATTAGACGTTTCTGTCATTGGTGGTGGCGGTGGTAAATTAGAAATGGATGGTGCTAATGGTGGTGGAGAAATAATCATTTCTGCCTGTTGAGTGGGAGGATTATTATTAATTGTAATATTGCCATTATCCTGAGTATTATTTTCTTTAACTTGTGGTGGTGCTGTGATAGTGGAAGGAGGTGATAATGGATTTCTATTTTTAAGATTTTCAGGTACTTCTGGTGCAATTATCGGCGGTAAAGTATTGGGATCTAATGATGACGGAGGAACTACGCCTTCTATATTAGGTTTAATTGTCTCATCAGTTAATTCCTCTTGAGGTATTTTTGTTGCCATCTGTTTTTCATAACGCCACCAAATACCACCACCAATTAAACAGACTAAGGCAGTTAAGGTAATACTTAATCCTAAATTACTAGAAATAGAATCGTCTATTTTTGTTCTTGAGGCATCTGAATGATAAGAAGATAAAGCATTCACAAAATCCAATAGTTGAGTATTCGTCAAAATTATTTCAATAATTTCCTCTTTAGGAAAAAGAGAATGATAAAAAAGACGATGACGATAGGTTGAATCTCTAGTAATGGAAATAAATTCTTCTTGGTTTTCTGACGGTAATTCACAAGCTAAACATTCATCTGAAATATTATCAATTTTTAAATAGTTATTAATATATTCATTTACTTTTTCTCTTAATCTTTCTAATAAGTTGCGATCGCCAACTATGCTACTTCTATCATCTTGAGGTAAACGAGGATCATCAAAATGTAACTGAAAACTAAAATATTGAGGAAAATTTTTTGCACCAAAAGTACCCCAAAGAGCGTGAGGATGATAGATTTCTAAAGTACAAGTAGGAGGAGTATAACGTCGGAATGAATTAGAAGTATTAATTACCATACTAGATGCCAAGATACGGTTTTTGATTGAAAAACTAGAGACTATCTTCAAATGATAAAGCATAGACATTCATTATTGCATGAGAATTTCAAATATTGATCTATGGTCTGTCCGCATTTTTTGTGATAATTTCTTAATATTAGTATAAAAAACTTAACAGTTAGACAGGAGTAATGGAAAATGCCGACAATCACATTTATCAATGAAAATAAAGAAGTAGTAGCTGCTGATGGTGCAAATTTGAGAGAAAAAGCCTTACAAAATGGAATCGATATTTATAAATTTCGGGGTAAACTCATGAATTGCGGTGGTTATGGACAATGTGCAACTTGCGTGATAGAAATTGTCTCCGGCATAGAAAATTTATCCCCTAAAACCGACTTTGAAGAACGAAAATTACGGAAAAAACCAGCTAGTTATCGTTTAGCCTGTCAAACTCTTGCGAATGGTGATGTAACAATCAAAACAAAACCTTAAAATCAATCTGTCATCAGAGTTACCTCCCTTGAGTTCGATATAAATTTGTTGAGGAAGATGAGACTAGGAGAAAATTCTCAATATTTATAAATTTTTGAGAGATTTTTATTCATTCACAAAAAACATAATCTCCTTGTCTGCGGAGTCTTCCACGTCAGTCATTATTTTTATATTCAACTCAGGTTTCTCTAGTTTTGATTGTTCACACATCGTTACATTTTTTGGATATTAAATAAGTGTGGTGATAAGCTATGAAATGCACTTAAATTTAACATAAAAATTATAATGAGCGAATTACCTTGCCTATTGCGAGTTGCCCGTGGTGAAATATTAGATCGTCCACCTGTATGGATGATGCGTCAAGCTGGGCGCTATATGAAAGTTTATCGTGATTTAAGAGATAAATACCCCGGATTTAGAGAAAGATCTGAAAATGCTGATTTAGCCATCGAAATTTCTCTACAGCCTTGGAGGGCATTTCAACCAGACGGGGTAATTATGTTTTCTGATATTTTAACCCCATTACCCGGTATCGGTATTCCCTTTGATATTATTGAAAGTAAAGGTCCTATTATTGATCCGCCTATTCGTAGTTTAGAACAAGTTGAGAAATTACATCCTTTAAACCCTGAAAAATCCCTACCTTTTATTAAAACTATTCTTAATACTTTACGACAAGAAGTAGGAAATAAATCCACTGTCTTGGGTTTTGTTGGTGCACCTTGGACTTTAGCGGCTTATGCCATTGAAGGTAAAAGTTCTAAAAATTACGCCGTCATTAAAAGTATGGCTTTTTCTGAACCCGATATTTTACATAAATTCCTCGGTAAAGTTGCTGATGCCATCGCCGTTTATGTGCGTTATCAAATTGATTGTGGTGCGCAAGTTGTGCAAATGTTCGACTCATGGGCAGGGGAATTAAGTCCTCAAGATTATGAAACTTTTGCTTTACCCTATCAAAAAAGAGTAGTTGATCAAGTGAAAGCGACTCATCCTGATACTCCTTTAATTCTTTATATTAGCGGTAGTGCTGGGGTTTTAGAAAGAATGGGACAATCAGGTGTTGATATTGTTAGCGTTGATTGGACTGTAGATATGGCGGAAGCTAGACAACGACTTGGACAACAAATGAAAGTGCAAGGAAATATAGATCCGGGTGTATTATTTGGTTCACCAGAATTTATTCAACACAGAATTCATGATACTGTCAAGAAAGCGGGTAAAGGAGGACACATTCTTAATCTCGGTCATGGTGTATTAGTAGGAACACCTGAAGAAAATGTAAGAGTATTTTTTGAGACTGCAAAACAAGTTAGATATTAATGAACAGTTAATAATTAATAGTCGATGGTTAACAGTTGATCGTTAATAAGCTAAAAGGCATTTAACTTACATCTTTTAAAATTATTAAAAAATCAAGGAAACTCTTACCATTGCCTATCTTCACCAGTCAACTTAGATGCGTTTGAGCTTATTGGATAGTTGACAGTTGATAATTAACAATTAAAGCTATTCTACAAATGAGAAAATAAAAGTTAAAAAATGTTATAATTCAAATATACTTATTTTTTAAAAATTCGTTTTTTGATCTCAAAATAAATGTAATTATTATAAAACATAGATCATCATTTTCCCGGCACTAAATCAATGTTTAAACCATTATCAGATCTAGTAAAATCTTTTGGTAAAGACTCAGATAATTTATTAGCAAATCGCTACCAATTAATCACTCAAATTGGTAGAGGTGCAATGGGACAAGTTTTTAAAGCCATTGATAAATCATCGGGAGATAATATTGTTGCCGTTAAGTTTTTATCTCAGGCATTGTTAGACGAAAAAATGCGTCACCGATTTGAAACAGAAGCCAAAATAAGTGCTTTATTGGGAGAGCAAAGTAACCATATTGTCAAAGTAAAAGACTACGGTTTAGGTAATGATCAAGTTCCTTTTTATGTGATGGAATATTTAGAAGGAGACGATTTAGATCATTTAGTGAAAAAAAAATCTATTTCTATTCGTCGATTTTTATTTTTAACTCGTCAAATTTGTCTAGGTTTAGAGTGTGCCCATAACGGTATTTTAGTTAATGGAGAATTAGCTCCTATTATTCATCGAGATATTAAACCTAGTAATATATTTTTAGCAAAAACTGCTGATAAAGAAATAATCGTCAAAATATTAGACTTTGGAATTGCTCAAATTCGTAATCCTGAACAAGGTAAAACACAAGAAAGTTTCATGGGTACTCCTGAATACTGCTCTCCTGAGCAAATGGCAGAAGATGAATTACATCCTACTTCCGATATTTATAGTTTAGGAGTATTAATGTATCAGATGTTAACCCAAAAAACCCCTATTACATCGGAGTATCGAAATTTTCAGGCATGGTATAAAGCTCATCAAGAAAATATACCTCAATCTCTTCCTAGTTATTTGGAGTTACCAAAAGACTTAGAAAATATGATTATGAGATGTCTTGCTAAATCTCCTGCTGATCGTCCCCAAAATATAGGAGAAATTTTAAAAATTATTACTCCTTTAGAAAGAGAATATAATAATAAAAATGCCTTAGAAAAATCTTCCCAATTATTCACTGCAAAGGAACAAAATATTAATAAAATTTTACCTCTACAACAAATATATTTGCAAAGTAATTGGCCTCAAGATAAACCTCAGAAAAAAATTGTTTTTCCTTGTTTAACCGAAGCACAAGAAGGGTCATTTTCTAGCTTATGGACAATGTTAGAATCTCAAGATATTCAAATATTTAAACCCCAATCTACTTTATGTTTTAATCATTTTATGTACCAACTTGCACCCCATCCGATGATTTTATGGGTAAATTTACTTTACTGTCGCCACCATGAACCCAAATGGCTACCTTGTTATTTAGATTTAAAAACAGAAATTGGTTATCAAATTAGTACTAATTTAATTTCTAAAAGTTTATATTATATTATATTATTTGAAATAAATAAACCAAAAAAATATGAGCAGTTACTAACAGTTAAAATTAGTGAAGAAAAGATACAACATCTACAACATTTTATCATTAAAAGTTCATCATGGCAAGGAAAAAATCAACCAGAATTAAGTAAAATAAACCTAAAAAAACAATTTGAATCTGTTAAAAATACTATTTTATCTGCTATATATAAATCTACAAAATAAAAAAGATTAGTTTATTTTTTATTAACTATTAACTAGATTTTGACAGATTTCACATAAACCAAAAAATTCTAAAGTATGATAGTATAACTTAAAATTTTCAGTCAAACACCCGTTAATTAAATTATCATTAATAGGACAATATTCTCCTTTTAAAATAGTAGATTTTCCACAATTAACACAATTTAAATGATGGTTATGATTATCTTTGATTAATTCATATAAAGACTCTCCATGAGGATTAATTCTTTCTTGAATAATTCCTTTTAAATGTAAACTTTTTAAGTTTCGATATACTGTTGCTAATCCAATTTTTAAGTTTTTTTGACGTATTTTGAAATGTAATTCTTGAGCTGTAATTTCTTTATCTAAATCTTTTAGTAAATGTAAAATTTTTTGTTGATTTTTAGTAAATTTAACTAACATTTTAGATCAATCATATAATATTTAACAAAATAACATTGATAATAAGGATGAAATCTATTTTATAACAAAATTTCGATCAATTTATTCCTAATTCTCTTTTTAAAAGATTAATTGATTTTTCACCAATATAATTATTACTACAAATAATTTCAGGAGGACGTATTAGATCTTCTTGTACTTGTTGAAGGGTTTTTTTAACTATTAAATAACTATTAGGATCGCAGATAATAGTATAAGCACTACGAACTAAATTTTTTAATTTTTGTTGGTCATTTGTTTGAGCAGTAAGAATAGTAATATCTTTTCCTCGAAGACTATGAACTAAAATTTCTGCTACTCTCAAAATACCTGTACTTAAACTTACAATTCCTAAATAAGAGTCTTGGGGTAATTTTTTAATGATTTGTAACTCTTCTTTATAGTCATAAATATCAAGGGGAATTACTCTGGTTAACTGAGGAGAAACTATTTCTAAAACTTGATGAATAAAATAACGACTTGTAACGACAGTGGCTCTCATGGCTTCTGTTGCAATTAAATGTAATTCTTCCATCGGTACTAATTGTATCGGCATTAACAAAGCTTGTTCTAGTTCTAAAACTATTAATTGTCCTGCACCAATATCCGCCATTGGTACAGTAACGAAAACTAAAGCATTACAGCGTAATCGACTATCAATTTCAGCTACAAATAATTGTTTAATTTGTTCTAAATTACAACCTTGTAATAGTAATTCATCAACATTTTCCTTGACAATTTTTTGAAGGCTAAGATAAGCTCGTGACAAATGAGATTCTGATTTTTTGATACTTTCATTTCCTTGGGGTTTAACGTATATTCCAGAGCCCGGAAGAGATTCTACTAACCCTTTTTCTTCTAATTGCCGATAAACTTTACTGATTGTGTTGCGATGTAATCCCGTAATGGTAGCTAGTTGTCTTGTACTAGGTAATCGATGACCGGGGGGATACTGACGAGAGGCGATCGCAAATTGAATTTGATCAATTAATTGTTGAGAAGGAGGAATATTGCCTTCATTGTGGACACTAAAGTGAAACATAATTAACAATTAATTCTCCCAGTCTTTTTATGGTAGAGTGCTTAAACAAAATGAAAGTTTAATTTTTTGTGACTACAGTCAATTAAAGATTTATTAGGAAAAATTCTACATATAGAGGCATAGTGTAGCCCCTATACTATGATGACAACAATGAAGGATTAACCTTGAGTCTTTCCGCCTAATACTTGTTGTTTTAAGCCGTTAAATTCAGCAAACAGCTCTTGACGAGTAGAAGCTTTTAATAGATAACGAGTAACAAACCAAGCAGAATATCCTAAACCTACTAATTCTAAAATAGAAGATAAAAGAGGAATATTATCGATAGCATCCAATACTGACAAAGTTACATAAACAGTAATACCAGCAGTGAGAATTAAACCGAGGGTAGTTAAGGGTTGTTTATAGTCAGAAAAGAAGTTACCTAATTGTTCAGGCACTTTAGCTAAAAAGTCCACCACTAAATCTACCCATTCTTGCCAACCTTGTTCATCGTTAGAAGGTCTTTTAGCGGCAGTAATGACACCGGGGATGTCATCATTTAATTGTGCAGTAGATTCGTTAAATTGAGTCTCTTGCTCATAAGATTGAGATTCCATAGAATATATCTCCTAAGTTTGATTTCCAGATAATTTTGCTTGTGTAAGCACAAATATTAAGTTAACTGACTATTACTTAAATTGCCAGAAAACAACAATAAATTTTAAACTTTTATATAGCGATCCTATAAGATTTTTGTTCCACTCTACTATATATTTTTCTCTCTGACAATATTTTCCTCTTTTCTTTAATTAACCTAGTGTTATAAAGAAAAAATTAAACATTTTTTGTTCTTTACGAATCTTTCCTTCACCACCAATCAAGGTATAATTAGTCATTTGATGAATAAAAAAAATAAATTGTAAATTATAATGATTCACGATATTTTTATGCCTGCCCTTAGTTCAACAATGACAGAAGGGAAGATCGTTTCATGGGAAAAAGCACCAGGAGATAAAATTGAAAAAGGAGAAACCGTTGTTGTCGTGGAATCAGACAAAGCGGATATGGATGTAGAATCCTTTTATTCTGGTTATTTAGCTACTATTTTAGTCCCAGCGGGGGAAGAAGCCCCAGTCGGACAGGCGATCGCTTATATTGCTGAAACAGAAGCAGAAATAGAAGAAGCCAAACAAAAAGCTAGTCAAGGTCAACAAGCTACTCCTGCACCTCAAAACGAAGTCAAAGCTGAACCTGACCCCATTGTTACTGCTACTGTTAACACTACAGCTAAAACTAATGGTAGAATTGTCGTCTCTCCTAGAGCCAAAAAATTAGCTAAAGAATTTAAAGTTGATTTAAGTAATATTGTTGGTACTGGTCTTAATGGACGTATTATTGCGGAAGATGTGGAAAAATTAGCTGGAAAAGTTCCTCAAACACCGAAAGTTAGTCCTGTTATTGCCACTGTTACTGCTACACCCAGTATTGCTCCAGCACCTATTCCAGTTAATAATTTAGCAGGGCAAACTATACCTTTTAACACTTTACAACAGGCTGTCATACGAAATATGATGGCTAGTTTACAAGTACCCACCTTTCAAGTTAGTTATAGTATTAACACCGATCAATTAGATAGTCTTTATCGTAAAATTAAATCGAAAGGGGTAACAATGACTGCTTTATTAGCGAAAGCTGTAGCTGTTACTTTACAAAAACATCCTGTTGTTAATGCTAGTTTCAGTGAAGCAGGTATTAAGTATAACGAAAGTATTAATATTGCCGTAGCCGTAGCTATGCCTGATGGTGGTTTAATTACTCCTGTTATTAAAAATGCCGATCAAATTGATATTTATTCCTTAGCACGTAATTGGCAAGATTTGGTTAACCGTGCTCGTGCAAAACAGTTACAACCAGATGAATATACCACGGGCACTTTTACCCTATCTAATTTAGGTATGTTTGGTGTTAGTAATTTCACCGCCATTTTGCCTCCCGGATTAGGCTCAATTCTCGCCATCGGTGGTGCTTCTCCTACGGTTGTAGCCAATGGTGACGGGTTATTTGGTGTTAAAAATCAAATGTCAGTAAATATCACCTGTGATCACCGAATTATTTATGGTGCGGATGCGGCAGCATTTTTACAAGATTTAGCGAAATTAATTGAAACTGATGTTCAATCTTTAACTCTATAAAGACAGCAGATAACCTGAGTTCGATATAAAATTATCGGTGATGATTAACTCTCATTGACAGCTAGACAGGAAGACAGGGAGATTATATCTTGCATGAATCAATAAAATTATTTTAACGTGTACAAATATTAGGAATTTTTCTACCTGTCTCCTTGTCCACTTGTCCACCTGTCTTGTTTTCACAACTTTTCTTCTGTCGAACTGAGATTGTAATAATTGCGATATTAAAAACAATTCATAATCAATAAGACAAAAAAAGACACAGATTTAACTTCCGTGTCATAAATTTTGTCTGCAAAAATCTTTAATAAGCCAATGCTTCAAGGGTTGAACGTAAATACTGTTTTACTTGATCTTCAATATTAATTTCTAATTTATTTTCTTTCTGCCAACGCTTGAAACCAGAGCTTTTGGCGATCGCCTGTTTGAGATTGTTCCAGATTTCTTGATCTTGTCCTAGATTACTCGAAATAGTTGATATAGCCATAAATATTTTCGTTTTGGTAAGAGTGACTTAATTGCTGATCTTAAATTAAGATAACTCAATTCTAGCTCATACTATTGTAACTAAGATCACATAATATTGTTTTTCGAAGAATCAGTAAGAGTTTGCATCTTTGCAAAGCTCTCTTTAAAAATAGTTATAGTAGGATTATTATCATCTTTTTGAACTAAAGAACGTCGAATTTGACCCAGATATAAAGGATAAGTAACTTGATCTTGATGAATCTGTGTTCTAGCCCTAATGGTAAGCTGACTATCTCCATTAGAAGAAGTTCTACCATAGGAGAATAAATCAATTGCGGCTTGTTGTAAAGTGGCTTCTAATTGAGTAGGGGTAATAGTAGAAGGCACGGTAATGACAGCTTGATTTGCACCAGTATCATAAACCAAATTAAATCGAAGAGCATTCGGTATTTCTGTGCGACTAAATAAACCAAAACTAAGGGCGAATAAACCGATAGTTAATACTGCCATAAATCCCGTTGCACCGACTAAACGAAAACGAAAACCCCATTTGAAAATAAAACCCAGAATCGCCAAAATCGAAAAAGCAATGGTTGTATAGATTGACCATATCGTATAACTACCAAAATCTAAGGATAATTCCATTTTTTAAAAGTTGAATGTTAGCTTTTCAATTTTACAATAAGAATGAATAATCAATAGTTACTATTAATTTAACCTTAAAAAAAACTTAATATTATTTTAATAATTATCTATAATTATCATCAAAAAAAGATTAAAAAGAAAATTCAATTAAATTGGTAATCATCTTTACAACTAATTGGGATCAAGGAATGTTAGCTTATACAGTATAAAGATAAATTCAATTTTAAAAAACTAATGATCATCATGGCTCAAATACTAGATGCAATTCCTCACAATGAAAATGATGCTATTTTATGTTGTTATGTTAACGCTACCAGTCAAATTCAAATAGCTAGGATCACAAATATAAGTAATTGGTATTTTGAGAGGGTGGTATTTCCGGGACAAAGATTAGTATTTGAGGCTTTACCAGAGGCATTATTAGAAATTCATTCAGGAATGATGGCTAGTGCTATTCTCTCAGATACAATTTCTTGTAAACGTTTATGTGTAACTGAGCAAAAAGTCTCAACCGAAAATGGAGAGGAAGATTCCATCGTTAATATCAATAAAGACAGAAATAATAATTCTGATGTGGAAGCCATTGTTGCTTAAAATTAACTGAATTATAACTATCTGTTTATTGTGATTATTTTGATAGATTTTAACTGAGCTAATTTATATTATAAAAACTATTTAAAATAAAATTATGAGGGGATAATAGTCCCCTTTTTTATGAGTAATAATCAAAATTTGAAGCTAATCTAATATTTATTTTTGATACGAACAAGAAGAAACATAATTTATAATTTATTTTAATTAATAAGATATTTAAGATCAACCCAAACTTTATGATAGGACAAATAGAAACTTTACTAACACACTTGCCTTCTGATTCTGGAGTATATTTTATGAAAGATAAAGAAAGTAATATTATTTATATTGGTAAAGCGAAAAACTTGAAAAAAAGAGTTAAATCTTATTTTATATCTTCTCAAAAACATACTAATCGTATCGCTTTAATGGTGTCACAAATTCGAGATATTGAGTTTATTGTCACCGATACTGAAGCCGAAGCCTTAGCTTTAGAGGCTAATTTAATTAAACAACATCAACCTCATTTTAACGTTCTACTCAAAGATGACAAAAAGTATCCTTACGTTTGTATTACTTGGTCAGAAACTTATCCTCGAATTTTTATTACTCGCAAAAGACGCTTAAATAGTAAACTAGATCGTTATTATGGTCCTTATGTTGACAGTGGAAAATTAAGAGAAACTCTTGAGATTATTAAACGCACTTTTCCCCTCAGACAAAGATCAAAGCCTTTATATAAAAATCGCCCTTGTTTAAATTATGATATTGGGAAATGCCCCGGAGTCTGTCAAAATTTAATTACTTCTGAAAATTATCGGGAAATTATTAATAAAATTGCCTTAATTTTTCAGGGAAGAACAGATGAATTAATTAAAAATTTAACAAAGCAAATGGAAATAAATGCTGAGAATTTAGACTTTGAAAAAGCGGCTAAATATCGAGATCAAATTCTTAGTTTGCAACAATTATTTTCTAGCCAAAAAGTAGCATTATCTGACGATACTGTTTCCCGTGATGCTATTGCTTTAGCCCAAGATGATAGTCATAGTTGTGTTCAATTATTTCAGATTCGGGCAGGACGTTTAATAAGTAGATTGGGATTTTTTACTGATAATAATAATAATGATGAAAAAGGTGAGATTTTAGAAAGAGTTTTAGAAGAACATTATAGTCATATTGAGTCAGTGGAAATACCTTCAGAAATTTTAGTTCAATATGCTTTACCTGATGAAGAAATTTTTACGAATTGGCTCAGGGAAAAAAAAGGCAAAAAAATTACTATTATTACTCCTCAAAAACAACAAAAAGCGGAGTTAATTTCTATGGTTGAAAGAAATGCTCAAATTGAGTTAGAAAGAAGTCAAAAATTCAGTCAGGGAAATTTACAAGCCATGGAAGATTTAGCTAATCTTTTAGATTTACCTAGCTTACCGAGAAGAATCGAAGGTTATGATATTTCCCATATACAAGGCTCAAATGCTGTAGCTTCTAAGGTTGTGTTTATTGATGGTTTACCCGCTAAACAACATTATCGTCATTATAAGATACAGAATCCTGATATAAAAATAGGACATTCTGATGATTTTGCCTCTCTTCAAGAAGTAATTAAAAGACGGTTTTATAAGAGCGAAGAATTCCCAGATTTAGTGATGATAGATGGTGGAAAAGGACAACTTTCTTCTGTTTGTGAAGTGTTAGAAGAAATAAATTTATTATCAAAAATTAATGTTATTAGTTTAGCAAAAAAAAGAGAAGAAATTTTTTTACCAAATCAATCACAGCCGTTGCCAACTAATTCTGAACAAATAGGTGTACAGTTATTAAGAAGATTAAGAGATGAAGCTCATCGTTTTGCCATTACTTTTCATCGACAACAAAGATTAAAAGCTAGTAGAAGATCAATTTTGGATGAGATTAATGGGTTAGGATTTGAACGTCAAAAACTATTGTTAGCCCATTTTAATTCCATTGATTATATCCGACAAGCTACCATTAAACAATTGCAAGAAGTATCAGGCATCGGCGAAAATTTAGCTCAAATTATCTATGCTTATTTTCACCCATAAAAATCAAGAATAGAGAATACTAATCAAAATTGGAAATTTGTTCTTCAATTCTCCATTATTAACTATTAATTTTCTTCTATTTTTGACGATAAAAAACCCCTATACCATTATGAACTCTTGCAGCAGTGGCTGGAGAACGATCAATAATTTCTCCACCTAAATACATTTGTGTTGAACTACCACCATCTAAATTCAACGCTGATACAGCCCCCATTTTTTGTAAAATTTCCGCAAATTCCGATAAAGTAGCACCTAAACCACCTATCTTATTATGTACTGCGACTAATAAAATTCTACCTTGATTATCCACAGCGATAGCACTACGAGAAGCTTTTTGAGTATTAAAAGCTTTACTAAATTTTTCACCTTCTCCATTCAAGATAATTTGACGATTTAAGAGTAAAAGAGGTCCAGCACCAATAATATAAGGATATTTAGCAAAATTAGAGGGAATTGTACCCGTATTTAAAGTAATTTGATCATTAATATCTAGTTTTTCTGCTAGAGTTTTGGCACTTCTGAATACCAAAAGATAATTTTTGGGTTGAATAGCGATAGAATCCTCTCCTGCTTTTGTGCCGACAATTTTATCTTTAACAATATTATTTTCAACAACAAAGATAATTTCATTATCACTAAGAGTTTTATAATTGATGCCCCAATTAGAAGTATAACGAGCAACTCCTGCTTGAATATAACCACTATTGATATAACTATTTATAAAGCGATTTCCTTTATCGGTAGTAACAACTTCCTCTAGCATTATCCGATCAAAATTGACTTCTCCCACATCATTCCATGCCATAATACCACGATTTAAAATGGGACTTGATAGCCAATTATCACGATTTTTTATCGCACCTAAAGGCAACTGATTATTACGGTTAAAAAACCCCCCATTAATAGCTGCCATTGCTTCTAAGTTTTGAGCTGTAGTCTTAAGAGGTGCTGTACCAATAAGAGTATTATTATTAGCTAAAATTGGTTGTAAATCTATATTAAAATTCTTAATATTAAAAGTTAGAGCAGATACTAAAAATAAATCTTTATTATTATTTAAGCTGATATACTTCTTACTCAAAAATAAATCATTATTCCAACTAATATCTCTTGTAGTAAGAGCTGAAGGATTTATATCAACTAATAAAAGATTAGGATTAGCAGAGGTAACTTTAAGATTATTTCCCGTCGGTAAGTTAATATTAATAATGGTTTTATCATCTTTACTGCTAATATTAAATAAAGAATTTTTAGGCTTTTGTTTATCTTCCCTAACTTCATCACCTTCTTCCTCTTGAAGTCCAGAATTATCTAAGGGCTTTAAAGGCTTAGTATCATTAAATAATGTATTACTAGGTTGACCATTAATGGAAATAATTGCTTGATCTTTTCCTTGACTTACTTGGAAAAAACTAGGTTTATCTAATTCAATAATAATTTTTTTACCGTTAGTTACTGGAATTTCATAAACTTTATTAACTTGACTGGGAGGAAGATTTAATTCTAAAATATTATTGTTGTTATTAATTTGAAGGAAAGTAGTTTTAGTTAAATTAGTAATATCTAAATAACGATAAGGATTTATAAATTGAGTCGATAAAGTATTATGATAATTAAACCAATGAATAGGCTGTTTTTTTGTATTTGTTGTGTTCATTAATTCTATGCCTAAGACGGCTTCTGCACTCATATCAGCAATTCCTGTATGGATTTCACTTCCTTCTTGCCACTGTAACCAAGGAAGATTGACAGTTTTTTGATTGATTATGACATCTTTACCTTTTGCAATGATTGTTAAAGATTCAGATTGAGCAAAAACAGGATTTAAAAATTTACCTTTAATAATATTAGGAATATTACCAATAAAATTAACTATAAAAACTGATAAAAAAATCAATAATAAAAATTTAGATTGATAAAATTTTTTCAACATGGTTTTTCTACATTATAAAATAGTAAAAAGAACAAAACAAATTAGATGAGATTAAGGAGAATTAATAAGTTATTTATTTATCACAATATTCAGCATAGAGATTGATATAATCCATAGCATTGTCAATGGCTTTTTGTCGTAAATTACGTTTACGTTCAGGAAATTTAATTAAGACTGATTCGGGAATTTGATATACATTACACCAAGAAGATTCCATATTTTTTTGTGCTTCTATTAAAGAGTTAATAAAATGAATAGTGAAATTATTCGGTAATCCTACAATAGCTTGAGATAAAAATTCTGTGGGAGTAATTCCTCCTAAAAATTGATTAATATTTTTATCAATGGGAGATAAATAAAAATAATCATCCATAGCTAATAAATAGCCTAAGACAAATTTATCCGAAGCATTCAAGTCATTTAAGGTAAGATTACTTAATTTGATATTTTTTGATTTGACTAATGCTATTAAAAATAAAGAAGCATTATTTTGTCCGTCAAAATTCCACCCTAAAGCATTGATAACTGCCGCTTTTTCATCTAAAGGTGCATTACTCAATAAAAATTTTA
Source organism: Geminocystis sp. NIES-3708 (assembly GCF_001548095.1). Lineage (NCBI taxonomy): Bacteria > Bacillati > Cyanobacteriota > Cyanophyceae > Chroococcales > Geminocystaceae > Geminocystis > Geminocystis sp. NIES-3708. The sequence goes on along the minus strand of NZ_AP014815.1, from coordinate 998,617 downwards.
ATACTTTTACGTCAAGTTTTTTATTATTTAATGTTTCTGATACAATTTCTATGTCTTGATAAGGAGTTGCTAAATCTATAGAAGTTAATGGGCTATCTGCTTTAGCTGAATCATTTATTATCAGTAAACTCAGTGTTGCAGTTAAAATTATATATAAAGTTTTATTCATGATAATAATTTTAAAAAATAGCTTTTATAAAAACAAGTTCAATCACTTTATTTATTGTTGATAACCTTGTAAACTTTCAGGCTCAAATTTGTTTAATATTTCTTTTGCTTGATTTTTAATATTGTCATTGCCCTGCACAATTAATAAATATTTACCTACTTTTAAACGATTGAGAAAAGGTATCATCTCTCCTTTACTTTCCATTAAACTACCGCTACCACCCACAAAAACACTGCCCATTGCACCACCAATCGCACCCAAAATACCACCAATAATATGATTAAAAGGCTCACCAGCCCAACCAAAAGTATCGATAGTGGTAATAGCATCAAAAGTAAAACCACCAAAAAAACCGAAAGGAATCAACCAATAAGCCATTCTAATCACATTTTTACGTCCTTCTTCGCTAGGATCAAGAAACCCAAATTCCGCCGCATTTTTATATCCTTTTCCCACGATGGATAATTGACTCAAAGGAATTCCTACTTTTTCTAGGGCAGTGTAGGCTTCTTCTGCTTGAATTCTATCGGATAATACAGCTATTAAATAATTCATTTTAAAAGTTTATTCTTGTTTTAATTAAGTCTTGATATTTACTCGAATCATATCACCCTTGTACCCCAAACAGAGCATAAAATGGTGAAATCCATAACTAAAATAGCTTTTTATTATATGCCAAAGAGATATTGTGACTCATTGATTTATATTTTCAAGATATTAAATTTATTAGAAATTATAGTTGATGGAGTGGAAAATTTTTTGGTTTTAAGTCAAACTAAGCATAGATGTCACCATCTACCCTTGTCTTCAGAACGGAACGTGAGACTTTTACCTCATTCCGCTCCTCTGGAATAAACCCTTTGTCATGGGTACAATTCAGACTTCCATCTCTGGTTGTCTTATCATCGTGGCAATGTCTATGTAGAGCTTGTAGATTGTCATATTTATCCTTTCCGCCTTTCGATTTGGGGATAATGTGGTCGATTTCTAACAAGTCTCCAGCTTTGAAGTTCAGTTTGCAGTGATTACATTTTCCTTTTTGTTTCTTTAATAATATTGCCATTCTTGTAGAAACTTCAGGATGTTTGCCTATTCTTGCCGTCCAGTAAATCCAGTCACCATCGTAAGGTGATTTCTCTCCTTTAACTTTAGTGTGACGCTTGATTTCTGTTTTGCTATGGTTTAATAGTCTTATTCCATCTTCATCTCTGGTTGAGAACGTCCAGTTATCTTCTCCATAAGTACGCCAATATTTCTTGACTACCCATGATTTCGATTTATTGGGGTGTCTTCTTTCACTCCATCTTTTCAACTGTTTATATATCAGGTGGTCACATTTAGAGTAAGTCTCTTTACTGCACACAGAGCTATAGTAATTTGCCCAACCTCTTATTACTGGGTTAAGTTCCATTATCAGGGCTATTTGTGGACTTGATTTATGACTTCTGATTATATTTCCAGTCTTATTAATGTGAGTTTTTATTTTTTCCTTTGATGGTTTTATTATGGTCTTAAATCCAAGAGGTACACCTTGACTGTTAATTCTAGTGTGTGTTTTACCTACTTCATATTGTCGGATGTTGAATCCTAAGAAGTCAAACCCTATTTTTTCTTCGTACTCATAAAGAGTGTGAGATATTTGGGTTTTGCTTGGTTTAAGTTCAAGTCCTATTTCTTCTAACCAGTTCTCGATGATACTTTTACATTGGAAAATAACCTCTATATCTCTATGAAGAATGACGAAATCATCTGCATATCGAATAAGAGATAGGCTAGATTCATTTGCTTTCTTGTCACCTTTTAATGTTCTGGCAAACTTTTTAATTTCTAGTTCCATACCGTGAAGGGCAATATTTGCAAGTAGTGGAGATATGACTCCTCCCTGCGGAGTGCCTTCCTTAGTAGGAAACCATTGTTTGCTGTCCATTACTCCACTTTTTAACCATGATTTTATCTCACGTTTTAATTGTGGGTAGGTTTCCAGTTTAGCGAGTAATTTTTCATGATTGATTTTGTCAAAGCATTTAGCAATATCAGCGTCTAATACATATTTCGGTTGTAGCCTTATTGAATTAAATATAGCTCTTATTGCGTCATGACATGACCTTGCTGGTCGAAAACCATAGCTATTCGGCTCGAATTTGGCTTCCCATTGTGGTTCTAATGCTAGTTTTACTTGGCATTGTTTTACTCTATCTTCCATACACGGTATTCCAAGTGGTCTTTTTTCTCCATTCGCTTTTGGTATCCATACCCTACGAGTAGGTTTTGATTTACCTTTTAACTTTAGGTTTTTGACCATTTCAACACGTTGTTTCTGAGTGAGTGATTTAATACCATCAACACCTGCTGTTTTCTTGCCTTGATTATCTTGTGTTACCTTTCTGGTTGCCAAGAGTTTACCATAGTAGGATTTGATTAGTAATCTTTGCAGACTATGAACCAATTTAACATCGCCTCTTTGACTCGCTCTGTAAATTCTTTTTTGTAGCCGAAATACTTGTTTCTCTACAACTTTCCAGTTGATAGATGACCACTTATTAATTTTATCAATCGGTTGTACCGTTGTCATAATTTTAATACAAAAGTTGACTTTACATTGTTTATCACAGTGACTACGTCAGCAAATCCTTTACATTACATAAAGGCATTGGCTTCTTAGTCAATCCTTCCCCTCATAACCTTACGCTGGTTACTACTCCTAGTTTTCACCTTTCTAAGAGAAGTTACGAGAGGTTACTTCGTTCCCTATATCCTTTTTCTTTCTGACTTTAGACCTCCTCTTTCCACCAGACTCTGTGTATTTGACCCCAGTTTAGATTTGATATTCTACTGGTACAATAGAGCAGTACCATTTTGGTCTAGCCTATCAGCCTTATTTGGCTAGTTTACAATTACGATGGTTCAGACAAGGATTCCTTTCGTAGTCATGGTCAGTGTGCTAGACGGGATTCCGATTTAGGCTATCAGTTACCGCCGTTTAGCCCAGCTTCAGCGTATGAGATACCACCTCAGGTCACTGTGAGCTATGCTGTCACACGGTCAAATCGTGGGTAGGATTTTCACCGACAAGGATATAAAGTTATCAAGGTACATTAGATATAAACCTTGTCTAGCTTACGTTTTGGCTATTTTGCCTAGACTTTGGCTAGAACGAATCGCACATCAAAGATTGTAACCAGTGAATGTCAATTGATATTATTTCATATATATAGTGATTTTAATTAAGATTGAGACAAATTTTTGATTAATTATTATTAATAGAAAACTGTCTCATTTTTATTTTAAATAACTATAGTTAATTGGTAACAGTAAATGTACGATAATTGTTTTCTATATTCGTTCTAATAATTCTTTTTTCTTAGCCTCAAATTCTTCTTCAGACAAGATACCTTGCTGTCTCAATTTGCCTAATTTTTCTAAAGATTCATAAACATTAGTCACTTCATCTTGATTATCTTCTAAGTCAGAAACATAAGATTTGCCTTTTTTGTATGCAGACTCATAGGCTTTTTTTGCGTTTTCGATATTAAAATCAAGTAGTGAACCTGAATCAGAAAAGATATTAATGGCAACTTGTCCTACTGCATAAGTAGAAGCACCTGACATAACAGACATAGAAGCCCCCCCCACAATACTCCCAATACCTGGAATAGCTTTGATCATACTTGCCCCGATACTGGCTAAAGTTGTGCCGGTAAGTGCCGAAACAAAAGTTTTACCCACATTTTGGGAATAATTTACTTCGTAAAGATTTGCTAATTGCTGTAACATTTCTAGCTGAATAGCAGTAACGGCGGCAAAATCAACTAATGGTAGTGGTATAAGCCCCCCACCCATTGCCCAAAGTACATGAGAACGGATAATTTTTTCTGCTTCAATTTGTTTACTCATTTTTATTTATTTATTTTAATTCTTTTAATTTTATCTTGGCAAAACTCCATATTCGGCATGATACCAGATCTAAAACCAAGCAATATCTTGTCCATCTTAGGCCCCAGTTCGATAGAAGGAAAATGATGAACACGGGATAGGTGGACAAGTGGACAGGGAGAAAAATTCTCAATATTTGTACATTTTTGGGATAATTTTATTTATTCACAAGAAATACCATTTATCTGTCTTCCAAGTCAGTCATCATCTATTTTTACGTCGAACTCAGGTATCTGAGGGGCTGATCTCCCTTATGCTAGAATTACACCATGTATAGTGCAAAAAGCTTATTCTAGCCCACCTCCTTCACCAGCCCAAGCACGAATATAGGAAATGGCATCGGACAGATTAGCCGCATTTGTAAGTTGAGTAGCTGCCGCCACCTCAACACTAGCACTGGGAGGAGGAGATCCCGAAGTTAACAAACCACCATTAACCGTCAAATTTTCAAAGATCATTGTATTAGTGCTAAGATACTGTACTCCTCCTTGGTAAGTGGGGATTACCAAAACAGGACTCTGAAATGCTATTTCCCCCGCTAGGCCGATTTCTGCCCCGATAGATTGACTAGCACCATTCATCAACACAAAACTAGAACTACCACTGGCATAGGCTTGAACAGAAGAACTGTTCTTACTAGAATTGCCACTACGCCAAGCACGAATATAAGAAATGCCATCAGCAATAGTTGCCGATGTTGCTGCATCAATTTTCCCAGCAACGGCCACTTCTACACTGGGACTGGCACCAGAAAGCAGAGTCGGTGTACCAGGATCTACCGCTAGACCGAAAAATGCTTGGGCATTTGTACTAAGATTAAGAGTTGTGTCAACTAGAACTGGAGTTACAATAACACCTTGAAGAAATACTAGACTTTTTGAAGCGCCAATTTCTGCCCCAATGGATTGACTAGCACCGTTCATCAACACGATGGTGGAACTACCACTGGCATAGGCTTGGGTAGAAGAACTGCTATTACTCGAATAACCACGGCGCCAAGCACGAGTATAGGAAACTCCATCGGCAAGACTAGGAGCATTGGTAATCAAGTCGGCGACTACTGTCTCTATACTAGTCGCATTAGAACTGGGGATTGCTAAAGGTGCACCAGGATTGACGGTTAGGTCAAATATAATAGGGCTATTTGTGTCAAGACTATCTATTGTCGTTAAGTTTACGCTAACATCTCCTATCCCAGGTGTTGCCCCGCCAAAAATAAATCCTTTTGGAACAGAAATTTCCCCACCGATGGATTGACTGGCACCATTCATCAATACGATAGTGGAACTACCACTGGCGTAAGTCTGTTGTGCTGAAACGGAGGAAGATGTAAATACACCTAGCCCTGTTATCCCTAACGCAATCACTAAATCTACTTTCATTTTTGTCATTATTTTTATTGATTAATATACTTTGAAATAGAATGCTAAGGTGATTTTCAGAAAAATTTGTACCAGTCATTACCCGAGTTCGATATAAAAATAGATGAGGCTGACTTGGAAGACAGGCAGACAGGAAGATTATATTTTTGGTGAATGAATAAAGTTCTCTAAAAAGTACATCAAATATTGACAATTTTTTTCCCTGTCCACTTGTCCACTTGTCCACTTGTCTAGTCTTCATCATTTTCTTTATGGTTCACTGAGGTGAACTGAGGTTAGTGATTAGCCTTAGATAACCTATTGCTTTTTTAATTTACTGGTATTTTATACTGAAAATCTCTTAGGAGGACTCAATGATCTGAATTAAACTGATGGAATCTGAATCATGGTTAGGTTTGAGATGGCAGAAAAGTTGCCAAGACCATCCCCTGTTAAGATACCAGCATTATTGGTTAAATTATTGGCCACTCTTAAGTCTAGGTTACTATCGCTATTGAAGTCTCCTACCGTTACACTGTAGGCAGATAAATTAGCACTGAGGGCGATATCTGTTTTTGGACTAAACCCACCACTGCCGTTGTTGAGGAAGACAGACAGGGTATTCGATTTGTTGTTATTAACGACTAAATCAAAATCCCCGTCCTTGTCAAAATCGCCAACGGCAACGGAGTTGGGGCTTGTACCTGTCAGATAATCCGTCTTTGTCCCGAAGGTACCATCACCTGCTCCCTGGAAGATAGAAACTGTATTGGCACTATAATTGGTTACGGCTAAATCTGATTTACCGTCTCCGTTAAAGTCCTCCACGGCCATGGCCGATGGTTTAGAACCTGTGGTTAAAGAGGTAGGAGAGGAGAAGCCACCCGCTCCATTGCCTAAGAAAACGGAAACGGTATTATTACCATAATTAGCTACGGCCATATCTTTGTTACTATCTTCGTTAAAGTCTCCAGTCACCACAAACACAGGATTAGTACCAGTGGTAACGGTGGTGATTGTTGGTGAGGCTGTACCATTGCTGAGAAATACTGAGACATTATTCGTTGTCTTATTTGGTAAAATTAGGTCTAGACCTGCATGACCATTCAAGTTGGTTACTGCCCCTCCTCCTGGTTTTTTATTAGTGGGAAAGGTGACACGAGAAAGATAACCCCCCGCACCGTTATTGATAGCCACATAGAAAGCATTGAGGGAGTTTGTATAACCAATGTCGGATAAGTTGTCTCCGTTAAACTCGGCAATGATGGTGGTGCGTACAGAGTTCACTGCTAAAATATCCGTAGATAAAGAAGGTGCTGTTTGAGTTACGGCTTTAACCGTCACGGCAATGGAGTCACTATCTTGTTTAGCACCACCTGAGCCTGTATTGCCATTATCGTTGACTGTTAGGTTAATTGTATCTGAGCCGCTAAAGGTACTATTACTTTGATAGATGAGGTTCTTTAAGGCGGCATTGACATTATTGAGGGTACCGCTAAAGGTTAGGTTACTGCTACCACTACCCCCCGCCGAGATGGTTAAACCTGTGGTACTGGCTAGGGTGATGGTTCCTGATGTGGCGGAAAGGGTGACAGTTTGGTTGCCACTACCTGCATCTACATCTGCAATGCTTATACCACCGAGGATCAGGGGGGTATTTTGGTTGACAGTTTTTGCACTTGGGACTGTTATCACAGGGGCTTGGTTAGGGACTTGGTTAGGGGCAACGTAGAGTTGAACGTCATTCCCTGTGCCTCCTTGATAGGTGATTAAGAGTTTGTCACCTCCGATGGTGGCGACGGTGGCTCCTTCTGCTAATCCTGTGAAGGTTCCTGTTACTGCATCGGTGCCATCATTATTGATTAGGGTATAAACAGTATCGGCGGTGGGGGTATAGTTGCTGATGTCGAGATTCAGGGTTGAGCCAACTAAGTCCACTGCTCCCGTTAGGTTAAGGGTGTCAAAGCGATTAATACCTGAGTTGTAGTCAATTTTTATGGTGTCATTGAGGTAGAGGTTACCTGCAATGTTCACACTTGCCCCTAGGGTGGTTGTGCCGACTAAAGTACTGTTATCGTTGTCTTGGTTAATAAATATATTGCCGGTGGTGGTGATGCTGGTGGTGTCACCAAGGTTAATGGTATTTGATAATAGGTTGATATTGCCTGAAGTACTAGTAATTGCACTGCTATTAATCAGGTTAATGTCAAAGCCTGTATCTTTGGCGGTTAAGGTAATATTGCCACTGGCATTAATAGTCTGGTTAACGATTATGCTTTCTGTGGAACTCAAATTAACTTGTCCATTATTGACACTAACTCCGCTTAATCCTTCCACGGTATCAATGGTTAAAGTACCTGTATTTTTAATGGCAATATCTCCGCTTGTGGATGCCCTCGCCGCTAAATTGGTTACTTGTGTTTCTATGGCATTCGTTATTGTACCGATACCGTTGCTAGTATCTAGTTTGGCAGATGTAGCTGTGAAATTATTGCTATCATCATTAAAATCTTGTATGTTGCCAGAATCGATGTCCACCGTGATGGTCTTTGTGCCTCCGGCAATGATAGGGGAAACTAATCTCAAGTTACCACTAGTGATACTAATGCTTATATCACCATCATTAGTTTTAATACCCCCTCCACCTACATCAATACCACCGATCGCTCGACGGAGGATAATATCACCTACTCCCGTTGTTTCATAACCGCTAATAGTAGTAGAGACATCTAAATCAATGCCACTTAAAGCGAAAGCGGTGGAAGTACCTGATGTAATATTATTAACTCCGATACCGTTATTGTCTGTAATTTTGCCATCTTCTGCAATTAAATCTATATTGAATTGAGCTGACACAGTATTGATATTCAAGTCACCGCCTACGGCTTTTAGTGCGCTCGAACCGCTTCCTGTGGCAGTAACATTTTTAACTGTCAACCCTCCACTGGTATCTGTCACTCTGACATCCCCTGTCTGTGCAATGGCATTCAGGGTGTTAGCATTGATTTGAATAGTATTAATAATTGCATTGCTATTTAAAATCAATTCATTAGCGATAATATCCGTTGTACTGGAGTTATTATCATGGGTAATATTACTAGTAGGAGCATTGAGAGTAATATTGTTGCTACTACCGTTAAGGGCAATAACTTCGATCGAATTTCCATTGATGGTAAGGTTATCGGTAAAGGTAGCATTATTAATTTTGACTGCACCAGTTTTATCGTTGCCGATTGTAATCTTACTAAATCCATCTTTAAAACTAGCGATTTCTGTGGATGTCAGATTTAATGTACCACTTGCTGAACCAAGTCCGATGGAAGTGTTATCTGTTTTTTGCGTGATTAATAATTCACCACCACTAGAAATACTGTTATTACCACCTGCAAGGTTAATAGTGTCAGTTTCTAAGGTAATTTTGCCAGTACTACTGATGATCGAGCCACTATTAAAAATATTGATACCTATACTGGAATTATTGGCACTACCTGTTAAGGTAATGTTACCGCTCTTACTTTGTATTTTTGAATTTTCAAGGCTAATACCATCACTAGAAGTACCATTCCCCCCTATACCCGTGATCATTATATCGGCGCTGTCAGTAGCAGATATTTCACTTAAATTGACTATATTGACACCAACATTTAACTGTGTACCACTTCCTCCCGTTCCAGTAACACTTACGTCACCATCAATAGATGTTACTTTACTCTTATTCTCTACACGAACTCCGTCATTATTACTATCACTAGCTGTGGTTGATCCGTTTCCTACGATTGTAATAGTAGAAGCAGACTGTCCAGTTCCTGTAGAAGAGATTGTAGCATTGAGCAATAACAAAACACCATGATTTCCACTTTGTCCAGAACCACCTAAACCTGTCACCTTAATCGCCCCATCGATGGAGGTAATTTTGCCACTTTGTTCAATATCCACCCCCGCATTTTGACTTGCCTTGTTAGAAATTGAACCACCATTTCCCTCGATGGTAATGGTAGCAGCATCAGCACCCGTTCCTGTGGAGGAAATTTCTCCTGAAAATATGACTTGAACACCATAATTAAAAGTAGTACCTACTGAGTCACCTGTCGCTCCTGCTGTGCCACTAATGAAGATTGCTCCATTTTTGGAAGTAATTTTACCAGTATTATCTACACGAACCCCACGATTTCCTCCAGTGGAGAGGGGATTTCCTGAACCTTGTCCAATAACGGTAATAGTGGCTTTACCTGTGGAAGAAATCACTCCTCCACCTTCGATCGAAACTCCTCGATTATTACTACCACTACCTCCTCCCGTGCCTTCAATGGTAATATCACCGTCAATGGATGTAATAGCACTACTGCCTCCCGTAACTTGTACTCCATAGTTCGTACTTACAGCATTTTCACTACCAAAACCCTTGATGTTGATAGTTGCTTTACCCGTAGATTCAATTTTTGCACCACCAATGATTCTTACCCCTAGTTGGGTTGTTCCAGTACCTCCTCCTGTACCAGTAAGGACAATATTGCCATCATTGGATTGAACTGTACTATTATTGAGACGAATCCCATCATTGTTATTACCCGTGGCAGAGGTAGAGCCTTGACCTGTAATGGTAATAGTTGCAGCATTGGCTCCTGTTCCTGTTGATGAGATTTGTCCTGTTCCGCCCAAGTAAACACCATAATTATCATTCGTGCCATTACCACCAGTACCTCTAACTGAGATCGCGCCATTCAAAGAGCTAATCTTTGTATTCGCTCCGTCAATATAGACTCCAATATTTTCGACATTGCTTGTAGATGTTCCTTGACCTGTGACAGTAATGGCGGCAGCATTGGCTCCCGTTCCTGTTGAGGTGATGCCCCCACCAGTCACCAACGCAACACCATAACTTCTGAAACCTGCATCGGTGCCAGTGCCCTTGACTGTTATATTTCCTGTTTCTGAAGTGATTAATCCATTACTAGCAATCCATATACCTCGACTTTGTGCACCTTTACCACCAGTACCTGTTATAGAGATCGCCCCAGCAATGGAAGAGATTTTACTATTTGTGCCTTCAATGCGAACGCCGTCATTACTCCCCCCCGTACTATTTAGGGAGCCTTGACCTGTAACAGTAATAGTGGCAGCATTGGCTCCTGTCCCTGTGGAAGAAATTACGCCACCATTTATAGCATTACCAATGAGATAGACACCATAGTTTCCAGATCCTGTGCCACTTCCCGTGCCATTGACTGCAATATTTCCCGTTCCAGAAGTAACTACTCCATTGTTAAATACTACTACCCCACGATTACCATTTGTACCGTTACCTGCTGTGCCTGTAATAGCGATCGCTCCTGCCACAGAAGAAATCTTGCTATTCGTTCCGTCAATGCGTACTCCATCGTTATCAATGTTGCCTGTAGCAGTAATTGCCCCCTCACCTGTGACATTGATTTGGGCAGCATTTGCGTCTATTCCCGTTGAGACAATACTTCCTCCTGATGTTAACCATACACCATAGTTACTGATCCCCGTATTACCACCAGTTCCATTAACTGATATATTGCCTATTTCTGAAGTTATTAAACCATTATTAACGAGTAATACTCCTCGATTTTGTTGAGAACCTGTACCCGCAGTACCCGTAATGGAAATTGAACCGTTTTTTGCCGTTATTTGACTATTAACATTCTCTATACGAACACCATCATTACCATTTCCTGTTCCACTTTTTGAACCTTCTCCGATTAAAGTTATTTTGCCAGAATTGGTCTGAATTATTTTTGATTCGGAAACGATAGCAATACCAATATTCGTTCCACCTTGACCGTCGGCTGTGCCTTGGACAGTCATAGAACCTGTTGCGGAAGTAATTGCCCCTTTATCTGAGAGCAAAACACCACTATTAAAACCTGTTCCTGTTCCTCCTTTACCTTCAATGTCGATCGAACCACTGACAGAGGAAATTAAAGTATTTTCTCCTTGAACACGAATGCCATAATTCCCAGTACCAGTACCTAATAAAGAACCCTGACTTGTTATTTTTATGATACCTGTTCCAGTGGAACTTATTTTTCCTTTGTTAACAACATGAACACCATAACTTTCCCCAGCTTTGCCTCCGCCTGTGCCGTCGATGGTGATATTTCCACTACCTGTTGACGTGATAGCACTACCGTTTCCGTCAATCATTACGCCTCGATTATTACTGCCTGTAGCTGAAGTTGATGCTTTTCCTGTTACGGTAATGTTTGCTTTTCCACTGGAAGAAATAACCCCACTGCTTTCGATCGAAACCCCTCGATTATTACCCCCGCTACCTCCTCCAGTGCCTTCGATGGTAATGTCACCATCAATGGATGTAATGGCACTATTTACTCCCGTAACTTGCACTCCATAGTTAGTATCAACACCACTTGTACTACCTTGACCTATTATATCAATAGTGGCGTTTCCTGTCGATTTTACCTGTCCTCCACCAGTGATACGAACTCCTAAATTCGCACCCCCCGTACCACCTCCCGTACCAGTAATATTGATCGAACCATCTTTTGCACTTACTTGAGTATTTGTTCCTTCTATGCGAATACCATCATTGTCATTTGTGCCATTAATTGCTAGTCCGATTAAGCTAATCTTTCCTGTGTCTGTGGCGGTGATTTGTGACTGAGAATATATGTGAATCCCAATATTAGCACCTCCACTCAAATTGTTATTGGTTGTTCCTTGGATGGTAATGGTGCCAGTTTCTGTTGTCACCTGTGAAACATCAGCTATACGAACACCATCATTAAAACTACTCCCAGTTCTCGCTATACCCATGAGTTCGATCGAGCCACTCACCGAAGAAATTAAACTATCAGCACCCACCATGCGAATACCATCATTTCCCCCATTCAATCCTGATAAAGAACCTTGACCTGTTATTTTAATGGTGGCGGTAGTGGTGGAGATAATTTCACTGCCGTTGAGCAAATAAACTCCATACTGATCATTACCGTTGCCTCCTCCCGTACCATTCAGATCGATTGCACCTGTACTAGAAGTGATGAGACTGTCATTAACAATAATTCCTTGATAATTACCTGTTGCTTCACCTTTTGCTGTCAGATTGATATTTCCCTTCGTGGTAGTTAAACTTGAACCACTGGCAAAGTTGATAGCTTGTCCTGTTGTCCAAGTTACATCTCCATTATCATTAAGAAGATCGATCGTAGTGGTGGCAACGCTAGAAGCAACATTAATATTTTGAACTTCATCTAGGATAAAATCATTAATTGTAATACTACCATTGAGATTAACTAGATCTCCACTGGTATAACCATTACCATCGATGATTATATCGGACTGAAAAGCAGTGCCGACACTGTTAATATTGAAGGTATCTTCCCCTCCATCACGACTGATGATGATATTTTCATTGGTGACGGTGAAGGTAGGATCAACGTTAATAGTTACATCCGTATCTGTTAAATTGCCATTAGCAACGATCGTTACTACTGGGGCACTCGTACTCCTTGAAAACTCTGATGTATTGTCATTAATGTCGGTTGCCGTGGCTGTAATATTAGATGAACCTGTGGGAGGAGTAAAGGTAAAATCAACATTACCATCATTTCCTGTTGTAACTTGTTGAAAACCTAAATAAGTCTGCCCTTCACCATTGCCACTGGGATCGATTGTTGTATTGCTGAAAAACTCAATCCGAAAATCTGTGTCAGGAGTACTATTGAGACTACCCTTAACCAAACCAGTACTATACTGAATTAATAAGGGATAGTTTTGAAGATTATTGATTCCAGTATCGGGATCATTTAAGTCGTTGGGTTCTACTGTGTTATTTCCTACTAAATCAATGCCTAAATTTGTATTACTAAAAATACTATTGCCTAAAATACTATTTCCTTGATTTCCCGTGCCGTCAAGAATAACAACTCCATTCCCTTGATTGTAAGCAATTTTGTTTCCTGCTCCTGATGCTGTACCGCCGATCGTATTATTCGCTCCTGTAACTCTTACACCACTACCACTACCATTACCTAAAGAATTATTCCCACTGACATCCGTACCGATATAGTTACCTTGTACAATATTGTTACTAGCATTAGATGGAGTATCTGCGTAGATAGCAACTCCACTGAAGCCATTACCTGAGATGATATTCCGAGCTGTAGTTGTTACTCCGCCAATGGTATGGTTAGAAGAACCAATATAAACACCGTGAACTCCATTTCCTATTGCTGATGTGCCATTAACATTAGTACCAATATAATTACCCCGAGCAAAATTATTGTTGCCGAAGAAAAGAACACCTACATTTCCATTACCAGAAATTAAATTCCCCTCATTGGTGTCATTTATGCCATCTTCGTCACTGCCAATAATGTTATTATTACCTGAATTAACAAAAACACCAAATGAGTTACCTGCCCCAGATGTTCCGGTGGCATTAGTACCAATATAATTACCCTGTATTTTATTTCCTGTACTATTGATTAGGATGCCAATATTAGTAAAACGATTAATTATTAAGCCTTTAATAACACTATTACTAGAACCACCTCCCAAACTTAAACCGTTACCAACGTTATTATTACTATTTATTTCGATAATTGGACTATTAGTAAAACCGGGTTGACTTGTTCCATCAATAGTAACTTGTCCGGTAATTTCAGGCAAAGCAGTATTAAGAGTAATTGTCTGTACTCCACTACTTGCAATATTAAAGGTGATAGTATTTGCACCAGCGATCGCATTGGCATTGAGAATCGCCTGACGAAGACTGCCTTCACCACTGTCGTTGGTATTTGTCACGATAGTTTGAACTGGGGTAATTGTCCCGACTCCTTGGGTATCCCCTGCGGTGGCACCAGAAATATTAGAAAGATTGACGAAGAAAGTTTCACCAGGGGCGGTAATGTTACCCGATGCAATATTAACCGTAAAGGTTTTGCTGGTTTGTCCTGCGGTAATAGTTTGACCTGTTAGGGCAACAGCGGTGTAGTCACTACCTGCCGTAGCTGTATTATTAGCAGTGGCAAGATTAAAGGTGACATCCCCAGGAGTAGGGGATGACAGACTGACGGTAAAGATTGCGGTACCTGCAATCTCGTTAACAGTGACATCATTAATGGATAGAGTAGAGAGAACGTTGACCGTACCATAGAGATTAACATTGTTGAATGTACTGCCCGTACTAATACCGCCATTGTTAAGAGCAGTATTATTACTAAAAGTAATACCATTGACATTGACGGTAGGAGCCGTAGTAAGTCCTGCTTGGGTCTTGAGGGCATCGGTGACGGCAAAAATAGCACCCCCCAGCCCTTGACCGTTATTAGCTCCTGTTCCTCCCGTAGCACCGTTATTGCTAAAGCTAGTGTTATTAAGGATGAGGGAACCAGAGCGGATGAAAATCGCCCCCCCCAACCCAGCACCACCACCACCAGCACCACCAATACCATCACCAAAACCACCAGCACCACCAATACCATCACCAAAACCACCAGCACCACCAAAAGTAGCACTTCCAGCACCACCAGCACCACCAAAACCACCAGCACCACCTATAGAAGCACCACCACCAGCACCACCAAAACCACCAGCACCACCTATAGAAGCACCACCACCAGCAGCACCACCACCGAA
Source organism: Geminocystis sp. NIES-3708 (assembly GCF_001548095.1). Classification (NCBI taxonomy): domain Bacteria; kingdom Bacillati; phylum Cyanobacteriota; class Cyanophyceae; order Chroococcales; family Geminocystaceae; genus Geminocystis; species Geminocystis sp. NIES-3708. Next base: position 983,530 of record NZ_AP014815.1, on the reverse strand, counting down.
AGGAGAGCCTAAACCACTACCACCCGCACCAGCAATATCACCACCATTCCCACTAAAACCACCACCACCAATACCACCACCAGCACCACCAGCACCACCAAAATCACCGCCACCACCACGAAAACCACCACCATTACCACCAAAACCACCACCACCATTAGAGTTACCATTACCACCATTACCACCGATCACCTGATTATTGGTGAAAGCCACATCGGTTAGTGTTACATTAGTAGGTACTTGATTGCCGTCAAACTTACCATTAATAAACAAAGCACCCCCAGCACCCATACCGCCACCGCTACCATCTCCTCCTTTACCCCGTCCATTGGCAAAGGTTAGCCCCGAAATGGTTACATTACCTTGGTTGATGAACATAATCCGCACATCCCCCGCATCGTTGCTACTATTATTATTGGCATCACCGCTCAGGGTTAATAAATTCGTTCCTGTACCTGTAATTGTCAGGTCATCGGTAATAATCGGCAACATGGAAGACAGACGAATCGTATCAGGAGTGGAGTCCGTAAAAATAGACCCTGTAAAAGTAATCACATCTGCCCCAGAGTTGGCATTGGCATCTATGATCGCCTGACGTAAAGAACCCGCTCCACTGTCGTTGGTATTGGTAACGGTAAAACTAGCCGCTTCGATTTGTACTATTTCTCCATCCACAACAATAGTATTGAAATCATTTTGGGATTTTATTTCCTGTACATTAGCTAAAGTTAAACTACCCTCTCTTACAAAAGCCGAAAAAAGTTCCCCTTCATCCCCTGGGGTATCGCTAACATTGAGAAGGGTATCAACATGATGTCCGTATTCTTCTAATAAAACCTTGGTAATTAGATCTGTATTATTACTGTCGATTAATTCCTGAGATAAGTAAATCTGACCTGTTTGTGCGGAGTAAGCCCCTAAAGCACCATTAATTACTGATGAATTCAGTACAACCACTGTGGGTAATGTCCAACTTTGATTAAGCCATTGTTGTTGTAGACTTTCAACTTGAATATTCTCCCCAAATACCTCTTCCATTAAAGTAGTAAATTCAGCCGATGTAGCGAAGTGACTGAGAATAGGTGAGAGAAGATGTTGATAAGTCATCATATGATTAAAATTGTTTAGAAAATATAATAAAATTATTTACAAAATATATCAAACAGTAAACTTACTTAAGTAATATATATTTTTTTATATTGATATGATAATATATTTGTTTTAACTATAATCCACTAATACAATTACTCAACTTTATGTTTATAAATTGTTAATATTCTTTCCCAAAGAGGATAGTTATAAAGATCTTCCACAGCTTTAATGATATTATTCCATTATTGCCCCTGCAAGGAGAGGAGTAAGTGCTCAAGGTAGAAAAGAGATTGAATACAAATGGCTCTCATTTAGTAAATCACCTACAGACAAACCTATTACCATTGGTACAGTGTTTAGGTTAGCCATGGATGAAACGTATAAACCTTAGGGAAAAAACTATTCAGAGTCAGAGTTTTCCCTAAGTTACTATAGTTTAGAGCAATTCAGGAAAGACTTAGACAATCAAGAATGGTCAGAGTTTCAATTTGACTTAATTAGAAGTACTAATAATCTAAGTAAGAATTTTATGAAGGGTTTTAATGATAGTAATAAAATACTATCTATTCCTGAATTACAACCTGCAACTTTACCTATCATCCAGAACGTCGTTTACCATCAAAGGCAGACTATGATAGTAAAACTCAGCCATTAATCATCATTCCCACAAAATATAAAAATTAGCGTCGGAAAATTATTGCTTATCGTTCTATTTAATATTTTTTCAAATAATCTGTCAATAAAAAATCCTATAATGATTAAATAGCAATCCTTTTAGCAAAAATTATTAGTGAGCTATTGGCACAAAGTTGTATAAAACCAAAAAATTGACTCGTATGAGTTCGTAGAGTATAGCTGATGTACGTTAGTTAGGATTTCCCATTGGTGATGGACGTAGAAAGTTCGTATAAAATAATTGAATTTCTACGACTTCTCTTTTTCCTCGTCATGGAATAGATGAGAAAGTTGATACCTGTCCATCAAAATCAAATCAATGAGGGTTGAAACACTAATATCAAGTTGTCTGGCTTCCTCTAATAGTTTTTGATAACTAGAATACGGTTTTGTATCTCCAGCCTTATTCATTCCCATTGCTGAATCTAGTGATTTGATTTTAGATATACGTACATGGGTATTGAGAACTGTTTGTCAACAAAATCAACGTTGGCTATCAGCAGGATTTCCAGAGTTATGCGTTGCTGTTAATTTATCAGGAAAACACTTTCAACAGGAAAATTTAGCAGATGAGATAAGAGGCATCCTTCAAGAAACAAAGTTAAAACCCCATCAGTTAGAGTTAGAAATTACAGAGGGTTTATTGATAGATGATGTACAGAAAGCCATTAATATTCTGCAACAATTACACAATTATGGTTTTTTACTAGCTTTAGACGATTTTGGTACAGGTTTTTCCTCTCTCAGCTATTTGAAACGTTTTTCCTTAGATTTCCTGAAAATTGATCAGTCTTTTGTCAAAGGCATCCCTCATGATTCAGATGATAGCGCTATTACTTGTTCTGTGATCGCTCTTGCTCATAGCTTACAAATGAGTGTTATTGCTGAAGGAGTAGAAACCATAGAACAAGCAAACTATCTTCAAGATCATGGTTGTTATAAACTTCAAGGTTACTATTTTAGCCGCCCGATTCCAGCTCAAGATTTTACTCATTTATGGCAAGAAAAATTAAAAAAATATAATTGAACAACTCCTGCAAATATAATTAATAAAAAAAACTAATAACTTTTTTTATGACTTTGAATCAAAAAATAACCAACATTAATGGTACTATCGAAAATTTAGCACTTAGTTCTTATCCTTTCAGTAAAAATGATATTGAAAAATTAGGATTAAAAGGTATTCACTGTGGCTCAGGATTAAACTTACACCCAACTTGGTTAAATACCGATTTTCTAAAAATAGGAAATCAATTAGGAATAACATCAACTAGAGAAAAATTAGTTGTTATCAATGATAATAAATATTATTTAGAACATGATCAAACTCAACTTCTACCGATTGAGGGTGAAGTATTTGATTATGCTTTTTCAGAACATTTTATCGAGCATATTACGTTAAATCAAGCAGTAGAATGGTTAAAAGAAATTAGACGGATTCTCAAAATAGGTGGAGTTTTACGTTTAAGTACACCTGATTTATATTTATATGTTTCTGGATACTTAGATAATACCGAGAGTTTTTATAAGCAACATTGTGATAATCTTTCTAAAATGGGAATGAAAAATATCCCTCAACGAAAGGCTTGGATGATCAATCAAATTTTTCGATTTTGGGGACATCAATGGATTTATGATTTTGATGAAATTAAGACAATAGCGGTAGCGGCAGGATTCCACCCAGAAAATATAGTAAAATGTAGTTTTCAAGAAGGTTCTATCCCAGACATTTCTAAATTAGATTTACCTAATCGTAGTGATGAAAGTATTTATGTTGAAATTCATAAAACCTAATTTCTCTGTGCATAGGAATAGTAGTTTCTCGTTATTGATTATTTATGGTTAATTGCCTCATAACTGATAAAATCAGGGAAAATAAAAATATGGTTATAAATGAACATGATCAAATTTACATTATCGAAACTCTTAGCATTAATACTGGTCATCACCATTAGTTTTCTGGGCTATATAGACAGTGCGTCTGCTAATTTAACAGGTAAATATACAGAAGATACTTTAAGTGTCTTAGAAACTTTAACTACAGCTATTGAACTTCCAGTAGATGCAGACGTTGAAACCAAAAAAGCAACTCAAAAAGAAGCCAGACAACAGATTAATGATTATGTATCTAGGTATCGTAAAAATAGTAATTACAGTGGTTTAAAATCTTTTACCACTATGCAAACTGCCCTTAATTCCCTAGCAGGTTTTTACACTTCTTATGGTAATCGTCCTTTACCTGATAAACTTAAAGCTCGTATTAATCAAGAATTTAAACAGGTAGAATTTGCCCTTAAAAAAGGATATTAAAGCAATTAGACATTAACAATTAACAATTAAGCTTTTGATAAAGGATAAACTTTTTTGTTTGTTATTAATGAGCAACTATTTTTGTATGTAAGTATAGCACACAATTTTAGCCATAATTGGACAGCCTAAAAAAGATTATAGTTTAATTAGTCTCAATTTTTATCGTAGTTTTATTTTTATTGTTAAATTTCTCAGTCAATTATTAGGAGGATACTTATTTGTCTAATCAAATTAATGTTGCTATTTTAGGGGCGACTGGTGCAGTAGGTACGGAAATTATCGATTTATTGATAGAGCGTGATTTCCCCGTTAAAAATTTAAAATTATTATCCTCTCCTCGTTCAGCAGGGCAAAAAATCCCTTTTAAAAATCAGTTAATCGAAGTAGAAGCGGTTGACGAAAATTCTTTTAAAGACATTGATATAGTTTTAGCATCTGCAGGAGGTTCGACTTCTAAATACTGGGCAAATACAATTGTCTCATCAGGAGCAGTTATGATTGATAACTCCAGTGCTTTTCGGATGAATCCCGATGTTCCCTTAGTTATACCTGAAATTAATCCTCAAGAGGCTTTAGCTCATAAAGGCATCATTGCTAACCCCAATTGTACAACAATTTTAATGGGAGTTGCTATCTATCCTTTACATCAAATTCAACCAATAAAAAGAATTATAGTTTCTACTTATCAATCTGCCAGTGGTGCTGGTGCAAGAGCGATGGAAGAAGTAAAAATCCAAAGCCAAGCTATCTTAAAAGGAGAAAATCCTGTAGCTGAAGTGTTGCCCTATCCCTTAGCTTTTAATCTGTTTCCTCATAATTCCCCTTTAATGGATAATAATTATTGTGAAGAAGAGATGAAAATGGTTAACGAAACTTGTAAAATTTTTGGTGACGATTCCTTAAGGATTAGTGCCACTTGTATTAGAGTACCTGTATTAAGAGCTCATTCTGAAGCTATTAATATAGAATTTGCGAAGCCTTTTTCTATCACAAAAGCTAGAGAAATTATTGCCCAATCAAAAGGAGTCAAATTAGTTGAAGATTGGGATAGAAATTATTTTCCTATGCCTATAGATGCCACAGGGAAAGATGATGTTTTAGTCGGCAGAATTCGTCAAGATATATCTAATGATAATGCTATGGAATTATGGCTATGTGGTGATCAAATTCGTAAAGGTGCGGCATTAAATGCGGTGCAAATAGCTGAATTATTAATAAATCAAAAATCATAAATTTATCAATTATCAACAATGTTGGGTTAAAAAATAAAACCAAACCGACAATAAATCAATTACAACAACGTTTAAGTCAATTCTCTCCTAGTCTCCCAATCTCCCAGTCTCCTAATCTCATCTTCGCCAACAAATTTATATCACGGGCGAGTTATCCTTTCTTTTGGGTATCTGTTTTGTTGTTGTTCTCTGAGGTTAATGTCCATTTATTGTATAATATTCTAAATTATGGACAATGTTTTCCCTTACTTAACCATTCCGTTGATTGACAATAATGAGTGATTATATTTTTGGTAGAGTTTTAACCGCTATGGTGACACCTTTTAACGAAGATTTATCCGTTAATTATAGTGTTGCTGAAAAATTAGCCGATCATTTGGTTAATAATGGTAGTGATGGTTTAGTTATTTGTGGCACTACTGGTGAATCTCCTTCTCTCGAAGACGATGAAAAATATGAGTTACTCAAAGTTGTTAAAAATGCTGTAGGTGATCGCGCTAAAATCGTCATGGGTACGGGTTCAAATTCTACCTCTAAAGCGATTAAAGATACTCAAAAAGCTAGTAAGATAGGAATTGATGGCTCATTACAAGTTGTCCCTTATTATAATAAACCGCCTCAAGAAGGCTTATATCAGCACTTTAGCTTGATTGCCAAATCCTGTCCTGATCTGCCAATAATGTTATATAATATTCCAGGTAGGACTGGTAAAAATTTAGAAGCGGAAACCACCATTCAATTAGCTCAAAATTTAGATAATATAGTAGCAATAAAAGAGGCTAGTGCAGATTTAGAACAAACGGCTAAAATAAAAATACTTGCTCCCTCCGATTTCCTAATTTATTCAGGAGAAGACTTTTTAACCTTACCTATGATGACAATAGGAGGTGTAGGAGTTGTTAGTGTGGCTAGTCATTTGGTGGGAAATCAAATGCAAAGCATGATTCAAGCCTACGAAGCAGGTAATAACTTATTGGCTCAAGAAATTCAACAAAAATTGTATAATTTATTTAATATTATATTTTGTAACACTAACCCCATTCCCGTTAAATTTGCCCTACAATTACAAGGTTGGGATGTAGGTGGCGTGAGATTGCCCTTATCTAGTCTTCCCATAAATCAATGTCAGGAAGTAGAAAAAGTATTAAAGGATTTGAGTTTATTATAAATAGTATAAAGATGACAATAAATTTAAAATACGACTATTTATAATTAGCTAACAAAGTTTTTCAGTCAATGAAAGAGATAAAATAAATTATTTTTTCGAGGAGGAAATAAGTAATGTTTTTTACATAGAAAATTTTATTACTACTACTTTTAGGTCTTATATTTCAATATTTTAGGATAAATCTATTTTTACTAAACTTTTAAAATTAATCCACCTAGAAAACTAACTACCAAATTTTATTTTAGTTTTTAACTAAATTCATTTATTCGTAAAAGGAAACATAAATATGTACAAAATTCAAGCAAGAAAAAGAAAAACTACTGCCGCCGAAAAACCTATAGTAACCCTTCCATCAAGAAATAATAAACCATTGTTAAAAGTTATTCCCCTCGGTGGATTACATGAAATTGGTAAAAATACCTGTATTTATGAATATGAAGACGAAATTATTTTAGTAGATGCGGGTATTGGTTTCCCTACTGATGGAATGCACGGTATTAATGTTGTTTTACCTGACATGACTTATCTGAAGGAAAATCAGCACAAGATTAAAGCTATGGTTGTAACTCATGGTCATGAAGATCATGTGGGGGGTATTCCTTATCACCTAAAACAAATTGATACACCCATCATTTACGGTCCTCGACTAGCGATGGCTCTTTTGCGTGATAAACTTGAAGAATCAGGATTACATGAGCGTACCATCATTAAAACTGTTTCTCCTCGTGAAATCATTAAAATAGGTAAACACTTTAAAGTTGAGTTTATTCGTAATACCCACTCCATCGCCGATAGTTTCACCCTTGCAATTCATACCCCTATTGGTGTTTTAATTCATACGGGAGATTATAAAATTGATCATACTCCCGTAGATGGTGAGTATTTCGATCTCCACCGTTTAGCTCAATTAGGAGAAGAAGGCATATTATGTTTACTGGGAGATTCTACTAATTCTGAAGTACCCGGCTTTACACCCTCAGAAAGAGCAGTTTATCCCGGATTAGAGAAAGTTTTCACCCAAGCACAAGGGCGTTTAATGGTAACAACTTTTTCTACTTCAGTACATCGGGTTAATATGCTGCTAGAGTTAGCAATGGAATATAATCGTAAAGTAGGGGTAGTAGGACGCTCCATGTTGAACGTTATTGCTCATGCTCGTAACTTAGGATATATCAAAGTACCTGATAATTTATTTGTACCTTTACGCAATTTAAGCGGTTTACCAGAAAATGAAGTATTAATTCTTTGCACAGGCTCTCAAGGGGAAAAATTTGCTGCCATGACAAGGATTTCTAAGGGTGAACATCGACAAGTAAAGATTCGTCAAGGTGATACAATTATCTTTTCTGCCAGTCCGATTCCGGGTAACACGATTGCAGTCGTTAATACGATTGATCGTCTCATGATGCAAGGAGCAAATGTAGTTTATGGAAAACAAGCTGGAGTTCACGTTTCAGGTCATGGTTGTCAAGAAGATCAAAAATTAATGTTAGCTTTAGCCAAACCTAAGTTTTTTGTACCTGTACACGGTGAACATAGAATGTTGATACAACACTCCAAGACTGCTCAAAGTGTTGGTATTCCCCCAGAAAATATTGTTATTATTCAAAATGGCGATACTATTGAATTAACAACAGATAGTATTAGTAAAGGAAATAAAGTTCCTTCAGGTATTCAATTAGTAGATACGGCAGGAGTTGTTCATGATAATGTCATGGAAGAGCGTCAACGGTTAGCGGAAGATGGGGTAATTACTATTGCCGCTAGTATTGATAATCAAGGGCGTTTATTAAGCCAACCACAAATTAATTTACGAGGTGTTGTTTGTAAAATAGAAATTTCTACCTTGGAACGCTTAATTATTCGTACTGTGGATAAAACTATTACTGATCGTCTAAAAAGTAGCTTACTATTAAATGGTCATGATGAGGTTAATTGGACAAGTATTCGTATTGATGTGGAGGCAAATTTAGAGCGATTAATTCAACGAGAATTAAATAGTGAACCATTAGTTATTTTTATCCTACAAGTGCAAGAATCAACGGAAAAACCTGTAATTACTAATGATAACGCTAATGATAGTGATACTGAAATGGAAGAATCCGATCCTAAATTTACTCGTCGTCGTCGTAAAACTATTGTTTCTGTGTAGATTATAAAGCTCCTCATCCTTAATTTTAATCTGACTGCGATCTAAATTTGAGAGAGGAGAACTAGAAGACTAGGATATAATCAACTTAAACACTGTCAAAATTTTATTTCAGATAATCATTGATCAAACTTAATTCTTTTCTGTACGTAAAATTTTGTGTTTCATCAGTCTCAAACCTTTATTTTTAAAAGTTTTTTACATCAAACTCAGGCAATTTTGAGACAATATTTTAGATTTGATCAAGTTCTGAAAAAATAATCCTCATCTGTGAATTTTGACAATCAGTCTCTTGATTATTTTTGCCAGAATATGAGAGCATTAAAAATATAATCCTGTCTGGTGTTTAAGTAAGTAAGATGAGTGATATAATTACAATCAAGAACCTACAAAAAAGCTACGGTAAAATTAAGGCTCTGAAAAATATCTCCTTTTCCGTCAAAGTTGGGGAAATTTTCGGTTTATTAGGACCAAATGGGGCAGGAAAGACGACGACGATTCGATGTTTAACTACCCTCGCTCAACCTGACTCTGGAGAAATTATTGTGGGCGGTGTATCCGCTATCACTCAACCAAAACAAGTTCGCCAAAAGTTGGGTTATGTGGCTCAAGAAGTTGCTATTGATAAGGTTTTAACTGGTAGAGAGTTATTAAACTTACAAGCCTCTCTTTATCATTTACCCTTCTCTCTGGCAAAAAAAAGAATTGATCAATTATTGAAATTATTAGGATTACAGGAATATAGCGATCGCCAAACGGGTACTTATTCAGGAGGTATTCGCAAACGTCTTGATTTAGCCGCTGGATTGCTTCATCAACCTCAAGTGTTAGTTTTAGATGAGCCTTCTGTGGGGTTAGACATCGAAAGTCGCACAATCGTCTGGGATTTTTTGCGTCAACTGAAAATAGCAGGTACAACAGTACTAATTACCAGTCACTATTTAGAAGAAATAGACGCATTGGCAGACCGATTAGCTATTATTGATCAAGGTGAAGTTATCGCTGAAGGTAGCCCTTCTTCTTTAAAAGATCGTGTAGGTGGCGATCGCATTACCTTAAAAATTAGGGAATTTGCTAACTTTGAAGAAGCACAAAAAGCAAAAGAAAAATTATCATTACTGCCCTTTGTCGAAAATATAATCATAAATCAAACTCAAGGTAATTCGTTAAACCTAATTGTTACCCCAAAAAGTAATCCTATTAGTAAAATAGAACAGACTCTTATAGAAAATGATTTACCTATATTTAGTATCAGTCAATCTCGCCCTAGTTTAGACGATGTTTATTTAGCGGCTACGGGAAAAACCTTGATTGATGCTGAAATAGAAGCATCTAATAATCGAGATTTGAAAGCCGAAAAAAAACAAGCCATGAAGAGCAATTAAGAATTAATAATTAATTATTATCTCCTAGTTTTCTACTCTTTGCCTTATCATCTTAATTAATAATATTTTTATACATCTAAATAATTATGACTCAAAGTATTTTACCTAATCAATTTACTGAAATTTTAGCTCCTAATTTAGATACTCAAATTGAAGTAAAAAATAGTGACTTTAGAGACTTTTTACAAGAAACTTTAGCTCTCACAAAACGTTTATTTATTCAGTTAAAGCGTCGTCCTTCAAGCCTTATTGCTGGTGTCGTTCAACCTTTTATGTGGTTAATTTTATTTGGTGCTTTATTCTTTAATGCTCCTGAAAATTTATTTGAAAATAACATAACCTACGGACAATTTTTAGCACCAGGTATTATTATTTTTACAGCTTTCTCTGGTGCATTAAATGCTGGTTTACCCATAATGTTTGATCGAGAATTTGGATTTTTGAATAGACTATTAGTAGCACCATTAGCATCTCGTTTTTCAATTGTTGCTGCTTCCACTATTTATATTATTAGCCTCAGTTTTATTCAAACCGCCGTTATTATCGTTGCTAGTGCCTTTATTGGTGCGGGTTTGCCCCATATTTTTGGATTAAGTGCGATCGCTTTGATAGTATTCTTGATCGTATTAGGGGTAACAGGGCTGAGTCTCGGGTTTGCCTTTGCTTTACCCGGGCATATTGAATTATTAGCAGTTATATTCGTAATTAACTTACCACTATTATTTGCAAGTACAGCATTAGCACCTTTGTCATTCATGGCGCGATGGTTACAAATTATTGCCAGTTTAAATCCTTTAACCTATGCCATTGAGCCCATACGTTATATTTATCAAAATGGTGATTGGAATTTTGCTAGTATAGTAATGAATACTCCTTGGGGTGATCTTAATTTTGTGACAGTTTTAGCATTATTATTGGCTTTTGATGTAATTATTTTATTATCAATTAAGCCTTTATTAAGTCGTCGTTTTACCTAACAAAAAATCATCAAAAATGGTTTTATTTTCTCTATAAAAAAGTAGAGTGATACAGTACTCACAACAAAACATGGAAGTATATAAAAATAGCTAAAAAAAAATACTTATGAGAAAAAAAATTGATGATAACGAAAAGATTAAAAAATAAAAAAAGAAACAAATAAGATTAATATTTAGTCGAATATATCAATAACTTAGAGAGATAAATCAATGAAAAATATCGCTAATTCAAACATTCTAGGTAGTATAATTATTAGCTTGAGTTTAATTACCGTAACTCATAACTCTGTTAATGCTCAAGCCGTTAGAAATGGGCAACCACAACCATTTCAAAGCAACGAAAAAAATCCCCTTTATGGCGATAGTATTAACCCCATGGATTTAATTCACAACGCCAACTTTTTTAACAGTCGTAATGGTGCGGATTTTGCAGAAGATACTAACCGTAACATTGATTCCGCCGCCGAAGATTTTAAACAACAACAGCAAAAAAGAATGATGGAAATGCAAAAACAAAAAGAATCAACGGAAATAATCAATAATTAATGATCTTCTTCAATCCCCAACCTTGGGGAATTTTTTTTGTTTATATGATGAAAGTGCTTTACAATAAAAAATTGATTAAGTATAGAAAATATTCTTTAAAATATGAGACATATTTCATCAGAAATCAAAGTTTAAATCTTTTGACGATAATGGAGAATTATTTTTAAAGAAGTCTAATTATTAACCATATCCAATATGTAGCAATCCTTAAATAATTTGTGACAAAAATAAAAAATAAATTTGTAAATTTTACTATATCTAAAACCTGATTATTAAAAGTTGAAAGCTGATAGCTAACATTTCCAAAAATCTCGCAACTCACATATTAGGATTGCTATATTATTTTGATCATTGCTAACAATCAATATTAATTACCTTAAATGAATTTAACTTTATATAACACTCTCACTAATCAAGAAGAAACTTTTATCCCTATTAATCCTCCTAAAGTTAATATGTACTGTTGTGGCATTACAGCTTATGATTATTGTCATTTAGGTCATGCAAGGACTTGTATTGTCTGGGACGTGGTAAGATCTTATTTGATTTGGAGAGGTTACGAAGTTAAATATATTCAAAATTTTACAGATATTGACGATAAGATTCTTAATCGTGCCAAAAATGAAAATACCACGATGGAAGCAATTTCTGAGCGTTTTATTCAGGCTTATTTTGAGGATATGCAACGATTAAACGTTAAACAAGCAGACGCTTATCCCCGTGCGACTCATGCCCTCGATGGTATTAAAAAATTAATTTGGGAATTAGAGCAAAAAGGTTATGCTTATGAAACTCAAGGGGATGTTTATTATTCTGTCAGTAAGTTTAAAGATTATGGTAAGTTGTCGGGGCGAAAATTAGAAGATTTACAAGCGGGTGCTAGTGGGAGAGTTAATCAAAGTGAAGCGGTGAAACAAGAATCTTTCGATTTTGCTTTATGGAAATCTGCTAAACCTGATGAACCTAGTTTTGACTCTCCTTGGGGAAGAGGGCGCCCAGGTTGGCATATCGAATGTTCGGCGATGGTGAGAGATATGTTAGGAGAAACTATTGATATTCATATGGGAGGAAATGACTTGATTTTTCCTCACCATGAAAACGAAATTGCACAATCTGAAGCCTTTACGGGTAAACCTTTAGCTCGTTATTGGTTACATAACGGTATGGTGAAAGTTGACGGGGAAAAAATGTCTAAATCTTTGGGTAATTTTGTTACCATTCGAGATTTATTGGCAAAATATGACCCTATGGCAATTCGTTTGTTTATTCTTCAAGCTAATTATCGTAAACCTCTTGATTTCACTGATGATGCTCTAAAAGCGGCAACTAATGGTTGGCATACTTTAGTGGAGGGCTTACTTTTTGGAATTAAATATAGAGAAAAACTGAATTGGACAGAAGAAACCCATAATAGTTTTATTAAATCAGTTCACGATCACTTCTGTCAAGCCGTAGATCATGATTTTAATTTTGCCGCTGGTTTAGCTATCCTGTTTGAATTAGCAAAGGATTTGCGTAAGGAAGGGAATTTATTAACCCATGAAGGCAAAACCAGTCAATCTAGTCAAGAATTAAGAGGTAAATGGCATACTTTAGTGAATTTAGCTCAAGTTTTGGGGTTGGAAGCTGATTTTAACGAAATTGAAGATGCTTCTAATGCTATTACTGAGTCAGAAATCGAGGCTTTAATTGAACAAAGATTAAATGCTCGTCAGGCGAAAAACTATCAAGAAGGCGATCAAATTCGTGATTTATTAAAAGAAAAAGGAGTTACTCTGATTGATGTTTCTGGGGGTGTCACTAAATGGCATTGGAATAATTGACAATAGTAATCTCCTATCACTTAATTGATTAAGTATTTTTAACCACATAATTTATAATGAGAATAACAGCTAAGTAAGTATTGTTAATATTTAATATTCTTTTTTTTATTTCATTTAAGTAATTATTATTTTAAAAAGCTAATATTGATTATTTATTATTAATTATATAATCTGGTTATTCTCTATCATAAACCATGAAAAGTAAGACAAAATTTGTTGATTTTTCATTATTTCTTTTAATTATTTTTTCATATTTAGGTAACTATTTTAAACTACCTTTATTTTTTGGCGTTGATTTTATTTTTGGAGCAATTTTTGTCTGGATAGTTAGTTATTTTTATGGTGGTTTATGGGGAGTAATAACAGGTTTTATCAGTAGTCTTTGTACTTGGTTTTTATGGGAACATCCCTATGCGATAATTGTTTATACTATTGAAGCTATTTTTGTTAACTATTTTTGGCGTAGAAAAAGTAAAAATTTAGTTTTAGTTAATATTATTTATTGGTTATTTATTGGTATTCCTCTTGTTACTTTTTTTTATTTACTGATTTTAAAAGTTTCTTTTTTAGGAGTGACTTTAGTTGTTTTGAAACAATCAATAAATAGTATTTTTAATGCTTTAATTGCTATTCTAATTATTAACTATTCCCCTATATATAAAATTCTCAGAAAAAATGCACAAAAAATAGTCTTATCCTTTCAAGAAAATCTATTTAATTTATTAATTAGTTTTATTCTAATTACTACTCTTAGTATTACTATTTTTAATAGTTATAGACAAATTGACGATATTGATCATACAATTGTTAAACAGTTACAACTAGTAGTTGCACGATTACAAGATAAAATTATTGATTGGTATGATCTTCATCAAAAATCTTTGCAAGAAATAGCTTCGGTTAAGGATAATAAGGAAATTTTGGCAAATCAATTAATGAGTAGTACAAAAATATTTAATGATTTTCGAGAATTATATGTGATTAATCAAGAAGGAATTATTATTGCTGGTTATCCTGATACAAATCAAATAGGAAACTCAATCGTTAATTTATCTTCTTCTGATTTGCAAGAATTTAAAATTGCAAAAAAAAGTCAGAAGTTGATGTTAAGTGATATTCATAATCAAGATTTAATTAATGAAAATCATGTTAGCTTTATTTATCCTATTATCGAAAATAATAAATGGAATGGCTTTATTTATGCCTCTTTTTTTACTAATAGGATAAGTAATTTTCTTAATTTAGATAAAATAACGATTGATGGAAATATATTTATTTTAGATAGTAAAAATAAAATCATCGTTGCTAATGATTCAACAGTTGATGAAAGTTATCTTAATTCTAAAAACAAAAAAATACGATCATTAAATAATGGTATTTATCAATGGTTACCTATTAAACCCGGAATGCCAATTATGTCGAGATGGAGTCAATCTTATTATGTAAAACAAGTAAAGATTAGTGATCAAATTCCATGGTCAATTCTTGTTAAAATTAAAACTGAACCTTTCATAAAACAATTACAAATTGATTATATTAATTCTTTAGGTATTCTTTTTATTATCACTATTGTTGGTTTTTTCTTGGCTGATAAAATTAGTAAACAAGTAGTTAAACCCTTAAAAATCTTAGGAGAAGTAACAAGTAATTTACCTGATAAAATTATTAATCATCAAGATTTTTTGTGGCAAAAAACAGCTATAGATGAATTAGAAGTTTTAGCAGTTAATTATCAAATAATGATCTTAGCATTACAAGATAAATTTAGAGAATTACAAGAAATAGAAAAAACTCTACAAGCTAAAGTGGAGGAGAGAACTAATGAATTAATCTTAAATACTAGAAAATTAGAAGCAGAAATAGAAGAAAAAAAAGAAATAGAAAAATTATTATTACAAAAAGATGAGCGTTATGAATTGGCAGTTTCTGGTACTAATGATGGCATTTGGGATTGGAATTTAAAGACTAATGACGTTTATTATTCTCCTACGTGGATGCGAATTATTGGTTATGAAGAGAATCCTTTACCACCCACTATTAATAGTTGGTTACATCAAATTCATGAGGATGATTTAGAAAAACATCTACAAGATATTCATTTTTCTCTATCTCATGATGCTCAACTATATCAAAATATACATAGATTACGTCATTGTAGTGGTCAATATATTTGGGTTTTAGCGAAAGGTAAACGAGATAATGATATTGATGGACAACCGTCTCGTTTAGTAGGGACAATTACAGATATTAGTGATAAAGTTAGGGTAGAACAAGAGTTACAACTAGCAAAAGAACAAGCAGAAGCGGCTAATCAGGCGAAAAGTGAGTTTTTAGCTACCATGAGTCATGAAATACGCACTCCGATGAATGCAGTGATAGGAATGACAGGATTATTGTTAGATACTCCTTTAAATGTTGAACAAAAAGAGTTTGCGGAGATTATTCGTACTAGCGGTGATAGTTTATTAACGATTATTAATGATATTTTGGATTTTTCTAAAATAGAGTCGGGCAAATTGGAGTTAGAATATCAACCTTTTTCTATTTATACAGTGGTAGAAGAGTCTTTAGATTTATTGGCATCAAAAGCGATAAACAAAAATATCGAATTAATTTATTTAATCGCTCAAGATATTCCTCTAACGATTAGTGGTGATATGATTCGTTTACGTCAGATTTTAGTTAATTTAGTAAGTAATGCGATTAAATTTACCAAAACGGGAGAAATAATTTTATCTGTAAGTGTTTATCAAACTAACATTATTAATAGTAATGTTACCGAATATGAGCTTCTTTTTTCGATTAAGGATACAGGAATTGGTATTCCCGCTAGTCGTATTGATAGACTTTTTAAAACTTTTTCTCAGGTAGATGCTTCTACAACTCGTAACTATGGTGGCACAGGATTGGGATTAGCAATCTGTAAACGCTTAGTTGAAATGATGAGAGGAAGAATTTGGGCAGAAAGTCGAGGTGAGGTAGCAGGAAATTATCCTTCTGATTGGAATATTTCTTCTAAAGTGGGAGAAAATGGTTCAATGTTTTGTTTTACCATGAAAACTCAAATTTCTAATCTGTTAAGGCAAAATCATTTATCTCATCCTGAATTTTTGCGAGGTAAAAAAGTTTTGATTGTTGATGATAATGAAACTAATCGCCAAATGTTAATGATTCAATGTCAGAATTTGGGCATGGAAACCACCGTGACTTCTTCAGGAAAAGAAGCCTTATCTATGCTCAGAAATAAGCAACATCTTGATTTAGCTATTTTAGATATGCAAATGCCTTCTATGGATGGCGTTGCTTTAGGAAAACAAATTCACTTATTACCAGACTATAAAAATTTACCATTAATTTTACTAAGCTCTATTGGTAATCCAGAAATAGAAAAATATATCAAACAAGTTAATTGGAGTGCAACTTTAACAAAACCGATTAAACAATCTCAATTATCAGATATTTTGCTTAAGGTTTGTAATCGAGAAAATAATAATTTTCAATCTTTTAACATAATTAATAACAATTTACCTTTTGATAATATCGCCAGTATTGCACCTCTAAAAATTCTCGTGGCTGAAGATAATATTGTTAATCAAAAAGTAATTACTAATATTCTTAAACGTTTGGGCTATCGTGCTGATGTAGTTGCTAATGGTGTAGAAGTTTTAGAAACTCTTCGCCGTCAATCCTATGATTTAATTCTCATGGATGTACAAATGCCTGAAATGGACGGTTTAACTGCCACTCGTCAAATTCGCACTCTTTGGAATACTCCTCATAGCAATTTTTATGGAGATATACCATATATTATAGCCATGACAGCTAATGCAATGGAAGGTGATCGAGAAATCTGTTTATCGGCGGGGATGAATGATTATTTATCGAAACCTGTAAGGGTAGAAAATTTAGTCCAAAAATTGAAAAATCTGAAAAAAAAGAATTCAGTTTCAGACATAATTAATAATAATGATGTTAAACCAGAATCAAATAATAGTATGGATCATTTAGACTCAAAAATAATTGCTGAATTAAAAGAAATGATAGGAGATGAAGACTTTGAAGAAGTTTTTGCTGATTTAATCAATGCTTATTTAGAGGATAGTCCAAAATTAATACAAGGTTTAATTAATGGGTTAAAAAATAAAGATAGACAGGAAATTAAAATCAATGCTCATACTCTCAAGTCTAGTAGTGGTAGTTTGGGTGCAAAAAAATTATCAGAATTGTCTAAAGAATTAGAATACTGTAGTATTACTGGAGACATGGAAAAACCAAATACTTTAATCTCTGAAATTTTATCCGAATATCAAGCTGTAGAAAGTTTAATGCGTCAAGAATTAAGTAAATTTAATTAAGGATTAATGAGCTTTTTTGACCATTTATTATTTTCTATAAGCTGATAAATACAGCGATTTTGAGGATTTCCTTTTAATTCTAAATGATCAACTTTTTCTGGATTTAATAGTAATAAACAAAAATTAGATCTTGGCTTTTCTTCGTCTATTATATCAATAATTTTTTCTGAATTTTCTGTTAATAATTCTCCCGGATTTGCCCAGTAAAATTGCTCTTTTCCACTTCTACTTAATTTTTCCCATACTTTTTCACGCTCAGATAATAAATTTTGATCTTGATAATTTTCTGTAATTAAGATTATCTTTCCCTTGATTCTAAATTGTTCTCTTGTTTTTGCAAAATACCAACAAATTTCACTAGAAGAATTATTAGTTAAATGGGTAAATTTTTCACTGCGAATATCAGTAATAATTTTTAGTTGATTACTATTATCTAAAAATCCTCTAAAAACTACCATTCTATTGGTAGGATAACCTTCTTCATTTACTGTTGCTAAAGAAAAATAACGACTAAATATTTGTGAACGATTACGATGTAATGCTCTTTGTAAATGCGTTCTCCACGGTGCTAAAATTTCAGACATAAACAGGGTTTAATAAACAAGTAGAAAGTTTTTGAAAATAAAGTATTGGCAATTGACAATGGTTTCATTCAAAGTTTAAAATCTATCTTTTTGAGAGAAAAAATAAAAAAATTTCATTTTTTAATCTTCAACAATTGAATCAACAGAGACATAATTGTCTATTTTCTATTATTAATTGTTAATTATCCATTGCCTAAATACAAAAAAAATATTAAATTTTGTAAATAAAGGTAAAATTAAATTAAATTAAATTACAAAAAATTTTGACTAAATATAAGGTAAAATTAGGTTCAAAAGAGATCTAAAAAATCTAAAAAATTATTTAATCATTCCCTCACAAAAAAATATTTATGATTGCGACAGCAGAATCCAAAACCTTTGTTTCATCTACAGCTAATCTTCCTTCTATCAGTGGTTTTGAAGCTAAAATATCAGCTTTAGTTAATAATAATGATCAAGTATATTTACCTAAAACTAACCTTAAATTAGAACAAATAAAATCTGGATTTGCCTGTGCTTTACATATGCACCAACCCACCATTCCAGCAGGGGAAAATGGTGCATTAATTTGTAATTTACAGCATATGTTTAATCATCAAGGTGAAGGTGATAATCATAATGCGGGTGTTTTTGCATGGTGTTATAGTCGCATGGGTGAATTTATCCCTCAATTAGTGGCTGATGGTTGTAACCCTCGCATCATGTTGGATTATTCGGGCAACTTGCTTTGGGGTTTACAGCAAATGGGACGCCATGATATTCTTGATAATCTCAAAAAAATTACTTGCGATGGTCAATATCAACCTTATGTAGAGTGGTTGGGCACAATGTGGTCTCATGCCGTCGCACCATCAACCCCAATTCCCGATTTAAAATTACAAATTCAAGCATGGCAACATCATTTTGCTTCTATTTTCGGTGAAGAGGCACTATCACGAGTGAAAGGTTTTTCCCCTCCTGAAATGCATCTTCCTAATCATCCTGACACTCTTTTTGAATATATCAAAGCTCTTAAAGATTGCGGTTATCGTTGGCTATTAGTTCAAGAACACACCGTTGAAAATATCGATGGTTCAGGTCTAGAGCATAGACAAAAGTATATGCCTAATCGTTTAGTTGCCAAAAATTCCAGAGGGGAAGTTATTAGCATCACAGTCTTAATTAAAACTCAAGGCTCAGATACTAAATTAGTGGCACAAATGCAACCCTATCATGAAGCGAAAACTTTAGGTAAACAAGACATTAAGGGTATTTCTATTCCTTCTTGTGTTAGTCAAATTGCTGACGGTGAAAACGGTGGCGTGATGATGAATGAGTTTCCTCGTGGTTTTCAACCTCTATGGTACGATCTCAAAAATGGTAGCGATGTAGTGGGTTTTAATGGTACGGAATATCTTGAGTTAATCGAAGCCAATGGCATTAATCCAGAAGATTATCCTATCTGTCAACCTGTTGGGCAACATAAAATTTGGGCAAAAGTTGCCGATAATATTACTACAGCAACGGTAGAAAATGCGATCGCAGAGCTTAATCAAAATGATCATCAAT
The DNA here is from genome assembly GCF_001548095.1 of Geminocystis sp. NIES-3708. Taxonomy (NCBI): domain Bacteria; kingdom Bacillati; phylum Cyanobacteriota; class Cyanophyceae; order Chroococcales; family Geminocystaceae; genus Geminocystis; species Geminocystis sp. NIES-3708. The sequence continues at coordinate 963,686 of NZ_AP014815.1, read as the reverse complement.
TTCATATGGATGGTGCATCATGGACAAATGATTTAAGCTGGGTAAAAGGTTATGAAAATGTCCTCGAACCGATGAACAAATTAAGTGCTATGTTTCATCAAAAATACGATCGTTTAGTTGCAGAAGATCCAACTGTAACCCAAAGAGCTGATTATCAAGAAGCCTTACTTTACAATTTATTAGTACAAACAAGCTGTTTTCGTTATTGGGGACAAGGAATGTGGACTGATTACGCCCGTGAATTATATCGTCGTGGTGAGCAACTTTGTCAATAAGTGTCAGGGAAAATAATATTTTAGACATGACGCAGATCAACTATTCTGATTCTGTTTAAACATCACCTGTACTGTAGAGTGGGCAATGCCCACAGTACTTTCAGAATTGTCGCTTATTGCATCACAACTATATTGAAAAACTACTAATTAACCTTTCCAGATAATATCTTCTAAACCTTCAGCTTCCAACTCTTCATAGCTATTGATAGTAATTCTTTCGTAAATAGTTAAATCATTATTGTTATTAACAGTTTGTTTTTGAGAATTCGTGGGATGGGTAATTTTTGCGGAATTTTCTGATGCTATTGTTCTTTTTAAATTCATTGTCGTTTTATCGCGATATTGTATATCATTTGTATTTTTAGCATCAGACGCAAAATATTTTAAGAAAAATTTTAAGGTATCTTGGGTTATACATCCTCTTAAAACCGCTAAAGAGCCGAATTTTACCCCTAGTTTTTTTTGTTCATCAAGAATAGCCTTAATATCATTTTCTTTTAGTAAACCCGCTTCAAAAAAATAATTACCGATTTGTTTTTTGTGATCATTAACTATTAATTCTTTGATTTTATGACCAAAAAAATCTGCAGTTTGTTGATCAATCCAACCGTGAAGTGCTAGGATTTCTCCTAGTTTTAAATGACTATAAATACTTTGTTCTACCAATGCAACATGGATTTGTCCACTATTAATTAATCCAGCTTCTTCTAAAATTTTCCCTATGGGTTGATTTATTAAATTGTTTTTTGACATAATTATATTCTCCACCTTAGATAGTTCTAAACAGTTTTAATAAAAATGAGTTTTGAGATGATAAAATTAGAATAATTTAAACATTAACAATAGATCATAGATCTTTTTTTTGAATCATGATCCGTTTATCTGCTAGTTTGCAACAAAAATTTTCTACACCCTTAAAAATTGGAAATGTAATTGTTTATAGTCGAGTATTGCAATCACCATTGTCAGGAGTTACAGATTTAGTTTTTCGTCGTTTAGTTAGACGTTATGCTCCAGAATCGATGACATATACTGAAATGGTAAACGCCACAGAAATAAACCATCTTAAACAATTACCTAAATTAATGGAAATTGATGCTGATGAGCAACCCATTAGCATTCAACTTTTCGACTGCCGCCCTGATTTTATGGCACAAGCCGCCGAAAAAGCAGTCACTGAAGGAGCAAAAACCATTGATATAAATATGGGATGCCCAGTTAATAAGATTACCAAAAAAGGAGGTGGCTCAGGTTTATTACGTCAACCAGAAATTGCACAAGCCATTGTCAAAGAGGTAAAACAGGCAGTAAATGTACCTGTTACGGTGAAAACTCGCCTTGGTTGGAATGATGACGAAATCAATGTTATCGAATTTGGTCAAAGAATGGAAGAAGCTGGAGCAAGTATGATAACTGTACATGGACGGACTCGTGAGCAAGGTTATACGGGCACGGCGAGATGGGATATCATCGCCCAAGTAAAAGAAAAATTGACAATTCCCGTCATTGCCAATGGTGATATTTTTTCTGTGGAAGATGCCCTTCGTTGTCTCACAATTACTAACGCTGACGGCGTGATGTGTTCTCGTGGGACGTTGGGTTATCCGTTTTTAGTGGGACAAATCGACTTTTACCTCAAAAATAATAAAAATCCTGTTTTACCTACCATCAAGCAACGTTTAGAATGTGCTAAAGAACATTTAATTGGCTTGTGGGAATATAAAGGACAAAAAGGCATATTTCAAGCTCGTAAACATTTATCATGGTATTGTAAGGGTTTTAGTGGTGCATCAGAATTACGGGATCAATGTTCTCGTATTAATAGCGTTGAGGAAGGTTTAGATTTGATTAATAATGCACAATTAAAACTTGATTGATATAGACAAAATATTAAAATTCAATTCAAAATCATTGTCGTGTAAATGTTTGAAATAGGTTAATGTATAAATAAGTTTATTTAAAAGAATAATCAGATAATTAATAACTTAAAATCTAAAATATTTTATAGTAAATAAATTTCAATCCCTAAAAAAATTAATGATAACTCAAAATAAAATACTTAATTTGAGTAAGACTGAAAAGCTAGGAGATGAAATAGACTTTATTGAATAGAGTGCTTTTTATCAAATGTGGTACTCATTACAAGAGTGATTAAATTTACTGAAATCTCAACTCTAATAATGATTGCACAAGAATATATTAACCAGATTAAATTAAGGTTAAAAAGAAGTAAAATTGTTGATAATTTAGAAATTATTAAAGAAAAAATAGTCTTAGATCAAGGATATTTTAGAGCTAAAATAATTTTAGAAAATGAAGATTTTTCAGATTATTTAGTGATGCGATCGCTCTATTTTAGATTTGAATTAATGATCATTTACTAGGTTAAAAAACACCTATTTAGAGCATTTATCACTAGCATTATAGATAATACTACTATAACGTCCTTCCACCGTACCGACTTCGACACAATAGCCTGTTTTATCTTCAATATAGTAGGCACTTTTACCACCATCAAAAGTTACGGTATTGCGATAAGTATAACCTCGTTTGATCAATTCTCCTTCAGCTTGTCCAGCCCTAGCACCAACTAAATCTTCTAATGTAGGAGGTGTTGTACTGTAAAGATTTTCAGGAGTTTTTCCTTTAGAATAGGATGAAGATGGTGCTGTTTCACCCTGATAAATGTAAACGGATTCATTTTTGAAACGAAAAATAATAGTATTTCCGTCAATTTCTCGAATGACAGAATTACTATTTTGATCAGTATATTGATTAGTTTCCTTAGGTGTTAATTCATAAGTAATGCCATCTTCCCGTTGAATAGTAATAAAACCTTGACGTTGAGAAAAAGTACAATTGACTACGCCAGAAGCCTTATCTTCACCTTTAGGGTATATATCACACCGAGAATTGATAGTATCTGCCTGAGCGATACTAGAAAAAGAAACCGTGGTAATAATAGTTATTAAGGGTAATAAAAAGTTTTTGATTTTCATGTTTTTTAAATTGATTTAATTAAAATATTTTTATTAAATTTTTGAGTTTTTCCTGACTTTTTATCTAAAAAAATGAGCTATTAAAGATAAATTTTTTGCTTAAAAAGAGAGATTAAATATTATTCACCTCTCAATTTTTTACTATAGTTTGCCTTCATCCGCTATGGAAAAAATATAGTTATAAAATTCTGTACCTGTTTTTTTATTAATAATTACCACATGACTTGTACTTTTGTCATACATAACTCGGACTTGTTTATCTTCTCCCATAAACATATTACCTGAAGTTCTTTTAAGTGTTCCGTTAAAGACAAATTCAGCATCTTTAATTTTCACGATAATTGTATCATTATTTTTCTTTGTCATCTGAGTTACAGGAATTTTTGCCATTATCATTGGCATTGATTTCATCGTTAAAGTTTCAGCTTTTAGAGGTGAAATAAATCCATTACTACTTAAAAGAATAATACTAGAACTAACAAAGAAACAGACCTTTTTTGTTGATAACGTTAAAGATTTCATAATAATTTTATGTGATAATTTGATAGATGAGTTTTCAGGGTAATTTTAACTAAAAAAAGTTAGATATTTATAGCGATTCTAAATTATTTGTCAAATATTTAAAAGTAATAATAAATTATGTAATAGTTATATAACAAAGAATTTAAACTACTTGCTTCCAAATTTTTGAGATTGATTTTAACACAAATCATTTAAGACTACTATACATATTATTCCTCTTCTAATTTTTTATCCATATCAAAAATTAAGAGATATTTTGTAAATTAATTGATTCTAAATAGGAATATTAGATTAAACTGATATTTTAAAAGTAAACCTTAAAATTATTCAGTAAAATTTTGAACAAGAAAAAATCATTACCTTATATAATCAGTGGACTATTAGGAATAGTAACAATACCCTTTACCTTGTTTCCAATTTCTGTGTTTGCACAACCATCACCCTTAGAAATTAAGTTAGTAACGGGGAATGAAGTTGGGGAATATTATTCTATCGCCAAAGACATCGAAAAACTGGCAAGACGAAACAATTTAGATATTGACGTGATACCCACCAGAGGAGGATTACAAAATCTTCATGATGTTTTCATGTACGAAAGCATACCACTGGGTATAATTCAAGGAGATGTGTTAGCTTTTCTCAATATTTTTGCTAACTATGATGAAGTAACTAAAGTTAAAGCTGAAAGTATGAGAATCGTATTACCTCTTTATCAAGAACAAATCTACGTCATTGCGAGTAAAGAGATTAAATCTATTCAAGACTTATCAGGAAAAATAGTTTCCATTGGGGATGAAGGTAGCGGTACAAGTATGACTGCTTCCACTTTATTATATCAATTAGGAATTAACCCAAAAGAATTAGTTACCTATGATATAAAAAAAGGAATTGATGCTCTGCGTAACGATAAAATTGATGCTTTATTTTATGTGGTGGGAAGTCCTGCTAAAGTGTTGCAACAACAAATTGTACCTGAAGATAACTTTCATGTTTTACCTTTAAGTTTGCCCACAACTTCTGAAGATGAGTTTTACACCAAATTATACTCTAAAGTTACTTTACCAGCAAATACTTATAGTTGGCAAACAGAACCTGTAGAAACCTTAGCTGTGCAATCTTTCTTGTTTACCGTAGAAAATGATGACTGTAGCCAAGTAACTCCTGTGGCTTCTTTAATTAAAAATAATTTATTATGGTTACAAAAAAATGGCAATCCCATGTGGCAAAAAGTTGATTTAAAAACATTACAACCTCAAGACTTAACTAGAATGTCTAAATGTGTTAAGCCTTAATCTTGTCTTTTTCCTTACACAAAAACCTAACAACTTCAATAGAGAATATTAATCATGAAAAATTTACATAAATTAGCTTTAATTAGTGCTATTAGCTTTGGTTTCTTTTCCCAAGGCAATCCCGTTTCTGCACAACAACAAAGAATTACTTGTCAATCTCAAAATGGGCGTTATCGTTTTTGTGAAACTAATACTAGAGGAGGAGTCACATTTATTCGTCAAATTAGCAACGCAGAATGTCGTCAAGGAAGTACTTGGGGTTATGATAGAAATGGTATTTGGGTAGATCAAGGTTGTAGTGCTGAATTTTCCGTCAGAGATCGAGGAGGTAACAATAATAATATTAATAATAATAGTGGAGGAGATAATACTGCGGCTATTATTGGTGGTGTTTTAGCCGTAGGTGCGATCGCCGCAGTACTAGCATCTGGTTCTAATAATAAAAATAACAATAGTAACAATAATAATTCTTTTAATGATACTATAACTTGTGGCTCTGATAGAGGTAATTTTACTCGTTGTAATACAAATATTAGTCGTCGTGATCGAGTTTTTTTAAAGCGTCAATTAAGTAACTCTGGATGTTGGGAAAACGATACATGGGGTTATGATAGTAACGGTATTTGGGTTGACGCAGGTTGTCGAGGATTATTTGAAATTCAAAGATAACAATAGATGAAAAAAATGAGTATAAGTAACTAAAACCTGAGTTAAGATCAAAACAATGATAACTTCAATAGCATTTTTTGATATGACAGAATCAATTTTTTATTCTTCTTATGCTCAGGATAATATTACTTCTTCTCAACCGCTAAAATGGATTCGTTGGCTAGTGTGGAAAATTGCTTTTGCTACTTTAGCCCTAATGGCAATTGGTGCGGCGACAAGGGTTATGAATGCTGGATTAGCTTGTCCTGATTGGCCTTTGTGTTACGGTCAGGTTATACCCACTCAGCAAATGAATTTACAAGTATTTTTAGAGTGGTTTCATCGTCTCGATGCGGCATTAATCGGTTTAAGCACCATTGTTTTAGTGATTTTATCTTGGTGGTATAAAGCAAAATTACCTCAATGGTTGCCCTTAAGTTCAACTTTTGCCCTTAGTTTAATCATTTTTCAAGGAGTTTTAGGAGGTTTAACCGTTACTCAATTACTCCGTTTTGATATTGTTACCGCTCATTTAGGTACAGCTTTACTATTTTTCGGGACTCTTGTTGCGATCGCCAGTAACTTAAAACCCTATCAGGGCAATGCTACAGTAGGTAAATTAAAAGTAGTGAGTATCATAGCCACAGTATTAGTTTATCTTCAATGTTTATTAGGAGGTTTAGTCGCCTCTCAATGGGCATTACATCAGTGTTTTGGGGAGAATCAGTTATGTATCGTCATGAATAGCCATATTATCGGAATCTTTCCTGCCACTATAGCCACTATGGCCCTAATAATTCTAGCATGGCGAACTCCTGCTTTAAGCCTAGAACTAAGAAAATTAACTAAATATATCGCTTTAATTTTAGTTAGTCAAATATTACTGGGTATAGCTACTTTTTACCTTCATTTACAAGTCGAACCTCTTACCATTGCTCATCATACGATGGGAGCGGGATTATTTGGTATCTTAATTGCTTTCAGTGTTTTTGCGAAAAAAGATGATCAAAGAAGTTCCGTTCCAGAATTGTGAGCTAACATTGACAGTAGGTAATAGGTAATAGTGCTTAAATTGATCCTAATTTTTTATCAGAAAGATGAATCAGTAATAAAGCTAACTGTTTAATCCTTATTATTTTAGATACCTTTAGGTATCACAATATCATCATCTTATTTAACAATTACCATGATTGGATCTAGTATTTCACCTCGCAACGAAAATTTTGGGCAAGTAGTCCAAAGTTACTATCAACTAACAAAACCCCGCATTATTCCCTTACTATTAATTACCACCGCCGCCTCTATGTTTATAGCTTCTGAAGGTAATATTGATCCATTTTTACTCATTATCACCCTTTTAGGAGGTACATTAGCCGCCGCTTCAGCTCAAACCTTTAACTGCGTTTATGATCAAGATATTGATTATGACATGAAAAGAACCAGAAAACGTCCGATTCCTTCTGGTAAAGTGCAATCTAACCATGCTATTATTTTTGGTGCTATTTTAGGTATTTTATCTTTTTCCTTACTTGCCATTTGGGTAAATATGCTTTCTGCTTTACTTGCAATCTCAGGTATCATTTTCTATATGCTCATTTATACCCACTGGTTGAAACGTCATACAACACAAAATATCGTTATTGGCGGTGCCGCAGGTGCAATTCCTCCTCTAGTAGGTTGGGCAGCCGTTACAGGAGACTTAAGTTGGAGTGCGTGGGCAATTTTTATGCTAATATTTTTATGGACTCCTCCTCATTTTTGGGCATTAGCCCTGATGATTTCTGATGATTATGCTGAAGTAGGTGTGCCTATGTTACCCGTTATTGAAGGTGCATCCCATACCGTCAAACAAATTTGGGTTTATACTCTCATCACCGTTGCTTTTAGTTTTATTTTAATTTATCCATTACACAGTTTAGGCTTAGTGTATCTCGGTTTTGCCACGATGTTGGGTATCAGTTTTATCGTCAAAGCATGGCAATTATTACAACAACCTGAAGATAAAGATACGGCAAAATCCATGTTTAAATATTCTATTCTTTATATGATGCTTTTATGCACAGGAATAGTCATTGATACATTACCAAATTTTCATCAATTAATTCCGAATTAACCTGAATTCAATATAAAATTATTGGTGAAAACTGATTTGGAAGACAGGCTGACAGGTAGATAGAGAGATTGTATTTCTTATGAATGAATAAAATTATCCCACAAATGTACAAATATTGAGAATTTTTCTTCCTGTCCACTTGTCCACCCGTCTCCTCTTCATCATTTTTCTTCTATCGAACTGAGGTTGTAGTTTACGAATAAACTAGGGTGCTAATAAATTTTTACCTAATCTTTTCTTTACATAAAAAGCAGCAACTTCAGGCATCCATTCTTCAAAATGATTTAACAATAAAACACCTAAATTTCTAATCTCAGGTTGAGCGTCTTTTGGTAAACGTAAATCGCAAAAATGCAATAAACTTCGAGCGTTAAAACTAACGACAAAATGTTGTCGAATATTTTGAGTTAAAATATCTCTAGCGTGTTCAGGTGAGTAGCCTTTACAATTTACTTTATCAGCATAATGTTCAATGGCTTTTTTAGTAAATAAAATGTCATTATTCCTCGCAGAATCTGAATAAAAATATTTATTTCCTTCACGATCAAAATAGTTACCTACTCCCCGAAAATAAAACACTTCTTCAATTAATTGATTATGATTTTCCGAGGATTCATTTAACTGATTTGCTAACCTCAAAATTCTTTGACTTGTATATCTTTGAGACTGACAATCAAAAGTTATTCCTACTCGATGAGTTCTAGCTTGAACCATTACAGAATGAGGAAAATTGATAACATTAAAGGAAATAGAAGGATGTTCCAAGATTCCCCAATGATTCTTATTAACACAATTACGAACAATTCTTTCTCCTAATTCTTGTTCTGAATAAGCGGATAATTTTTCAAATTCATTACCTACAAAATCTTCACTGTAGTCTTGATGCATTGCCAAATAACAAAGCAAATTAGGTCTTTCTGTTTTACTTAAAACTTGTACCGCAAATTTAGGATCTAAAAGAGATACATTATCGGTCATCTCCATCTCCTTTTAACGTATTATTAACTTGTCTATTAAGCAATTTATTGATATTTTTTTCCATGACTTCTTCAGGATTTAAACCTAACTCATCACATAATCTTGCCCAATACCAGATTACATCACCTAATTCTTTAATGAGTTTATCTTTAGCTACTTCTAAATCATAGTCTTTTCTGATGTACTTTTTGACAACACCACTGACTTCTCCAGCTTCAGATGCTAAACCTAAAGTAAGGTATTCCAAGAAAGTATTTTGAGAATAAATAGCCGTTTTTCTAGTTAATAATTGATATTCTTGAACGTCCATAAAAATAGTTAATAATTGATAATGAAAAATTAGGAATTAAGAAAAATTAGTCTCCTCTTCTCCTCCACCCCTATTTATCGACGAGGAAAACGACGACGTTGTAAAAATTCAGGAATATCTAAACCCTGTGCAACATTGCTAGAATCTGAGTTAGGATTATTTACCCCTTCGGTATTACTAGGATTTACTAAAGTATCTTGCTTGGGTATAATGACAGTTTTCACCGTGGGATTAATTCTTGTTTCTCCTGAAAAGCCCGTGGCAATGACAGTTATTCTTACTTCTCCTTGCATTTTCTCATCAATGACAGCCCCAAAAATAATATTAGCATTGGGATCAACAATTTCATAGATGGTTTCAGCCGCCGTGTTAACTTCGTGTAAAGTTAAATCATGTCCTCCTGTAATATTTAAAACTACTCCAGTAGCTCCTTGAATGGAAGACTCTAGTAACGGAGAAGAAATTGCCGCCACTGCTCCTTCTTTCGCACGGGATTTTCCAGAGCCAATACCAATACCCATTAAAGCCGAACCAGCATCAGCCATGACGGCTCTAACGTCCGCAAAATCGACGTTTACCAGCCCCGGAATTGTGATAATATCAGATATTCCTTGCACCCCTTGTCTAAGGGTATCATCAGCCATTCGAAAAGATTCTTGTAAGGGAGTTTCTGCGGGAATTACAGATAATAACTTATTATTGGGAATCACAATTAAAGTATCAACCTTACTTTCTAACGCTAAAATTCCATCATCAGCTTGAGTAGTACGACGACGACCTTCGAATGTAAAAGGACGAGTGACAACTCCTACTGTTAAACAACCCATTTCTTTGGCTATTTCTGCCACAATTGGTGCTGCACCTGTACCTGTACCACCTCCCATTCCAGCCGTAATAAAAACTAAATCTGTATTTTCTAAGGCTTTGGCAATTTCGTCTCTGGATTCCTCGGCGGCTTTTTGCCCAATAGCTGGATTTCCTCCAGCACCTAATCCTCTGGTAAGTTTTTGTCCAATTTGTAAACAATAGGTAGCCATGGATTGGGCTAAGGCTTGGGCATCAGTATTTATTTGCCAAAATTCAACTCCGACTACATTACCTTGTATCATGCGATTAACGGCATTACAACCACCACCGCCAACTCCGATAACTTTTATTTGAGCGACATTACTAGGTACAATTATATTAGAATTCATGTTTTGTTCTTGTGACTCGTTTCCTTGTCTCACTTTTTTCCCTTGACGAATAGCAGGATTAGTTCGATTAACGGGTTTTTGTGCCGATGATTCGAGATATTCAGCTAAGTTTAAATCGGATTCATTCATGGTTGGTTAGTAGTCATGCCATTGGTAAGTTATAAAATGGAGGGTTAAAATTTAACTGATAGAATTCAGAATTAATTTTTAATAATAATAGTTTCTGAAAAATAATTAAATATATTTTAGAATCGATACTGAGCAAAATTATAACTTAACTTGTTAATCTTTTCATTTAAGTAATTACTACTTACTTTATAAAATCTTCATAAATTAACTTTAGACAATCTCTATAAAGCAAAAAAATTAACTAATTCTGTCAATTTATCCCAAGCAACACCACTGGAAATAATATGACTACATTTTTCAATCCCCTCAGTATGTTTGCCCATGGGAATTAAACCCGATACTTGCAACGCCAAAGAAGCATTTAATATAACGACTTCAGACTGTGCTTTAGTTCCTTTCCCTTGAAGTACATTAGTGAGAATTTGTGCATTTTCTTCGACATTACCACCTTTTAAAGCTGAAAGAGGTGTAGGAGAAAAATTCAATTCTTGAGGGTTAATAGTAGTAATGCTGATATTTCCATCACTTAATAAAGCCAAATCTGTTATATCTCCTAATCCCGCTTCATCAAGTTTTTCTCTACCATGCAAAACAATCGCTTTTCGAAGGGAGAGATATTGTAAGGCTTGAGCTACAGGCTTAATAAACTGTGAATCATATACACCGATTACTTGCCCATTAGGGCGTAAGGGGTTGACTAAAGGACCTAATAAATTAAAAATAGTCCTAATCTTCAACTCTTTGCGTAAAGGTGCGACGGCTTTCATGGCAGGATGCCATCCAGGAGCGAATAAAAAAGTGATTCCAACTTTATTCAATGCTTGTTTATATAGACTTTCTTCTGCATTTAGCTTGACCCCTAAATATTCTAACACATCAGCAGAACCAACTTTACTAGAAGCTGAACGATTACCATGTTTCGCTACTTTTACTCCTGCAGCGGCCGCCACAAATGCCACTGCAGTAGAGATATTAAAGGTTGATGAGCCATCTCCTCCCGTGCCACAAGTATCTATGATAGGATAAGAATGATTGATATTTTCGGAATTGAGAGATTGAGATTGCAATACTTGAGCCATTCCTGCTAATTCTGTAGCACTAACACCTTTACTTTGAATAGCCGTCAGAATTGCTCCTGATAACACAGGAGAAATTTCTTCTTTTAACCATCCTTGCATTAATTCCGCCGCTTGTGCTTGAGTTAAGGATTGTTTATCTAAAAGTTGTGTGAGTAAATTTGACCAATCTGTACTCATTAATATTTATTGTAATATGACTATTTTGCTTATAATATCATTCACATTAACTCAAATCAACTATGAAATTAATGTCACATAACAAATTTTGATTTTGTCTGTTTTGATGATTATGATATGGGTAATTGATAAAATCATCTGAATTTAAAACGTAGATTAAAATAGAATTAATAGTTTACTGTTGTATTAATAATGGACTGGATAGCACCACTCAAAGCACAACAACAAGATTTTTGTCATCGTTTAACATTGGGAAAATTACTTATTTGTGAAGAAAATTATTTACACAGCGAAGTTACTGTCATAAAAAAAGAAATAATCGAAAAAATAAAAGTTGAATCTATTTTAGAATCAGAAGATATTGCTAACAAATATGATTTAACTTATCCTTTGAGAGAAATTTTAGAAGCTATTTTTTACCGTAAACTGGCAATAGAAGCATTTTTAGCTAGGTTTGGTAATTTAGTTTGGTTAGATAATAGTAAATATTTTCAAAATTCAGAAAGTACTTTAATTAATAGTAATTTTTTAGTCAAAAAAGCTCCTTATATTAAAATTTTACTCAAAACTTTTCAAGGGAATCATCAAGATATTCAATGTAATTTATCTTGCCAAGAAGCAGAAACTAATAATATTTTTATTTATGCAATTTGTTCGGAAAAATTTAATAATAATGTTCCAGCTTACTCCATAATATTTCTTGGGTTTACTATTGTAAATTTGCTAAAATTTAAAAAACAACAGACTATTAATATATCATCTTCTGATGAATTGTTATATATTAGCGGATTAAGTTATTATATAAATGATATTTTATCTCTAGGTTATTCTTTCATAAAATTAGCAAAAATATCTTTAAAAAAAGGCAACTTTGATGAAGCAATCTCTTTTTATGATCAGGCTATTAAACAAAATAATGTTAACCCTAAAATATATTTATTGAGAGGAATTTGTCAATATAAAAAAGATAATAAGCAATCAGCCTTAATAGATTTTTCTCAGGCGATAGAATTAGATAATAATTATGATTTAGCTTATCATTGGAAAGGTTATATTTATCAAGAATTAGGTAATTATTCAGAAGCATTAGTTAACTATAATAAAGAAATAGCAATTAATCCTTTAAATTTTTTTGCTTATTATAAAAGAGGATTTACCTATGAAAAATTACATCAATTATTTAATGCTTTAGATGACTATAATATGGCAAATACTATTAATTATAATTTTTATCAATTATTTTATAATAGAGGTGGTATTTATTATCGATTAGGAGATAAAGAAACTGCCATTGAAGACTATAATCAGGCATTAAAGCTCAAGCCAAATTTCGTGGAGGCTTATTATAATTTAGGAATAGTTTATCAAGAATTAGGAAATTATAAGGAAGCTATTAGAAATTATCGTTTAGCTATAAAACATAATAATCAATATTATAAAGCCTATTATAATTTAGCAATTTTACAGGCAAATTTAGGATTATATAAACAATCTATTAATAGTTATGGAATTGCCTTAAAAATTAATCCTTATTTTATTCAAGCTAATTATAATCAAAAAGCTTTAAATATCTTGATAAAAAAAGAAATAAATATAGTAACAAAAGATTATGATATATCAGAATTAAGCGATGAAAATAATCTAATCGTTGATATAAATGGTAAATCTGAAAAAAATTATTTTTACGATTCTGAAAATTAACAATGTAATAACAGACAGAAATTAAGTATTTGTTTTAACTCTTATCTCTCACTCTCATCAAAAAACTTTTTCATCACACCCTAATTCATTAAGGGTTTTTGCAGTTGAGATTGTAACGGTATTTCTTCACTATAAAAAATTCCTCTACAAAAATTATCTTTAACACTAACTTGACTTTTATGTTGAGAAGAAAACATCATCCAACGACTACCATTGGTTAATAACGAGAGTGAATTAATATCTTGAGATAACCAAATGACAGGAGAAGAAGGTATTTCTTTCATCATTGTTACTCCATCATTAATTCCAGCAAGAGTTTCTAAAGTTACTTGATTACCGTGAATTATTCCTATATCTGCTGTCCACAATTTTACTTCTAACTGTTGACGACTGGCGTAAAAATACATAGAAGACGCTACAATCACAGCTTCTTCAAAATATTTTTCTTCCCACTCACAAGAATTGTCTAAACAAATAATAATCTCTTCTCCCCCAGTAATAGTCTCTAATTCCCTTACCTGTAAATCACCAAAACGTGCACTGCTACGCCAATGTATTAATCTAGTGGCATCTCCGTAACGATATTCTCGTATTGCTTTTGTTATTCCTTCCGTCGCATTTTGATATATTTTATTACTTTGTCTTTGTCTAGCTTCCTGAGTACCGATATTATCAATTAATGGGCAAGTTTGTAAGGGCAAAACTTGAGGATAAATAATTGCTTTGGCTTCTACTTGTCTTTGTCGAGTCGCATAAAACAGTCCAAAAGGTGTAGCAGTTTTTATTTTCACATGATGCCAATGATAAATACCTCTTTTTTTAGCAAGATTGTAAGAGACTATTTTTAATTCACTTTTTGGTGATATAGTTTCAATTTTATTAATAATTTTTTCTGACAATCTTAAAGGAATTTCGTCAATAACTTCAATGAAATTTTTTACTTGTTTTGTGGGATTAATAATAAATAATTCTGTGGTTAATTCATCCCCTACACTAACAGGCTTTATCGGTAATCTTTTTATCTGAATTTGTTTTAAAGTACGAATAGATATAACAAAATTTAAACCTAATAAAGATAATAATACACCACTCAAAGCATAAAGCCATCCTGCCATTGTATTTGTTGCCGCACCAAAGAAACTTAATGCAATACCAATTAATACCCAACCACTATAAGCAGGAGTTGCCCAATGATTTTCTAACCAATGAGTTAAAGAAAACATATTATTATCAAGAAGAAATTTTTGACGATTCATAAAACTGTTTAGGGAATGAAAATTAATCTTATAGATTAAAAAATAAATTTATGATCAACTATTAATTCTTAATCATCAATTATTATTAAGGCTCAACTTTTACGCCACGCCAAAAAGCTATATAATTTTTAATATTGTTAGCTTTATCTTTTGGATTAGGATAATACCATGCTGCATCTTTATTTTCTTGTCCATTAACCACAATATTATAATAACTAGCAACACCTTTCCAAGAACAAGTGGTATGAGTATTACTTGGTTTAAAATATTCTTGCTTGATAGAATTCTCAGGAAAATAGTAGTTTCCTTCTACCATCTCACAATTATCACTTTCAGCGATGACAACACCATTCCAAATTGCTTTTACCATGATTTTGAAATTAATAAATAAATTTTTAATGTTTTTAATTGTCGATTATACCAAGTTCTGAGTAATAATAAAATTTTGGTTTGATTGGTGAATTAATAGCAATACTCATTATGTAATCATCAGCTAAAATCCATGTTTTAAAATACCAATTATAATTTATATTATTATCTTGAATTAAATTCATTTTAGGTTTAGATTTATTATTGAAAAAACAAATACTATCCAATCCGCCAGATAATCCTTCACCTATGGCTTTTAAATAGGCTTCTTTCTTTGTCCATAGTTTAAAAAAATAATCTTCCTTTTCTCTCAAATCTAATTGTTTTAAATAATCAAATTCATTCTTACAAAAAAAACGTTCAGCAATTTTTTCTACTTTTGTTTTATGATCAATTTTTTCTAAATCAATGCCTATTGTATGTTTACTAAAGCTATAAATAATATAATTATTTTTATGGGAAAGATTAAATTGAATGTCAAATAATAGAGTATCTAATTCTGGTTTCCCTTTTGAATTATATTTTAAATAAATTTTTTCAGGTTTTATCTTTAAATATCGACTTAAAATAATTTTTAAATACGCTCTTGTTATAATAAAACGTTTTTTAAATAAATCTGAAGCAAATGTATTAACCTTTTCTTGCTCATCATCGAATAAAATCTTGTAAAAACTGTCAATTTTTTGATGATAATTTTCTGTATTAATCATCCAAATATGAACTTCATTATAATTTAAAATTAAACTTTGCGGTGGTTTATTCCACATAATAGAAAATCACGATAATTTAACTCTTGAACTCTAATCTAAATTAATCTCAAGTCAAACCTAAAAAAAACAATTAATTTACTAATTATGGTAAAAATAGAAGACATCGGTGAACATCAATTATTAGCAATAATTCGCCCATATTGTGATCAAGAAAAAATAGGAGATGATGGTGCAATTCTTGATGTTAGTCTAGGAAAAAAATTAGTTATTACTACTGATATTTTAGTAGAAAATGTTCACTTTAGCGATAGCACAACACCTCCTCATTCTATCGGTTATCGTGCCACTACTGCTAATTTGTCAGATCTTGCCGCTATGGGTGCAACACCAATCGCCCTCACCATTGGCTTATCCCTCAGAAAAGACGTAGAAATATCATGGATAGAATCTCTATATCAAGGCATTCAACAATGTCTCGCAAAATATAATATCAAAATTGTCGGTGGTGACATCACAAGATCAATAGTAAACACGATCTCTATTACAGCCGTGGGAGAAGTAAGCCAAAATAAAGCCATTTACCGACATACAGCCAAAGTCGGTGACGTAATCTTAACAACAGGGTTTCATGGACTAGCTAAAGCAGGATTAGAAATCTTGCTCTATCCCGAAAAATATAGTCATATTGATGATGAAACTAGAAAAAAAGTCATTTTTGCCCATCAATACCCTCAACCTCGTTTAGACATGATTAAACATTTAAAAAATCTTCATCCTTATCCTCAAATTACGGGTATGGATAGTAGTGACGGATTAGCCGATGCTATTATACAAATTTGTCAAATGAGTAACGTAGGTGCGACAATTAATCGTCAAAAACTCCCTATTCCTTTAGCCATAAAAAAAATAACGGATGATGAAACTGCATTGAATTGGTTACTATACGGGGGAGAAGACTTTGAGTTAGTATTATGCATGAATGTAAAAGTAGCACAATATTTACAACTAAGACTGGGAAAAAATTGTCATATCATAGGTGAAATTAATGCCTCATCTGAGATACAATTAATTGATCATGAAAATGTCTATCCCAAACTTTTATTAAACCAAAGGAAAACTTTTCAACATTTTTAGCTATACTAATCTATAGTCTATAGTTATTAATCCATCTACTCCCTATAATCTTTAAGTGTTAATCAAATCATGATTAAAATTTTAGTTGTTGATGATAATCATACTCCCAGAGAAGTGATCTGCGAAGCACTGAAGCAATTTAATATTCAGGTAAAAGAAGCCGTAAATGGAGTAGAGGCAATAAAAATTTTGGAAGAAGAACAATTTAATCTTGTTATTACAGACGTAGTAATGCCTGAAATGAATGGCTATGAATTGTGTCGTTGGATAAAAACTAATCCCGCTACAGAAAAAGTACCCGTAATTATTTGCTCAACTAAAGGAGAAGATTTTGACATTCATTGGGCGACAAAACAAGGGGCTGATGCTTATATTATTAAGCCTTTCAAAACAATGGAATTACTTAAAACTATCAAGTATTTATTAAAGCACAACGTATAAACTATTAACAATTCATCAATATCTACCTGTTTTCTAGCATTGTTTTCTCCTAGTCTCCCTCTTTTCTCTAATTTCTAATTTTTTATGAAAAACATAACTGTAATAGGTGGTGGTTTAGCTGGTACAGAAGCAGCATGGCAAATAGCTCAAGCTGGTATTTCTGTTGATTTCTACGAAATGCGCCCCGTAGTTAAAAGCCCTGCTCATCATAGCGAAGAATTAGCAGAATTAGTTTGTAGTAACTCTTTTGGTGCTGATGCTACTGATAGAGCGGCGGGATTGCTACATGAAGAATTACGCCGTCTAAATTCTATTATTATAACGACTGCGGATAAACATCGTGTACCAGCAGGAGGAGCGTTAGCAGTAGATAGAGGAGTTTTTAGTGAAGAATTAACTCAAACCCTTGCTAATCATCCTTTAATCAGCCTTAAACGAGAAGAAATCAAGGTGATACCATCAGATGGAATTGTAGTATTAGCAACAGGTCCTTTAACAAGTGCTCCCCTTGCTCAAGAATTACAGAATTTGACAGGGATGGACTATCTTAACTTTTTTGATGCAGCAAGTCCTATCATAGTCGGAGAATCAATAGACAAAGATATTGCTTTTCTTGCCTCCCGTTACGATAAAGGAGAAGCCGCATATTTGAATTGCCCAATGGATAAAGAGCAATATTTAAACTTTTGGCAAGAATTACGTCAAGCACAACAAGCAGAATTAAAAGATTTTGAGCGAGAGAATGCTAAATTTTTTGAAGCCTGTTTACCTATTGAAGAATTAGCCCAACGAGGAGAGGAAACCATGAGATATGGTCCTTTAAAACCCATTGGTTTATTTGATGCTCGTTTAGGAGACTTTAAAGAAAATAAAGATAAACGTCCTTATGCTGTCGTACAGTTGCGCCAAGAAGATAAAGCTGGGCAGTTATGGAATATGGTAGGATTTCAAACAAATTTACGATGGGGAGAACAACAAAGGGTATTTCGCTTGATTCCGGGGTTAGAAAATGCTGAATTTGTGCGTATGGGAGTTATGCACCAAAACACTTTTTTAAATGCACCTCAATTGTTAAAAAATACTTTACAGTTTAAATATCGAGACACCTTGTTAGCGGCAGGACAAATAATCGGTACAGAAGGTTATACTGCGGCGGCCGCTGGAGGTTGGTTAGCTGGTACAAATGCCGCTAGAATTGCTCACAATAAATCACCTTTAACTTTACCCAATGTAACTATGATGGGGGCTTTATTCGAGTTTATCAGCACAGCAGACGCTAAACATTTTCAGCCAATGCCTCCTAATTTTGGCATAATTCCTTCCTTTCCTGACAAAATTCGGAATAAACGTGAACGTTATCAAGCCTATGCACAAAGATCATTTGGGGCGATCTCAGAAATTAGTATGTAAAGAGACACGTTAACTAGGAGCATTAATTGTTAATTGTTAATTATTGATTATTAATTATTAACTTGCTTTGCCGAATTGACGATCATAAACTTCATCCTCTTTACCTGTTTCTAATTTTAAATTTGAACGAGGATAAGAAACACACAATAAAGCATAACCTTCTCTTTGTAGTTCGAGAGATAACCCCATACCTTCACTTTGTTCTACTTCACCGCTAATAATTTTAGCCGCACAAGTGGTACAAACTCCAGCATTACAAGAGTTTGGTAAAACAATATTTTGTTGTTCGGCAACATCTAAGATTTTTTGATCTTCAGGTACTTGTATGGTGTAAGTTTGACCTTCGTTAATAATTTCTACTGTATAGATATTTGTCATAAATAAGTTTTTCTTTAATATTTAGTCACAAATTCCCATTATACTCAGAAGTCTATCAAATAACTAATAGTAGAAACTCAAGTCGTCAAAAAAATTTTTTAACAATAAAATTCACTTTTATCTAAAATAATTTCGCCATAACCTGGAACCCAACTAACCCATACACCTGAAGATTTTTCACATAATAATAACGCTTCTTCTTCGCTATAAATATTAGGAGATTGAGATAATTTTACCCAAGAATCACGATTATAGGTAATATGACAAACAGGATTCCAATTAGTGACGATGGATTTTTGTACTTCGGATTCTAGGTTAACGGGCATTGAGGCAAATTGAGTTACCATAGATTTATCTCACATATATTCAGTTAATATTTAAAAACCTTAAATCTCTTTTTTGATGAAAGATAAAAGGTTTTCTGTATATCATGATACAAAATTTTAAATAGATTCCTGAGAATTGTTATCAAAAATTAACATTAAATATTTGATTTATCAATAAATGATATTTGTCACATTAACATCTAGCAGATAATGAGTTGACTAAAATATTTTTTCTTTTTCCACTTGTACTTGTCTCTTGTCTTTATCTTTGTTCTGTCGAACTTATTTCAAGCTATCTTGTGATGATTGCCGACGATTTTTTTTAATTGTTTGAGAATTTGTTGAAATTGTATTGTTAAATTTTGGCACGGTGAAATGAAATTTACTGCCAAGATTTTTACCAACAGATTCTGCCCAAATTTTTCCGCCCCAATTTTTTACTATTTGCCGACAAATAGCTAACCCTAATCCAGTGCCACCAGCTGAACGTCTTAAAGCTCCTTCTTCTTGATAAAATCGGTCAAACACCTGATCTAATCTATCTGGTTCAATACCTCTACCATTATCTGATATTGTTACTTCTAAGGTATCGGTATCTCCTTCTATTTCTTGTACTTGAATAGTAATTGTTCCATTACCATCGGTAAATTTACAAGCATTATCTAATAATTTACTTAATACTTCTACTAGCCATTCTCCATCGGCTTGTACTAAAGGTAACTCATGCACTACTAAGTTTTTAATTGTTGGTATCCCACTTTGATCTTGACGAGAACGAATATGAGATAATGATAGATCAATACATTCTTCTAAGGATAAAGGTTCAGGATTCCATTCTACGGTGCCCCCTTCGAGTTGAGAAAGAGTAAGAAAATCTTGGACTAATTTACGCATTCTTTCAGCATCATGTAAGGCTGTGCTTAACATGACTTGGCGTAATTCCTCCGACATATCTGGCTCATTGGCTAAACTTTCTAAACATACCTGAATGGTTGATAAAGGAGTACGCAATTCATGGCCTGTAATAGCTACCAAGTTTGAACGAGTACGATCTAAAGCTTCTAATTGTTCGTTAAGATTCTCTAAATTAGCATAAGATTCTGCTTGAATTAAAGCAACACCAACTTGAGTAGCGATAGCATCAACTAAAGCAATATCTTCAGGTTTCCAAGTGATAGGAATAGAATCACAATGGTGTAACTCCATTATCCCTAATAATTTTCCTTGATAAAGTATTGGCACTATCAACCAAGATATGATTGAACAACTGTGGATTAACTGGGATAATTGAGACTGTTGATCTTGAATACGAGGATCAATAGTTACATCATCAATACCAATAGATTCTCTAATTTGCAATATTTCCTGAAATAAAGGATTATCTTTAAGAGGCCAAGTTTTTCCTTTAATAGATTTAATTTTTTCGCTTAAAAACTCATGATGAATTGTTGCACTAAAATCTGTTTCCTGACAACGATAAATCAAACAACGACAAACCCCTAAGCCTTCTCCTAGTTTATCTACAGCTACTTGTAATATTTCATGAGGATTGAGAGATCTTCGTATTGCTCCCGTCACAGAATTAAGTAAACGTTCTTTTTTCTCTTTCGTACTCAAAAAACGATTTGCTTTAATAAGTTTGTACTGTCCAGCTTGTAAATATGTCACTAATCTTTGTACAAAAGGATCAGGATTTATCATCGGAGAATCAAGCGTATCTAATTGTAAAGATTTGGAAGATTTTTTTCCTTGTTGACAATATAGTTTTAACTCTTGATTAATTTTCTTTTTTAATTCTGGACGATAACCAGCAATCCGCTTTAACAAAATTTCTGCCGCTTTTGCACTAATTTGGCGATCGAAAGTCCAAATACCCTCAAAGCGACGACTATTATCCATGGCAGTCTCTGAAGTACTTGTTTTTGGTAAATGAGTTTTTTCACGACAAATTAAACAATTAGCATAATTTTTAGCAATTACCACTAAATGCCATTCATGACTTAAAGCATCATCTTCTGTAAAAGCAACCTTTTCATAAACATCAGTAGTACTACTAAATTCTGTTTCTGGAGCTGCCAAAACATAAACATGGGGTGAGATTTTACCAATACGCCCATAACGATGAGCTTCTTGACGATAAAATTTTTCTTTTTGAAAACTAGCAATAATTAAAGGCTGTTCATCACTAGCTAAAACTTGATCTTCCATCGCATGAGAAAGAGCCGTTAAAGAAGATTTAAAATACATTTGAGTACAACCTTGAGGAAAGGAGTTTAATAGCTCAGTAACGACAGAATTAGGATTACTCATCGAGTATGCTTAATGTTGCTTTCAGCTTCAATTTCTGATGTGAATAAAGATCATTGATATTAACCTTTATCAGTTAGTCATAGATAATGACATAAAATTCTATCGTACATTAATTCGTCATTAGCTATCCAAAATAGATAAAATAATTAACAATTAATTTTCCTTGTTTTCTTTTTTTGGAGTGTCCGCATAAGCTGGTTTTTCGTCAATAAAGCCCATTCGCCCAGGAGGCCAAAAACGGATAGACGCACGACCAATAAATTTTTCTCGTGGGACAAATCCCCAAAAATGAGAATCATAGCTGTTATTACGGTTATCTCCCAACACTAAATACTGATCTTCAGGCACAATTACCGGTCCATAATCATATTGAGGAGCTTCTTTGATATATGCTTCTTTTAATACTTGATTGTTGACGATAACTTCTCCATGACGAACTTTGACTTCATCACCAGGTAAGCCGATAATTCTTTTAATAAAAGCATCTTTTAAGTTCTCTCTTTGTAATGCTTCTGTAGCGTTAAAAACAACTACATCGCCTCTTTGTGGTTCATGAAAACGATAACTCATTTTTTCAATAATTAAGCGATCATTTATTAGTAAAGTAGGTTCCATAGAAGACGAAGGAATATATCGAGCCTCAGCGACAAAAGTACGAATACCAAAGGATAAAACTGCCGCCAAACCAATAGTTTTTAATATTTCTACCCAAGGATTTTCTTCTTGAGTAAGAATATCTGGCGATGGTTTTTTTGGTAAATTTTCACTCATAGTTGTTTTTTTACATTAATTTCTGCTTATTTAGTTTAACTTAAACTTTTGACCTCTGAGGGTGTTCACAATTGACAATGAACAATGAACAATGAACAATGGATTAATGGTAATTAACGATGACTTGACACTGTTAGTCGTTCGATTCTTTTACTTATTATGAATTCTCTTCATTATCAATTATCTTAAATTATGTCCAGAGCAAAAATTTTACAACCTGATTTAGTTTTAGGGGATATTGTTATTCATCTTAGTCCTACCTTGATTCAAAAACATAATCTCAAAGGATTAGTGCTAGATGTTGATGAAACCCTTGTACCTTGGAATGAAAAAGAGCTATCTTCGGAATTAATGGAATGGGTTACTCTGATGCGTCAAATTACCGATTTATGGTTAGTTAGTAATAATCTTAGTCAAAATCGGATTAGCGCCATCGCCTCTAGTTTAGATTTACCCTTTATTTTTGGTGCGGCTAAACCATCTCGTCGCAAACTTCGCCAAGCAGTTGAAGCGATGAATCATCCCGTCGAACAAGTTGCGATGGTAGGCGATCGTTTATTTACTGATGTTTTAGCAGGTAATCGTTTAGGGATGTTTACCATTTTAGTTGAGCCAATGGTGGAACTTGAAAAAAGAAAATCTTTATCGATACGCAATTTTGAAGTATGGTTATCACAAAAACTAGGTGTTTCTGTTTACAAAAGTTAAGACTAAATTAACATTTTTTAATATTTTGTGATACTCATTAATAAAATCTAAAGAAAAGATTAAGAAAATAAATATAACTTAAAAAATGTGAGACTATAATTTTCAAGATAAATTGAGGTCAGCTTATATAAAGACCTTAAGCATAAATAAGTTAATATAAAACCTGGAGACATCTATAGCTGTAAAACTGCTTGAGGTGTCTCTAAATTTATAAATATGGATTGCTGAAAAAGTTTATCGGTGAGGCAATGAGTTTAAACCCATTTTTAACAAGTTTTTGAGAAAATAAAAGTCACAATTAATTTTATGCACTCCTTTAAAAGAATAAAACCATTACCCATTATCTACACTCTATACAATCAATTTTACACGAGTATTTTATAGTTAACGACGGCAAAATTTAGTAACGTGAGATAAATCAAAAACAAATTTTCGGAACTTGGTTTATAACAGAGGAGTCAAATGATATAACTTTCTATAAGGGAAATTCTATAAATCCCTGAAAGGCATCTAGTTAATTATTTATGTAAAATACAAAAACATTAACTGTAACCAAGATCAAATCTTAATAATAACTATGATTAAATCATTATTGTCAACGAAATTATCAGTTTTAAGTTTAATTGCATTATCTACCTTTTTACCCTTCAACCCAGCCAAAGCCGTTACTTTCCAAGAAACAGAAGTAAATCAAAATGAATTTATTGCGGTGGCACAACCCTACGGAGAAAATAAATATAATTTAATCGTCATTGAGCAAATAGCTGGAAAAAATAGTTGTTGGAGTGAAGGCGGTTCAAATCCTGTCAATGTGGACTTATTGTTACTTAACTTTGATTTTAGCGGTCATTGTCGTCGTAGTACTGATGCCAATGGTTATTCCATTCGTTCTGATGGTCAAGATTATGGCTTAGATATTCTGCTTAACCTAGTAGAAAAAGATGGTAATTTAATGTTAATCGGCATTAATCGCAGAGATATTAATCAACCTCCTGTGGTAGTAGGTACTGCTCAAGGTTTAAATGGGCAACCAATGAAAATACAACTAAATCCTGGATGGCGTTTTACCAAAAGAACTTATGAAGGAAAACCTTTAGGTCATGTATATTTTAGCTATGATTCTGCTACAGCAGGAAATATGATGCCTTCAATGAATACTAACAATAATCAAGAAATGAATAACTCAGTGACTTCACCAACGCAAATGCCCACGGAAGGAAAAATTCAGGAAATCGTTTCTCCAGATATCCAATCACAAAAAAATATTTTAAAACCGGAAGATATTTCCGTGATTAATAAAAAAGAGATGATTAGAGCTAATAGATCTCAACCTTCAAAATATAACTTAAGCCAAAGTGGTTTTGAAAGAATGAATAAACGTTAACCATTGACAATTAACAATTAACAACCGTCAATTGATATTTTATTTATCAAGAAAGGTAATTCTAATGTGTGTGTGCGTGAATTCTGCCTAAGACAAACGAACCTTAGTTCGATATACATTCTAAGCACCATTATTCATATAATATAAACTATCTTCATAAATTTATTTCAATAAAATATTTCAATATTCATCTTTAACAATAACTAATATTTTGATACTTTATTAAACTTTATCTTTGAAATGATATAGTATTAATTTTCTTCTGATTTAAACTATTATTTAATAACCTAAATTGTGATTTTAAATAGTCTAAATTAACAGAAAGATTACCGTAACGCCATTGTATATAACTATCGGTAATTAACACCACAATTTCTAGTTGTTCTATAGTTAAAAATTCCGTTAAAGTATGAGCATATTCTAAAGGAGTTTGAGCTGAATTTTTTATATATCCTTTATCTGCTAATAAATCTAACATTTCTTTATACAATTTTTCTATGGGATTAAGTTTAGCTAATCTCAGACGATATAGTAATTTTTGAATAAAATTCCACCCTAACCAACTAATAAAAGCAAGAATAATTAACCCTAAAAATCCTATTAAAATACCAATAAAACTTCCTGTTAAAAATTGCCAAATTTTAACTATCCAACTTGCACCTAAAAGGTTCGTTATTGTCTTCAATATATTAGAAAATAAAGCTTTTATAAAACCAGTAATAGGAGAAGGCAACCAACTAGCAACCCAATTCCATAATTGTCCTAAAACTCCAAAAGTATTGTCATCTTCAAAGGATGGTGGTATAATTTCATGACCGGGTAAAGGATCAAAATAATGCCATCCATAGTTAGGAAAGTAAACTTCCGTTAAGGCATGGGCATCGGTGTTGTGTACCACATAATAGCCTGTAAAAGGGTTAAATTGTCCACTGGCAAAACCAACAACTAAACGAGAAGGAATATCAAGTGATCGCAACATCATCGTGTAAACTGTAGCAAAGTGATCTGGATAACCTCCTTTATTTTTAAAGAATGCTAAAGTTAAGTCTTCTCCTTTTTTTAGTAAAGGAATATTAGGTTGAATTTCATAATTTTGTTTAATAGCTTGGGCTAAATATAAAGCTTTTTCATAGTTAGATTTTAATTGATTAGGAGATTTTGCTAATAATTCTTCCGCTTTTTGTTTAACTTTCTCTTTTATTTCCGAGGGGATTTCCAAGTAATATTTAGTTATCGATTCAGGATAATTATTTCCTGCTTGTTTTAAATTTGTTTGACTTCGATAGGGTACTTGTGATACGGTAGTATAAGTTAAGCCCTCAATTAATCCAGCAGGTGATCGCAAACTACCTTCAGTATCAACGGCAAGTTGTTCGGTGGGAAAATAAATAAATTGAGGATTACTCAAAACAGGAACAATATTGGGTAAATCGGAAACCACTGTGACGGTTTGAATAATTCTGCGAGTCTCACCTTTGATAAAAGGTATATTCAAATTAAACACATAATTCCAAGGATTACGATTAAGATCAATGGTTTTATCTTCTCTGGAAATTTTCCACCCAAGTCCTGTATAATGATCAAAAGCTAACACTCTCCAAAAACCTTTAGCTTGAGAACGTATTCTTAACAAAATTTTCTTTTCGAGGATATTGCCGGAAAAATTTTGATTAATAGTGGTATTAAAACCATAATAGGAATTATCCGGATTGTCTCCACTGCCACCATCACCAATTAAATCTCCGTCACCTTGACGACTACCATCACGATTATATCCAGGGCTAACAATACCTCTGTTTTTGTCACCGGGCTGAAAACTTTTTTGTAATCCATCAGGTGCTTTGACAGGAAAAGTTTGTAATTGATAACCAGGATAACGGGGCATAATAGCGAATAAAGATAGCCCAATAATGATAATGATTAAGACAAAACTAGTTAATTTTTTGACTGATAAAGGAGAATTTTGCCGCCATTGTTGTTTTTTAAGGGGATTTTTTTCCCTTTGATTTTGTTTAAATTCTGTTTCCCAAGTTTCCAACCCCATTCTGGAGCGATAATCTAATATCATGGTGGGAATAGAGATAAATAAAAACAATAATAACCAAGGTGCAAAAGCTAATGTTTGCGATAATGTAGCGGATACCCCTATCAAGATTAAACCGATAATCATGGAATAACCTAAGTCTTTTCTTCTGGGTAAATCAAAGCTGTGTAAGACTTGTAATTGTACTAAAAATTCTGCCAACACTAACCGATTATCAAATAAACTTTCTAATAAATTGCCTAAAAAGATCACTAATGTTACAATCATAGAGATCGCTAAACCAAATTTAAGACTAATATTTTTTTTCTTGCGTCTTCGCCAACTAATAACAGCACCTAAAATACTCAAAGGAATCGCCCATAAACTCATAATCGATTCACCTCTAGCGGCAACATCCGTAGAAATAATACCGATAATCACCATCGTTTGCACTAAGATTCTCAGTAAAATTGATTCTTCTGTTTTGGGGGGAGGAAAAGATTTTATTTGCTCAATAATATCTTTAATAGTCGGGCGTTGGCGTAATTCTTCCATGATAATTAATTCACGCTGGTTTTAATGGCGTTGTCTTATTTCTTGGTGTTAGAAATGTCTCGCAAAGGCTCGAAGGCGCAAAGAAAGACGCAAAGTTTGTTTGCTATTTGCTATGTTAATCGATCAAACGGTACAAAAATCAAGTTAATATTTTAATATCCCCAATCATCCTGTATTGTATTAAAAATTTTATTATTAATTTATCAAATAGAAATTATGACTAAAAATCTAATTATAGAAAAAGAAAAATTAGAGAATCCCCCCCTAGAGATGCACTATTTGGGAGATAAAGTTTTACGTCAACCAGCTAAAAGAGTCGCAAAAATAGATGATAGTATCCGACAGTTAGCCAAAGAAATGTTGCAAACAATGTATAGTGAAAATGGCATTGGTTTAGCAGCACCTCAAATCGGTATCAATAAACAAATAATTGTCATTGACACTCAACCAGATAACCAAGCAAATCCTCCCATGATTCTCATTAATCCCGAAATCAAAAGAGTCAGTAAAGATTTATGCGTTATGGAAGAAGGTTGTTTAAGTATTCCTCAAGTTTTTTTAGAAGTTACTCGCCCTCGCACTATCGAAGTTATTTATAAAGATGAATATGGAAAACAACAGAAAATTAAAACGATGGGTTTACTCTCCAGAGTAATTCAGCATGAAATGGATCATCTCAATGGAGTATTATTTGTCGATAGAGTGCAAAATAACTTTGCATTAACGGAAGAATTAAATAAAAAAGGTTTTTCCGTTTCTGCAGTAAAACCCATAATAAACAATTAACAATGTACAATTAACAATTAACAATTAATTAACGCAATAGGTAATGGTAGAAATAAATTATCTTCTATTATTCATTTCCTATTAACTATTCATTATTCATTCACTATTAACTACAAAAAAGATGACTAATCAAGGAAAAGGATTTGGTTTCGGTTTAGGTAAAATGAAAGAATTAGCCAATGCCTTTCAAAAAGCCCAACAAATTCAAGATGATGCAAAAAAACTTCAAGAAGAATTAGAAACCTTACGCATTGAAGGGCAAAGTGCTGATGGTTTAGTTGTAGTGACTGTGACTGGTAATCAAGAGCCTCAATCTGTGGAAATCAAAGATGAAGCCTTAACTAAAACTGCCACTGAATTATCTGAAATTGTAACAGAAGCCTTTAAAGATGCACACCAAAAATCTACAGAAATTATGCGGGAAAAAATGGAAGCCTTAACTGGTAATTTAGGTTTACCCGGAATGTAAAAATAAGTAATAAGTAATAAGTAATAGATAAAATAAAATAATTTTGATATGGGAAAAACTAAGTTACTTTTTGTTTGTTTAGGTAATATTTGCCGATCACCTTCTGCGGAAAATATTATGAATTATTTAATCGAAAAAGAAGGTTTGACGGATAAATTTGAGTGCGATTCTGCCGGTACATCCAAATATCATATTGGTGCATCTCCAGATACAAGAATGAGAATGGCTGCCCAAAAAAGAGGTATAGAATTAAAAGGAAAAGCTAGACAAATAGAAGATTTTGATCTAGAATATTATGACTTAATTTTAGCGATGGATAAGTCTAATTATGTTGATATTTTAGCACTTGATAGTACCAGAAAATATCGAGACAAAATCAAATTAATGTGTGATTTTACCACAAAATTTAAAGATAAAGAAGTACCTGATCCTTATTATGGGGGAGAATCTGGTTTTGACTACGTTATTGATTTATTATTAGATTCCTGTCAAGGATTGTTAGAATATTGTCAAAAAAATTAAATTAAAAACTGATAGTTAGTATAATCAGGGATAAAAAAACTAATTAATTATCTCTTCATCTTAGAATTAAACATTTCACCAATAATGCTACTTTTTTTCTTTTATTTTAAGTAAAAATTGTCCATATTTCTTAGAAAAAAATGTCAAAAAAACCATCATTTCCTTATCAACCATTATTATTAAGAATCACTCATAATTTTCAGGGATTATTTGTTATTCTGGCAATAATCACTGCTTTTTGGACTTATAATACTTATGATGGACGTTGGGGGAAAATATTTCTTCCTGATTGGCAAGAAATCGAAGGAATTCATGGTACTTTTGGCTTATTCTCTTTATTAATATTTCCTTTTTTTGTGATTTATGTCATTCATCGAGGAGAAAAAAAACTAATTCAATCGAATAGTTTCAATCAACTAAAATTAATCAATAAACCGATATGGTGGTACACTCTTCATCGCTATATCAATACTTCTATTATTTTTGTGTTAACTTTTGCTTTATTTACTGGCAAAATGATGGATGAAGAATGGCTACCGAGAGGAGAATTAAATCATATTTGGTACACTTTACATTTAATATCATGGTTGATAATCGTTTTTAATATCGCCTTACATATTCTCATGAGTGTCAAAATAGGAGGTTATCCCTTAATTTTATCGATGATAATGAATTATAGTGCGAGTGACAAAGATACTTTATTTTTTTTGAATTATAGTAAGATTCACAATGATAATTCTACTTCTATGGAACACGAAGCGAGTCACAATCATGTTATAAAATTACTGACGGAAAATCTAACGAAAAACTGGGGAAAAATCATCAGGGAAGAATGGCAAAAATTACCGACTCATTTTAAACTATTAGAAATTTTTCTTTTACTGATAATTATTAGTGCGTGGTTAATTTCTGCTTTTAAATAATTTGCCTTATCCATATCAATAAATATCTAGCAAAAAAAGAAATTGAAAATCAATTCTTATTTATAAATAATTAATTATTATCACTATTGCCTATTAGCTGACTTCCCAAAAGTTGTTTAATTAATTATTTTTCATTAAAACTAAAGGCAAAAAAAGCCAAGCATCCCCAACCAAGAATAAAGGCAACTCCCCCTAAAGGAGTAATTGCACCTAACCATTTAATTTCTGTGAAGCTCAAAAGATATAAACTACCAGAAAATAAAATAATTCCGATTATAAAAGCAAAACCAGCCGTATTTAACCAAATCGAAGATATTTCCTGACTTTTCATTAAAATAGCGACAAGAAACAAACCTAGACTATGATACATTTGATATTTAATGCCAGTTTCCCAAATCGATAAAGCATAATCTGTTAAAATATTCTTTAAACTATGGGAGGCAAAAGCACCACCAATAACAGCTAAACCAGCTAAAATTGACGCAATGGCTAAAAATAAGTTATTCATCGACATAAAATCACCATAAATAGGTTAATTTGAGAAAAAATATTAATTGTTTTGAGTTATTTAGATAAATTATTGCATCCCTTAACAGATTTTGTCTCATCGGCAGACATAGAAGAAAAAGAGATTATTACCTATTATTATCAAGGAATTTGCCCTAAAACAGAAGTTAACCTGAAATTACCTCGCACAATTTTAGCAGAAAAAATTGCTTTAAGTTTATGTCGTCAATTAAAAGAAGCGAACTTTTCTACTGTCAAAGGAAAAATGCTAGGAATTTTGATAGTCAAAAATAGTCAAGAAAAACTAGGAGTAATCAAAGCCTTTTCGGGATTATTAAACGGTAAAAAAGAAGTTAACGGTTGGGTATCACAAATTTCTAGTAACTCTGTTATTGCCTTAGCAGAAAATTTTACCCTTAAACAATTAGATGAAATTAAAAATGAAATACTTGCCCTTGAAAATCTCATTATTAGGGAAGAATATAAGCAACTGAAAATAGAATACGAAAATCAATGGCGGGAATTAAAAGCTATTCATCATCAAAGAAAAGAAATTAGAGATAAGAAACGAATTTTATATACTGATACTTTTAATAATTCATATCTTGTAATAGCTATAGCCTCAATATTTTTATTAACATTCTCACTCAATAATAATCAAACAAGATTTTCTTATGGATTACTATTAGAATTTGATATTAATAAAAAACTTTATAATTTACAGCAAGAAAGTCGGAAAGATGATTGGCAAAGACGAAATTTAAAACATCAATGGCAAGAAAAAATAAAACCCTTAGAAGAGGTAATTAATCAAGCTAATCTTAAAATTAAACAACTAAAACAACAACGAAAAGAATTATCAAAACAATTACAGGCACAAATGCAAACTGCTTATACAATTACCAATTTCATGGGTGATAGTTTAAGTATCGGTAAATTATTAGATAAAACATTTATTCCTACTGGTACGGGAGACTGTTGCACTCCTAAATTACTTCACTATGCGGCAACGAATAATCTACAACCCCTTGCTATGGCTGAAGTTTGGTGGGGGGAAAACTCTCCCAATGGCGAAAAAATTGAAGGTTATTTCTACCCTGCTTGTGAAGAAAGATGTCAACCATTAATGGGTTTTCTGTTATCTGGTTTGCCTAGGGTTGAAGCTATTGATACTCAAGAATCTATTCCCATTATTTATGAAGATGAGTGGTTATTAGTGGTAAATAAACCCAGTGGTTTGCTATCAGTGTCAGGTAGAGGAAGCAAAAATTTTGACAGTGTTCTTATTCGTTTTAAACAGATTTTTAGGGATAATCGTAATTATGATATTACCACAGTACATAGATTAGATCAAGATACTTCAGGCATATTAATTTTGGCAAAAACTAAAGAAAGTTATCTCCATTTATCTCAACAATTTGCTCAAAGACAGGTTAAAAAAGTTTATGAAGCAGTAACAGATGGTCTAATTTCTTCATCACAGGGCATAATTAACTTGCCTTTATGGTCAAATCCTTTAACACGACCAAGACAAGAGGTAAATTATGACGATGGAAAACCGAGCGTTACTCATTTTCAAGTGATGGGGATAGAAAACGAAGAAACACGATTACAGTTAAAGCCTATCACGGGTAGAACTCATCAGCTAAGAGTCCATTGTGCCGAAGGTTTAGGCGTAGCTATCAAAGGCGATCACTTTTATGGAAAATCTAAGGATAATAGTTTAAGATTGCATCTTCATGCCCGTGAAATTAAATTTATCCATCCTCAACAACAAAAAATGATACATTTACAAGCACCAACTCCTTTTTAAAATTAACTTAAACCATTTATTTAGCTATGAAAATTATTCTTTATGGTAAGCCTGAATGCCATTTATGCGAAGGATTAGAAGAAAAATTAAGGGCTATTACTGAGATTGAGTTAGAAATTGAAATTAGGGATATTAATACTAATAAGCAATGGTGGGAAATGTATCAATACGAAATTCCAGTAATGTTTTTGGCAACGGAAGAAGGAGAAAAATTAATCCCTCGCCCCTCTCCTCGAATTTCAGTGATACAATTGACAAAAATTTTACAAAAACTTTGATAATTAACAATTAGCAATTAACAATAGGTAATGGTAAATTTCCAATGACAAATAACAAATGATAATTAACAATTAAAAACCTTAAATCAAAAATCTCTCTAACCCCATTGTCAAAAAGTTGCCAAAAATAAGAACTATTAAACTATAAATTGAGGAGTGAATTTTATGAAATTAAGTCAATTATTATCAAATTTAGCTCATATTAGCTATATTCCTGAACATCCTAACCTAAAAGCAGAAATAAAAGGTATAACTACCAATTCCCATGCTTCCACTCAGGGTGATGTTTTTATCGGGATGCCTGGCACAAGGGTTGATGGTGGTGAATTTTGGCAAAGTGCTTTACGAGAAGGGGCGATCGCCGCTATAATCAGTCCTGAAGTAGCTAGTAAAATTCCTCCAAATCCTGAAGATTGCGTTATTATTAGCGGTAATATTGTTAGTCTTTGTGCTGATATTGCCAGTAAATTTTATGGCTATCCCACTCAACAGTTAAACATGATAGGGGTTACAGGCACAAATGGTAAAACTACTACCACTCATTTAATTGAATTTTTCCTTCATCAAGCTCAAAAATCTACTGCTTTATTCGGCACTTTATACGCCCGTTGGCAGGGTTATCAAAAAATAGCAACTCATACAACCCCTTTTGCCATTGATTTACAGGCACAACTAGCTGAAGCGGTAAAGGCAGGAAATAATTATGCAGTTATGGAAGTAAGCTCTCATGCTTTAGCCCAAAAAAGAATTAGAGGGTGTAATTTTGATGTGGCTGTCTTCACCAATTTAACCCAAGATCATCTTGATTATCACAAAGACATGGATGATTATTTTTCCGCTAAGGCATTACTCTTTAGCCCTGAATATTTACACGGGAAAGCGATTATTAACTATGATGACTTTTATGGTCAAAAATTAATAAATAACCTTAATGCTGGACAAATTTGGAGCTATAGCGTTAATAATAATCAAGCTGATCTATATACCAGCAATTTGACTTATAAAGCTACAGGGGTAAGTGGCTTATTACACACACCTCAAGGCAACATAGAATTTTCTTCTCCTTTGGTGGGACAATTTAATTTATCTAACCTCTTAGCCAGTGTTGGAGCGGTTTTACAATTAGGAGTAAGTTTAGATATTATTGCTCAAAGTCTTCCTCATTTTAATGGTGTGCCAGGGCGTATGGAAAGAGTCACCGTCAGTGATATTCAAGATATAAATGTAATCGTTGACTATGCTCACACTCCTGATAGTTTAGAAAATTTACTTAAAGCTGCCCGTCCATTTATTGCTGGTAAGATGATTTGTGTCTTTGGATGTGGAGGGGATCGAGATCGCACAAAACGTCCTATCATGGGTAAAATAGCGGCAAATCTAGCAGATTTTGTAGTCATTACCTCCGATAATCCTCGCACGGAAAACCCAGAACAAATTTTGCAAGATATTCTCATGGGTATTCCTAATCATATTAAACCCATTGTCGAAGGAGATCGAGCTTTAGCCATCAAAATAGCTATCGAAATGGCAAACAGTGGAGATGGTGTCTTGATTGCAGGGAAAGGTCATGAAGACTACCAAATTTTGGGTACGGAAAAAATCCACTTTGATGATAGAGAAGAAGCTAAAAAAGTTTTAGAATCAATTAATAATTAATAATTAACAATTAACAATTAACAATTTATAAATTAAAATTTAAAGTGGACTATTAATAATATAAAAAATGAGAATATTAGTAACTGGTGCTGTAGGATTTGTTGGGTTTTATTTAAGTAAAAAACTCTTATCTCTAGGCTATGAAGTTATTGGTTTAGATAACATTAATGACTATTATGATGTATCTTTAAAAATAGCTAGATTAAATGAAATTAAAGAAGAAAAAAATTTTACATTTCATAAATTAGATTTAGTCCAGAGAAGTAATCTTGAACAACTTTTTGCTGAAAATAATTTTGATATAGTTGTCAATCTTGCCGCTCAAGCTGGGGTTAGATATTCATTAGAAAATCCTCATGCCTATGTTGATAGTAACCTTGTCGGTTTTGTTAATATTTTAGAGTGTTGTCGCCATTACAATATTAAACATTTAGTTTTTGCTTCTTCAAGCTCTGTTTATGGCTTTAATACAAAAATACCTTTTTCTACCTCTGATAATGTTGATTATCCCGTAAGTCTTTATGCCGCCACAAAAAAAGCTAATGAATTAATGGCTTATACTTACAGTCACTTATATAATTTACCCTGTACAGGTTTACGTTTTTTTACGGTGTATGGTCCTTGGGGAAGACCTGATATGGCTTATTTTTTGTTCACAAAAGCAATTTTGGATAAAAAACCCATAAAAGTATTTAACTATGGCAAAATGCAACGGGATTTTACTTATATTGATGATATTGTAGAGGGGGTGGTAAGGGTTATAAATAACATTCCTAACACTATTGATGTTATCAAATCAGATACACATTCAGATCTGAGTATTCATAATGCTCCTTATAAGATTTATAATATTGGCAATAATCAACCAGTAGAGTTACTTAAATTTATTGAAACTATTGAAGATTGCTTGGGAATCAAAGCAGAAAAGAATTTATTACCAATACAACCGGGTGACGTTCCTGTTACCTATGCTGATGTAGATGATTTAATTAGAGATGTAGGTTTTAAACCTAGTACACCTATTGAAGTGGGGATTCAAAAATTTGTTAATTGGTATCAAGATTATTATAGAATTTAACGATTAAATTTTGATATTTATTTTAGATAGAAATATTATTTTTAGGGCGAATATTATATTTTAAGATAATACAATTCGCCTCTGAAATATTTTAAGCTAAAATTTTAGGCACTCGGAAAAAATCTTCTTCTCTTTCGGGTGCACTATTCAATAAACCTTCTCGATCATTATAAGTAATTTGCTCATCTTTTCTAGTGATATTACTAACATCAATAGCTCTGGTAGTGGGCAAGACATTTTCTGTATCTAGCTCTTTGAGTTGTTCAAAATAATCGAAAATAGCATTTAATTGTGTACCAAATTCTCCTTCTTCTGCAGAATTAATTTCTAATCGTGCCAGATTAGCAACTTTTTTAACTTCTTCTTTACTAAGACTCATATTTTTGTTATTTGATGGCTTTATTTCATTTTAATATAACAAAGTCATTCATTCTTGCTTGGGTTATATAACAAGTTTATGATTGATTTATATTATCTTTTATTATTACAATGAAAATTTTAATTTTATCTACTTCTGTAGGTGCTTTAAGTTCAGGTATTGGGGGTGGTGTAGAATTAACTATCTATAATCTGATTCAAGAAATGCAACGACGTAATCATATCGTTAAAGTAATTGCACCTAAAGGCTCAAAAATTAGCCATGCTAACATAATTGAGATAGAAGGTAATTTACATATTCCAGCCCAAACTCAAACCCGTGATATTCCCATAACGATGCCTAAAAATTCGGTGTTGGCAAATATGTGGGAATATGCTCGACAAATACAATCAGATTATGACGTTTTAGTCAACTTTGCTTTTGATTGGCTACCTTTTTATCTTACTCCTTTTTTTAAAACTGCTATCGCTCACTTTATTAGTATGGGCTCGTTATCTGATAGTTTAGATCAAATTATGGAAAAAATTGCCCGAAAATATCCACAAAACGTTGCCGTTTATACCCAATCTCAAGCAAATACTTTTCCGTTTGCCCAATTTTGTCAAATTTTGGGCAGTGGCATTGATTTATCGTTATACCAATTTAAAGAAAAAGCTGAGAAAAAATTAGCATGGTTAGGTAGAATTGCACCCGAAAAAGCTTTAGAAGATGCCGTTAAAGCCTCAGAAATAACTCAAATACCTTTACTAATTTTCGGTAAAATTCAAGACGAAAACTATTGGCAAAATATTCTTCAAGAATATCCTAAAGCACCGATAGAATATAAAGGTTTTTTATCTACCATTGATTTACAAAAAGAATTAGGTAATTGTCAAGCTTTATTAATGACACCTCGTTGGATAGAAGCTTTTGGTAACGTTGCCATTGAAGCCTTAGCTTGTGGTGTTCCTGTTATTAGTTATGCTAGAGGAGGTCCTGCCGAAATTATCATTGATGGTAAGACAGGTTTTTTAGTGACTCCTGATAGTATTGATGGATTAGTTGGGGCTATTCATCGCATCCCTGAAATTAACCGTTATGATTGTAAGCAATGTGCGGAAGAAATTTACTCCTTAACAGCATGGGGTAATAATTTTGAAAATTGGTTAAAAACGATAGTAAATAATTAATAATTAATTATTAGTAGTTGACAGTTGATAGTTGATAATTGATAGTTGATAATTGATGATTCATTACTAATTATTTGATAAAAATTAAGATAAAACTATGGCTTATTTTTGGTATAAAGCATTTCACCTTATCGGTATTGTGGTTTGGTTTGCAGGATTATTTTATCTAGTGAGATTATTTGTTTATCATGCTGAAGCATATGAAAAACCAGAACCAGCACAAAGTATTTTAAAACAACAATATGAGTTGATGGAAAAACGTCTGTATAACATTATT
Source organism: Geminocystis sp. NIES-3708 (assembly GCF_001548095.1). NCBI lineage: Bacteria > Bacillati > Cyanobacteriota > Cyanophyceae > Chroococcales > Geminocystaceae > Geminocystis > Geminocystis sp. NIES-3708. The sequence goes on along the minus strand of NZ_AP014815.1, from coordinate 926,635 downwards.
ACTACTCCGGGGATGATTGTCACCGTATCAATGGCAGTCGGATTAATAAGTACTGAGCCAGAAGTGTTAAAATCTGGATGGTTACATATCAAATTTTTATTTGTAGGCTTGTTGTTGATTTATCATTTTTGGTGTGGCAGAATCATCAAACAACTAGAAAAAGGTGAAAATTCGTGGAGTGGACAAAAATTCCGAGCCTTAAATGAAGCCCCTACTATCTTATTATTAGTTATCGTGCTATTAGCCGTCTTTAAAAATAGTTTACCTTTAGATATTACTACTTGGTTAATTGTAGGCTTAGTGATTTTAATGGCAGTAAGTATTCAACTATATGCAAAAAAACGTCGTCAAAATGAAGAAAAACTAAATTTTAATAATTAATAATTAATAATTAACAATTAATAACTATAAACCAACTTCTTTTTTTTCCTTTCAAAAAATAAATTTTGAGCTAGAATGACAACGTATTAAATGAACAGTTATTAAATTATGTTTAAGTCTTTTGTTATCTCTTCTTTAATTTTAGCCACCGCTAATTTAACTATTATGCCAACTATTGTTCAAGCTCAAAACCCACCTGCTGAAACTTTTCAACCCGGATTTTGGCAACCAATTGCTAGAGTCGATATAACTAAACCAATCACTCTAAAAATTATCAATGATAGTGGTATCTCATTAGATTATGCCTTGACAGATTCCACATTAGAGCCTTCATCAATTCCTATAGATGCTACCGAAACCCTCAAAAATTTTCAACCCCCTTCTTATATCGTTATCTATCCAGATATAAAAAATCCTGACGCTTCCAGAATCAATCTCAAGTATTCAGTTAACGTTACTTCAGATAACACGATTGAGTTGAGAGTTACCCAAATAGATAGCATTAGTCAAGGAAATCGTACTTTTAATTTACAAAAAACAGGTGCTATTTTTGTTTTTTAAATCAGTTTTTGAACAGAAATAAATAATAATAAATTTTATTAAAAATTATCAATATGAGTACTGAAATATTGCAAATGGGGAATCCTATTTTAAGAAAAATAGCTACCGAAGTCACAGCAATTCATAGTGCAAAAATACAGACTCTTATTGACGAATTAATTCTCATCACACAACAATCTCATGGAGTCGGCATCGCTGCACCTCAAATTGGTATATCTAGTCGAGTTATTGTCGTTGCTTCTCATCCTAATATTCGTTATCCTGATGCCCCTTTTATGTCACCTATGGCGATGATTAATCCACGTATTATTAGCCATTCCCAAGAAATTGTCATAGCATCAGAAGGTTGTCTTAGTGTTAAAGAAAAACGGGGTGAGATTCCTCGCTATCAAAATATTGTGGTAGAATATATCACCCGTGATGGTAATGTTCAACGACAAGAATATCATAATTTTATTGCTAGAATTATTCAACATGAATTAGATCATCTTAACGGCATTCTTTTTGTAGATCATTTACAAGATGAGTTTATCATTAATAATCAATAATAATTCTCTATTTTTACTAACAATTAAGTAAAACTTTGATTTATTTCCTATTGCTAATTGACCAATTATTTTAACTGTAAGTTATTGAATGATGTTATTTAAAAATAAAATTTCTGTGATTTTTTTATGTTTTTTATTGATTAGTTGTCAAGGAAATAAGCCTTCAGAAAAAACAGAAAATTCTAATTTTAAAAGGGAAATAGAACAAGGTTTAGTCTTATATAATGCAACTTTAGAACAATCAAATTCTGATGGTCAAATTTTATGGCGTTTAAGTACGAAAAAAGCGACTTATACCCAAGATAAAAAAAGTGCTATTTTAGAAAATTTAACAGGTAATTTATTTGATAAGGGTAAAATTATCTTACAAGTAAGTGCGAAAAAAGGAGAGATAAAAAATGATGGAAAAGAGATTTATTTATCAGGCGAAATTATCGCTTTTGATACTAGAAATAAAGCTGAATTTAAAGGGCAAGAGTTGATGTGGAAACCTGAAGAACATTTTATGATAATGGCTGGAGATAAAGGAATAAAAGCTAATCATACTAAGTTAATAGCTAGTGCAAAAGAAGCGAAATATAATACTAAAGATCAAATTGTAGAATTATCTAAAAATATTATTGCTAATACTAAAAATCCACCGTTACAACTTAAAACTGAGCATTTATATTGGAAAATACCAGAAAATAAAATTATTGGCAATAATTTATTAGAAATGGTACGTTATGAAGATAAATTCGTTACTGATAAACTCAAAACTAATCAAGTAGAAGTGGATTTGAATACTAATATTGCTATTCTCAATGGAAATATTGAGTATCAATCTTTAAAACCTCCTTTACAAGGCGCAACTACCAGAATTATTTGGAATTATGGCGATCGCACAATGGAATCTAATCAAGCAACAAGGTTATTTCAACCAGAAGATGATGTGACTTTAACAGCAAATATTGTTAAATTTAATTTAGAGGAAAATCAAGTTTATTTACATGAAGGAATTTATGGACAAGCGGTAAAAAATGAAGTAGAAATTTATGCGGATAATTTAGTCTGGAATTTAGATAATAAAGAAATAAATGCCGAGGGCAATGTTTATTATAAACAAATAAATCCAGACTTTAATTTGAAAGGAATTAAAGCTATTGGTAAGTTACAAGATAAAAGTATGAAAGTGGAAGGAAACCAAGAAAATCCTGTTACTACCTTAATTTATCCTAAAGAACAATAAGATAAATTTCTTTTTATATTATTCAATATTAATAACGAGCAATAGAAGAGTCAATATATATTGCATAAGCATCAATTCCGCCCGATACATTTTTTACTTTAGAAAATCCTTGACTAATCAACCATTGACACATATTAGCTGATCGAATACCATGATGACAAATCACGATTGTTTCTAAATCTGGATTGAATATGGTTTTAATTTGACTTTGCCATTGTTCATATTGACTTAAAGGTAATAGTTTAAATTGAGATAAAAAAGCAATTTCTGCTTCTTTTTCTTCTCTGACATCAATCAGTTGTATTTCTGGATTTTCTTCACTTAAAATAACTGCTAATTCTTCCACACTGATAACATTAATACTCATCTTTTTTTGATTAATAATAAATAGTAAATAATTGTTAATTATTAATTATTAGAGATTTTCTAAAATATCATATATTTCTTTTTCAAAAGCAACTTGAGCACGATTAGTTTTTCCACCAATAAAATAACGATCACCTTCTTGTAATGCCCAAATTTGAGAAAAAGAGACATAACTCATCACCACACCAATCATTAAAAGTGCAAAACCAAGATAAACTAAAGGTACACCGGGATCAGATTTAATTTGTAAACCAGTAGAACCAATTAAATCTAATATTTTAAGAGTAACTCCATTAACCTCTACAGGCATATTTGGACGTACTGCACTAATTAATTGTCCTTGCATATCATAAAGAAACATAGTACCTTGCAAGTCTTTTGTAACTAAAGAAATTCCTTCACTTAAATCAGGTTTTGTAGGAATCCATGTACCCCAAATACGCCCTTTTCTTTCACTAGTTAATTCTGCCATGGGTAACTGAAAAATAGGACTGTTATTGACTTGAATTTTAACTGCCGCAATACTCCAATTAGTTTGATAAAAAGTAATACCATTATACCGTAAAGGTTCATTAACAAAAATAGTTTTTCTTTCTAATTCTTCTCCTGTTTTATTAACGACAGATAAATCAGAATAAAATTGATCAACTGAGCCGTCAGGAGTATATTTAATCCAAAAATTATTAACTTTAATATCAAAAGATTGAGGATGATTTAAGTTAGTAAATTTACCTGCTTCTAAAAAATTTTGAATAGTAAAAGTTTCACCACTAGCAATCATTTCTTGAGCAAAAAATCCTGTAAATGCTCCCCAAATTGCCCCTAATAAAACAAGAATCATTCCCAAATGAACAATAATAGGACCTATTCTTCCAGCTATACCTTTTTGAGCATATAATGAATGATCGTTTTGATAAACTTTATAGCCTTTTTTTGCTACAATAGAATTGATTTTATCCAAAGATTCCGTAGTAACTTCTGCACTTAAAGCTAGTTTATTAAACTGTCTTGATTGATCATAAAAACTCCATATTTTTGCGGCTTTTAAAGCTGGTAATTGTCTTCTAAAAGTACAAGCAATTAAACTACTACCAAATAAAACTAAAATGCTTAAATACCACCATGTTGTATAAACATGATTTAACCCCATAGTTAATAATACTTGCCATGTTAAAAACCCAAACAAAGCAGGACTTTCTGGATAGTTTTCTTGATAATAATTAATGGGCTGACTTTGTTCAATAATAGTGCCACTAATACTAAATAATGCAATGATTAATAATAAAATAATAGCTAAACGTAAATCCGCAATAGTAGTAATTAATTTCCTAAAAAACCAACTAATAGAATAATTAATAGATATATTTTTACTTGAATTAGATACACTCATAAAATAAATATTTGATAGTTAATAATATTTAAAAAAAATCGTTTAAAAAATTCTCAACGATACATAAACTAAGTTTATTGTCTATTGTTGATTGTCCATTGTCAATTATTGTCGTTGATCATTCATCAACAGATCGATGATAATTAAATAAATATTTGTTGAGAAATATAAAGAATATTATGGCAGATCAATTGATTCGGGCAACAGCCGCCGATGGAGGAATTAGAGCAGTCGGAGTTATTACTACTAAAGCAGTACAAGAAGCTAGGCAAAGACATAAATTATCCTATGTAGCCACCGCCGCTTTAGGTAGAGCGATGTCATCAGGTTTATTATTAGCATCAAGCATGAAAAAAGAAGACTCACGGGTTAATATTACCATTAAAGGTGGCGGTCCATTAGGTACTGTTATGGTAGATGCGGGATTAGATGGCACTGTTAGAGGTTATGTACAAAATCCCACCGTAGAATTGCCCCCCAATGCGATGGGCAAATTAGATGTCGGTGGTGCGGTTGGTAAAGATGGTTATTTATATGTAGTTCGAGATGTTGGCTATGGTTATAATTATTCTAGTACTGTAGAATTAATTTCAGGGGAAGTGGGAGACGATATTGCTAATTATTTGATGACATCCGAGCAAACGGCATCGGCTTTATTAGTAGGGGTGTTTGTCAGTAAAGAAGGAGTTACGGCTTCTGGAGGAATTTTATTGCAAGTATTACCCAAGGTTGCGGAAGACCCTACTTTAGTCACAACTTTAGAATCTCGTGTCAATCAATTAAAAGGTTTTACTCCATTATTACGTCAAGGAAAAACACTATCTCATATTTTGACTGATTTATTAGGAGACTTCGGTTTAAATATTTTCCCTGAAGTACAAATGGTTAGATTTGATTGTGGTTGCTCTTTTGATAGGGTTTTAGGTGCGTTAAAAATGCTTGGAGTCGATGAATTAGAGGATATGATTGTTAAAGACGGCGGTGCAGAAGCGACTTGTCATTTTTGTGGTGAAACTTATCAAGCTAATGTAGATCATTTAAACGAACTTATTCAAGATTTACAAGCTGTTAATTAAATAAATATTTGTAGGGGTGAATGCTATTCACCCAAATAATGTAGCTTCAAAAAGGAATAGGCAATAGTGATAGCATTGATCATTTATAAACAAGAATTTTTTTTTTTTTTGAAACGTTTATCAATTATTTATTATGACAGGGTTTAACCAACGGGAAATTTCTCGATGTAAATTGTATAAATCTCTTGAAAAATTTTCTTTCAACCATTTTCCAATAGTATCTATAGGGGTAAAAAAATCTCCCAATTGCCAATCAATATCTTGCCCTAAAGGCGTTAAATGATTACCTTGCAAAGTTAATGCTGAAGTCATATTAGGGAATAAATCCGTTAATATAGGTTTTAAAATTAAGGTTTGATCTATGGTATCGTTATTAAATCTAACTAATAAATTACGACGAATTTGATAATTTTCTCTAATAATAATTTTGGTTTCTTCTGGACATGGGGTAAATTCAAATTCTAAATTATTATCAATTTGTAAATAATTTTTTAAGTTATCTTTTAGGGAGGGAATGATATTTTCTACAAAAGGAATTGCTTGTTTTAACGGATAGTTATTAAAGGAAATAAAAATATTCCCTGCTCTTTCAATATCAAATAAACTGCCTATTAATAAATGTAATTTACAACCCATACTATGACCTAATCCGTAAATAGGTAAGTAGTTTAGTTCTATTCCTTCCTTATATTCGAGACGATAAAGGATATTTTCTAACCGATTTTGAACATTGACAGCGATCGCTTTGTGATCTAAAGTATTAAGAAAAGAAGTAGCAATGACTATGTGTCCTTGTTTCGCTAAATTTTCCAGTAACCAACGGTAGGTGAGATGTGGAGCGGTAGCAACAAAAGCACCACCTAAAAAATGAACAATACCTATAGGGTTATGAGGAATTAAAACCCAACTGCCTGAAAATTCTTGCCACTCCATACTTATATCTAATTAATTTTTTTGATTATAACTTTTATTCTCTATATTTGGACCCTCAAAGTTTGTCTTGAAAAGAAGCATAGAAGTATTACTATATGGATTGAGGGAAGAAACTTCAACCCAACACTAGAATAACCTGAGTTCGACAGAGGAAAACTGATGGAAGCAAGACAGAGAGGAGGGGGATGACTTGGAGATGGGGAAGATTGTTGTCAAAATAACTCAACATCTGAATTAAATTTGATAAGTAATTATAGAATATCAATTTTAATACTTTTAAATCTATTCTCTCCTATTCTTCTAGTCTCCTCGTCTCACCTTCACCGATAATTTTATATCGAACTGAGGTAAAATAATAGATAACTAAGCCAATTGTTTTGCTCTGGAAGCTAGAGCCGTCGCCGTTAAACCGTTAAATGCCATTAATTCCCCTGCACTAGCTGTAGTTTCCCCTCGTTTCCATGCGAAAGTGTCTCGTTTAACATTACTGCGTAGCATAATAGGCTCTAACATTGCACTTGTGCCACCAGTAACACCAATTACCACATCACCTCCAAATAATAAATCAAAACCAGCATTATCAAGGAAGTTATCATCTTTAACGGTGCAACTATCCCAAGCTACATCAGTAGGGCGATATAAACGACGAGGATTGATAACGGATACGATACGCACTCCATAGCCTTCTGCTTCCAAAATTTTCGCAGCTTCAAAAACAGGAATTAAAGTCATGTCACCGATGACGGGAAAAACAATTTTTTTGCTACCTTCAGACTCATGTAAAATCACACCGCCTTTTTCAAGGGCTTCTCTGGTTTGCTCAAAAGTAGTTAAAATTGGTAAAGGAGACTTACTAACGGTGATAGTAATACCTTTATTAGTAGTGCCTAATGCCCATTCATAACAAATTTGCGTACTATTAGCATCACAGGGGAAAAGAGGGAAAATATTGCCATTACGCATCATAGCGGCAAAATAACTCTCGATTTCAGGACGTTGATGAGTCCATCCGTTACGCCCTTGCTCTAAAGCTCCTGCGGTGAAAAGGGTTATAGTAGAAGGTGTTTCCCGTCTCAATTCTGCCATAGCTTGGGTTACAGTTTGCCAGATAGGTAAACCATTGATGGCAAATGACTCATAAGAACACCATAAACTACGAGATCCAAACAAGGATAAGGCAACGGCAAAACCAGCACAGGCATCTTCACTTAAAGGCTCATATACTTGCCCTTGAGGTTGTTGGAAATAAGTAGCGTCAGTGGTAGGATGAACGATTTTTAAGCCAATGTTAATATTATTGATTCCCGATGCGGCGTTACCATCAGCATTTGTGACGACAAAATTAGGGTCATTTTTGCCTACATAAACTACTAATTCACCCATAGCGGTGGTAGATACTTTTTTATCACCTCCAACGGCAAATTCTGTTAAAGGTAATTTTCCTAAATCTGGTAAGGGTAACACTGATTCAGTAACGGCTTTTTCAGAATTTGAACCACCATTAGCACGAACAAAATTACTACGCACTAATTCCCATGCTTGTTTACTTAAGGCTCTTTCTTGGAGTGCTGAAACGATATAATCTTTATTTAAAGTGTCGCCAGGGTAAAGGTTATGAGATTGTGAACCTCTTTTATGAACTCCAGCACCCTTTAGTTGTTTAATGATTAAAACAGTTAATGTCCCTTCTAATGCCGATTGTGCGGCTTTGTCAGTGGCTTCTAATACAGCCTGAGTAAATTCTAAGCGTTTTTCAAAGGAAAATTTAGTGCTATCGACATATTCCCCTTCTTGATTAGCGTCATCAAAGTCTTTAGCGTTAACTAAAATTACCTTTTTAAAACCATTACCCTGCCAATAGGCGATCATTTCCTCATTAGTTTTTGTGGATACCATACTATGATGCTCTTGTGAATAACCATTCCACACTAAAATCGGTAAAAAGTTCGTAGATTCAGGATAAGCAGTGTTGAAATGCCCAAAACTACTCATGATATAAGGCTCACCTAATCCACCGTCACCGATAGTAACAGGAAATAAAGTATTTGGGTGTAATTTCGCTCCAGCCATCGCAAAATGTTGTCCTTGCCCAAGAGGTCCAGCAGGATTTAATAATCCGGGGATTTGTCCTGATAAATGCCCTAAAAGACCGTGCATTTCCCGAAAACGGTTGCTCATATCTTCTACAGTATAAATTCCCATTTTTTCAAGGGATTTATCCATAAATACAGTACTATAAAATCCAGGGGCGTGGTGTCCAACTTCGGTAATTAAATTTTTATGCCCTAACATGACTAAAGAAGCGATAACTTCAGCACAACTAGCAAAACCTCCCGGATGTCCTGATTCTTTACTGGCAGTAATATGAAGGGTAAGATAACGCAAGGCATCTGCCGCCAGAAGAGTTTGATATACTGCTTTTTTATCACTGGGAGAAGATATAGCTGTTTTTCCCTCTAAAATTGCTGTTTCTTGACCATAATCATTAAAATAGGGTAATTCTTCATTAAAATACTGAATTCCTTGATAAAATGGAGCTTTTGTCATATTATTCGCGATCGCTTTTCTAAATTACTGCAATTATTAAACCCATTGTTACATTTTTTTGTCATTTATTAAAATAAATATATAATTAGTATTGAATAGGTAATTATGAATACTTGATTAATAACTGATAATTAATAATTGATAAGCTAAAACCCATTGAATCTACATCTTTTAAAATTCCTAAAAAATTTTTTAAATTCTTACTCATTAACCATTACCCAATATCCAATATCCAATACTTATAAATGCGTGATCGCCAATCTTTAGAAAAACTATTATCAGCCATAGCCAAAGGAAAAATATCTCCAGAAGAAGGTATCAAAAAATTAGAATACCTAGATTTTGAACCTATAGGAGATTTTGCCAAAATTGATCATCATCGACAACTACGTACGGGATTTCCCGAAGTGATTTGGAGTCAAGGAAAAACCACTGAACAGATGATCCAAATTATCACCATCATGAGAGAAAAATCTTCTGTTGTGATGGCTACAAGATTAGAACCAGAAATAGCAGAGATATTACAAGAAAATATTAATGATTTGCGATACTATCCTATGGCAAAAATTGCGGCTATAGGGCAAAATTCAGTCAAATATAAAGGAAAAATTTCTATTATTACCGCAGGTACTGCTGACTTGCCTATTGCGGAAGAATCGGCAATTACAGCGGAGTTATCTGGTTTTGAGGTAGAAAGATTATGGGATGTTGGAGTAGCAGGAATTCATCGATTATTGAGTAATCGTCACTTAATTGCTGAAGCAGATGTATTAATTGTTGTAGCAGGAATGGAAGGAGCATTACCTAGTGTCGTGGCTGGTTTAGCCAGTTGTCCAATTATTGCTGTACCCACAAGTATAGGTTATGGTGCAAGTTTTGGTGGTTTATCAGCCTTGTTAACGATGCTCAATTCTTGTGCCACAGGTATCGGAGTTGTTAATATTGATAATGGTTTTGGGGCCGCTATGTTAGCTGGGCAAATTTTAAGGTTAGCTAATCGATTTTAAGACAATTTAATTGTTAATTGTTAATGATTAATTATTAAGTATTAATTTTTTCTACTCTTTCTAGTTGCCAAAGAATTTGATTCCCCTCTCGTCTTACCCTAGAAACAATCCAGTTCCGCCAAGACCATTCTTCACCCCTACTGGTGACGGCACTAGCATTAATATCCATTAAATCTGCTAATTCTGAGCTAGTAATTAAATAACCATTTTTAGAAATATCTTCTGCAATATGTAAAGTGTCAATCATATTTTTGAGTTGTTTGACTCTTTCATCACGATTGAGAGTTTGTTCTTCCGTACCATTTGTATAAGATTCATTCATAATTTTTAAATTAGTAATATTGGTTACACTTTACTTTTTTGCCTAGATTTTAACATCTATAATAATAGATCATACTAAATAAATCATAATTTTAGATATAAATCTTCTCTATATTCATCAATTTTCCTAATTAGCAATCAAATCTATTTTTATATAATCATCCAATGTAAGATTTATTTAATTACTTCTATTTTTGATAGTTATGAGTTTAAGATCAACTTCAGTAATGATGAAGAAATAGTTAATAATTGTTAGGAAATTTTGATTTATTATTCTGCTCTAATTGTTGTTTTATTAGTTTAAAATGTACAATTTGTTGATGTTGTTGCTAAATTTGTATTGATAAAGCATTGCTAACTCAATCACATAATTGAAATGTAAAAAGATTAGCTACTTGATCATAAACATTAATTCGTTTGTGATTACGGGTGACAATTCCTACTTGAGCTAAAATTTTCAAGTGTTGTGAAACATTAGCTTGTCCTAATTGTGTTGCTTCAAGAATTTATGTATTATTTTTGGAGTCCATACTTAAACAAAAAATGATATTTAATTGACTAGTTTCTGATAATACTTAAAAAAAATCTATAGTTAATGCGACTGGGGAATGTTTTTTCTATTAAGCATTCTTGAGCTATAGAATAATTATTAATTGTTAAATTTTGATGGTTAATTATTAATATAAATTAATATAATGAGGAAAAAACTCCCTAAATATATTCCTTTAGTTATTTAGTCCTTATCATTTAATATAGTCCTTAAAAGTAAATTTATGACCAATTCTACTCCTGAATCTACAAGAACTAAAGACTTAGAGAATCTAAAATCTGATGTTAAACCTCAAGACAGTTACGTAAAATTAGCGATGCGTAATATGGTAAAAAAAAGAGGAACATCTTTAAAGCACTTTTTTCTAACAACTTTTGCATTATTAGGATTTTTGGTGGGAATTTCCTATTTGACTAGATAATATATAAATTAACAATTAACATTAACGATTCAATCAACTAACTTAAAATTTCTTCTAATTGATGTTGTTGCCATAGAGATTTATATAATCCTTCTTGATAAAATAACTCTTCATGAGTACCTGATTGAATAATTTTACCTGCTTCCATCACTAAAATACGATCGGCATTTTGTGCCGCCGATAATTGATGGGTAATAAAAATCACTGTTTTTCCTTTCTCTTGTTTAAGATTTTCTAAAATTTTAGTTGCCGTTTGATTATCAACACTAGAAAGTGCATCATCTAAAATTAATATAGGTGCATCGGCAAATAAAGCCCTTGCTAATGAGCTACGTTGTCTTTGTCCACCAGAAAGACTTATACCCCTTTCTCCCACCAAAGTATCATATTTTTGAGGAAAAGTAATAATTTCTGGGTGAATTTGTGCTTGTTTAGCAGCATATTCTACATCTATTATGTCTCCAACAGGATCACTATAAGCAATGTTATTTTTAATCGTAGTAGAGAATAGAAAACTATCTTGAGGTACATAGGCGATGGCTTGACGTAAATCAGTTAAATTAATATTAGTAATATCAATACCATCTAAAAATAATTGTCCAGATTCAATTTCTAATAAACGAGGAATCGAATTGGCAAGAGTTGATTTTCCTGAACCAATTGAACCTACAATAGCAACAGTTTCACCAGAATTAATCGTAAAATTGAGATTATCTAAGACAGGATGATTATTATTTGGATAAGTAAAATGAAGGTTAACAGCTTTGATTTCTCCCTTAACTTTTTCCACTGGTAAGTTGACAGAAGTTTGATTATTTTGTATTTTGGATTCAACTTGGGTAATAGACTCCACACGATCAATACTAACCTCACCCCGTTGATAAGTAGTAATGGTAAAACCTAGTAAAGCAGTGGGAAAAACTAATCTTTCGACATAAATAATTAAGGCGATAAAATCACCCACGGTAATTAAACCTTTTTCAATATCCGCAGTACCAAACCACAATAAAATCAATAAACTAATATTAGCGATACCACCAATAACAGGAAATAATAAATTTCTGGTTTGTGCTAAGTTTAAATTAGCTTTTAATAAATGCTTATTTTTTTCTGCAAAAGCTTTTTTTTCGTTGTCTTCTTGAGCGTAAATTTTAATCAAGGAAATACCGCTCATATCTTCTTGAATCAATTCACTAATATCGGATAATTTTTCTTGTACGTCTAATTGTTCTTCTCTTAATTTATCACTAAATAATTGTACGGTAAATAACATTAAAGGATAAATAGCTAAAGCCATTAAACTTAATCTGACGTTAATGAAAAGCATTGCTGGTAAAGTTAAAGCATAGGCAAATATAGTATTAATTATACTTAAAATAGCAAATCCTACTAAACGACGAATATTATCGACATCACTGGTAGCACGATTAATTAAATCTCCTGAAGTATTAACATTAAAATAAGCTGGTTCTAATTTTAATAAATGTTCAAAAATACGTTGTTTTAAATCAAATTCTACCTGTCTGCCAATGCCAAAAATAATGACTCTGGAAAACATCCGAATACACCACATGATTCCAGCTAAAACAAACAGAAGAACAACATAGCCTAGAAGAGTTTTATAAGCAAAATTATCTTGCAAATCATCAAAAATATCACGAATTAACCAAGGAATATAAACCCCGATAATATTTACTACCAATAAAGCAGAAGTTCCCCAATATAGCTTATCTTGATGAGGTTTTAAATAAGATATTAATTTATTAAGTCGAGAATTTGCCATGGGGATTTTTTGATAATTTAGGAAGATAGAATTGACAGAGTTATAATAATTATTTACTACTATTTGATAGTTTAAAAATCATTTAAGTTGGCTATATTAATTATTAATTATTAATTACTAATATGCTCCGCTATTTTTCGGAAAAATAACAACTCCAATAGTCTTTATTATAATCCAAATATCTAATAACCAATTATGATGATTAACGTAATAAACATCAATGAGGACTCTTTGAGGGTAAGGAATATCATTACGCCCTGAAACTTGCCACAATCCAGTAATACCAGGCTTAATCGTCAGAACTCGATCCATTTTGTTACCATACTTATGTAATTCATCAGGAACAAGAGGACGAGGTCCAACTACACTCATATCACCTTTTAAAACATTGAAAAATTGGGGAAATTCATCTAAACTTGTCCAACGCAAAAACTTACCAATCCAAGTAATACGGGGATCATCTTTGAGCTTAAAATTATCTTCAAATTCCTGACGTTTTTCCGGACATCGTGCCAACATTTCTCCTAAAACTTGATCGGCATTTACTACCATCGTCCTAAATTTAATACATTTAAACCTTTTAAAATTTCTTCCAACTCTTTCTTGCCGATAAAAAATCGGTCCAGGAGAAGCAAACGCCACTAAAACACCTAAGATTAGATATAAGGGCGAAAATATAACTAAAACAGATGCTGAAAAAATAATATCAAAGCTGCGCTTATAAAATTCTTTTGTAATTCTTATTTGTTCCCGATTCGGCTGACGAGATATACTAATTAATCCTCGTCTTGCCAAACCCTGAATTACCTTTACGGAAACAAGTTGGCTATTTGCTGTCATTTTTCTCCTTCACTTCACACCATGAATAATTAACAGTCATTTAATTGTTCTATTAAACAACGTTTATGACCTGTTTTCTTAACTAACTATTAAAATTAATCAAGTTATTGTTTAGTATTGTAAAACTTTTTTGATTTTATAGACAAAGAATATTCCTAATTAGTAGGGTAAAATCAATTCACCCCTACAAATTGCCTGTTTTTATCTAAAAGTTCCCATCATTATTTTGATAATTTTCATTATCTTTTTTTGATCCTAATAAATCGAGTTTATCAACGTTAATAACTGGTTTTGAACGCTGATCTCCACTATTGCGATCGCTCCAAGTATCAATTTTTAAAGCTCCTTGAATACCAATTAAACTACCTTTTTTCACGTAATTAGCTGCAACTTCCGCTGTTTTACCCCAAATTTCTAACTCAAACCAATCAGGTTGATCGTCTTTTTTACTAACTCTATTAACGGCAAGAGTAATACGACATTTTACTTTTCCTGAATCAAAATAACGAATTTCTGGATTCATTCCAGCACGACCGACTAAATGTACTATATTTAAGCTCATGGTTTTGCGTATAAATGTACTAAATAAAAATATTCTATCATAAGACCAATGAATCTAACAGTAGAATCATTATATTTATCGATACATCTTCATATATGGTTGATTTTATGCTAGATTTTTTTAATTTAAAAATTATACTAGAGTATTCTTTGTACATTATTAAATTTTAGAAGCAAAACTTATATAAAAATTGAGGATATAAAAATGGGTTTATTTGATCGTATCACCGAATCACAAGATATGGGCATAGATTTAGGTACAGCTAATACTTTAATTTATATACCCGGCAAAGACATTGTTGTGGATGAACCATCTATTATTGCCATTGATGATGATAAAAATGAAGCCATCGCCGTGGGAAAAGATGCACAAAAAATGTTAGGACGTACTCCAAAAAATGTCAGAACAATTCGCCCTTTAAAAGACGGTGTTATTACTGATGTAAAAATAACAGAAATGATGCTTAGAGAATTTATCAAAAAGGCTAGAGGTAATAATAATTTAACTCGTTCTCGTATTATTATAGGTGTACCTAGTGGTATTACTGAAGTAGAAAGAAAAGCTGTAGAAGAAGCCATGGAAACATCAGGGGCGATCGATAATATAGAATTTATTGACGAACCAGTAGCCGCCGCCATTGGTGCAGGGTTGCCTGTAGATGAGCCAGTAGGTAATATGATCGTGGATATTGGAGGGGGGACAACAGAAGTAGCAGTATTAAGCCTTCAAGGTATCGTTTTGAGTGACTCAGTGAGGGTAGCGGGAGATGAAGTTAGCGATGCTATTAAACGTTATTTGAAAAGATCTTATAATTTAATTATAGGGGAAAGAACCGCAGAACAGGTGAAAATGCAAATTGGTTCGGCTTATCCGACGGATGATGATCAAGAAACCATGGAAATTAGGGGTTTAAATATTGTCTCAGGATTACCTAAAACAGTTACTATTACCGTCGAAGAAATTAGAGAATGTATCGCCGACACCGTTGAATATATCATTGATGCCATCAAAAAAATCCTTGAACAAACTCCCCCTGAATTAGCTGGAGATATAATTGATCGAGGTATTATGTTAGCTGGAGGCGGTGCATTGCTTAAAGGTTTAGATAGTCTTATTGCTAACGAAACAGGAATTATCACCCATATTGCTCCAAATCCTCTTAAATGCGTAGTTTATGGTACAGGAGAAGTGTTAAAAGATTACGAAAGATTAGGAAGGGCAAGTCGCAAAAAGTAAAGAAGACGAAGAGACTAAAAGACTAGAAGAGAATTGACTTCAACATTATTTCAATTGATTTTTGAAAATTATAATTGTTAATTGTTAATTACCCTTCGCCCTTCGCCCTTTAAGAATTTATCATTATCATAATTATTACCTGCTTAATTTTTAAAAATAAGAGAAAAATATGGGTGCAAACGATTACAAAGATTATTATTCAGTATTAGGAATTAGCAAAAATGCTACAGGAGATGAGATAAAAAAAGCTTTTCGTAAATTAGCTGTTAAGTATCATCCTGATAGAAATCCTGATAATAAAGTGGCGGAAGAAAAATTTAAAGAAATTAGCGAGGCTTATGAAGTCTTAGGGGATGCAGATAAGCGCAAAAAATATGATCAATTTGGTCGATATTGGCAATCCGCATCATCAGCAAGTGGGCAATCTCCTTGGGGAAATGCAACTTCCAGAAATCCTAATGCCAGTGTCAATAACTTTGATTTTGGTAACTATGGCAGTTTTGATGATTTCATCAATGATTTATTAGGACGATCATTTGGTAATACAAATTCTCGTAGTAGTCGTACTAGCACATCTGGGTTTTCTGGAAACACTGGTTTTGGCACAAAAACGTCATCGACAACTAGCAAAGGGAGTGATATAGAAAAAAATATTACTCTTAGTTATAGTCAAGCCTATCATGGGGTAGAAACTCAGCTTAATTTAGGGGCAGAAAACGTGAATGTTAAGATTCCTTCTGGTGCTAAAAATGGTACTAAAATTAGGTTAAAAGGAAAAGGACAATTAAACCCTCTCTCGAAACAAAGAGGTGATCTTTATCTTAAAGTAGAGTTAAAACCTCATGATTTTTTTCAATTTGAAGATGATAAATTAGTGTGTGAAGTGCCAATTACGCCTTATGAAGCGGTTTTAGGTGGTGAAATTAATGTACCAACTCCCGCAGGAGAAGTGAAAATTAAAATTCCTTCAGGTATTCGTCATGGACAATCTTTGAGACTTAAAGGTAAGGGTTGGAGTAGTGCCAAGGGTGATTATGGTGATTTGTTTGTTAAAATTGCCATCGCCACTCCCAGTAATATCACCACTCAAGAAAAAGAATTTTATGAAAAAATCAGAGATATAAGTAAAGACAATCCTAGATTGCATTTAGGTAAAGTTCGACTCTAAAAACTAATCACAGTCAAGAATTGTGTTTGCAACCCTTCTAGTTTTTTTTACCTCTGCTATATTTAATAGTTAATCGTTAAGATAGGTACTCAATAAATAATTTTTTACTTGTTCATTATTTATTATTCATTATTCATTGTTAATTATTAAGATGGAATCTTTAATTGCTGGACGTTATCAAATTATTAATACTTTAGCTCAAGGAGGTTTTGGAGAAACTTTTTTGGCTAGAGACACTCATATGCCTTCTCAAAGATTGATTGTAATTAAACGTCTAAAACCAATTAACTCAAACCATCGAGTATCCGCAGATGTTATTGAAGATTTATTCGATAAAGAAGCACAAGTATTAGAAGATTTAGGGCAACATTGTACAGAAATCCCAACTCTATATGCTTATTTTGTCGATAATGAACGATTTTACCTTGTTCAAGAATATATAGAAGGAAAAAGTTTAGCAGAGTTAGGCATGATTGACTGTTCTCAATGTCATGCCATTCTATCATCTTTACTGAAAACTCTTCAATACATTCACAGTAAAAAAATTATTCATCGAGACATAAAACCCGAAAATATCATTATTCGTCATCGAGACAATAAACCTGTTTTAATTGATTTTGGTGCGGTTAAAGAAACAATGGGGACGGTAGAATTAGGTTCAGGATCTATGGTAAGCTCTGTTATCGTTGGTACTAGAGGATTTATGCCTCCAGAACAAAGTACAGGTAGAACGATGTATAGTAGTGACTTGTTTGCTTTAGGTCTAACGATGATCTATAGTTTAACAGGAAAATACCCCATCGAATTTCCTAGTAATTCCTTAAATGGTCAATTAGAATGGTCTGATTTCGTTCCTAATTTAGATCCATTATTGCAAACTGTGCTAGAAAAAGCCACTAAAATTGATTTAAGTCAACGCTACACTACCGCCGAACAGATGTATCAAGACTTATATTTAAGTGTCATTAATACTGTAGCGGTAATTCCTCAACGAAAAAATATTCCCATCAATTCTTCTTCTAACACCAGCATCGAATCTCCTACCGTTGCCATTACTAGAGATCAACTTTATCCTGAATCTGAGTCTTTTTCTTCTCAACCTGTTTCTCAACCCCGTTATACTCCTCAACCCCGTTATACCCCTCAACCTGTCTCCAAATCCCGTTATACTCCTCAACCTGTTTCTCAGCCTTTGTATGAAAACAGTAATATTAGAGAAACGAGTAAAAATAATTGGATTCCCTTAATTTTAAGTGCCATTATAGCTGGTGTCGCTGTATCTGCGGGTTTTATTTTTACGGAATATATTCAACAAACTCAAGAAGAATTAGCTACGATTGAACAACAAAAAGTAGAAACTGAAGCTAGACTGATTGAAGAACAGAAAAAACGAGAAGAAGAAGCTAATAAGCGTTTAGAAGCCGAAAGATTACGGCAACAGGCAGAAAATGAGAGAAGACAAGCTGAAGAATTGAGAAGAAAGGCTGAAGAAAAAGCTCAAAGTCAATCTCAACCTATCACTAACAATCCAGATACGAATAATCCGAATGTTAATGAGACTGTGACGGAAGAAATTACTTCTATTGATGGAAATGAGGCGATCGCCAAAGTTCAAGAGTTGTATAATTTAGTATCTCAAAAACAATATGATCAAGCAAAGGGGATATTTGCTGATCCTAATCAGTTAGATTCTAATTTTTTCGCTCAATTTAGTCAAGTAACGGTAGATAATTTACAAATAACAAGTCAGGATGAAAAATCAGTAACTTTAACTGCTAATAATACTTATATTTATCCTGATGGTTCAAAACAAAAAGAAGAAAGAAATTTTACGTTAGAAAAACTTGATAACTCTTTAAAAATTACTAATTCTAGTTTTATTAAAGTAATAGAAGAGAGAAAATAATTATATAGTTCAAGTTAATTTTGACTGCTTATACAGCTTCATCAATTAATAGACTACCTCCTAAAATAATTTCGGTTAAATCAATTAATCCTAACATTTTTTCTTGATAAGGAATTACTCCAGATAAATAATGTTTGTTAATTTCAGTATCTAGGTTATCAGGGGAAATTAACTTTTGAGGATTGAGCATAAAAATATCGTTAACAGTATCAACTAAAAGCCCAACAATTACTCCTTCAACATTAACAATAACAGCTTGATTTTCTTTTTTTAGACTTGATTTAGATAAATTAAATGAGCCTTTAATATCAATTAAAGTAATAATTTCTCCTCTCAAATTAATATTACCCAGAATAAAATTAGGAGTACAAGGAATAGGAGTTATTTGGCTAAATTTAATAAATTCTTTCACTAAAGATAATTCAACACCAAAATATTCTTGATTGAGAGTAAACACAGAAATTGGTTTAAAACCAGTAAAATCTTTTAATTGAATAGAGTCTCTTAAACTATTAGCTCTTTTTTGCAGTATTTTTCTTTCATAATCATTTGCTTGAGGAAAAAAGATTGTTTTTTTGAACTGAATTAAATCCCCTTTTGTAGTTTCTATTTCTTCACTATTTATTGATTTTTCTTGTTCTTCTGGTAAGTCAAATAAATCTAAATCAAGAGAAAATTCTTGTTCTTCACGATACCGTAATAAGGTTTGTACATTTAGCAATAATAATAATGTTTCTTGATCTTCAACTACACCTTTAATAAATTTTTCTTGGGGAATTTCTCCCCAACTATTATCATAAGATAATTCACTGGTGATAGTTTGTTCATCAATAAATTTAACTTCATGAACTTGATTTGTAAGAATACCTAATCTTAATTCTTGCCATTGAAGAATGACAATACTATCATTGAGATTATAGTCTATTTGCTCATAACCAAAGCGTAAATTAAGATCCATAATTGGTGTAATATTACCCCTAACATTAACCGCCCCAATTATCTCTTTTGGAGCTTCAGGAATGGGTTTTAATTCAGGAAGAAAAAATACTTCTTGTACTGTTTCAGCCGTTACGCCATAAAATAAATTATTGTAAGTAAAAGTAAGATAATAACTCATAGTTTTGTCCTCTAAAATATAGTTTTTAAATTGATAATAATGACAGTATTGTGAAATTATTCTTAATATTTAAAGTTGCTTATGTTTTGCTTTTAAATATATTTAATCATGATAATAATTGTTGTAATTGAATCGTTAAATCTTCTACAGAAATATTACCTAATTCTAAAATTGAGGTATTTTTAGGTAATGTTTGTAAAATTTTTAGTGCTGATTGTTGCATTTTATTTGCTCTTTTCAAATCTCCTTCTTGTTGATATAAATTAGCTAAATTAATGTAAGCTGATACTCCATTAGGTTCAAGATAAATGACTTGTTTTAAAGCTTTTTTTGCACTTTCTAAATTTCCTTGCTCCTCAGCAATATTCGCTAATATATGATAGGGATTAGGGTTAAAACTATTAAGAGTAATTGCTTTATCACACCATTTTTTTGCTAACTCATATTGACCTAAATTCGCCTGTAATTGTGCCATTAAATAAGTACCTTCAAAATTCTTAGGAAATTCTTGCAATATTTGCTCTAATTTTTTTTGAGCTAAATTATAAGATTTCGTTTTAAATAATTGTTCAACTTCTGTCAATAAAATTTCATAAGTATTCGATGTTTTTTTGATCTTTTCTGTGATTATTGTTGATTTTTTGACATTTTTCGATGGACTCAGTTTAATAGATGTTGAAACAATTTTATTTTGTGTTTGTATTGGTGTTATGCTTTCTGAATTAAAAGATGTAGGTTTAAAAGATTGACTAGGAGAAGGTTGTGCATGGGCAAATTGTCCGCTACGGCGTTGATAAACCACTGATTCCGTAAAAAGTTTAGCTTGAAATGCTTTAACCTGATTATTATTTAATTCGGCATGACCAGTCATTAAATATCCATTAGGCTTTAAAGTATTAAAAAATTTTTCAATTACATGGGCGATCGCACTTTCGGTAAAATAGATAAAAACATTACGACAGATAATCAAGTCCATATCATGCAAATTCGAGTCAAAACTGGGCATTATATCCCTTGCAAGGTTAACCTGGTGAAATTTAACTAACTGTCGAATCTCCTCATTAAGCTGATAATAACCAGCGGAATTTTTGAAATAACGAGCTTTTATATCCTCTTCCACTTGCCGAAATGACCATGTATTATAAAATCCTTTTTTACCTTGAGCAAGAGATTCCCTATTAATGTCAATACCTAAAATAGTGATATTCCATGAAGATAAATCGGGAATTAACTCTTTAAGTAAAATTCCAATGGAATAAGGTTCTTGTCCTGTAGAACATCCAGCACTACAGATTTTTAAAGATTTTGTGCGTTGATTGCGACGAATCAATTCAGGTAAAAGAGTGTTGCGCAGTAAAGAAAATTGTCCCTTATCTCGAAAAAAATAGCTTTCTTTATTAGTGGTTAAACAAACAAATTTTTGCCACTCTTCTTCTCCTTCAGAATTTACTAAAAGATTATAGTAATTTTGAGGTGATGATAGTTTTAACTCTTGAACTCGACTTAAAATATTATCTCCCATAGAGCCATAATTTTGAGATCGGATTTCAATACCCGTCTGTTTAGCTATTAATTCAACAAATTCTTCCCTTAAAGAAGGTGATATAGTTTCCGTAATCATTGTTAAGTCCTCTAGGAGTAAATAATCATCAATAAATCACAAGGAATAAAAATAAAAATTAACTATCTTATTCCCACAAAACTGAGCTTACTAAGTAATGATTTCCATAATTTTGGGAGCAATTTCAGGTAAAGGCAACACAATCTTACTAGCACCTAACCGAATTGCTTCTTGAGGCATTCCAAACACAATGCTAGTAGCCTCATCTTGAGCAATGGTATAAGCTCCTTTTTGTTTTAGAGTTAAAAGCCCTAAAGCCCCATCTCTTCCCATTCCCGTCATTAAAACTCCAATACTGGCAGAACCATAAAAACGAGCTACATTTTGAAATAATACGGTAGCTGAAGGACAATGACCATCAACGGCAACACCTTCAACACAGTAAAATCTTCCTTGGGCATCTAATTGTAAATGTTGTCTTTCGGGAGGAAAATAGATATAACCTTTTCGGGGTGAGTCTCCCGTTTGTGCAACCACAACTGATAAATGACAGTATTGTTTTAACCAGTTGATGAATCCGTCTAAAAATCCTGTGCTAATATGTTGTACACATAATACGGGGACAGGAAAATTAGCTGGAAATTGACTTAATACTTCTTGAAAGGCTTGAGGACCACCAGTAGAAGATGCGATCGCCAATACTTTAATTCCTTTAACAAAGGTAGAAGAAACAGTGTTATTAGTATTATCACGGTTAATTTTTACGGGAATACCATTATTAGTGAGAATGGGGCTAATATTTTGACTACGTTTTGTAAAAACTTTTACCCCAGATAACACCCTAATTCTGGTCAGAAGTTTTTGAGTAATCATTTCATAATCTTCAATATTACCGCTTCGAGGTTTAGGAAAAACATCTACAGCACCAGCATCAAGGAGTTGAAAGACATTATTTTTATCTTCATCCTGCACACAAGCACTAATTACTAAAATAGGTTTTGGCGTGCTACTCATAATCGCCCGTGTTAACTCTAAACCGTTCATTTTTGGCATCATTAAATCAGTACAAATAACGTCAGGTTTAACTTTAGGCATTAATTCCAACGCCTCAATTCCTGTTCTTGCTGTGCCTACTACAGACATATCATCAGCGCTATTAATCATTCTTTTGAAGATTGTTGAAGCCACTGGTGAATCTTCGACTAATAGCACTTTGATTGTCATTGTTTTTTCTCCTTTTTTCTACTGCTTTTTAAATTAGACGATCGCACTTAGTTCTTTTGCAGTATGGCTTAACTGTTGTGTACCAACTTTAACTTGAGAAAGCCCTGCGGCATTTTCTTGTGCACCTTGATTAATACTATCCATTGCTTCGAGAACTTGTTGTACCGCTTTACCTTGCTGACGAATATTTAGAACAATTTGTTGATTATTCATCGCCACATTATTAACAGATTCTAATACTCCAGCAAAAGCATTAGCCGTACGCTCTGTGATATTCATACCAGCATTAACGGTTTTTGTTCCTTCATCTGTCACCATAACGGTAGTGTTAATGGCATTTTGAATATCGGAAACTAAGCTACCAATATTAGAAGCTGATTGACGACTTTGATCTGCTAATTTACGGATTTCTTCCGCAACTACAGCAAAACCTTTTCCATGTTCTCCTGCCCTTACTGCCTCTACAGAAGCATTCAAAGCTAACATATTTGTTTGTTGAGATAAATCACTGACTAAAGATGAAATATTCCCAATTTGGTTAGTTTGTTCTGATAATCTGACAATTTGATCAGCGATGGCGGCAACTTTGTTTTTCAAGTCAATCATGGTAGCAACGGTTTCTTCTACAGATTGATTACCATTATCAGCTAATTGCAAAACTTCTTGAGCCGCTTGAGCCGCTGCTTCGGCTTGTTCTTCTGATTGATGAGAAGAAGCTCGTAACTCATCCATTGTGGTTGTAGTTTCATTAACAGAAGCCGCTTGTAGATTTGCTGTACGCTCTTGTTGTTCCATGGTTGCTGCAATTTCGTTAGAAGAAGCAGTAATATTATTAATAGCCGTTTTGACTTCGTCAGTAATAGCTTTAGCGATCATATTACCAAAAACTAATGTTCCTGCTACACCACCAAATAAACCCACAACAATAAAAGTCATTGTTAGTTTTAAAACAAATTCTTCTTTACTATTAAAATCTTCGATAATTTTAGTTTCACGTTCCAACATTGAATCTTTTATTTTGTCAAAACTGGTCATTTCTAATTCACTAATTTGGGGAATTGCTTCATTTATTTTTCCTGCTTTGATGAGATTCATAATTTGCTCACTTTCTGTTTTTTTGAACTCAATTTCTTTGACCAATTTTTGCCAGTTTTCTTTTTGTTGAGGATCTTTTATATCTCCATTATCCATTTTAGTCAGAGTGTCTTCTAATCTTTCTACCCCTACATTATAGGATTCCACATAACGAGGTTCTTTGGGAAATAGCCCAGCACCACGGACACTACGAACAATACGAGAAGTATGAATAACAGAATCTCTGATATTATCAATGACGTGATTTGATCTTTCTATTTCCATCGAGACATCACTGGTATTTTTAATAGCGACTCCCATGATTAAAGCAAATAAAGTTAATAAACCTAAAGGCAAAGTATAGCCCATCAAAATGCGAGTTTGTAATTTTTTAGATTGTAAAATACTCATAGTTTTGTCTCCGTTTATTTTGTGATTATAGTTTTGGTTGATGTTTGATGAATTACACTAAGCGATCAAGAGTTTCGATCAATAATTCTTGATTGAATTGATCTTTAATGATGTAAGCATTTGCTCCCGCCTGAGCACCTTTGCGTTTATCTTCTTCTTTAGCTAGAGAAGTAACAAGAATAATCGGTAATTCTTTATATTCAGGGTGTTGACGCACTTTAGCCGTAAACTCTAAACCATTGAGGTTAGGCATTTCTACATCAGAAATAATGCCATCAAAGTTTCTGCCACTGTTGCGTAGTTTGTTATAACCATCCATACCATCAACAGCAATCACCACTTCATAACCAGCTTTTTCGAGAATACGTTTTTCTTGAGTCCGAACTGCAATAGAGTCTTCAGTTAAGAGAATTAAAGGTTTTTGGAAATTTCCCTGCTCATCTTCTAAATCTCCTTGCTCTAAAGTCATTACCGTATGATGAACTTTATTAACAGATTTCATGAGATCGTTAGGATTAAGGATCATGCACACATCCCCTGTGCCTAGAATCGTTGCACCTACAACATTACGAACTCTTTTTAAAAGTTTGCTTTGAGGTTTAATTACCACATCTAAAACTTCAAGAAGTCTTTCCACTTCAAAGGCGAGATTTTGTCCTTCTACCGTTAATAAGATGGCAGGAGTAAAGGTTTTTTCTTGTCTTTGTCGCTGTTTTTGTGCCGTAGGAAGGTTAAGGTTCGGCAATTCCAATAAGTCTGCCATTTTGACGAGGGTAACGGGTTTCTCGTCAACGGTGATGGTGGTTTTTCCTTCCAGAGAATAAATATCCTTATTACTTATCAATAATGTTTTGGAAATTGCCTCTAGGGGCATACCATGAATTAATCCTTGTACTTCAAATAACATCACGTTAAGAGTTGCAACAGTACTGCGTAATTGAATCCGAAATACTGATCCCTCATTGGGGTTAGAATCAATGGTAATATGACCTTTTAACCGTTCAATATTAGTCCGCACCACATCTAAACCAACACCACGCCCTGATATTTCCGTGACAAAGTTACGGGTAGAGAATCCGGGTAAAAAGATTAGCGATCGCAATTGACTTGCACCCATCAAAGCTAAATCTTCTGCACGATAAAGTTTACGTTTAATGGCTGTTTGTTTAATTTTTTCTGTGTCTAAACCTCTGCCATCGTCTCCTATTTCCAAAACAATACTTTCACCACTACGAGTAGCTTTAAGCCAAATTTTGCCAATGGGATCTTTTTTGGCTTGTTTTCTCTCTTGAGTGGTTTCAATGGCATGATCTACCGCATTACGTAATAAGTGTAATAAAGGATCTTTCATTTCCTCTAAAATTTGCTTATCAACAGTAATCTCCCCTCCTTCCATGATAAAATCTACTTGTTTCCCTTGTTCTTTAGCTAAATCCCTCACTAAACGAGGAAAAAGAAGGAAAATTGTCGAAAGAGGTAATAAACGCAGAGTACGGATTTTTTCGTCTAATTCCCGTGAAATTAAGTCTAAACGAGTATTATTTTCAGAAACGCTACTGTGAAGGTAATGGATAATTTCGTCTAGTTTTTCTTCGGTAACTTTTCTTCTTAGAGCCGAATTAGTATTTTTACGGGTTTTCCAGTCATTCCAGATATAAATTAAATCTCTAATTTTTTCTCCTGTATGGGCAAGACGGGTTTTTGTTACTGTTAACTCCCCTGTATGAGTCATTAAAGCATCTAAATAACGCATGGGGACTCTAATGGTATCCTGAATGCCAAGATCTTCTTTTCTTCTTTGAGGAATACCAGCAATATCTTTAACTACTTTTGTTGAAGAATCCGTATCGTTATTGGCAGTCTCACCAGTTACTACTAAATTTTCTAAATCTCCTAATATTCTTTCATAATTGACTAAGACAACATTTCCTGTTGTAACTTGATTGACTAAAGAAGCGATCGCATTTATTCCTTGAATAAGAAAAGGTGCAACTTGAGGAAAAGATAATTGAGTAGTTTTAAGTATTTCACAAGTTTTTTTGACTTTATGGATTAAAACTTCAATGGAATCCTGTTCAACCACATGAGAATCTAGTTCAAAACTTTCTAACTCTGTCAATAACTTTTCTAAAGAATCTTGATCATCAGGATTTTCTTGCAAGAAGCCTAATTGTAGTCGTATTTGTTCTAAATGTTCTTGACTAGAAATTTGATAAATTTCCCGTAAATCTTCATCTTCAATAAGTAATAGGGGATGATCATTATCGGTAAAATCACTATTGCTTTGATCTTGATTAGATGAAAATTCGTCAGAAGAGAAATTAACTGAAGGTGTATCTATTAAAAACTCGCTCAAACGATTAATTAACTGATTAGGATCAATACCACTAGGTGCATCGGTAACAGCCTCATTGACTAATTTTCCTAAAGCTCCCACCGTACTATACATTTTCTCTCCTAGTACATTTGACCAATCAAGTTGACCATTTTTGAGTCGCCCCATTAATTCTTCAAGACGATGGGATATAGTTTCTACCGATTTAATCCCGATTACCCTCGAATCTCCTTTAAGACTGTGGGCTTCTCTTAATAAAGTTGCTAACAACTCTGTATTGTGAGGATCTTTTTCTAATGTTAATAATCCTCTTTCCAAATTTTCAATATGTTCTGCTCCTGAAACTTTATATATTTCTCTGATTTCTTCGTCTTCAATCATGGTAATTCTCTCATGATAAAATAAGGTTAATAATAATAATTTTTGTTTTTCTCAATTATTAAAAACTAGAAATATATTCTTTTTATGTATTTTTAATAACAAAGTTGTTTATAATTTTTCCCTCTTACTATTTATGATTACTATTTTGAATTAAAATCTTAAATAGATAATAGATTTAATTCTTTTAATATATTTATATGATAGAGCTTTTTACTAAAGTTAGAACATAAATTTAATGTTTCTTAAATAAGTTATTATCTCTTCATAATTAAACAATAAATTTTTCATCAACTGTTCTTAATTATTCATAATAATTTTAAGTAAGGTGTGATAAAACAGCGTAAATAATCAGGGTAAAAGATACCAGAAATCATGAAAAAAGATGTCAATCTTTGTACTAAGACTATGTCTAAAAATTATATGATGGGCAAAAATTTAAGTATTGGTAAGTTTATGCACTAGCTAAGTTTTTTCCAGTTTTTTTACTAGACTTTAAATAACGATTAATTAAAGCAATTAGAGCTTGAGCTTCAGGAGGCTTGTTGATAAAATCATTCGCACCGACTAATTTAGCACGAGTACGATCAATACTACTATCTTGTGCCGTTAAAATAATGATTGGTGTATCAACAAAAACGGGAGTTTCTCGTAAAAATTTACAGACACTATAACCATTGGCATTAGGCATATTAAGATCTAATAAAATTAAATCAGGTTTATGTTCAATAAGTTTGCCAAAACCAGCCATCGGTTCATTTATACTTAAAATTTCAAATCCTGCGGGTACAAGAATTGTTCTTAAATTATGAATAACAATCGCACTATCATCAATACACGCTATTAGAAAAGATTGTTTGGAATTATCAGATGTATCAAAAG
This sequence comes from Geminocystis sp. NIES-3708, assembly GCF_001548095.1. NCBI lineage: Bacteria > Bacillati > Cyanobacteriota > Cyanophyceae > Chroococcales > Geminocystaceae > Geminocystis > Geminocystis sp. NIES-3708. The sequence continues at coordinate 898,829 of NZ_AP014815.1, read as the reverse complement.
AATTAGCTTCTGAAGGAATAGTAACAGGATTTACCACAGCGGATTTTTTGGTTGTTGTTGTTTCAACTATTTTATGAATTGGAGCTGGTAAATCATTGATATTTTTAAATTCAATTAAGCCTTTTTCTTCCCAATTAATTAAAGAATGAGCGACTTTAGCGATAGATTGTTTTAACTTTAAAGCAATATCCCAAATTGTAAATTCACCATTCAAATATTTTTGTTGGGCAACATTATTAATGGTTATTTTTCCTTTTTCTAACAAATTGGGAGCTAAACTAGGTCGTAATTTATCTAAACCATTTTTACGCCATTCTTGATGAAGTTGATCTATTTGATTCAAAACGGGATGAATTTCAGGTAATGATAGACTCAAAAAATAAGAAAAAGCTGATTTAATGCGATCATGTTCTAGCCATTCTGCTTTAATTTGTGGTAGCAAAGCTAATTCTGATAAACATTCTTCAGCAACAGTTTTAATGACTGATTTTGCTTGGTTGAGAGTTATTTTTTTCTGACTAAGTCCTTGATATAAAAAATCATACTCCCAAGGTTGACTATTTAATATTTGAGTGGGGAGAATCCAATCATGACAATGTAGTGAAATAGAACGTTGCCAACGTCTAACCCGATGTTTACTATCAGTAACATACTGTATCCTTCCTGCCAAGATAAAAATGGTAACAGAAATATTTCCATGACTCAATATTAATTCACCAGTTGCTTTTTGTTCATATAAACGATCTAACTCCTGTTGGAGATAAGTAATAAAGTCCCCAGATATTACATTCATAATAAACCCTCAAAAAAATAATTCAGAAGAATTCAATTTATTAATTTTTACTCTCAACCCTTTTTATGTTTAGCATTGGTAATTATTTATCAAGGGTAAGAACTATATTTAGTCAATTTTTCTCTTTATTTTTAGTCTAAAACTTTTAGTGTCATTAAGCAAAAAAGATTAATTTTTATTTTTATAACTTATTATTTCTTTAAAATATATAATTTTTTTTTTATTCTATACCGTAAATTTACTGATTAGCAGAGAGAAATTTATAATAGAAATTATGGAAATCTTGACAAGATTAACTTTTTTTTGAAAATTTGATCATATTTTTTCGTCCTAGTTTAATATTTAAAACATAATTATTGATAACTTAAACAAAATATCAAAATTGCTTATGACTAATCTACAATGGGTTTTGATTTGTGCTGGATTAGTCTTTCTTATGCAACCCGGATTTATGTGTTTGGAATCGGGATTGACGAGAACAAAAAACAACATCAATGTAGCAGTCAAAAATTTAGCAGATTTTGGTATTTCCGTTGCTTTATTTTGGATGTTTGGTTATGGCTTGATGTTTGGCTTAAGTAAAGGTGGAATAATTGGCACAACAGGATTTTTTATTAATGTGGATAATGACTCTAATCTAGGTGCTTTTTTTCTCTTTCAAGCTATGTTTTGTAGTACTTCAACAACCATCGTTTCGGGTGCAGTGGCGGAAAGATTAAAATTTAGTTCCTATATTATTGCTTCTGCTATTATTTCTGGCATTATATACCCTATCTTTGGTCATTGGGCATGGAATGGCATGAATAGCAGTCAAAATGGTTTTATTGGCTGGTTAGGTAATCTGGGTTTTGTGGATTTTGCTGGTTGTACTGTAGTTCATAGTATAGGTGCATGGGTATCATTTGCCCTTTTATTAATTATAGGTCCTCGTCATGGTCGTTTTTCTGTTCATAAAATTAATGGCTCAAATTTACCGTTATCAGTATTAGGAGTAATGTTGTTATGGATAGCATGGTTTGGTTTTAATGGAGGTAGTATTTTTGTTTTTAATGATCAAGTACCCAGAATTTTGGTGAATACTCTGATGGCTGGAGTAGCTGGTATGATTAGTGGTTGCTTTTTTGGATGGCAAAAGTATAAAATGCCCGAAGTTGAGTTTTTGATGAATGGTACTATTGCAGGTTTAGTTTCGATAACTGCTTGTTGTCATGTTGTTTCTACCCCTGAGGCTTTCATTATTGGGGCTGTCGGTGCTTACTTAATGTTATTTGCGAAAGCTCAATTAGAAAAACGAAAAATTGATGATGCGGTGGATGCCGTGGCAGTGCATGGAGTGGGTGGAACATGGGGAATTTTAGCTGTAGCACTATTTGGGCAACCTGAGTTATTAGGCACTGGTTTAAACTCTTTTCAACAGTTATTAGTACAGTTATTGGGTATTTTCGTCTGTTTTGTGTGGGCTTTTGGTATGGCTTGGTTATTACTTAATTTTGTTAACCGTTTTTTTCCTTTAAGGGTTTCTTTAGAAGATGAAGATATAGGGTTAAATGTATCTGAACATAGAGCAAAAACTGATGTTTATGATTTACTCACTATTATGGATGAGCAGATGAAAACTCAAGATCTTAGTTTACGTGTACCAGTTGAGCCTTTTACGGAAGTAGGACATATTGCTACTCGTTATAATCAAGTTATTGAATCTTTAGAAAAATCAACTTCTCAACTTCAAGCAGGAAATCTTGAATTAGCTATGGCAAAAGAGAAAGCAGAGATAGCTAATCAAACAAAAAGCGTTTTTTTGGCAAATATGAGTCATGAATTACGTACTCCTATGAATGCCATTCTTGGTTTTTCTCAAATTATGATGCGATCGCAGACGTTACCAGAAGATCATAAAGAGAATATAAACATCATTAATCGTAGTGGCAATTATTTATTAAATTTAATCAATAATGTTCTCGATTTGTCGAAGATAGAAGCAGGGAAAATGACCCTAAATGAGAAAAACTTTGATCTTTACACTTTAATGAATGAAATTGAAGATTTATTACAACTAAAAGCTGAAGAGAAGGAATTACAGCTAAATTTTGAGAGAGATGAGAATGTACCTCGTTATATTCGCACTGATGAGACAAAATTACGGCAAGTATTAATCAATTTGACGAATAACGCTATTAAATTTACGGAAGAAGGAGGAGTTAATGTATTAGTCTATTTAACCCCTTATCAACCAAAAAACAAAGATATAATTCATATCACTTTTGCCATAGAAGATACTGGTGCAGGAATTGCAGAAGAAGATATTGGGAAAGTTTTTGAAGCCTTTACTCAAACAGAAGTTGGTAGAAATAGCCAAGAAGGCACTGGTTTAGGATTACCTATTAGTCGAAAATTTGTTCAGTTAATGGGAGGAGATATAAGTATAAAAAGTACCTTGGGAGAAGGTAGTATTTTTAGTTTTGAAGTTGTTACCCAAGTAATAAAACTTGAAGAGGTAGAAATTGAACAACGGATTAATTCTCGTCATGTGATAGGCTTAAAATCTGGACAGCAAAACTATCGTATTCTTGTAGTTGACGATCGCTCAATGAATCGTTTATTACTGATAAAATTATTACAACCTTTAGGATTTCAATTAAAAGAAGCGGCAAATGGACAAGAAGCGATCGAAATATGGGATGATTGGAAACCTCATCTAATTTGGATGGATATGCGAATGCCTGTGATGGATGGTTATGAAGCAACCCAATATATCAAAGGTACAATTAAAGGTAATGCTACGGCTATTATTGCTTTAACGGCTAGTGTTTTGGAAGAAGAAAAAGCGGTAATTCTTTCTGCTGGGTGTGATGATTTTATCAGAAAACCTTTTAAAGAATCCGTTATCTTTGATGCAATGGCTAAACACTTAGGAGTTGAATATATCTATGAAGAAGAAAATCAAACTATGGTTGTTTCTACTAATGAACCTTTAACTCTTGAAGATTTACAAATTATGTCTCCATCATGGATACAACAATTATATCAAGCCGCAGTTGATCTGGATGATGATTTAATATTAGAATTGATTGCACAAATTCCCCTAGAATATAAGATTTTAATTGATAAATTAACTAATTTAGTTGATAACTTTCAACTCAAAAAAATAAGAAAACTTATAGAATAATTCATAACCAAATAATTGATAAATTTTTCCTACCCTCATAAAAATACTTTTTATATAGCTATAAATAATTCGATGAATGACTTTGATTCTAACTCAGAAGAAAAATTAATAGAAAGTATCTTAATTGTTGATGATCAACCAGCAAATTTGAGAGTTTTGTCAAAAATGTTAGAGGGGAAAGATTATAAAGTAAAAAAAGCCTCCGATGGAGAAAGTGCCATCATTGCAGCTCAATCTAACCCTCCTGACTTAATTTTATTAGACATTTTAATGCCGAATATGGATGGTTATGAAGTTTGTGAAAAACTCAAATCAGAAGAAAAAACAAAAGATATTCCTGTGATTTTTATTAGTGCTTTAAGTGATGTATTTGATAAAATAAAAGCCTTTGAAGTAGGAGGAATAGATTATATAACTAAACCATTTCAAGAAGAAGAAGTATTGGCAAGAATAACCAGTCAATTAACAATTCAAACCCAAAGAAAATTATTAGAAAAAGAGCAGTTATTACTAAAAAAAGAACAAGAAAACTTAAGAAAAGAAATTCGTCAACGAAAAGAAGCGGAGGCTATTTTATATCAATCAAGGGCATTAATTTCTAGTATTCTCAATGCTTCTCTTGATGGTATTGCCGCTTTAGAAGCTGTTAGAGATCCAAAAACAGGTAAAATTGAGGATTTTCGTTGTATTGTTGTTAATCCCGTTACCGCTAAAATTTTTAATAGTCAACCAGAAAATTTGACGGGAAAATTACTTTTCAAAAGATTTATTAGCAAAATAAAACCTGAATTATTTCCTGCTTTTATCCGAGTTATAGAAACAGGTAAAGCTCTAGAGCAAGATATTAAATATCATTATAAAAACGAACAAAAATGGTTTCATTTTATCGCTGTTAAGTTAGGTGATGGTTTTTCTATTACCGTTAGAGATATTACCGTCAGAAAAAAATTAGAATTAAAGTTGAGCAAATTGGCAACTATTGATGGATTAACAGGTATTTATAATCGTCATTATTTTGATAATACTCTCATACAAGAATGGCAACGTTCTTTGAGAGGAAATCAACCTTTATCTTTAATTTTATGCGATGTGGATTATTTTAAACCTTATAATGATATTTATGGACATCCAGAGGGAGATAAATGTTTAATAAAAGTGGCACAAATTATGGATAATATAGTTAAAAGATCCTCAGATTTTTTAGCTCGTTATGGCGGTGAAGAATTTGCCATTATTTTACCGAATACTAATATAAAAGGTGCGGTAAATATTGCTGAAAAAATCAGAGCAGAAATACTAAATTTAAAAATACCTCATCAAGGTTCAAAAGTTAGTGAATATATAACTTTAAGTTTAGGAGTTGCTTCTTTTAAGCCCTCTTTTGAATCTTCTATAGAAATGCTAATAAAATTAGCTGATAATGCTTTATATCAGGCAAAAAATAATGGTAGAAACCAAGTATATTTTAACCATGATGAATAATTATTTTGATTTATTGACATTTTTTAAAATTAGTAAAAAATTTAAAAAACTTTACCCTGTGCATTGTTATCAAAGTACAATAGTCCCTACCCTCACTTTTACTTTTATACTCAGATGCGTTTGTGTTTACCATTCACCTCTACTAATTCCTTATTCCTAATTATCTAAATGATTTTTGAATTTATTTCAACACAACTTTATCAACTACAACAATTAGCTAATCAATTAGTAAATAATCAGTTAAATCAGATAAGTGTTTTCAGTATTGGCATTATTTTATTGACAGGATTAATTACCAGTTTAACCCCTTGTATGCTATCAATGCTTCCTCTTACTGTTGCTTATATCGGTGGTTATGATAATAAAGGCAAGTTTTCTTCCTTTATCCAATCTACTTATTTTGCCTTTGGTTTAGCCACTACTCTAGCTATTCTCGGTGTTTTTGCGGCTTTTTTAGGTAAGGTTTATGGACAAATTGGCACGGGTTTACCCATTTTTGTTAGTGCGATCGCCATTTTGATGGGATTAAATTTATTAGAAATAGTACCTTTAAAATTGCCTAATTGGGACACTTCTAATTGGATAAAAGATAATTTTCCTGATGGTTTAAAATCTTATTTATTAGGAATCACTTTTGGTTTGATTGCTTCTCCTTGCAGTACTCCAGTTTTAATAACATTACTTGCTTATATTGCTAATAGTAAAAATTTATTTTTAGGTGTAATTTTTCTAATTAGTTATGCAATTGGTTATGTTTTTCCTTTAATTTTAGCAGGAACATTTACAGGAATGTTAAAAAGTTTTCTCAGTTTAAGGATTATTACACAGTGGATAAATCCTTTAAGTGGTGGGGTATTATTAATATTTGGGATCTTTTCCTTGGCTTCTCGTTTTACATTTAATTAATTAAAGTGTTATATGAAAAACAAAAAAAATCTTATTAAAATTATAGTCATTTACTTATTATTAACCATTATCGCCCTATTAATGTTATTTCCCTTACTATGGTTATTAAGTACATCTTTTAAGTCTGCCGGAGAAGATATTTTTACTTTTCCACCACAATTTATTCCCCAACAATTTACTTTTGAAAACTTTTCTCTCGTCTGGGAAAACTATCCTTTTGGGCGTTATTTACTCAATAGTACCATCACCGCAGTCTTAACTGTAATTTTAAATTTATTATTTTGTTCCCTCGCCGCTTATCCTTTAGCTAGACTTAATTTTCAAGGAAAAGATTTTATTTTTGCTTTAGTAATTGCAACCATAATGATTCCTTTTCAAATAGTAATGATTCCCTTATATATTTTCGCTGTACAATTTGGATTAAGAAACAATTATTTAGGGATCATTTTACCGAATTTAGCTTCAGCTTTTGGCATCTTTTTATTAAGACAAGCTTTTCAAGGTGTGCCTAAAGAATTAGAAGAAGCCTCCCGCATTGATGGTTGTAGCGAAATTGGTATTTGGTGGCATATCATGTTACCATCTGTACGACCTGCTACTATTACTTTAGCCATTTTTGTCTTTATCGGTGCATGGAGTGATTTTTTATGGCCTCTAATTATTCTTGATCGTCCAGAATATTATACTTTACCATTAGGAGTTGCGGGGTTAGCTAGTTCTTTAGATTTGAATTGGCGTTTTATTGCCGCAGGATCTGTTATTTCCATCGCCCCTGTTTTATTATTATTTTTATTACTACAACGGTATATTATCCCTAGCGATGCTAGTAGTGGAGTAAAAGGATAATTGTTAAACCTAAAAATGATATTATAAAAAAATTGTAAATAAATATTAAGGTTTATATTAATGTCTTTATACTATTTTTTGGGCATATTAGTAATTTCATTAGTAATCGGGATTGTAATCTACCTAGCTACTCCTCGTAGTTTTGAATCTCCTGAAACCGTAGCTAATTCTTATGATGAATGGACGGATGACGGTATTTTGGAATTTTATTGGGGAGAACATATTCACTTAGGTCATTATGGCACACCTCCAAGACAAAAAGACTTTTTAGAAGCAAAAGCAGATTTCGTTCATGAAATGGTGAAATGGGGAGGATTAGATAAATTACCTTCTGGCACTACTGTTTTAGATGTTGGTTGTGGTATTGGTGGAAGTACTCGTATTTTAGCTAAGAGTTATGGTTTTCAAGCCACAGGAATAACCATTAGCCCTAAACAAGTGCAACGAGCAACAGAATTAACTCCTGAAGATGTTACTGCAAAGTTTCAAGTAGATAATGCTCTGAACTTATCCTTCCCTGATAATAGTTTTGACGTAGTATGGTCTATCGAAGCTGGTCCTCATATGCCCGATAAAGCTAAATATGCTCAAGAAATGATGCGAGTTTTAAAACCCGGTGGCATTTTAGTTGTAGCTGACTGGAATCAAAGAGACGATCGCAAAGTTCCTTTAAACGGTTGGGAAAAAGTAGTAATGCGTCAATTACTAGATCAATGGTCACATCCTTCCTTTTCAAGCATTGAGGGTTTTTCAGAACAAATTGCGGAAACAGGTCTAGTAGAAGGGGAAGTAATGACCGCAGATTGGACAAAAGAAACTCTACCCTCTTGGCTAGAATCTATTTGGCAGGGTATAGTAAGACCTGAAGGTTTAATTCGTTTTGGTTTTTCTGGATTTATCAAATCTTTGCGAGAAGTGCCAACTATGTTATTAATGCGAGTGGGTTTTGGTGCTGGTTTATGTCGTTTTGGAATGTTTCGTGCTGTGAAATCTCAATCCGCAACCTCTCTAAAACTAGCTGAAACTACCGAAGCAGTTAAGATTTAAAATTAATGAAGTATTTGTGGGGGTGAATATTATTCACCCAAGTATTTATAAAAGCAAATAATATTTACTTGAAGCATTCGTAAAAGTCAATAGTATTTGCCAACGTATTTAAAAATTAAAAATGTAATTTATTAAACTTATCTTACGATCAACTTTAATGAAACAATTGTCTATCATTGGCGGCGGTATAGGTGGTTTAACCCTCGCCCTTGCCTTACAACAAAAAGGGATTGATTTTCGATTATATGAACAAGCTAATTCCTTTGAGGCTTTAGGGTATGGACTTCAATTAAGCCCTAATGTTGTCCGAGTGTTTCATCAGTTAGGTATAGAAAAGTCTTTAAAAAACATATCTCATCGTTGTTTTGGTTTTCAGTTACGCTCTTTTAAATCTGATGACATCTTGGCACAATGGAAATTAAATAGTGAAGTACCTTATTATCAATGTCGGAGAGCAGATTTACATCAATTATTATTTAATTCCCTTGAAGATCGTAGTAAAATTTACTTTGCTCAACATTTAGAAAGTTATCAGCAAGAAGATAATCAAGTAGTTTTAAAGTTTAAAAATCAAGATCCTTTGATTACAAAAGCATTGATTGGAGCTGATGGAGTTCATTCCATGATTAGGCGATCGCTATTTCCTGAGTATAAAGCTGAATATGCAGGTTATGCCGCCTATAGAGTAATTTTACCTTTCAAAGATGATTATAAATCGTTATTAGGTAAAGCAACGGTGTGGATGGGGGAAAATCATCATGTGGTAGCATATCCTAACGGTAATCAAGAACAGAAAATATCTTGGCTTAATTTAGTTTTAGTGGTAAAAAATCAAAATTGGCATGAACAAGGTTGGACGATTTTAGCGGATAAACGAGAAATTGCTCAAAATTTCACCAATAAATCTTATTTGTTAAATCAAATTTTAAAAGATATGGTGACTAATGAAGAACCTTGCTATAAATGGGGTTTATTTATTCATCAATCATTGCCTTATTGGTCACAAAAAAATGTTACCTTATTAGGAGACGCCGCTCATCCAATGCTGCCATTTCAAGCACAGGGTGCAGCTATGGCTATTGAAGACGCATATATTTTAGCGGAATGTATTGTTCAAGAAAAAGACATCGAAACTGCTTTTCTTAAATATCAACAAATCAGACTACAACGTACAGTAAATGTACAACTAACATCTAAAAAGAATGCAGAAATATTCCACGCAACAGGAATAAAAGCGATAGTAAGAGACTTAGGATTGCATTTAATATCTTCTGTTAATGATGGTAATTTATTAAATCAAAAAACCGCTTGGATTTATGACTATGATGTAGAAAGACAACTATTCAAATAACACACTAATTAGATGAGTCAAAAATATTAATGAAGAATACTATTAAAAAGTCCGATTTTGTTCTTATTCCCTACATGAAGAGCAACGATTTTTGGGCAAGTTATCAAATCTTAAATACATTAGTTCCTTATTTATTTTTATGGTTTTTAGTGCTTAAGGTTGCATCTATTTCCTTTTGGTTTTTGCCACTGATCATGATTTTAATGGTATTGTTTTCACTACGTTGTTTTTCTTTAATGCACGATTGCGGACACTATTCTCTCTTTACTTCTAAAAAGGTGAATAGAATTTTTGGTTTTATTTTAGGAATTATCAATGCAATGCCTCAATATTCATGGTCAAGAGATCATGCTTATCATCATAAAACTAATGGTAATTGGGAACGTTATCGAGGAGTAGCAGATTTTCTTTCAATAGAAGAATTTTCTAACCTAACTCCATCAAATCAAAAACTCTATCAATTACTTAGGCATCCTTTAATGGCTATTCCGGGTGGTTTTTTTTATCTTGCTATTAAACCTCGATTAGCTTTGGTTATGGGAATCTATGACTTAATCATCGATATAATTAATTCTTTAAAAACAAAATTAACTATAAATTTGTCAAAAATAATTTCTGACCATAAATCTAAACATTGGCAAAGTGCTGAAGAATTTTGGGATTTACTCTTTAATAATATTTTTGTGATCAGTAGCTGGATTATTTTGAGTTATATTATGGGTGCAGGATTCTTTTTCACTATTTATTCTATTACCTTAACTTTTTCCGCTGCAATATTTATCAATATATTTTTTGTACAACATATTTTTGAAGACTCTTATGCACATAAAACAGAAGGTTGGGATTATATTACTGGGGCAATTGAGGGTAGTAGTTATTTAGAATTACCTACAATTCTTAAATGGTTTACCGCAGACATTGGCTACCATAATATTCACCATCTATCCGAAAAAATACCTAATTACAATCTCCAAGCCTGTCATCAAAAAAATATTCACCTTCTCTCGAAAGTAAAAACCCTTAAGATTAAGGATATGTTAGGGTGTTCTGAGTTTATTTTGTGGGATTGTGCTTCTAGTAGATTGGTTTCTATTGATTCATTTCGTCAAAGTATTTGATCATTGAATAGGAATTATTGAAAAAAATGCTTTTGTGAGATTAAGCAATGGACAATGGTTTTTAATATAGGATGTATTTCCTAATAAAACCTGAGTTCGATATAAAATTATCGGTGATGATGGACTCTCGTTGACAGGCTGACAGGTGGATGGTATTTCTTTTGAATGAATAAAATTATCCCAAAAATTTACACATATTAAAAATTTCCCCCCGTCCACTTGTCCACCAGTCTCGTCTTCAGTATTTTTCTTTTGTCGAACTGAGGTTAATAAAATACTTTTTCACCACATCCTAAATAAGTTGACAAGTTGCCTTGATGACCATTGATTCAAGACTTAAATTACTGATAATGTAGTCTAAATCTTGATCTTAGTGATTTATTGCTACTATATTTGCTTTATTTTTAACTTCAATATTTACACTCGCTAATTTTCCACTGTGCATAGAACGAAGTTCAAGGCTTTTATGTTGTTCAAGATAATTTAAAAACTTCTCTCGAAGGTTGCATTCATGTTCTCGACTACAAGTAATCGTACATAAGTAACACTTTTGGGACGGCTTGTCTCTCAATGATGTTTCATTAATGATGTCCCCTAAAGGTGTTAAAAATAAGTGGGCAAATATAACGATGATTGCTCCAATAAAAGCCTTAAAAATAAAACCTGAACCAGTTAAAGCACCAATAGCCGCCGTACACCAAATAGTTGCGGCGGTGTTTAAACCTCGGATATTTGACCCTTCTCTTAAAATTACGCCTCCTGCTAAAAAACCAATTCCTGAAACAACTTGGGCAATTAGACGAGTAGGACTGCTGTCCTCTTCCATCATCATCGAAAGCATGACAAATAAACAAGCACCAATACAGACTAAACTATTAGTCAATAATCTCGCCATTCTTTGTCACCATTGACGTTCAAAACTTAAACCTGATCCTAATAATAGAGCCACTAGCAGACGAAGTATAAACTCTTTATCTTCCATTTCCAATTAATTTTATTTTTGTTTTTGATGTAAGTTTGACCCAAATACGAATAACTTAAACCATAGTTTTGGGTTAGACTTCGGTAGCCATGAATTTTTGTTTTCTAACCAAGTTTTAAACCAACGACTAAATAATAGATTTTTAAAAGCATCGAGAGTGAAAGCATTATAAGCACCTAACCAACGAAAAATATCCTTACTTCCTGCCATTTGCCAAATCCAAAATAATAAGGAAGGATTTTTCCATGCTGCTTTTAAGGCTAAACGATTAAAAGTGAGCCAATCTGTGCGATCTTTAATAAACATCTCCGCAGTATCAGGCTCATCTGCCAGTAAACCAAAGAAGGTATTTAACATAGAGTTGATGCGTTGAGGTGGTAAAGTCTTATGGGTTGGCACCATCATCCCTTTAGAAAATAGCCAAGTAACGGCGATATTGCTTTGATATGCCTGAATTTGGTTTAAAGAATCTTCGTCTAATAAGTTATATTTGAGAGCAGAGTCTAGTAAAGTGGTCAATTTTCCTAAATTTCGGACTAATGAGCCAAAACCTGTAAAAATTAATGGTGATTGTAAAGAAGCAGCGTCTCCAATAGCTAATATACGATCTGTGGCAATTTTTCGATCGCCTTTTTTGATGGTAAACTTGCCCGGAATATAACCAAAAGTCGGTTTTTTCCAGACTAATTTATCGAGATCACAACGACGATACTCAGGTAAAATCGTAAAAAAGTCTTCATACATTTCCAATAGTGAGCCGGGATTATCAGGATGTACTTGATGATAATGGAATAAATAAATTGTAACTTCATCACCTTCTGCGGGAAATAATTCCCAAATTAACTGTCTGCCTCTCGATATATCTCCATGAGAAAATAAAACATCACCATAATCTCGATCCCACACTTCTGGGGCAATACCTTCTAAGATTGCTCCTACTGTTGGGCAAACACTATCAAAAGCCCGATTACCTGAAATTTGCCATGCAATAGGGGAAGCTGTGCCCATAGCGTCAATCAACAGTCTTGCGGTAGTTTCTTTTTCTTGTTTATTAATTAAATTAGTGGTGTTTACTGTCACTAAATCTGTGCCGACTGTTACTCGGTTAAATTCTGTTTCTTCCCAAATTTCCGCTCCATATTGACGTAATTTTTCACCGCATAATGTTAATAATTTTGAGGTATCGATAGCAATATTTAAAACTGTGGGAGTATGTAAAATATTTGCTTTTAAATTAGAAGGATTATTGGCATCAAAAAACTTACTAAAACCATCTTTATATTCTGCGGCAATTATGGATTCAAATTCTTTTTTAGTAAATAATCCATTATCAATTAATACTTGAAATTCTAGGCGAGAAATATTCCATTCTCGATTCATTCTACCAAATTTTAAGCGTTCAATTAATAATACACTATAGCCTAATTTTGCCATTAAAGCCGCATGAATTGCTCCTAATGCACCACCAACATAAACTATATCATAGTCTGTTTTACCAGTTGTTTGATCTCTAAAAATAACTTGCTTGAGTGGATTTTTTGGAATATTTTTTCCTTGACTTTTAACACTTTCTCTCCATTTTTTTTCCCACCAATAAGCTCTGGTTAAATCATATTCTCCTTGGGGCATCTTTTGGAAAAATTTAACCGTATTTGGATAATGAGATTCTAAAGCAGTAAAAATTGATTGATGAGTTAAATCTATTTCGGGTAAAGAAGAATAATTAGGAGGAAATTTTTGATTAATCGCTATTTCTAATTCTCGTTTTATTTTATTTTCATTAATAACTTGTTTTTCACCCCAACGAAAGATTTTTAAATAAGTAGTTCGTTGTAAACTCCAAGTGAAAATAGACAGTTCATGATTATCAGCTAATTCTAAACGAATACCATCAGGAGTTTTAATTTTTTTGCCTTGAGAAGGTTGCCATATCTCCTGCAACCAATCACAAATAAGTTGAGAATTAGGGTTAGGAATTTCTAAATATAAAATTTCTTTTAGTTTCATTTATATAAGTACTTGATAAAAATATTTAGTTATTAATGAGATGATTTGATTTATTATCTAATAATAGGAGTCTCTTCGCCAAGAGAACAATATCTGAAGATAAACAGCCAGGATTAAGAAATAGCTGATCCAGAAATGATCCAGTTTTCTAATTTTGAATGAAAACAAAAATATGAGAATAGCAAATATTAATAAATAATAAATGATCTAGCAATTATCCAGTTTTTTAATCAACAATAAAACATCAAAGAAAATAATCAACAATAAAACCTTAAAGTGTAGAGATGGATGATGTACAGTGCCAAATTAAATGACATGAAGCCAAATTAGTGTCGTTGGGTTTAATCCTTATTATCTCTACATTATAGTCTTTTTCTCTAATTTACGAAGCTAATTTTAAATGACAAATTCAATGTCGTCTTTATATTTAGTGACAGATTAAATGGCATCTTTTCAAATATTCTTTTTTTTTGACGGTGACAAATTCATCGTCATTTTTTATTTACTGTGTTAAGATAACATTATGTTTTTATTTAACAATTATACTATTTAGAGTGATGCTAGAAGAAAAGCATAACATCGAAGATCATGTAGCTCGATCGAGATTGGAAGATTCAAGTAACAATACGATCGTTTCCGAACTTCCCGTTGAAGCACAACAAAAACTCAAGATTATTCAGTCTCTATTAGAACCTTGTGATAGAGCAACCTATGGAGATAGACTACGAGAGGGTGCAAAAGAACTAGGTATATCGGTTCGTTCCGTGCAAAGACTGTTTAAACGTTATCAGGAAGAAGGATTAAACGCATTAACGATCAACGATCAAAGGGATAAAGGAAAACATCGAATCAAGGATTTTTGGGAAAGTTTTATCCTTAAGACGTACAAAGAAGGAAACAAGGGAAGCAAACGAATGAATGTCAAGCAAGTTGCGATCAGAGTTCAAGCAAAAGCCCTCGAACTAAATGAGACAAATCCTCCTAGTTATCGTACTGTTTTAAGAGTGTTGAATCCCATCATCAACCAAGAGAAAAAAACAATTCGATCGCCAGGGTGGGAAGGTTCTACTTTATCGGTAAAAACTCGTGATGGTGTTGACTTGAATATCAGTTACAGCAATCAAGTTTGGCAGTGTGACCACACTAAAGTAGATGTATTGTTAGTTGATAAAAATGAAGTTTTGCTCGATCGTCCATGGTTGACTACTGTTATAGATAGTTATTCTCGTTGTATTGTGGGAGTTAATATCGGTTTCGATGCCCCTAGTTCTAATGTTGTCGGTTTAGCTTTACGTCATGCAATACTGCCTAAGCACTATCCAGAGGAGTATCGCCTTAACTGTGAGTGGGGTACTTACGGACTACCTCAGTATCTTTTTACTGATGGTGGCAAGGATTTTAGATCAAACCATTTGGAAGAAATCGCCACTCAGTTAGGTTTTGTTTTAAAGTTGCGAGATCGCCCTTCGGAAGGTGGTATTGTAGAACGTCCTTTTAAAACACTGAATCAAAGTCTTTTTTCCACTTTACCAGGGTACACAGGCTCAAATGTTCAAGAACGTCCCGAAGATGCGGAAAAAGATGCTCAGTTAACATTGCAAGAGTTAGAGCGTTTGATAGTTCGTTTTATTGTTGATAAGTACAATCAAAGTATCGATGCAAGAATGGGAGATCAAACTCGTTTTCAGCGTTGGGAAGCAGGATTGAGGGCGATTCCTGAAGTAATGTCAGAGCGAGATTTAGATATTTGTTTGATGAAACAAGCTCGGCGACAGGTTCAACGAGGAGGGTATCTTTTATTTGAAAATATCCATTATAAAGGAGAATACCTTGAGGGATTTGCAGGAAAAACCGTAAGCCTTAGATATGATCCTAGAGATATTACGACTATTTGGGTTTATCAGCATAGCAGAGGGCAAGAAGAATTTTTAACTCGTGCTTATGCTCAGGGATTGGAAACAGAATCTTTATCTTTAGCTGATGCAAAGGCAAGTGCTAAAAGACTTCGAGAAAAGGAGAAAAATATTAGTAATGAGGCTATTTTACAAGAGGTGATTGATCGAGAAGTCACTATCAAGAATAAAAGCCGTAAGCAAAGGCAAAAAGAGGAACAAAGTTATAAAAAAACTCCTTCATTACCTGTCATTGAAAAAGAGCAAGAATCTTTTGAACAGGTGGAAGAAATACTTTTAGATACCGATGATGACTTTGAGGTTTGGGATTTAGATGAAATGAAAGATGATTATGGATGGTAAGTATTATGACAAAAGCACAGTCGATCGCAAAAGAGTTAGGTGATTTGGGTCAAGATGAACAATGGTTACACCAAGAGATTTGTCGTCTTAATCGAAGTAGTATAGTTCCTTTAGAACATTTGAAAGATTTACACAATTGGTTAGATGAAAAACGAAAAGCAAGACAATCTTGTCGTATTGTAGGGGAATCTCGCACGGGGAAAACCATCGCCTGTGAGTCCTACAAACTCAGAAATAAGCCTTCCCAAAAAGGACAACAAACTCCCTCTGTGCCTGTGGTTTATATTATGCCTCCTGCTAAATGTAGTGCCAAAGATTTTTTCAGAGAAATTATTGAGGCTTTGCGGTATCGAGCGGTTAAGGGTACGGTATCCGATTTTAGATCGAGAGCGATGGATGTTTTAAAAGCCTGTGATGTGGAAATGTTGATCGTTGATGAAGCTGATCGTCTTAAACCTGATACTTTTCCCGAAGTTAGAGACATCAGCGATAAGTTAGAAATGTTAGTGGTTTTAGTAGGAACAGATCGACTAGATGCTGTTATAAAAAGGGATGAACAGGTTTATAACAGATTTCGATCGCACCGTAGATTCGGGAAGTTAACGGGAGAGGATTTCAAAGAAACTGTATCAATTTGGGAAAAGGAGGTTTTGAATTTGCCTGTTGCCTCTAATTTAACAAAACTGGATATGTTCAAGATTATTACAAAAGCAACAGGGGGTTATATCGGTAGATTAGATGAACTTCTCAGGGAGGCGGCAATTAAATCCCTTTCAAGGGGCAAAAAAGCATTGAAAAGGATATTTTACAGGAGGTAGCAAGAGAATATTCATAATTCGATTCGTTATGGTGAGGGAAGGTTTTTAACTGTCATGCTGACGACAGGAAGCATCTCTGGGAGATTCCTCGATAAACTCGGAATGACAAGAGGGAAGGCAAATTAAGGAGGTTATTTATTTATGTTGGATACGGATATTAATACTTGGTTACTACCGATCGAACCTTTAGAGGGGGAGAGTTTAAGTCATTTTTTAGGAAGAGTGAGAAGAAGAAATTATCTTAGTGCCAGTGCTTTAGGAGAGTTAGCTGGTATTGGTGGTGCGATCACTCGGTGGGAGAAGTTCCGCCATTATCCTTTCCCCTCAGATGAGGAGTTGACTGCTTTAGGTAATTTATTGGGTTTAGAGTTGTTTCAATTAAAAGCGATGTTACCCTCTGAACCGATGAAATTAGAGCCTATTCGTCTTTGTGGGGCTTGTTATGGTGAAATCCCCTCATCATCATATTGAATGGCAATACAAATCAAGATGGAAATGCGATCGACATGATTTAAAACTGTTGTGTAAGTGTCCTAACTGTGGTGCTAGGTTTAAAATTCCATCTCTTTGGGAGTTTGGAAAGTGCGATCGATGTGGACTTGATTTCTGTGAAATGAAAAATACTCTAAATTAATTTTACACTATATATAGTGTTATAACTTTATAATTAACACTATATATAGTATTTTAGTCTATTAAGAATAACTTGTATGGAATATACCATTATCAATATTACGAAGGAAGAGTCCAAATATGCAGAATCAAATGGGGAAGTTTACGGAGTTATAAAAAGGTTAGGGATGAATATTTCTGTGTATGTTGAATTAGGCAGAGAAAGACCATATCACAGTAATTCCAATGATGATATTAATACAGAATATAAGTTTTTTAGTGGTTGTGAGGTAACTTGTTTCAAAAACGAAGAAGATTTAGCGAATTGGAGTAATGGGGTGGAAATAAGACCGATACAATTTCTAACAAATCACAATGTAAAAATTTGTTTTTAGCTAGGCAAAGATAACAAAGCTCGTCTAGGTTTTCTCTTTTCCGAAGTTAATACATCTTTATTTTTCAAAATAAAATCAACTATTTCAGACTGTTTAACTTCTTGAGTCGTTCCATCTAAGAATCTTGCTGTTACCGTTACTTCTTTTTCAGGTTCGATCGCAATATCTAAAATTTTCGGTGATTCAGAATTTAGATCGGCAAAGTTTTGATAATATGCTCGAATCTCATCATTTAAAACAGGTTCATTCGATGAATCTTTTTTGGATAACCCCAGTCTAGCTCCACTCCAAGGAGTTTCTCTATGGGTTAATTTTCTTAGTTGCTTACTCGTTAAATTTCCATAAACTCTGAACACTTCTTCTAAAACATATAACTCAGACTTTGAAAATATATTTGTTTGCTGTGATTGAATTGGATACTCTCCAGATGAATTATTTTTACAATATTGGTATAAAGTAGGTGCAACAGGACCATTTTGCCATGCCTCTAGTTGCTCATCAAATAAAAGTTTGTTGTAAAAAGTCAGATTCCATGCTTGAGCATAATAAACTAGCTTTTGGACTTTTAATTTATCTGGTGTTTTCCCATCAGTATCTAAACTTTTTGAGATGAAGTAATTAGCTACATCTATTGGTGTTACCATTTGTAAACCTCCTGTGTGAAATCTGAACTGTTTTTGCTCATTTTCATTCCTATCCTAACACTTGAAAGAATCGATGTAAAAATAAATGATAAACCTATTTACTGTCATGCTGACGTTAGGAAGCATCTGGGGGATTCTTCGTAAACTCAGAATGACATAAAAACCTTTGTCATGCTGAGGTTAGGAAGCATCTGGGGGGGATTCTTCGTAAACTCAGAATGACATAAAAACTGTTGTCATGCTGACAATAGAAAGCATCTAAGAGAGATTCTTCGTAAACTCAGAATGACAAAGGGGAGGAAATGAATGACAAGGCGGTTAGGTGGTTTTACGATCGATTGTCTTCTTACTTTTGCTTGATTTCTCGGTTAAGGTTTTCTCCTCTCTAATTCTCTCCAATAATACTTCTGCTGGTTCATCGTTGGAGTCTTGGGGTACTAATTCTCCTCGAAAGGCTTTGGCTAAGATTGATTGGGTTAGTTTATCTGTGTAGGCTTTGGCTTTTAAGTATCTTTGTTCGATTAAGTCACATTTTTTGAATAATGCCTTTACCCTTTTCACTATCTCTTTTTGTTCTTCAAGAGGTGGAACGGGGACAGGAATTGTATTTAGTATTTTAAGATTGATGTTTTTTTGAGCAGTTGCGGGGGCAAAAGTCTCCAAATCATTTTGAATTGTTTTTACATAACATAGTGCAAATAAAACTTTAAATAATCCTTGCTCTGGAATAAATCCCACTACACTATCAGGAAAACAAGCAGGATAAGATAGTATCGCTGTATCAGCTATGTTCGCCGCTATCGTTATACATAAAGTATTTTCAGGAAATAAACGACTTTGAGCTAATCCTACATCACTATAAGTCTGACGATGAGAAGTTATATAAATATTAGATTGAGCAATATCACCAGTTTGTATAAAAGGATAATCGCCCCCAAATAGTTCGGGTGCATTTCTAGGACGATGTTTTGATTTACCTCTGCTGAGTTCACCTAAATTTTCAAAATAACTCCAAGTCCATGTCTCAGGAATAGAATAAACATAATCATTATTGATTTCGTTATTGTCAAATTCAATCACTTTAGTTTTTCTTCTTCCCTCTGCTTTAGCTTTGGTACATTCTTCCTCATAGCGTCTTATTCTCGCCTCTTGAATACGTTTTAATAATTTCTCAGCAGGTTCAATGTTTGGATGTGATTTTCTCCAATCGGCAGTTAAACGCCCTGAACAAGCGGAAGCTAAGACGGATTGACGGAATCTTTTAAGGATGGTTGGTATTCGGGAGAGGCGATCGCAACTCTCATTCACCTTTGCTAACAACTTCTCTAATTTCGCTACTATTCGCTTTTGTTCATTTAAAGGGGCGATCGGAATTTCTACTTGTTTTAAAACAGTTTGACTTATGTTTGCTTGTGTTCCTCCTTTTCCTACATCAAGCAATTCTTGTCTAATTCTTCGTAAGTAATAGAATAAATATTTGGTTTCAACTTCTTCTAGGATAGATTTAGTAAATGCGATCGCTTGATTTGTCGTGCATTCTATTCCTGCAATTCCTAACTTACCAATACTTCCATACATTGCAATAAGAATAGAACCCTTGTCAACTAATTTTGCACTACTATTCTTTAAGCCAAGTTCTGTAATGGTTTTTGCTGATTTTGTAACAACTCCATCATTTAAGTCCGCAATGATCAGCCAAGAAATATCACCACCATAGTATTCTGACTGACTTGATTTTGGAGTACCACCAGACCCCCATTCTGCAATATCATTTAACGTTAACCAAGCCCATTGTTTGGGAATATTCCATGTTTTAATCATTCCTTGAGGTAACTTATCATCTACTTTTAAACTTTCTGTTTTCATTTATAAATTCTCCTATACTTCAACGGTGACTTTTAAATTACTTGGCTTAGGTAAAGGCTTATTTCTGGCTTGATAGTCTTCAATCAATAACTCTAAAACCTCTTGACCATTTTTTAACGCTTCCTCATAGCTATTCCCGTGAGTATGAGCATAAGGACCAAATTCGGGTAAACTAACGATATATTTTTGATCCTCGTTTGACCATTGGATAAGAATACTATATTGACAATTCATTGATTTACTCCGGTATATTTTCTAAGTCTTTGAGGGCATTTTTAACATCTTTTTCTTGATAGCGATCTGCATCAGCACCATCTTTACCAGAAAGGGTTAAACTATAATCTAAAAGGGCATGACTCCACACAGTATGACTTCCTTTTCCTGAACGATAAATAAATCCTGCTTTGAGCAACATCGACTTAAGTTCTCTAATTTTTTTCGGCACTTTCGATGAATCCTTCTTTTATTATCTTATTTCGAGCGTTTATTATTGTCATTCCGAGCTTGTCGAGGAATCTCTGAGATGCTTCGTTACCTCAGCATGACAAGGGAATTAATCCTCAATTAGTTCTAAAATGTCCTTAAGACTGTCAACTACCGCCTCTAACTCGGTAATAGCCTCACTAGCCAAATAATCAGGCTCAGGTAAATCGTCCGCATCCTCCAAACTTTCATCCTTAAGCCAAGTAATATCGAGCTTGTAATCCCTAGCCCTAATTTCATCCAGAGAAAAGCATCTAAACCGCCCCTCAATGCCCAAATCCGTCCGTTTTGCCCTACCATTAGGATCATCCCCATAACACTGCTCAAACTCCTCAAAATGTGCCTTAGTTAATGGGCGTTCCTTTTTTGTCACACTTGGTACATTTGAACGAGCATCGAAGATCCAAACATTTTCGGTGGGCAAGCCCTTTTGTAAAAAGATGACATTCGCCTTAACCCCTTGAGAATAGGGCGTAAAAGTCCCCCTCGGCAGTCTTAATACCGTATGTACGTTACAATCTTCCATGAGAATCTTAAACACTTCTCCTGCCTTATCTTCAAATAAACAGTTATCAGGAAGGACGATCGCAGCTCTACCCCCTCGCTTTAAAATAGTCAGGATATGCTGAATAAAATTAAGTTGTTTGTTACTGGTTTCGATGGTAAAATCATCTCGGACTGGTAACTGATTCGCTCCCTTCGTGCCAAAAGGGGGATTCGATAAAATACAGTCGAAGCGATCACCACTATCAGGCTCATATATAGCATCTCCTAGATAAATAGTCGGCTCTAATCCTTGCAAAAAGAGATTCATCAACGCTAAACGGCGAGGGCGAGGTACTAAATCCTGTCCGTAATAAGTTTCGGTTTTAATGCGTTTAATCTCCTTCCTGTCAAATACTCCCCCCGTTTCTTGTAATAACCACTGATAAGCGGATACTAAGAAACCGCCAGTACCACACACAGGATCGCAAACCTTGAAATCAATACTCTGTCTGGGATCAGGCTTCATTAAACAGACAATAGACTGAATTAAGACTCTAGGGGTGAAATATTGCCCTGCACCTTTTTTCCCTTCACTAGCCGCCTTTTCTAGCAATCCCTCGAAGGCTTCGGCTTTCACATCCACCCCTAAACTTGTCCATTCAATTTCATCAATGATATTAATTACCTTTTTCAAATTGACAGGATTATTAAAACGGGGCATGGCTTGATTAAAGATGTCACTCAATAACCCCTGTTCTTTTTGTAAAGTACGAATCAGATTAAGATAATGTTCGGTTAATTCTTCTCCTGACTTGGCTTTAAGGGTTTTCCAATCACAATTAGAGGGAACGTCGATCGCTTTTTCATCCGTCATTTTGAGGAATAACAGATAGGTTAGCTGTTCGATATAATCATTATCTTTATCCTTTTTGTTTTCTTCTGAGAGTTCCCATAATTGATTAACTATACTTGATGGTTCTAAAAGAGGATTCATTAATGAATATTTTTGATTAAGAATGATATGATCAAGTGTAGATGTATTTTCAATGTTTGCAAACTGTGAATAAAAATGTCAACAGATAAGTCAACCAATAAATTAACTCAAATAATAGAGGCTAAAAGACAAAAACAATTAGAAAGAGAAAATAAAGAAAAATGGATCAGAGATGAATTATTAAAAATGGGATTCATAAAATCACCCATGGCTGCTGTTAACTTAGTTTATGCTCATGAAGGAAATGAATGGTATGTGTATGAGTCTGATGACTACTGTTTGTATTTTGAGATTTACATTGATTTTAATTGCGAAAAAGCTGAAATATATTGTTATTCACTATCGGTTTGGGAAAATAAACATTTAGATATAGAAGAACAGTTTGAGGAATATTTTTGGAATATGGAGTGTCCTCAAGAAGATTGTGTTATTTCCGAAAATGGAAATGCTGAAGAACTTTTGGAAAAAATACTTGCCTCAATAGAAAAATTAACTCCGGAAATATTATATCCAAGAAGTCTAGATCCACATTCAGATACCTAATGTGTGAAATTTAGGTATTTTCTACAAGGCAATTTGATGATTTAGTATTTTTACTAAATCCTGTAAATCCTGAAAGAAAACTTGTTGAGCTTTGATTTTCCCCCCATGCAATTCAAAGATAGGGGCATATTCAAAGTCATCTAAATCGATACTGAGATTCTGGATTAGATGTTGCTTGATATAACCCAACCACTCTAATTGCTCATCGGTAAACTGTTTCCCATCAGTCACAGATGCGATCGCCCTTTCTACCCTTTCTTCTGCGGTATAAACAGGATAAGAATGATCAAAAGCCGAACGGATCAAAGAAATAATATCAGCTAAAGCCTTTTGATGGACTAACTTATAAGCCCTTTGTAAATTATCCTCTGTAAAACGATGCTCCTTCAACTTACTTCTTAACTCCTCTAAGGCTTCTACTCCCCAATCTTGGGGGCGTTGACGCAATATCTGTAACGCCTCTATCTGTTCGCTATTCTCCTCGACAAAACGGTAGAAAGCCGTTAAGTAATCCTCTGGCTTTTGCCCCTGCACCACCACTTCCGATGTAACAGTATCCTCAACCTCCTCCGCAATTAAAAAAGTAGCTCTGCGACGGGGATAGTCTTCCAGAAAATCTATAAATTCTTGATCTTGTAATAATGAAAGGGCTTCTTCTGGTTGTTCATCAAATAAGTCTTGAAAAGTTCGAGCTAACCCTTTGTTACTAGCACCATTTAAATACAAATCTAATTGCTCTCTCGCTTCAGTGGCGATACTGCGATCGACTCTGTGTAACCGCCGATTTAACATATCCAAATGACGTTCTCGATCGACATCATAGATAATATTACCCACAAGCTGACTTAAAGGCATAGCCTGTTGACGGGGAGGCACAAAGCGAAAATCAGTGGTATCCGCAAAATATTCTACTAGAGAGCCATTAAAACAATCAAACACCTTAAAATGAGTTTTATCTATGTCTTTACATAGTCTTGTACCCCTTCCCAACATCTGCACCCAAAGAATACGAGACTTAACAAATCGCATAAACACCACAAACTCAATGGCTGGTATATCGATACCCGTAGTTAATAAGTCCACTGTAACGGCAATGGCAGGTTTAGGACGGTTACGAAACTCCCTTATTTTTTGTAAGGGGCGATCGACTTTCCCCGTAATCTTTTGGACGAAATCATCTCCCCTGTTAAAGACTTCCTTACAAATAGAAACCACCTGATTAGCGTGGGAAGTATGCTCTAAATCGTTACAAGCAAATATTAATATTTTGGGAAAACGCCCTGTTTCTTGTTCATGTTGCTCGGCATATTTAGCAATTTCTTGAATAATTTTTCGAGTGCGATCGGGTACTGTTATTTTACGTTCTATGTCAGTAGCATTAAATTCTCTTTCATCTTCTAATTGATCATAAAAATTCTCTCCTGTTTCTTGATCGACCCTTGTAACCATTTCTCCTTCTCTTAGGAAAGCACCATTAATAGTCACTTCCGAGTTAATATTAACCTGCTCATAGTCCACTAAATAACCATCGGCGATCGCCTGTTCTGTACTGTAACGAAAAACAACCTCTTTAAAAAGATTCAGGGTATGAATGGCAGGAGTGGCTGTTAAACCAATCTTAATGGCATCAAAATGATCCAAAACTCTTCGCCAATAACCATTTTCACTGGCAGTATAACCTCGATGACACTCGTCAGAGATAATGAGATCAAAGGCATGAATAGGGATTGGCAACTGTTCCACACCATCTTCAAATTCACAATCTCCACTATCATCTGTCACTATGACATTTTCTGATTTTTCTGTCTTTTTGAACTTGTCGAGGAATCTCTCAGATTCTTCACTATCGTTCAGAATGACATGATTATTAGCATTCCCGAACAAATTGAGTTTCATCCTTTGAATAGTTGATACATACACAAAAGTATGAACTTCTGAAGGATCAGTCAAATACTTATTCGGTAGTACTTTGGAATTAAACTTGTCTTCCTCTCCAAAATCTTCCTGTTGAAATTGTTGACTATAAACCTCGTACTCTTGATCAAACTTCTTTCCATTAGGAGTCGAAAAGGACGCAAACGCTCTCACTGCTTGTGCAGCTAATGCCCTGCGATCGACTAAAAACAATACCCGTTTCACCCTTTTAGAAACCAATAGACGATAAATAGAAGAAACGATCATAAAAGTTTTTCCTGTACCTGTTGCCATCGCCACCAATAATTCTCGTCGCCCTTCGGCTATAGCTTTTTCAATGGATGCGATCGCTTCTACTTGGTATGGTCTTAAATGCTCATTTTGTTCGATCGGATTATTTTCAAGCCACTCAAAGGAGAAAGATACTTTTCTTTTTAATAATTCTGCCAACCCATTGGGGGTATGAAAAGAACTAATTTCACGAGCTAAATTGAACTTTTCTCGCACGTCAAGGAAATAAATTAACTGCCCATTACTAGAGTACAGAAATGGAACTCGATAACCTTCCCAATTTCCGATGCCTTCAAATGCACCTTTTGAATAACGTTTTGCCTGTTCTAATGCCGATAATGGCTCGATCAATATTTTCTTCGCTTCAATAATTCCTACTAATAAGCCATTCACAAATAAAACATAGTCTGCTCTCCCCGTAGTTAAAGGATATTCTCTTACCCCATGATTGACTAATTGAGAGCTATCAAGATCAGGAGTATAGTCCACTATATTCCATCCTAAAGCCGATAAAATCTGATCGATACGATTCTTTCTGGTAGTAGCTTCTGATTCCATTTGCTGTGCCTTTTGTCTTATTTCTTGATGATCGATTTCTTGAGAAGAAACTTGATCTAGTTTTTCGGTTAAAGAAGAATGAATCTCATCTAACCAAATGGGGATAACAGCGCATCCTTTTTTTAAGCATTGTTCTATATTATTAATCTCAAAATCCATAATTACCATTGTGTGATCATCATCATGAGATAAGAGATAACGACTTTGAATATTTGAATCCGTAAAATGGGGATCTCGTTCTTTAAGCGCTTCCAATCCAGCACAAGCCTGAGAATAATCTAATCCCCCAGACAATAATTTCTGCATCACCATTAAAACTACTAAATTTTCTCTGGTGTAAAATACACTACGTCCTTTTCCTGTTGCATCTACCTCTGGTACTACTAATCCCTGTTCTCGCCAATATTGCAATTGACGCAAAGTACAACCAGTTATCTGTGAAGTTGTTTTAGTGGTAAGAAACATCAACTTAAGTAGTTTTTTAACAAGGAATCATTTTTACTAGATTTTTATTGTACCTAAAAGCAGACTTTTACGTTATTACTATTTTAATGATAACATTATGTTATTTTTAAACAAATACTAGACAGTTTGAAAAAAGTTTGTTAGAATCAGATTCAAACATTAAGGTCGAACAAAAATACTAAATAGAGTTATTCTGGAAATGGCTGTTATCACTATTCATTGTCGTCTAATTAGTAGTAAATCGAATCGTCATCAACTCTGGAATTTGATGGTGCAGAAGAATACACCCTTGATCAATGAGTTACTATTAGAACTATCTCAACATGAAGACTTGGAACAATGGTGCGAATTAGGTAAATTACCATCAGGTTTAATTAGTAAACTATGTGATCAATTAAAACAAAGAGCAGAATTTGAAGGACAACCATCCCGTTTTTATGCCAGTGCCATAAATCTTGTTGATTATATTTATAAATCTTACTTGCGTACCCAGAGACGTTTACGTTTTCGGTTGCAAGGACAGCAAAGATGGTTTGAGATGTTTAAGAGTGATACAGAATTCAAGAATGAAACTAATTTTTCCTTAACGGATATTAGAGTCAAGGCTAGAGAATTGTTAGATAAAGATTTAAAAGATTCTTCTCCCGATGACTATTTTAAGACTTATGAATCGACATCAGATTTACTAACTCGATCGGCAATATCTTACTTACTTAAAAATGGACGTAAACTTCCTGAGAAACCCGAAGATTATCAAAAATTTCAGAAACGTCGCCGTAAACTACAGATTAAGATAGAGAAATTGCAAAAAAAAATAGACTCTAGCCCTCCTATGGGAAGAAATCTTACTAATGATTCATGGCTAGGGATGCTCAATTTAGTTTCTAACACAATTCCGCAAACTGATGAGGAAGCAAAACAATGGCAAGATCAATTACTTAGACAATCTAAGTCTGTTCCTTATCCTGTTATGTTCAATACCAATGAAGATTTAAGATGGAGTAAGAACAAAAAAGGACGTTTGTGTGTTACTTTTAATGGCTTGGGTAAACTTGTTTTTGAAATCTATTGTGATCAACAGCAGTTAAAATGGTTTGAGCGTTTTTATGAGGATCAGGAAGTCAAAAGAAAAGGAAAAAATCAACACTCTAGTGCTTTATTTACTCTACGCTCAGGAATGTTGCTCTGGCAAGAACATGAGGGCAAACAAGAAGCATGGCAAAATAATCATTTGACTCTATATTGCTCTTTAGATACTTGTTTTGAGACGGCAGAAGGTACGGAATTAGTTCGACAGAAGAAGGTGAAAGAGGTTGTTAATCTCATTGATGCTATGAATAATAAAAGTGAGCGAACTAAAACTCAAGATGCTTTTATCAAACGCAAACAATCGACTCTCGCTCGTCTTGATAATTCTTTCCCCCGTCCAAGTAAACCTTTATATCAAGGGAATCAAAATATTGTGGTTGCTGTTTCCATGAGTTTAGAATACCCTGCAACTATTGCTATGTTCAATATGTCTTCGCAAGAAGTCTTAACTTATCGAAGCACGAAACAACTATTAGATAATAATTATCACTTGCTTAATCGTCAACGTAACCAAAAGCAAAGACTTTCTCATCAAAGACATAAAACCCAGAGACAAAATTCTTCTGATTTTTTCACTCAACAAGAATCGGAGTTAGGGCAGTATCTCGATCGTTTATTAGCTCAAAGTATTGTTTCAATAGCCAAGCAGTATCAAGCTAGTACAATACTTCTTCCAAACTTGAAAAATATTCGAGATTCCATTCAAGCTGAGATAGAAGCAAAAGCCGAGGCGAAGATTCCAAATTGTAAAGAAGCTCAGAAAAAATATTTGAAGAATTATCGAATCAATATTCACCATTGGAGTTATGGACGTTTAATTGATAGTATTCAACTTCAAGCCTCGAAATTAGATATTTTGATTCAAGAAGTAAAACAACCCATTCGAGGTAGCCCCCAAGAAAAAGCCAAACAAATGGCAATATTAACTTTGGAATGATTATAGAACCTTGAAAATTGAATATTAATCGCACCGTAGCTCATGTTTCGACCTCTGTGCTATGTAAAATGAGGGTTCGTTTGTCTGTATCATAACAGATGTGCTTTCTGACCCTAGTGACTGTCCACCCTGATGCTGCCTACTCCGTAGGGAATAAGGTGTGCACCCAGCAAAAAGGGGATAGACGTACTATAGTGATGGCACTGAATCACCTCCGACCAAGGAGGAATCTATCCTTTAGACTGTATTATTTTTCGGTCTTGATGTGGAATTTCATTGTTACCCCTTACGCTAACGATAGAAACTATATCTATCAAACCTTTTAAGAACTGTTCTTCCCTTAAAAGTAAAAACGTGTTAGCTGAAATGAACTTTTTTCCTTAACCTTACGCAAATATGGATTCAATCTCTTACTGTATAAGGCTTCCGAAGCACGGGGTTTCAATCAAGTTTTCCCTTTGGGGTTGATTGAAAAATTATCTAATCGGGGAATATTGCCTCCATTGATGGTTTCAATCAAGTTTTCCCTTTGGGGTTGATTGAAAATATCTGAGCAACGATCAAATTAGGGTAAGACAAAAAATTAATGATCGATCGAGCCGAAATAAATCAATACAGTATAATCGACTTAGGATAGATTGAAAGGACATCAATGGGGTCACAAATAAAAATTAAATTTCCCCACCATCGAAACAAACCACAAGGCAAATTTATTAGACGACATTTAATTTGTCACTGCTTATTAAAAGACAAGAATTTGGCATAACGACATTAATTTGTCACCGATGACAATTAATGTGGCACTGTACAAAAATAAATGGACGTATCGTGACTCGAACACGAGACCCCATCGATGTCAACGATGTACTCTAACCAACTGAGCTATACGTCCTTCCTGTAATTTATTATATCTTCAATGAAACAATGATGCAAGGTAAGTTCCTAATTTAATATTTTTACTCTCAATCTAAATTTATCTACACTGTTATCTTCGCATCCAAAATACTTTTATAATTTAATTTTATTGTCTTTTTTAATATCTATAATGGAATATCGCCGATTTGGTAGAACAGAATTATCTATGCCTGTGTTTTCCTGCGGAGGAATGCGTTATCAATATAAATGGCAAGATTTACCCATAAATGAAATCCCTGAAGATAATCAACGTAATTTAGAATTAACTATTAAAAAAAGCTTAGAAATTGGCATAAATCATATCGAAACTGCTAGATTTTATGGTTCGTCAGAAATACAATTAGGACAAATTCTGCCAACATTACCAAGAGAAAAACTTATTATTCAAACCAAAATCTCCCCAGAAGAAGATGGTAAAGTATTTAGAGCTAATTTTGAAAAATCTCTGAGTTATTTGAATCTTGATTATGTCGATTTACTAGGTTTACATGGTATTAATACCTTTGAACTATTAGATTGTACGATGAAGGAGGGTGGTTGTTTAGAAGAAGCGAGGAAATTGCAACAAGAAGGGAAAGTCAGATTTATTGGTTTTTCAACCCATGCACCAACAGATATAATCGTAAAAACGATCAAAACTAATGAGTTTGATTATGTAAATTTACATTGGTATTGGATATATCAAAATAATTGGGAAGCAATTTTAGAGGCTAACCACCATGATATGGGTGTTTTTATTATTAGCCCTTCAAATAAAGGGGGTATGCTTTATCAATCACCTTCTAAGTTAATTAATCTAACTAAACCTCTTTCTCCCATCGTTTTCAATAATTTATTTTGTTTATCTCGTCCTGAAATACATACTTTGAGTATTGGTGCAGAAAAACCTTCAGATTTTGACGAACATTTAACTACCTTATCACTGCTTCCTCAAGCAAAAGAATTATTACCCCCAATTATTGAAAGATTAGAAAACCATGCTAAAGAAATATTAGGGGAAGAATGGTTAAACACATGGCATATTGGATTACCGAATCATGAACAAACCCCTGGTAATATTAATATACCCATGATTTTATGGTTACGAAATTTAGTATTAGCTTACGATTTAGTCGAATATGGGAAAATGCGTTACAATTTGTTAGGTAATGGAGGACATTGGTTTCCAGGAAAAAAAGCGGATAAATTAGAGGAATTTAATTTAACCCAATGTTTAGTCAATAGTCCATATAAAGATAAAATACCTCAATTTTTGGCGGAAGCACAGAAGATTTTAGGGGGAGAAGAAGTTAAGCGTTTATCTCAAAGCTAGGTTAACAATTAATAATTAACAATTAATCTAAGTTAATTCAGGTTCAACTTTTTTTGTTAATTGAGTTTGAATAGCTTTAGTTATTATATGGGATAAAAAGCCAATTGGTCCTGCAAATAAACAAAGAATTAATGAGTGTATTGTCCAAATTTTTTCATTTTGTCCTTGCCAATAGATATATCTTCCCAAAAATAAGTCTAATATTAGAAAGTGTACCCAACCGGCAAAAGTTACGACAGGATCACTAAATACTTTGGCTAAATCTAATAATTGAGGATTAGATAAAGTAGCTATTGATTCTGGGTTTAAGCTGGTAATAAAAAGATAAATATATAAAAAAATTAGTGGTAAAAATATTAAGTAAGATTCCATTATTTTTTTAGTTAATACCCAATTTGGCATAAAAATAATTAATAACCAAAATGGAAGCACAAAAATATTTGCTATGTTAAATAAAAAATTTAAGTCCATAATCTGCATTTTCACCTTCAGTACAAATATTGAAATGATACAATAAAAGAGAATTTTTGTTAATAAATCTTTATATTATTTAACTGCGAATGATGTTTCTCACCACTAATACCATTGTCAAATATGGATGTTTATTTTTATTGTTATCACCTTTGACGGGGTGTTTTATGGAATCGAAAACCGAAGCACAAGAAGAGCAAGACGTAAGTAAAAATCCTCCTCCCCCTGCCGTAGATGCGATAAAAGTGACAAGAGAGTTTCTGAATAAATCACAAGAATATATTGGTACAACAGAACCTATTAAACAAATTATATTGCGATCGCAAGCTGAAGGACAAATATTAAGTTTGAAAGTGGATGTTGGTGATAAAGTTAGTCAGGGACAAGTTATTGCTGAATTAGATAATACTTTATTAAAAGCGGCATTATATAAAGCAGAAGCAGAATTGGCTTCTCTTCAATCCGCAGTTATCGAAGCTGAAGCAGATGTAATTTCTGCACAAGCACAGGTGAAATCTGATCAAATACGTTTTGCACAAACAGAGGTTGATGCGAATAGGTTAAAAGAATTATATGATGATGGAGCAATCGCAAAAAGAGATGTAGAATTAGCTATGACAGAAGCAAAAACTGCTAAACAGTCGGTAAAAGCATCGGAATCTCAAGTAAAGGTCAAAAAAGCTACTGTAGAAACAGCTAAAGGAAGAATTATAAGTCAAAAAGCTGTTATTCAAGAAGAGAAAAAGAGATTAATTTTTACGAAAATCAAAGCACCTAGTAGTGGTTACGTCTTAGAAAGAATGACTGAACAGGGAAATTTAATTCAACCCGGAGGAGAAATTATTAGAATAGGAGATTTTAGTCAAGTAAAAGTAAATGTTGCAGTATCAGAATTAGAATTAAAAAACTTAACTTTAGGAAAAACAGTTAATGTTAATTTAGATGCTTTTCCTCAACAAAAATTTACTGGTATTATTAATAGAATATCACCAGCAGCAAATCAAGAATCAAGGCAAATTCCTTTAGAAATTTTGTTAAGTAATCAAGATCAAAAAATTAGTAGTGGTTTATTAGCTAGAGTAACATTTAATAATAATGAAAATCCTCCTATTCTTATTCCTGAATCAGCCTTAAAAATAGATAATCCTAGGGGTAATAAACTTTCAAATACTGTTTTTATTTTAGATAATATCAATGGAAATGAACAGGTAATTACTAGACAAGTTACCATAGGAGAGAATAAAAATGGCAAAGTAGAAATATTATCAGGACTAAATTCTAATGATCGTTTAATAGTTAAAAGTAGTGGTAAATTAGAAAATGGACAAACCGTTAGGTTGAGTGCCATTTCGACTATTAACTGAAATGATAAGTAGATAAATGAGGTGGGATTTATGAAAAACAAACTGTAGGGCTTCTTCAACATTAAAAAAGCTAAAAGGTTAACATTTGTTACAGTTAATTTTTTTTGTTAAGTAATGGACTTTTTTTTGTTAAAATTATATTCAATAATAAGTAAAAAACATTAAATCAAGTTTAATCAAATTGAGATAAAAATAAGTATTTATACTTATAAAAAAAGAGAATTTTACGAAAATTAATATCTCAAACATGAATGATAAATTATTGATGATGTTTTAAATAAATATGGTAGCCATTATTATTCTTGAGAAAAAACGTTCTCATTTTAGAGAATTAAGAAATCGGCTTTTATCATAATGGTAATAGTATTTTTGATGTTTTTTTCTAATCATTGATTTTTTTGACTTATAATTTAGGATTACTATATATTGTTTTAAATAGTCAACAATTTAAAATTATCTTTCCATAATTCTTGATTCATTACTATCTATTAATTAGGAGATAAAGACTATGGCTACTATGACAATGACTCCACCTAAAAATGCCGTGAAAACTCACAACGTAACATTAGTTTTTCCTGATGGGAATAAAAAAGTGTTAAATGTAAAAGAGGGTGAATATATTAGTGATGTGGCAATAACTCAAGGGATAAAATTACCCTCATCATGTAATGCAGGAGTTTGTGTAACTTGTACTGGAAAATTGGTAGAAGGTTCGATCATTCATGATCACACTTTTTTACAACCGAAGGAAGAAGAAGCAGGATTTTTATTAACTTGTCGAACTTTTGTTACCTCGGATTGTGTTATTTTAACTAATCAAGAAG
The DNA here is from genome assembly GCF_001548095.1 of Geminocystis sp. NIES-3708. Classification (NCBI taxonomy): domain Bacteria; kingdom Bacillati; phylum Cyanobacteriota; class Cyanophyceae; order Chroococcales; family Geminocystaceae; genus Geminocystis; species Geminocystis sp. NIES-3708. The sequence goes on along the minus strand of NZ_AP014815.1, from coordinate 865,895 downwards.
ATGCTTTATTGGATATGTAAATAATTTAAAATAGATCCTTGACAATCAACAATTATTGTGAATTAAATTAGTGATTTAGTTTCAAAAATTATAAGGAGTTTTTTAAATTAATACTTTTGATTTTTCAGCCTTTTTAATAGATAATAGCAAAGAGATAAAATACCATTATATTAACTATTAAAATGTCAGAAGTTAGAAAAGCCGTTCAAAAACTTTATAACACGTATCCTTTTCCTCCAGATCCATTATTAGATGAACCACCTCCGGGTTATAATTGGCGTTGGCATTACCAATCTGCTTATAATTTTTGTACGGGAATGAAGCCTCAAAAAGAAAAAATTCGTATTTTGGATGCTGGTTGTGGTACAGGTTCTGGTACAGAATATTTACTATTGCATAATCCTACGGCGGATATTGTTGCTATTGATATTAGTGAAAATGCCTTAGCTACGGCACAAAAACGGCTGGAAAAATCGGGAGTATTAAATAATTTTCAAGGTACAATTACTTTTAAACAACTTCCTCTTGAATCTGTTAATACTTTAGAGGGAAGTTTTGATTTAATTAACTGTGTCGGTGTATTACATCATTTACCAGAGCCTGAAATCGGCATTAAAGCAATAGCGGAAAAGTTAGCCGAAGGCGGCATTATGCACATTTTTGTCTATGGAGAGTTAGGTAGATGGGAAATTCAATTGATGCAAAAAGCCATTGCTTTATTACAAGGTGATAAGCGAGATGATTATGTTGACGGGGTGAAAGTTGGTAGGGAAATTTTTGCAACCTTACCTGAAAATAACCGCCTAGTTACTAAAGAGAAACAACGTTGGCAATGGGAAAATCAAAGAGACGAATGTTTTGCAGATATGTATGTGCATCCTCAAGAGGTTGACTATAATATCAATACTTTGTTTAAATTCATCGCTGTTTCTGGTTTAGAATTTATTGGTTTTTCTAACCCTGAGTCATGGCAATTAGAGAGGTTAATTGGCAAAAATCAAGACTTAATTAATCGAGCAAAAAATTTAACAGATCAACAACGTTACCGTTTGATAGAATTACTTGATCCTGATAATACCACTCATTATGAATTTTTCTTGGGAAAACCGCCTTTAGTAAGACAAAATTGGGAAGATAATAATTTATTAAAAAAAGCAAAACCAGAATTAAATCCTTGTATGCTAGGTTGGGAGAGCAAAAGTTTATTTAACTATCAATTTCAACCTATAACTATCGATGATGATGAATTTTCTTTTATGCAATATTGTGCTAAAAATCCTTCAGAAAATTTAACGGTAGGAGATATTTTCTCTCAAACTAATTTTACTTTAGATCAAGTTCGATTACTTATCAAAAAACAATTAATAATGTTAGTTATTAATTAATAATTAATCATTAACAATTAACAACTATAGACAAATTATCTAATTTTTAGTTAGTCATTACTTACGGTTTTAGCGAGGCTAAAATTACGAAATTGAAGTGCTTGTTTTTCAATCTTATCTGCTAAACGATTACAGACAAGATGAGATAACTCAAAAATAAGAGAGTCTTCTACATAATAATAAGCAGAGGTGCCTTCGGCACGACGATTAATAATTCCTGCCTGTAACATTATTTTGAGATGTTTAGAAACATTTGCCTGACTGGTTTTGGTATTTTCCACTAATTCTTGTACACACTTTTCTCCATCTCCTAATAAATTTAAAATTTGCAAACGCATGGGATTGCTTAATATATTAAAATATTCCGCTACTTGTTCGAGAATTTCAGGTGGTACAGATTGAACTACAGTCATAGAACTAGAGATAATTAACATCTATATTTTACTTAGTTCTTGTACTTTTTCCCAATCTCTTTAAGTATGAAGTTAAAATTTGTTCTTCTATTGTAGTTTTGAAAAAAATTTTTCCTCTCATTACTTATTACTTATTAATTTATTAACGTACAACTCCTCTTAATTCTTCTGTTTCAATAGGTTTAATCAAATATAGACATAATAAATTCCAAAAAATCGCAATTTGTAAAGGTAATTTACGGAAAAATTTAACCAATTTATTATTAATATTTTGATCGATATTTGACATTTGTAAATTATAGTCAGAACATTTTTCTAAACGAGGAAAAAATTTAGGGTGATTGGTATCTAAAATGACAGGAAAGGCTTTAGCGGCTGTGTTATTAGTGTTGATAGTAACTTCACGATCATATTGTTGAGTATCTAATCCTACGGAAGTATAAAAATCGGCTCTTTCATGGACTGTTAAGGTATGAGTCGCAAAAACTGATAGCAAGAAAAATCTTGACCATAATTTAGCTTTCCATCCCTTCCACATAGAAGTCTGCGATCGCAATAAAGCATTAAAAATATCCCCATGACGACTTTCATCTTGACACCAATGCTCAAACTTTTTGAAAATAGGATAAAATTGATATTCAGGATTACGCTCTAAATGACGATACATCAATATATAACGCCAGTAACCTATTTTCTCTGATAAATACACCGCATAAATTACCCATTCGGGCTTAAAAAAAGTATAAACCCGATGTTTGGTTAAATAACCTAAATCCAAAGAAATATTAAAATCACTCATCGCTTTATTAATAAAACCTGCATGACGTGCTTCATCCCTTGCCATTAAATGAAAAATCTCCGCCAAAATGGGGTTACTCTCTTTTAAACGACGAGATAATTCTTTAAAAAGGATAAATCCTGAAAATTCAGAAGTACAAGAGCGTTCAAGAAAATCTATAAAAGCCTCACGATTTTTTCCATCAATACCATCCCAGTTTTTTTCAAAATCTTCATCTCTAACAAAGTGGTTACGATTATAATCAGTTTTCATTTCCGCAATCATCGCTTTTAATTCTTCTTCTTGAAGGGATAAATCCATTTTGGCGATGGCATCAAAATCCGTGGTATAAAATCTAGGGGTAAGGAGAGTTTCTTTAACAGAGGTTTTTTTGATACTGGGTTTAATTGCTGTAGCAGTCATTGTTTTATCACTTAATAGCTATATTCCTTTTTATTATTTTATTTACTATAGCGATAGTTAGCAACAATCGTTACATTACTTAACTGAGGTGAGTAGTAATGGCTTTAGCCTTTACAAAAAACCCTTTAGGGTTTACTACAAACTATTAATTAATTCTCGCAAAGAAATAAATCTGTAGCAATTATTTTTTTATTTAGTTTAGATAACAGAATTGGGAGAGGCATTTTTATATTAAATAATTAACTAACTTCTGCAAATAATTTTTGAGCAACTTCTGGTAATTCTAGTACAACAAAATAACTAGCAGGATATAAATAATCTTCCTCCGATTCATCAATTATTCTCAGCATATTTAATTGTTGTGCTTTTTCATCAGGTAAAACTTGATATATTTTTCTAATTTCCAAACTAGCTAAATAATCATCATTTTTTATACAAATTGCGATTTTTTTTTGATTATTATTTAACATATCTTTACTCCAAAATAGTTTTAATTTTAATCTCTTTTTTGCCAATTCCATGAGCTTCATACCAATGTAACTCAGCTTGATAAATATTACCGTTTTTTAAGACTATAGTACCTATTCCTTTTAATTTTCACCATCTTTGTCCTCCATAAAACTTTTTTAATCTCTTTAAATCTCGAATGGAGTTATTAACCGCAATAATTTCTATATTTTTTATCGTACCAATAATCTCAAAATTCACTATATTTTACTCCCATTTTCTCTAACTCCTTATTAATCCATTTTATTGCTGTTTCTTCCTCACTTTCTATGGCTTTTTCAACTCCTTTTTTTGCTATCTCTAATAACTCTTTTGATTGTTGAATAGCTAATCCCATTCCTTCAATTTTCTTTTTAATTTGTATTTGTATTCTTTGAGCAATTAAAGGTAAAATATTAGAATTAAAAGCATTTTTATTTATAGCCGTTAAAATTGTACCTGAGCAACCTTGTTTTAATTGTAACTGCATTAAATTTGAACGAAATAAAACTAATAAAGTCTCACTATTAATTATTGGTGAATCAATAACATAAAAACCAGTTGAACAAATAGATTCATGAAATCTATCACTAACAATAGCACATTTATCTAATGAACCTTCTATAGATGAAATAATTACTTGATTTGCTTTTATTAATCTTCTGGCTCTTGTTGGTAAATTTAAGCCGTAATCAATGGTAGAATCACTAATTTGTCCATTATTATCAATATTTGATAATTCTATATATTTATACTCTTTATCTTCTGTAGGTGTAAAATTTTGATCATATAATTTACAGATTTTTGACAGTAAATCAAAGCCTTGTTTATAGTCTTTAATTTGACTAATAACTTGATCATATTTAGGTTGATAATATTCCGCATCTAAACGCCCTGAATTGACAAAGGATAATGAAAAACTTTTTACTGTGATATTATGTTCCGTTGGTTGCCAATCTTTTAACCCTAATTCTGTTAATAATAACTCCTCTGCTTCTTGATAAAGTTGTTTTGAATTATTCATAATTTTTTGAGATTTAACAACTATTTGCTCAACCAAATCATAAAAAGCATTTGAAAAAATAGGAATAATTAATTTGTCTATTTGCCATAAAAGAATATGTTGTTGAACACTACCAACTAATTGTCTTTGAATTTGATTTAATCCGTATTTTGTGATAAAAAAACTATATAAATAATAAGGATTTACTTGATCAGAACAATCTATTTTTGCTATGTCTTGATTGGAATTAATAGGATAAGTCCATGTTTCTTCAGCTATTGCTACATTACCAGCACTACCAGACATGGTTAATAATACCATTTTAGGTTTTATTTCTGATTTCCATAAAAGCTGATGAGACTCTTGATCAATATATAATACATCAGAAAAATTTACCTGATTATTTTTAACATTTACACAACGCAAAAAAGGTATTCCTTTAGCACAATAATCAATACTATTATATAGTGAATATGCACCGAAACTTTTAACACTTTTTATTATTTTACCTAAAAAATGCCAGTTTCTATTTTTAATCAAAACTTCACTAAATAAATAATCTTTTTTAAAATATTCCGAATCTAATCTCACAACTTGATTATTATTTAAAACCTCACTTAATTTTAATTCAACTGCTTCTAGCCTATCCATTAATTGCTGATATTTAACCGCATCAAAACTGTTAATAGATAGGCTTAAATCAAAAAAACTTAAACCCTCCTTTTTCGCAAATTCCATAAACGCTTCTGCTATTCCATTTTCTGTTAATCCATCATGGTTAAATAAATCATGTTCAACAATTAAGTGATTATGACTATCTAAAATAAATTCACCATTGCTATTTTTACTATAGATTTTTTCTCCCGAATTATCCTTACCAGATTTGCGCATAGTAGCGAAAAAGATATTATAATCCTCCACTTTTGGGCATAAAATATCATCCCATTTTTGCACCAATAAAACGGAAGTTTTCGTGCCAGTATGGGGTTTAAAAGTGTTGCCATGTAAACCAATTACCGCTAAAATTCGACATCTTTGCGCTAAGTAATCACGGATATATTTATCAGAAGAATTATTAAACCTACCTTGAGGTAGTACGATCGCCATTCTTCCCCCCGGTTTAAGGAAGTCTAAATTGCGCTCAATAAAGAGAATATCCCGCCCCATTTTAGTTTGTCTTTTACCGTTATCTTTTACCGATAAATCATACTTTTGGATAAGACGACTTTCCTTAATATCACCAGCAAAAGGAGGGTTAGCCATTAACACATCAAAATTGAATTGTTGATAACTATTTTTCTCTTTTTGCAATTTCTTTAAACGCTTAAAACCTTGATTATAAATATCAATCCAATCCTCTTGTTTTATCCAGTCATCCCACCTATCAAAATCGAGGGTATTAAGATGTAAAACGTTCGTTTCTCCATCCCCTGCAATTAGGTTTAAAGTACGGGCAACTCGCACCGCTTTTTCGTCAAAATCAATAGCGAAAACCTTTTCTTCAACGTATTTTGTGCATCGATAAGGCTTATCTTCTAAAGAGAATAAATGACTCGCAGAAATACCCACATCTTCTAAAATTTGTTTCCACACATGGAAGATACTATGTACAGGAAAACCCGATGAACCTGCGGCGGTGTCAATCATAAATTCGTCTTCTTTTGGGTTAAGCATTTTCACACACATATCGATAACATATCGAGGAGTAAAAAACTGCCCTTTTTCTCCCTTACTACTCTTATTAATTAGATACTCAAAAGCCTCATCAACTACATCTAAATTAGAGTTAAACAACTTGACATTTTCGAGGGAGGAAACACAGACAGATAAGTGAGAAGGAGTAAGGGTAATTTTGCTCTCTTCACTAAATACCCCTTCCCATTTTTTCTTGGCATCATCAAAGAGTTTTTGAATCTTATTTTTGAGGGCGGTTTCGGTTTGCCCAGTGTTTCTAAATTCTAAACAACGGGTATTTTTATTGTTACCTTTTCCTGATAACCATTCATCATAAAGTTTAGTAAAAATGAGTTTAAATACTTCTTCAAATACATCAACACCTGCGTTTGCTAAAACTTCGTCTTCTAATTCTTCAATTAAGTTTTTTAAGGATTTTTTTTCAGTGACTAATTTATCTTTTTTAACTAAATCTTCGAGGGTAAATTTTTCATTTAATATATCCGCTAAGGTTTGATTAACATTAGGAATATCGGTTATATCTTCAAAATAATTAGGATCTTTTCTCTGATAAAATGAAATTTGATCTCCATTTGTCCACACGGCTATCGGCGCACCTGTAGCGTTACAATAGGATTTGAGTTGATCTTTTCCGTCTTTTAATTTCGGTGCTTTTAATTCGATAATTATATAGGGAATGGTGGGCTTATCTTGATCGAATATGACTATATCAGCTTTCTTTTTTTCTCTACCAAAAGAAACGGAATATTCTACTTCCATACGAGAAAAAGGATAACTATAACGCTGATATAAAACCCTTAAATATAACTGTCTAATAACTTCTTCTGGTTTAAGTTGAATGTCTTTTTTTCTGACTAAACAATTAATATAATAATTACTACTTTTTGCCGTTTGTTTAAGAAAAATAGAGCTTTCTAAATCTGCTATTTCATCGGTGGTAAATTGAGATAATTTATAATTAGAATCTTTCAAAATAAAGGAGATAGTCATAAATAAAAGGTAATTATTTTTCTTTTATTTTAAGACAAAATGTCACCAAAAATATCTTTATTGGCTAATAGTAAAAGATTTATCCTTTAGTAAGTATGTAAACAAAATTTTTTGTATATTTTTCTCAAAGCTATGATAACAATCGGTTTAAACCCATTACCTTTATACAATGAAATTTGCATGATTACTTATACAGCTACTTAGAATAACATTTCTTTAAATATATATGAAATATTAAGTTTTAATAAGTTATCTTGGCAATAATTATTTAATCACTATATAGTTATTAATATGTAAAAAAGAACAAAAAAACATCAAAAAACTATGACCAGTGTAATAATTCAACAAAAAGGAGTCGTTAATAATAGTTTGCCTCCTAACAATGCCAGAGAAAAAGCGAGAGAATTTGTTAAAACATTACAGGATAACATTTGTCAAGGTTTAGAAGCAATAGATGGTAAGGCTAAATTTCAAGAAGATAATTGGCAAAGAGAAGAAGGCGGCGGTGGACGCACAAGAGTAATCTGTGACGGTGGCGTATTTGAGCAAGGTGGCGTTAACTTTTCCGAAGTTTGGGGCGATACTTTACCCCCTTCTATTTTAATCCAACGCCCTGAAGCCGCTGGTCATAGTTTTTATGCTACAGGCACTTCTATGGTATTGCACCCTAAAAATCCTTATGTACCAACAGTACACCTCAATTATCGCTATTTTGAAGCTGGTCCTGTCTGGTGGTTTGGCGGTGGTGCTGATTTAACTCCTTACTATGGTTTCGAGGAAGATGCTATTCATTTTCATACTACATTAAAACAAGCGTGTGATCGCCATAATCCCGAATATTATCCTACATTTAAACGCTGGTGTGATGAATATTTTTACTTAAAACATCGTCAGGAAGCCAGAGGCATTGGTGGAATTTTCTTTGACTATCAAGACAATCGTGGTATTCTTTATGGTGGCTCAGATCAAAATGGATTAGCTAATCAATATAGTGAAAAAGTGGGTAAAATGTCTCATAATTGGGAAGATTTGTTCAATTTTGCCCAAAGTTGCGGTAATGCTTTCTTAGCTTCTTATATTCCCATTGTTGAGCGTCGTAATAAGATGGAATATGGGGAAAAAGAACGCAATTTTCAATTATATCGTCGGGGGCGCTATGTAGAGTTTAACTTAGTCTATGATCGAGGAACAATTTTTGGTTTACAAACTAACGGGCGCACAGAATCAATTTTAATGTCATTACCACCTTTAACCCGTTGGGAATATGGCTATAAACCAGAGGCTGGAAGCAAAGAAGCCAGATTAACTGAATATTTTTTACAGCCTCAAGATTGGACAAATTTGAACTTAAAATAACTAAAGTAAAAAAATTTTAGGAGTTGGGTGAATGGTATTCACCCCTACTTAATTTCCCCAAATTTCTTTTAATCGTTGATCTCTGCCACAACGGTAACGATAATATTTGTATAAAAGAGGATTTTTTTTGTAATAATCTTGGTGATAGTCTTCTGCGACATAAAAATTACTCGCAGGTTTTATTTCCGTGAAAATCTTTTTTTTAAGTTGTTTTTCGACTTTTTGCTTAGTTTCTTGAGCTAATTTTTTTTGTGTTTCGTTGTGATAAAAAATGCCACTACGATATTGATTCCCTACATCACAAAATTGTCTATTTTGAACGGTAGGATCTATATTTTTCCAAAAAACCGTCAATAATTGACTATAATTAACCAGTTTACTGTCATATTTTATTTCTACCGCTTCTGTATGACCAGTTTTACCGTTACTCACTTGTTTATAGGTAGGATTTTTGACGTTTCCTCCTGTATAGCCAGATGTTGTAGATAAAACTCCTTTCATTTCGTCAAAAGGTGATTCCATACACCAAAAACAACCTCCTGCAAAAGTTGCTTTTTCAATTTTGTCAGTATTGGCATGAGCAAAGGGTGTTACGATAATAAAAATTATGATGAAGAATACTGTGCTAAATTTACTTAAACTTTGTAAATTAATAGCAATTTTTTTGGATAAATAAATAAAAGAAAACAATGAAAAAAAGATAATAAATAATAAAAACATAATGATTTAATGAATTCTTAAAAAGAATTTAATATTTTTTAGTTAAGTATTTTTAGGAATAAATTTTAAAGCGATCCCATTATTGCAATAACGTTTTCCTGTGGGTTTTGGACCATCATTAAATACATGACCTTGATGACCACCACATCTAGCACAATGATATTCAGTGCGTGGAATTACTAATTTAAAATCTCTTTTGGTTTCAATGGCATCGGTAATCGTATCAAAAAAACTTGGCCAACCAGTGCCACTATTATATTTAGTATTAGAATTAAATAAAGGAAGTTCACAACCAGCACAAACATAGATACCTTGTCTTTTTTCTTCGTTTAAAGCACTAGAAAAAGGTTTTTCCGTGGCTTCTTTTCTTAAAACTTGATATTGTTGAGGAGTTAATTTTTTTTGCCATTGGGTATTAGATAAAGATATTTTTTTGGGTTTATTTTCTGCCGATTTAACTTCTTTTATTCCGAAAAAAAAAGAAATAGTTGAGATAGTTATAGATAAAAAAGTACGTCTTTTCATAAATATTATTGATGATAAAGTTTGAAAATAATTTGAATAATGATTATATTTTAACCAAGTAATTGAACTTAAAAATTAATTTTTCATTAATAATTGCTGATTACCGTATAAGAAAAGTAGATAAAACTTGAAATCAAATTTTAAATGAGATTGTTATAGTTAGAAATATCATCTAATTAGAGGTAAAAAAAATGATTACTGTTCGTCCATCAGCAGAAAGAGGAAATATAAATTTTGGTTGGCTAGATACAAAGCATACTTTTTCTTTTGGTAATTATTATGATCCCAAATATATGGGCTTTGGTAATTTATTAGTGATTAATGAAGATATTATCGCACCGGGTCAGGGTTTTGGTACTCATGGTCATAAAGATATGGAAATTGTTACCTATGTGATAGAAGGAGAATTAGAACATAAAGACAGTATTGGTAATACAGAAACAATTCCTGCGGGAGAAGTGCAAAGAATGACGGCAGGAACAGGTATTCGCCATAGTGAGTATAATCATTCTAATGAGGAATCAGTACATTTATTACAAATTTGGATTACTCCTGATCATAAAAATTTAACTCCCGGTTATGAACAAAAATCATTTTCTCAACAAGATAAAAAAGGTAAACTTTGTTTATTAGCTTCTAATGATGGTAAAGAAAACTCATTAATAATTCATCAAAATATGGATTTATTTGGGTGTATTCTGAATAATGAAGAAATAATTAACTATGAATTAAAATCGAGAGATTATGGTTGGATTCAAATAGTTAAAGGAGAATTAAATATTAACGGAAACAACATAAAAACTGGTGATGGAGTGGCAATCAATGAAGAAGATAAACTGAATTTAATATCACTTGAAAACGACACAGAATTTTTGTTATTTCACTTTAAATCTTAAGCTATAGTAAACCTAAATCATTTGTGAATAATTAAAGATTAAAAAATGATTCTATAGTAGTACTAAATCATTTGTGAGAAATTTAGGTTAGTATTCCCCCTTTTTTTAGGGGGTTTAGGAGAGTCTAATTCTGACAAGTCCCATAGTAGGATTGATATAGTTTGATTTCTTTATTTAATCTTGATAGTATAATCAGGAGTAATATTATCTGCTACTGTGGCAACTTTTTCGATGACATTAGGAGGCAAAGAAATAAAACCAAGAGATGGAGCGATTTTTTGACCTTCGGTTAAAGCATATTGAATCATCGCTTCCATGGCGATCGCCTTATTAGGATCATCATATTTTTGATAAGCTAAAATCCAATTATAAGCAACAATAGGATAAGAGTTTTCTCCTTCAGGATCTGTAATAAAAGTGCGTAAATCTCCGGCTAACGGAGTATTCTCTAATGTTTTAAAACCAGTTTCTTGACTGGGTACAATAAATTTACCAGTTTTATTCTCAATGGCAACCATGGGAAGTTGATCTTTTTGAGCATAACTAAATTCTACATACCCAATAGAACCTTCATTATTTTTAATATTTTCAATAACCCCTTCATTACCTTGAGCGGCTAATAGTTTACCGCCATTAACACCCCATTTAACAATCTTCCCTTCTCCAACTTTCGTTTTCCATTGTTCATTAATAGAAGATAAATGTTTAGTAAAAAATTCAGTAGTACCACTTCCATCAGCACGATGAACAAAAATAATTGGTTTATCAGGCAAAGTTACATTTGGATTGTCAGCTACAATTTTGGGATCATTCCAGTTAGTAATATTTCCTAAAGCAATATCAACATAAGTTTCCCTACTTAATTGTAAACTTTCGACTCCGGGTAAATTATAAGTAAAAACAATTGCCCCAGCCGTTACAGGTAAAAGAAGAACTCCCTTATTTACCCTTGCCATTTCTTCATCAGTCATAGCTACGTAACTAGCACCAAAATCAACACTATCAGCAATAAATTTTTCTACTCCAATAACATTACCAACAGATTCATAATTAACTTCTAATTTCGGCACTTTTTGATTTAAGCCTTGAAACCAGTTTTCATATAAGGGAGCGGTAATCGTTGCACCAGCACCATTTAAAATTACTGTATTTTCAAAAGGTAAAGTAATAGATGTCCCTTCTCCTTGAGTTTGACTTCCCTGTGTAGGTTCAGTGCTATTAGGTGTTTTAGTTTCACCACAAGCAGTTAAGTTTAACATCAAGGCTAAGGCTGATAAAATTTGAATAAATTTAATATTATTGTTTGTCATAAAAATATTTCTAGTTTGTGTTTAAAATTATAGTATTCAGGTTTAAATAATAATATAGTCATGACTTTTTTAGTCAATAACTCTTAAACACAAATCAAATTCAATATTTTAATTTAAAACAGGGCAACAAACTTTTGTGCCACCTAAACCACAATAACCATTAGGATTTTTTCCTAGGTATTGTTGATGATAACCTTCCGCAAAATAAAATTCAGGGGCGGGGATAATTTCCGTAGTAATTTCACCATAACCAGCTTTCTTTAATTCCGATTGAAATAAAATTCTTGATTTTTCCGCTAGAATTTGTTGCTCTTCAGAATAAGTATAAATACCTGAACGATACTGAGTCCCTTTATCATTTCCTTGACGCATACCTTGAGTTGGATCGTGATTTTCCCAGAATACTTTTAAAAGAGTTTCATAGGAGATAATAGTGGGGTCAAAAACTACTAAAACCACTTCATTATGACCTGTTCTACCACTACAAACTTCTTCATAGGTAGGATTTGGGGTAAAACCAGCCCCATAACCTACAGCAGTGATATAAATACCTTTTTCTAGTAACCAAAATTTTTTTTCCGCACCCCAAAAACAACCCATCCCAAACATAGCCATTTCCATTTTTTCAGGATAGGGGGGAGTCATGGGATTACCGTTAATATAATGCTGTTTGGGAATTGGCATTTTATTGCTTCTTCCGGGTAAGGCTTCGGTTGGAGTTGGTAAGGTTAATTTTTTGTCTCCGAGTCCAAATAAAAACATAATAAGTAATTAGTAATAATTTTATACTGTGCTACAAAAATTTTGCTTGTTAATTGTTAATTATTAATTATTTACTCCCATTCAATAGTACCTGGGGGTTTCGAGGTGATGTCATAAACCACACGATTAACCCCTTTCACCTCATTAACCATACGATTAGAAATCGCTTCTAATAAATCATAAGGTGGTTTTGCCCAATCTGCAGTCATACCATCTTCACTAGTAATTAAACGCAAGACTATAGGAAAAGCATAGGTTCGTTGATCACCCATTACACCAACGCTTCTAACGGGTAGTAATACTGCAAATGCTTGCCAAAAATCATGGTACATATCCCATTTTTTGATTTCATCTCTAACAACAAAATCAGCATCTCGAAGAATATTTAATTTTTCAGAAGTAACCTCCCCTAATATACGAATAGCTAAACCAGGTCCAGGAAAGGGATGACGAGATACAATTTCTTCTGGTAAGCCGATTGATCTACCTACTTTACGTACTTCATCTTTAAATAATTTCCGCAAAGGCTCGACTAATTTGAAGCGCAGGTTTTTAGGTAAACCTCCAACGTTGTGATGACTTTTGATTTTGACGGCAACTCTTTCTCCTGTTTTCGGATCAACATTGGTATCAGCAGATTCGATCACATCGGGGTATAATGTACCTTGGGCTAAAAAGTCAAATGGTCCTAAACGATTAGATTCTTCCTCAAATACTTGGATAAATTCGTGTCCAATTAAACGACGTTTTTCTTCAGGATCTGTAATGTTTTTTAATTTTTCTAAGAATCTTTCCCTAGCATTAACATATTCGACATTAATATGAAACTGTTGATCAAAAAGCTCTACAAGTCTTTCTGGTTCACCTTTACGCATGAAACCTTGATCTATGAACATACAAGTAAGTTGATCTCCTATGGCTTCATGGAGTAAAAAGGCAAGGGTAGAAGAATCAACACCACCAGACAATGCTAATAATACTCTTTTATCACCCACTCTAGCACGAATTTCTTTAATGGACTCTTCTACAAAAGTTTTTGTTGTCCACGTAGGTTCGCAAACGCAAATATGATAGACAAAATTTCGGATTAGAGCCGTACCATATTCCGAATGAATTACTTCAGGATGGAACTGCACACCGAAAAGTTTTTGTTTATGTTCTGCGATCGCCGCACAAGAGGTATTATCAGTATGGGCTAGAATTTTGAAACCATCAGGTAACTGCGTACAAGAATCTCCGTGACTCATCCACATAGTTGATCCCTGTTCTACATTGGTAAGTAAATCTGTGGGATCGTCAATGTGTAAAGAAGCCTTACCATATTCACCTCTTTTTGCCCTTTCGACCTTACCACCTAACTGTTTGACCATCAACTGCATTCCATAACAGACTCCTAACACGGGAATGCCTAACTGCCAAATTTCAGGATCACAAACAGGAGCATGATCGTCATAAACTGAACTAGGACCACCTGAAAGAATAATGCCTTTAGGATTAATTTCTCTTAATTTTTCTGCAGTAGTACGATAAGAAATAACCTCAGAATAAACCTCTGTTTCTCGGATGCGACGGGCGATTAATTCGGAATATTGAGAACCGAAATCGAGAATGACGATCATTTGACGTTGAATATGAATGCTAGAATCAATGTCAGTATCTATATCTTGTGCTTTGGTGGGGATAGTATCTGCTATAGTCACGGGTACTTACTTTAATGTATTGATGACGATATTTTAACATCTTCTGACCTACAAAAAATCTTATCAGTTTAAGAAAACTAGGTCTGATTTTATTATATGCTAAATATTGTACTCTTATACAAAGAATAAAGAGTATTGAATCAAATTAACTCTTCTTCATAGGCTAACTTTAAGATGATTTTTTAGTCATAATAAATAACTATGATAAGATGAATATCAGATTTTAAAATATCTCTAATTACTCAAATTGGTTAATAGTAAATGTCACTAAAATTTATTGATTTATTTGCAGGAATAGGAGGGTTTAGATTAGCTTTTCAATCATTAGGTTGTGAATGTATTTTTGCTTCGGAATGGGATAAATTTTCTCAGCAAACTTATTATGATAATTTTGGACACATTCCTGCTGGTGATATACAAAAAATTCTTTCAAAAGATATTCCTGACCATGATATTTTAACAGGTGGTTTTCCTTGTCAACCTTTCAGTATTGCTGGAGTTTCTAAACATAATTCTCTAGGTAATCCCCATGGTTTTAATCATTCAACTCAAGGTACTTTATTTTTTGAAATTGTTAGAATTTTAAGAGATAAATCGCCTCAAGCTTTTTTGTTGGAAAATGTTAAAAATCTTCTCAGTCATGATAAAGGTAAAACTTTTAGGACGATAGAAAAAACTTTAACCCAAGAATTGGGATACTACCTTTATTATCAGGTTATAGATTCTAGTTTACTTCTTCCTCAACATCGTAAAAGAATTTTTTTAGTTGGTTTTAAACAACCAATAAAGTTTACATTTCCTCAAATAAATCCTGTGGAGATAAATATAGAAGACATCTTAGAGTCAAATATTGATAACAAATATACTTTAAGTGATCATCTTTGGCAATATTTACAAAATTATGCACAAAAACATAAAGAAAAGGGTAACGGTTTTGGTTTTGGTTTAGTTGATTTAAAAGGGAAAACACGCACCCTAAGTGCTAGGTATTATAAAGATGGTTCAGAAATTTTAATACCTCAAATAAACAAAAATCCAAGGCGATTAACTCCTAGAGAATGTGCAAGATTACAAGGTTTTCCTGATGATTTTAAAATAAATGTTAGTGACACTAGAGCTTATAAACAATTTGGAAATTCTGTGGCTGTACCTATTGTAAAAGAAATTGCTAAAGAGATGATTAAATCTTTAAATTATCCTGAGTTTATAACTCAAAATTATTCAAAAGTTCAACAATTAGAATTATCCT
The DNA here is from genome assembly GCF_001548095.1 of Geminocystis sp. NIES-3708. Classification (NCBI taxonomy): domain Bacteria; kingdom Bacillati; phylum Cyanobacteriota; class Cyanophyceae; order Chroococcales; family Geminocystaceae; genus Geminocystis; species Geminocystis sp. NIES-3708. The sequence goes on along the minus strand of NZ_AP014815.1, from coordinate 850,204 downwards.
TTACTTTTTAATATAATGTATCAATTAAATAGCCAAGAAACTAAAGAATTAAAGAAAATTAAAAATACTTATTATATGCAGCCTACTTTATCAAGAATTGATGATTTTATTGTTAATTTTAAAGATAAAAAAGAAGGGTTTAAGTTAGTTTTTAATGAGTTATATACAATCATTACTGAAGCCCATAATGAAGTTGATTTAATGTTAGAAAATAGACTAAAAGAAGGTGTTATAAAAGATAAAAAACAGGCTAGTAAAAGTGTGGTGGGGAATACTTTTCCTTTTGCAGTAATTTATATATTTTTACAGAATAAAATAATAGACAATATTAAGAAAAATATTTTTATTACTAGTCAACTTTCTTTGATTGAAGGATTTAAAGATATTGCTACTATTTATATTGGTGATGAAACCCAAAAACCAGATTGTGATTTAGTTATTTATTCTCTTAATGCTAATAATATACTGGATCAATGTTTAATTTTATCCTTAAAAACTTCCTTAAGAGAAAGAGCCTCACAAACTTATAAATGGAAATTATTAATGGAAATAGCGATGTCTAATGATTGCTCAGTTAAAGATAAATATGATATTTCTTATAATGCCAAAACATTGCCTAAAATATGCTTTGCTACGATTAATTTTTATGATGAAATTAATAACCCTCAACAAAGAGGAATGTTAAAATTTTTTGATAAGTCTTTTATTGCTAAAAATATAACAGAAAAATTACCTTCTTTTATTACTACGATGTCAACTTTAATTGATTTCGTTAATGATATATTTTAGTCAAATTATTATCTAATTAATGATCTAAAATTTATCTGAAATTCTTTTTAAAATTTAATTTTAAAAAAATGTTATTATAAACTTACTCATTATCATAAAATTACTATATAAAAATGCAGATAAATGTCAAAGAAAATGATTGGGGATTACTGTTAAAAATTGCCCCTTATGCTAAACGAAATTCCTCTATTTTATTAATTTCTTTAATTTTATTAATTCCTTTATCTTTAGCAGGTGCAGTTCAACCTCTTCTTGTAGGACAAGCAATCTCACTGTTAAGAAATGAACCTACATGGTCATTTTTAAAATCTTATTCTGTCTCTAATGGATTAAATGTATTAGCTTTTATTTTACTTTTAACTATTATTATTAGAACTATTTTTCAAGCGTGGCAAGGATTTTTAGTACAAAAAGTCGGACAAGAAATAACAGCATTTATTCGAGAAGATTTATTTAATCATGTTACTTCTTTAGGGTCTAATTTTTTTAATAAAACTCCCGTCGGAAAATTGGTAACAAGAATTACTAATGATGTGGAAGCATTAGGAGACGTTTTTGCTACAGGTGCAATTGGTATTCTTAGTGATTTAGTTTCTATTTTAGTTATTATTTTGACAATGTTTTCTCTTCAATGGCAGTTGGCTTCTATGTTGGTATTAATGTTGATTCCTGTCACAGCTTTAATTATCTATTTTCAAAAACAATATCGTATTGCAAATTATGCGGCAAGGGAAGAATTGTCTTTACTTAACTCTATGTTGCAGGAAAATGTTGTGGGTATTAATATCGTGCAATTATTTCGACGAGAAAAATATAATAGTGAAATGTTCCGTAATGTTAATTATAGATACTTAAAAGCCATTGATAAAACCATTTTTCATGACTCCGCAGTATCTGCTACTTTAGAATGGATTTCTTTAGTGGCGATCGCAGGAGTATTATGGGTAGGAGGATTATTTATTTTAGAGGATAAACTAACATTTGGGATATTGTCAGCTTTTATTCTTTATTCTCAAAGATTATTCGATCCTTTGCGTCAATTTGCGGATAAATTTACCATGTTTCAATCGGGATTTACTGCTATTGAAAGAATTACTGAATTGATGAGTATTCCTTTAGAAATTAAAGATCGTGAAGATAATATTAGCTTTAATATCGATCAAGAAAATCAACAAATTGGCGAAATAAAATTTGAAAATGTTTGGTTTGCTTATAAACCTGATGAATATGTCTTAAAAAATCTTGACTTTACCATTAAACCAGGAGAAAAAGTTGCTTTAGTAGGTCCTACAGGTGCGGGAAAAAGTTCTATAATTCGTTTATTATGTCGTTTATATGAACCAACAAAAGGGAGAATTTTAGTTGACGGTATTGACATCAAAGACATTAATCAAAAAGAATTAAGAAGTCATATTGGTGTAATTTTACAAGAAAGTTTTATCTTTGCTGGTGACGTGAAACGTAATATCACTCTAGGAGAAGAATATTCCTTTGAAAAAATAAAACAAGCCGCCGAAATTACCAATATTGATAAATTTATCAATCAATTACCCCAAGGATATGATACTCAATTAAGAGAAAGAGGAGCAAATCTTTCTGGTGGGCAAAAACAACTTTTAGCCTTTGCTAGAGTCGCCATTCGTAATCCTAATATACTTGTGTTGGATGAAGCCACTTCAAGTTTAGATGTTGCTACTGAAGCAGATACTCAACAAGCCTTAGATAAACTTTTAGTTAATAAGACTGCTATTATTATCGCTCATCGTCTTTCAACCATTCGCAATGTGGATAAAATTTTGGTATTAAAACATGGAGAATTAATCGAATCGGGCAGTCATGATCAATTACTTATACAAAATGGATTATACTCTAGTTTATATAAGTTACAAATGTTGGCTACTACGGAAAGCTAATTACAAAAAACTTATTAAGACAGTAATCTAACTATATGAGATTTTTAATGGTCTGTTCAACATCGGCGACCGCTTCTTCTAAGGTATCATTAATAATCTGATAATCAAACTCATGACTAACAGCTAATTCTTCTTTAGCTTTAATCAAACGTTTTGTAACTATTTCATCAACATCTGTACCTCTACCTCTCAATCGTTTTTCTAATTCATTCACAGAAGGAGGTAATATAAAAATTCTGGTGGCGGTAGGAAAACTTTCTTTAACTTGATTTGCCCCAACAACCTCAATTTCTAAAACAACAATTTTACCCTCTGTGATTTGTGTTAGGACAGGTTTTTTTGGTGTGCCATAGTAATTTCCTGCATACTCAGCCCATTCTAATAATTCAGAATTATTTATCATCTCCTCAAATTGAACATGAGACAAAAAATAATAGTCTTTACCATCAACTTCTCCCTGACGAGGAGAGCGAGTTGTCGCCGAAATTGACAAGAAAATTTCTGGATTTTTTGCCAATAATGATTTAACAATCGTACCTTTTCCGACTCCGCTAGGTCCGGTAATTACGACTAATTTACCTTCTTGACTCATGACGGTGATTTTAATAGACCTCTTGCAAAATAAAAAATACAATAAATATAGAAGCAGAAATAATCAATTCTTATTATCATTACCTATTAGCTGTTACCGAACTTCAGTTAGAAGTCTATTTTTCTACATGGGTAACAAATCGATTAGCTACGGTTTCTGGTTGAATAGCAGACAAAACAACATGACTCGAATCGGTTATGATAACTGCTCTAGTTCTTCTGCCATAAGTAGCATCAATTAAAAGACCCTTTTCTCTAGCATCGCTAATAATACGTTTAATGGGGGCTGATTCTGGACTTACAATAGCAATAACTCGGTTAGCTGTAACAATATTACCAAAACCGATGTTAATTAATTTAATATCCATAAATTCCGATGATAGTTAAGATTTTCTACTTATTTATCATCATATCGCTAAATATAGAGATTTACAATGATTTATGGCTATTTTTTGCTAGTAATCTTATTTATTCTGAAATATCACGTACAATAAATACAGATAAAATATTTTATGTTCATAGTCTGCTGAATAAATTTTTAGTTATCAATTTTTCGCATTACAGACAAAAGAGTAATATCATCAAATTGCGGAGCATCACCAATATAAGCTAACAAATTATCCTTGATCGTATTAAGTAAATCTGTAGCAGAATTAAATGGTTGTCCTTGAATTAATTCTATTAATTTTTTCTTCCCAAATAATTTACCTTCGGGATTTTTTCCATCTGTTACACCATCGGTATAACCTAGAAGAATATCCCCCGGTTCAAGAGTGGTTTGTTCAATGGTAAACTTCATATTAGTCATCATTCCTACCGCCGCACCTGTTGAATCAAGCTCTTTTTTTATACCAAACTGATCTAAAATTAAAATCGGCTCATGACCACCATTAATATAAGTCAATACTCCGTTATTAGGATTAAGAATACCGAAAAAGATAGTAGCAAACATATTTGTATTGCCATGATTATCAGCTACATAATTGTTAGTGAATTTAATGGCTTCTAAAGGTGCAATTTGAGCTAAATCAATTTCTTGACCTGCAATAGATATAAAATCAGTTTGTGCAGAATAATCACTTCCAAATTGACGGGTTTGAATTTTACGAGCAAAAATACGCAATAAGCTACGCATTAACGCCATAAACATTGCACTACCGACTCCTTTGTCACAAACATCAGCAATGACTAAGCCAACATAATTACCAATAGGGAAAACATCATAAAAATCTCCAGAAAGTTGTTTAGCGGGATTTAAAAATGCTTCAATTTCCCAATTTTCAGGTTGAACTATTGTTGTTGGTAAGAAATCTCTTTGCATTTCTCGACCTTTTTGTAATTCTTCATCTAAAGTACTAGCATATTGTTGAACTTCGTAGTATAAATAAGCATTTTCAATTACTAATGCCATTTGATCTGCGGTTACTTGCATTAAACTAACGGTTTCACCACTAAAATGATTGACTTCAGGATGTTCGAGAATAATTACCCCTAAAATATAATTACCTCTTTTAATAGGTACACCAATGGCAGATCTTGTGTTGGTATTATCGTTAGCTAATTTTGTCCAACGATTATCATTTTCAATATCAACAATTAAACCAGCTTCTTTATTTCGGATAATCCAACCAGCAAAACCATCTTTAAATACCATGCCGATTAATTTTGCCCTCACATCAGCAGGTAATTCTCGACGAGATAAAATTGCGTCAACTACTTTTTCTCCTCCTCTTTCTAACAAAAACATACTACCTTTTTGTGCATGGGTAATATCTACGGCTAAATCAAGAATTTGACTGATAGTTTGTTTTAGTAAATCTTTTTTAATTGGCGATCGCGCTACTTCCACTAAATTTTCAAGAAGTTTTTTCTGAATTTCCGAAGTTGCTTTTTCAATTTTTATCGCCGCAATTTCAATAATAAAAGTAATAGTTTGAGCAGTTAATTCAATGAGTTGCACCATTTCTGGCTGAAAATAATCTACATCAGAATGATTGAGGGTAATAATCGCAAATAATTGTTCTTCTGCTAGTAGAGGAAGACTTAATACTGAGCGAATGCCAGAAGATTGAGGTGATTTATGATACCAACGAGGGTCATTTTCTATATCTTTGATTAAACATATCTTTCGATTTTTTCTCACCCAATCCAGTAAACCTTCATCTAAATCGATAGTTTCTGGATTTTGAGTTGCTGTCAATTGACAATTACTAGTCATGTTGACACTATAACAAATTTCTTGTTCATGATTGAAGATGAATAAACTACTACTATCAGCTTTGACTGCTTCCGTGGCAATTTTCATTGTCTGATGTAGTGTTAACTGTAAAATTTTTCCATTTTCAGCAGATTCCGCAATAGCAATCCAATTATCTAATAATTTACCCATGGCTGGAAAACCGCTAGTTTGTAAAGAGGGAAGCATTCCCATTAAACTATTGAATAAGTCTTTCTCGGCTTCAAAAACCGTTTGATAATCACGAGCTATTTTTAGTTGAGCTTCTAAATCGTTAACTTTTGTTACTAAGTTTTTTTGATATTGCTCATTATCTATGAACATAAATTTCTGAGGTGATTATTAATTAGAGATTTTTTACCATATCATTTTTTCTAAGTAAAATCACTGAATTTGAGATAAATGTTTATCAACTCCAGTTGATCTTATCTTAACAACTTCTACACTCAAGAATAACTTTTGTTTTGAGCTTTTAAATTATCCACTCAGAAGTACGCTCTCCTAAATCTAAGGAAATACTAACAGCTTTACCTAAACGAGGGCGATTTTTAGCTTCTAAAATACCCTTTTGCACTTGCTCAATAACTCCCCAAATCCTTAGATAGTTAGCAACTTCTTCTAAATGCTCAAGATATTCGGTTTCAGTAAAATGAAAGGAGGCTTGTTCTAAATATTTCCACATTACTTGAAAATAAATCTTATCTTTAATGCGTAATACTTGTGCATCATAAGAGCATCCCCATTTATGGAAAATCAATTCTTGTAACTCTTTTCCCGTCATAATCAATTTGAATTAAACGATACAATAGCTATATGGTTATAAAATGATAAATATTGGTTTTTTGATAAAAGTTCTCCCCACTTTCTTAAATTGATGGAATGATTCTGCAAAAGGTTCATTTTTTGTAATAATTAGATAATGACTTTTATTAACCTTGTTTAGCATAAAGGTTCTTGAGTTTATTGTAAAACCATAACCAAAATATTCAATTACATAATTTAATTTAGTTATGACACAAATTTCTGGAAACGCTGATGTTCCTGATATGGGGCGTCGTCAGTTCATGAACTTACTGACATTTGGTACTATTACGGGAGTTGCCGCTGGAGCGTTATATCCTGTGGTTAGCTACTTTATTCCTAAATCCTCTGGTGGTGCTGGTGGTGGCTTAACCGCTAAAGATAAACTTGGTAATGATATTGTTGCTAGTGAATTTTTAGCTAATCATCAAGCAGGCGATCGCACTTTGGCTCAAGGCTTAAAAGGTGATCCTACTTATATAGTTGTCACCGAAGATAAAAGTATTGCTTCTTATGGTATAAATGCTGTTTGTACTCACTTAGGTTGTGTTGTACCTTGGAATGCCTCCGAAGATAAATTTATTTGTCCTTGTCATGGTTCTCAATATAATAACGAAGGGAAAGTAGTACGTGGTCCTGCACCATTATCTTTAGCATTAGTTCATGCTGATGTTACTGACGATAAAGTAATTTTAACCAACTGGGAAGAAACTGATTTCCGTGACGGTTCAAATCCTTGGTGGGCTTAAATAATGAATAATTGATAATGAACTTTAATCATTAATTGTGTTCCAATTGTACATTATTTTTTATTTTCTATTTCCGTTGTAATTAAAAATTCAATAACTGTAAAAAATATCAATGAGAGATCATTCTTTTTTAACAAATATGGCGCAAAAAATAAATAAAATTATCTTCGTTGCCATTGCTAGTATTTGTTTATTCCTTGCTAGTGACATCGTATTACCTCAAAGTGCTAATGCTTACCCTTTTTGGGCGCAAGAAACCGCACCAGCAACCCCTCGTGAAGCCACTGGACGCATTGTTTGTGCCAACTGTCATTTAGCATCTAAACCCGCTGAAGTAGAAATTCCTCAATCCGTATTACCTGATACCGTTTTTGAAGCAGTTGTCAAAATTCCTTATGATCATAGTGCTCAACAAGTTTTAGGTGACGGCAGTAAAGGTGGTTTAAACGTTGGTGCAGTATTAATGTTACCCGATGGCTTTAAAATTGCTCCTGATGATCGTATTTCCGAAGAATTAAGAGAAAAAGTTAACGGAGCTTATTTCCAAAGTTACAATCAAGAACATGATAATTGGGTGATTGTTGGTCCTTTACCCGGTGATAGTTATGAAGAAATCATTTTCCCCGTATTATCTCCTGATCCTGCTACTAACCCCAATATTCACTATGGAAAATACTCCGTACATCTAGGGGCTAACAGAGGACGTGGACAAATATATCCTACTGGAGTACTAAGCAACAACAATTTATTCAAATCCCCTGTTGCTGGTATTGTTACTGCTGTTACTGAAGTTGAAGGCGGTGCTTATACCGTAACTATTACTGCTGAAGATGGCAATGTTAGTACTGTTGAAATTCCCGCTGGTCCTCAATTAATTGTTACCGAAGGGCAACAACTAGCTAATGGTGAGGCTTTAACCAACGATCCAAATGTGGGTGGTTTTGGACAAAAAGATACTGAAGTAGTTTTACAAAGTCCTGCTCGTATTCAATGGTTATTAGTGTTCATCGCTGGTATTATGTTATCTCAGATTCTCTTAGTACTTAAGAAAAAACAAATCGAAAAAGTACAAGAGGCTGGAATGTATTTCTAACATTCTTTCCTACTTATTTTGGGATTTAGGGGGCTATTTAGCCTCCTTTTTTTTCGAGATATTAAAAAGCTAGAAATCATTTTATTTACAAGAAGAAATACTGTAAATAACTTTGTTTATCTACTTAGTTATAGTTATAACATTCTCAAAGAATGAAAATAATGAAAATAAATCCTCGTACTTTCAAGTTTATAATTTATATAGTTAGCGTTGCTTTATTTATTATCTTTATTCAATTAGGTATTCCTAAATCTACAAATAATTATCAAAAATCAATACCTTTAAAAGAAATTCCATCTCAAGCTCAACAAGTAGAAACGGGAATTTATATTATAAATTTATATGATCTCAATGCTTCTAGTAATACTTACTATGCTGATTTTTACGTTTGGTTTAAATGGAAAGGAAAAATTAATCCCATCGAAAATTTAGAACTTAGTAACGGAGTCGAAGATTGGGGAACAACATTAGTCCCTGTTTATGAACAAATACAGAAATTACCAGATGGCAGTTTTTATCAAGCATTAAGAATAGAAGGTAGATTCACTCAACCGTTATCTTTTGAAAATTATCCCTTAGATCGAGAAAAATTAGATATTTTATTAGAAAATTCAGTTTATACTCTAGAGCAATTAGTTTATGTTGCTGATCAAAAACAATCTGGATATTCTGATAGCCTAAACCTTCCAGGATGGAAAATTGAAGATTTTGAATTATTGAGTTTGGTTCGTCAATATCAAACTAATTTTGGCGATACACGCTTCACCGATTCTACTAAAAATTCTATTTTGCAATATTCATTAAATATATCTCGCCCCGTCAGCTTTTTTCTTTGGAAACTATTCTTACCCCTTGTTATTGTGATTGCCACAGGTTGGGGAGCTTTATTACTAAATCCCGAAAATATAGACTCTCGAATTACTTTACCCGTAACAGCTTTATTAACTGCTGTTTTTCTTCAACAAAGCTATTCTGCTTCTTTGCCTGAGGTTGGTTATCTCGTTCTTCTTGATAAGATTTATGTTATCACTTATATTCTAATTTTTATATCTATCATAGAAGCGATTATAACTGCGGAATGGGTTAAAGAAGACAATCCTGAAAATTATTCCCGAATTACTCAACTTGATCATCTGCTTTTAGGGTTTCAAATTTTTACTTTTGGTTTAACAATATTAGTATTAATCTGGATCAGTTATGTATCTTAATCTTATCTTTATAAAATACAAAATTATTGGTTAAAGTCGCTATTAGCCATCAGCATTAATCCTCACCAAAAGAACTAATTGTTTTATAATTTCGCTGAAAATGCACAATATAAATCTTTTCAATGTATTTTTTGCAAATTTAAGAATTTTTGTGACGAAACATACAAATCGAACCATAGTAAACGTTTTAAATATGTACATCAAACTTAACAAATATTCAAAAACATTAAAAAACCAATTAATCTATGTCCCAATTATCCAGACGTAAATTTATATTCACCGCCGGAGTAACTGCTGTCGGCACTGCAATTTTACATGGTTGTGCTAATGGAGGTAATCAACAAGCCACCACAGAAACTAGCCCTACAACTCCTACAAATACTGCACCTACCTCTGGAGATGCCCCCGAAGTAACAACTGCTAAACTTGGTTTTATCGCCTTAACAGACTCTGCACCTTTAATTATTGCTAAAGAGAAAGGCTTTTTTGATAAATATGGAATGACGGGAGTAGAAGTATTAAAACAAGCATCATGGCCTGTAACTAGAGATAATATTGAATTGGGATCAGCTGGTGGTGGTATTGATGGTGCACACATCCTTTCTCCTATGCCTTATTTGATGACATTAGGTACAATCACAAAAACAAAACAACCTTTACCGATGTATCTCTTGGCACGGTTAAATACTAACGGACAGGCAATTTCTATCAGCAATGCCTATAAAGATGCCAAGGTAGGACTAGATAGTTCAGTTATAAAAGCAAAAGTTAATAAGGAATCCAAATTTGCCATAACTTTTCCCGGTGGTACTCACGATTTATGGATGCGTTACTGGTTAGCCGCAGGAGGAATTAACCCTGATACAGATGTTTCAGTCGTTCCTGTGCCTCCACCTCAAATGGTAGCGAATATGAAAGTAGGTAACATGGAGGCTTTCTGTGTAGGGGAACCTTGGAATGCCCAATTAATTAATCAAGGAATCGGTTATAGTGCCTTAGTTACTGGTGAATTATGGAAAGATCATCCAGAAAAAGCCTTCAGTTTACGCAAAGATTGGGTTGACGCTAATCCAAAAGCGGCGAAAGCATTATTAATGGCAGTGTTAGAAGCTCAACAATGGTGTGATAAGCCTGAGAATATTGAAGAAATGTGTAAAATTGTTTCTCAAGATAAATGGTTTAAAGTACCTTTTGAAGATATTGTAGAACGTTCTAAGGGTAATATTGATTTTGGTAATGGTAGGGTAGAAAATAACTTCCCTCAAGCAATGAAATTCTGGAGAGATAACGCTTCTTATCCTTTCAAAAGTCATGATTTGTGGTTTTTAACTGAAGATATTCGTTGGGGTTATATTCCTGCTGATACTGATACTAAATCACTGGTTGACCAAGTTAATCGTGAAGATTTATGGAAAGAAGCCGCAAAAGCTTTAAAAGTAAGTGATGCTGAAATTCCAACGAGTACTTCTCGTGGAGTTGAAACTTTTTTTGATGGCACAAAATTTGATCCTGAAAATCCTCAAGCCTATTTAGACGGATTAAAAATTAAAAAAACCTAACACAATTAATAATGAACAATTAACAATCAACAATAACAATTCAATTTTGATGCTAAATTAACGAATTTCTCACAAATTATTTTCACTTATCAATTATTAACGATCAACTATTGATTATCAATTAAAACTATGATCTCAAGAACTCAAAAAACATCAACAAGTAGTAATTTTTTTAACTCTATTTTTTATTCTCAAAATACGAGAAAAATAATTGCTCCTCTCATTGCTTTGTTCGTATTATTAGCAATTTGGCAAATTTTATCTTCAGGAGAAAATCCTAACTTACCTTCTCCGACAACTGTAATTAAAGAAACATGGGATCCTTACATCATCAATCCTTTTTTTCATAATGGTGGTACGGATGTTGGTTTATTTTGGCAACTTTTAGCTAGTTTAAAAAGAGTTGCCATTGGATTTTCCTTAGCGACGGTAGTTGGTATTGCATTAGGAATTTTAATTGGTGCAAATCGTGTTATTTATTCTGCTCTAGATCCGATTTTTCAGGTACTAAGAACTATTCCACCTTTAGCATGGTTACCTATTTCTCTAGCGGCTTTAAGACAGGCTGATCCTTCCGCAATTTTCGTTATTTTTATTACAGCTATTTGGCCTATTATCATTAATACCACTGTAGGTGTACAACAAATACCACAAGACTATAATAACGTTTCTAGAGTACTTAAATTATCAAAAATTGAATACTTTTTTAATATCTTATTCCCTTCCACTGTTCCTTATATTTTCACAGGTTTAAAAATAGGTATTGGTTTATCTTGGTTAGCAATTATTGCCGCTGAAATGTTAGTAGGTGGTGTTGGTATTGGTTTCTTTATTTGGGATGCTTATAACAGCTCAGAAATGAGCCAAATTATTATTGCTTTATTCTATGTGGGTATCATCGGTTTATTACTAGATAGAGTAGTTGGTTTTATTGGTACTTTAGTCGTTCCACAAGAGCCAAAATAAGTTCATTGATAGTTGCTAAAGGCGTAGTATCTTACGCCTGTATAGTTTTGATACATAGGCAATATGCCATATTTGTAAAGCTGACAAAGTTATTTATTCCTCATTATTTATTATGCAAAGTTTTATTGAAATTGATCACGTTGATAAGATTTTTCCCCTCCCTAATGGGGGTGAATATATCGCCTTAAGAAATATTAATTTGACTATTGAAAAAGGTGAATTTATTTCCTTAATTGGGCATTCTGGTTGTGGTAAGTCCACACTTCTAAATATGGTTGCTGGTTTATCTAATGCGACTCATGGCGGTGTTATTCTTGAGGGACGAGAAATTACTGAACCTGGGCCTGATCGCATGGTAGTATTTCAAAACTATTCTTTATTACCTTGGTTGACAGTACGACAAAATATAGCGCTTGCCGTTAACCGTGTGATGCGTCATTTTCCTGAAGCAGAAAGAAAGGCTATTGTTGAAGAAAATATTCATATGGTGGGCTTAAAACACGCTGCTCATAAGCGTCCGGGAGAACTTTCTGGAGGCATGAAACAAAGGGTAGCCATCGCTCGTGCTTTATCAACTAAGCCGAAAGTCTTACTATTAGATGAACCTTTTGGAGCGTTGGATGCTCTAACTAGAGGTAATTTACAGGAAAGTTTGATGCGCATTGTTCAAGAAAATAATGTTACTTGTATAATGGTCACTCATGATGTAGATGAAGCTTTACTTTTGTCTGATCGCATCGTCATGTTAACCACAGGTCCAGAGGCTCATATTGGGCAAATATTAGAAGTACCTATCCCCCGCCCAAGACAACGGTTAGAAGTGGTAAATCACCCTAGTTATTATACTCTCCGTAACGAAATGGTTTACTTTCTCAATCAACAGAAGCGATCAAAAAAAGTTGGTGTGGTTATCCCCAACAAAGAAGTTATTGCAGGGAATGGTTTAGAAAAAATCAACCTCGATATTGGTTTTATCCCCTTAACTGATTGTGCGCCCTTAATCGTTGCTAAAGAAAAAGGATTTTTTGCCAATCATGGACTAGAACAGGTAAACTTAATTCGTGAACCTTCATGGCAAGAATTAGCAAGAGGTATTGCTGAAGGACGCTTAGATGCCGCACAAATGGTGGCAGGAATGCCTTTAAGCATGACTTTGGGAGCAGGAGGTAAGCCTTCTATTCCGATGATTACTTCAATGGTTCTTAGTCGTAATGGCAACGCTATTACTTTGGCAAAAGAATTTCAAGAAATGGGGGTTACAAATCTTCAGGAATTAAAAGAAGCGATCGCCCAAACTCCTGATAAAGTTCATACCTTTGGCATTGTACACCCTTCATCAATGCACAATTTATTGTTACGCTACTGGTTAGCATCAGGAGGTATTGATCCTGATCAAGACGTTAGTTTAACCGTAATTCCGCCCCCGCAAATGATAGCCAATCTGAAGGCAAATAATATTGATGGTTACTGTGTCGGTGAACCGTGGAATTCCCGTGCCGTAAAAGAGGATATTGGTTTTGTTATTGCTACAGACTTAGATATTTGGTCTGGACATCCTGAAAAAGTTTTAGGAGTAAGAGAAGACTGGGTAGAAAAACATCCTGAAAGTCATCTTGCACTTGTGAAAGCATTGATTGAGGCTTGTGAATATTGTGATGATCGTCGTAACCGAGAAGAAATAGTAGAATTACTTACTCGTTCAGAATATCTCAATATGCCAGCTGAATATATTCGTCCCGGTTTTGTCGATCCTTATAACTATGGCACAAAAACCGAATCTTTATTGAGGTTTAATCAATTTTATGTAGATCAAGCCAATTCTCCTGGCAGAGTAGAAGGATTATGGATTTTAACTCAATTAGCACGATGGGGTTATACTCCTTTTCCTCGTAATTGGGTGGAAATTTTAGAAAGAGTGCGCCGTCCTGATTTATTCGGTGAAGCTTGTCGGCAGTTAGGTTTTTCTGATGTTGAACCTGATCGTCATAGTTTTCAACTATTTGACAAAATGGTTTTTAATCCTGATGATCCTATTGGTTACTTAGAAAGATTCACTATCCGTCGTGATTATAAAGTATCAGAAATATTAATTGATCATTTAACCACAAAGTAAATAGATTAATACACAACAAAACTCGAAAATTTATCTTTTTCCATTCTCAATTCCTTCGGTGAATATCATTCATCCCTAAAAATTCCTCATTGATTATTATGCAAAGTTTAATGAATACTGAAAATAATATTTCTACCCTCGAAAAAACCGCTTTTTTAACGGTTGATCAAGTCTCTAAAGTCTATGCCACAGCTAATGGTGATTATACTGTTTTAGACGATGTTAATTTAACTGTTAAAGAAGGCGAATTTGTTTGTATTATCGGTCATTCTGGTTGTGGTAAATCTACTCTTTTAAACATGATTTCAGGGTTTAATCAGCCTACCACAGGTACAGTCAAACTTAAAAACAAAATTATCGCAGAACCAGGTCCTGATCGCATGATGGTTTTTCAAAATTACTGTTTATTGCCATGGAAAACTGCTTTTGATAACGTTTATCTTGCTGTTAATGCTGTTTTTCCTCACAAAAATCAACAAGAAAAACTAGCTCTTGTCGAAGAACATTTAGCCATGGTTGGTTTAACAGAAGCCGCCAAAAAGAAACCTAATCAACTTTCTGGGGGTATGAAACAAAGAGTTGCGATCGCTCGTGCTTTAGCCATACGTCCCGAAGTACTAATTTTAGATGAACCTTTTGGAGCTTTAGATGCCATTACAAAAGAAGAATTACAAGAAGAATTATTAGAAATTTGGCGTAATCATAAATTAACAGTAATGATGATCACCCACGATATTGATGAAGCCTTATTTTTAGCAGATCGCCTCGTTATGATGACTAATGGACCTTCAGCAAAAATCGGCGAAATTCTTGATATTCCCTTTTCTCGTCCTCGTAATCGTGCTCAAATCACGGAAGATCCTCGTTACTATGAATTACGCAACCATGCTTTAGATTTCTTATTTCATCGTCACGCTCATTCTGAAGATACTAATGATGAAGAATTTATCCCTAAAACTAATAATAAATTAAAAATAGCTGGTATTGTTAGTAGTTTACTGGTGGTTTCGATCGCAGGATTTGCTTTATTTCAATCTTTGACGGGTAGTAGTAATAACGGAGAATCTACAAATAAAACAGAACAAATAAGCAATTAATAGACTACTTTAGGGATGGAGTTAGGAAGGATTGTAAAAGTTATAAAAACTAGCGTTACCTAAGTTCGAGATAAAAGTATATCATGAATGACTCTCGTTGATAGGAAGACAGAAATATTATAGTTTTTTTGTGAATTAATAAAGTTATTTTAAAAATGCACAAATATTAAAAATTATTCTACGATTCTTCTAGTCTCCTACCCTCAGTAAAAACACTAGATTTTCAGCAACCCCTATTTAAGCAATAAATAATATAAATCCCCTGTCCAATCTACCAAACCAGCCTTCGCTTTAGCAATATCACCCGTCCCAAAAAATATATCAACTCTACCTGCACCTTTAATTGCACTACCTGTATCTTGATCCAACACATAACGACTAACAGTAGAGGTAACAAGTCGTTTTTTATCATCTATTTGAGGAATACGAGTATATATTAAAGCTAAAGCTCCCGGAGGCATAATAGATTTATCCGTAGCAATAGATCTTTCATCAGTAACAGGAACATTTAAACTACCAGTCGCAGGTTTACCACCTGTTTCTTTAAAAAAAATAAAACGCTCATTTCGAGGTAAATATATATCTAATTCATCAGGATTATTTTGTAAATAAGTCATTAAGCGTGGAAGGCTCATCTCGTTGGAAGGAATTTTTTGATCTTTGATTAATTCTTTTCCCAGACTACTATAAGGATAATCAGTTGCTCCATCATAACCAATAGTCATAATTTTACCATCAGTAAGTTTTAATTGGGCTGAACCTTGAACCTGTACTAAATATGCTTGTAACCTATCATTTAACCAGACTAACTCATAACCTTTTAAAATACTATTATTACCTAATCCATCTTGACCTTCTAAATCTGTGCGAGTAGGATGAGGAATTTCCCAAGAATTAAAGTTATTCGGTTTACGATAAAGAGGGTAACGATAAACAGATGTTTTTTGACGACTAGCATTATAAACAGGTTGAAAATAACCTGTAAAAGAAACTGTACCTTGATTATCATGTCCTACAGATTTATAAAACTGAAATTCTCTTTCCACAAAATTTTGTAATTGTTGAGGGCTAGTGGAAATAATTAATAATTGACGAAAACGTTTTAAAGAAGCTATTACCCTTTCACGACTGAACTCAGGTATTTTATAATTGGTATAAACAGTTTTAGCTTTATCGGTATTAAGATAACTTAAACTATAATCAATTGCTTTTATTAATGCTTGTTTATCATGAGTAAATAATTGCTCATCAACTATCTTTGTGGGCATATCCACGGGTTGCAAGGGTATCGATTGAGCAAATGAATAACCATAAGATATAATACTAGAACTAAGACAAAACAAAGATAAACCGATAAATTTATTGAACATTACGAATAGATATATTGAGAAACTTCCTTTTATTATAGTTGACGGACTTAATATAAATTAGTTATAATATTTAGTCATTATAACTTGCGGATGTGGCGGAATTGGTATACGCGCACGCTTGAGGGGCGTGTGGTCTTGACCTTGCGAGTTCGAGTCTCGCCATCCGCACTTAAAAATATAGTTAACAAATCATTACCTAATTTTTTGTCTATCCTATATGTGAAGTATTAAGTTGTTTTTCATTACTAGCAAATTAATACCGAGTTAATAAATATAACTATTTTATATGCTGAAGTTCTGCTCGAATCTCAGTAATATTAGTTTCGTATCGTCAAAAAAACCTTTCTTTAAATACCAGAATTAATTATTAATTGCCTATTGCGTTATTATCCTGCTATCGTATATAATGATTATTTGTGACTATAAGTACAAAAATAGCCTCTCAAAGATACTGAGATAGCTAGACTACCAGTCAATATCTTAAGTCTATTGAGGTAATTGAGGCTCTTGCTAATCTTTAAGTTTAGATTAGTAGTTATCAAAAGTGTCTGTTTATTAAGAAATTAATAATAGTGGAGTTAACGAATTAAGAATAGCTTAAATAACTTAACTTCTAACCATTATTTTACAGACAAATCTCAGTCAGAAAGAGTAATCTTTCCCTGAATCAAATCGTGTTGTTTAGCAATTTAGAGGGACAGATCCCGTGAGCTTAGGCGTACTTGGTACAAAACTAGGCATGACCACTATTTTTGACCCCGAAACAGGTAATGCAATTCCTGTCACTGTGGTTCAAGCAGGTCCATGTTTAGTAACTCAAATCAAAACCAAAGAAACTGACGGTTATTCAGCCGTCCAACTCGGATACAGTGAGCTACCTGATCGTAAACGTACCTTAAACACTAAAGAGCCTAAAGAAGTTAATAAATACTTATCTAGTCCTGAATATGGACACTTAAGTAATAAAGGGCTTCCTGCTTTGCGTCATCTCAAAGAATATCGTCTTGATGATGTTAGTTCCTTTGAAATCGGACAAACTATAGGAGCAGACTTATTTGAAGAAGGTGCATTAGTGGATGTAGGTGGTAAAACCATCGGACGAGGCTTTGCTGGTTATCAAAAACGTCATAACTTCAAAAGAGGTAATATGACTCACGGTTCTAAAAACCATCGCTTACCCGGTTCGACAGGCGCAGGTACAACTCCCGGTCGTGTTTACCCAGGCAAAAGAATGGCAGGACGTTATGGTAACACTAACGTAAAAATCCGTAAATTAACCATCGCTAAAATTGACTCTGAGCGTAATTTATTACTCATCAAAGGGGCAATACCGGGTAAAACAGGTAATTTAGTGAGCATTACTCCCGCTTTAATCGTGGGTCAAAAGTAACATAACTCACCGTTAAGATAAACGAAATTTCATTTTAAAAAATTATGGTTAATTGTGTAGTCAAAAATTGGCAAGGAGAACAAAGTGGTGAAACTACTTTAGAGATGCCCATCGCTAAAGAAGAAAACGCCGAACATATTGTTCATCGAGCCTTAGTTCGTCAACTACATAATCAGCGTCAGGGTACAGCATCCACAAAAACTAGAGCCGAAGTGCGTGGTGGTGGTCGTAAACCTTGGCGGCAGAAAGGTACAGGTAGAGCAAGGGCTGGTTCTATTCGTTCTCCTTTATGGCGTGGCGGTGGTGTCATTTTTGGACCAAAACCCAAAGATTACAACCTCAAAATGAACCGTAAGGAAAGAAGATTAGCTTTAAGAACTGCTTTTATCAGTCGAGTGGAAGATTTGATCGTTGTAGAAAACTTCACAGATCAATTAACTGCTCCTAAAACAAAAGAAGTAGTAGCCGCTCTAAGTCGTTGGGGTGTATCCGCCGATCAAAAAGTATTATTAATTGCTACAGATCTTTCCTCTGACAATTTTTACCTATCTGTTCGTAACTTACCTAATGTCAAACTTCTCAGACATGATTGTTTGAATATTTATGACATTTTGTACGCTGATAAAATTGTAGCTACCTCTGAAGCTATTACTAAAATACAGGAGGTTTATTGTGGCGAATAGTAGATACGGAAAAACAACTAAAGTCAGAAAGAATACCGCAGAATTAGCAGATCTTGTTATTCGCCCCATCGTTACCGAAAAGGCAACTTATATGATGGAAGAAAATAAGTATGTTTTTGAAGTAGTTAAACCTGCGACTAAACCTGAAATTCGTGCGGCGATAGAAAGTTTATTTGAAGTAAAAGTGGTCAAAGTCAATACCATGAATCAACCCCGTAAAAAACGTCGTGTTGGTCAAAGTATTGGTTATAAAGCCCAATACAAAAAAGCGATCGTAACCCTAGCACAAGGAGATTCTCTCCAAAGTACATTTTTCCCAGACTTATAATCTCTCTAGATTAATGGGAAATTACTCACAGAAAACTGATAGTTATAACTAAATTATGGGTGTTCGTACATATAGACCATATACACCAGGTCGAAGACAAGCGGTAAGCTCGGATTTCGCAGAAATCACAAAAAGCACTCCGGAAAAGTCTCTGACAAAATATGTCCACCGTAAAAAGGGACGTAATAACAGAGGTGTAATTACCAGTCGTCACCGTGGTGGTGGACATAAAAAACTTTATCGGATTATTGATTTCAAAAGAGATAAAAGAGATATTAATGCTCAAGTAATTGCTATCGAATACGATCCTAACCGTAACGCTCGTATTGCTCTTGTTCAGTATGAAGACGGCGAAAAAAGATATATTCTTGCCCCAGCAAATATCCAAGTAGGTGCTACTATTATTGCTAGTGCTGATGCTCCTTATGAAATTGGTAATGCTTTACCTTTAGAAAAAATTCCCCTTGGTACTGAGATTCATAATGTTGAACTCACTAGAGGAAAAGGCGGTCAAATAGTTCGTGCCGCAGGTGGTTTTGCACAATTAATGGCAAAAGACGGTGATTATGTCACTCTGAAGTTACCTTCTAAAGAGGTGCGGATGATTCGTAAAGAATGTTATGCCACTATCGGACGAGTAGGAAATATCGAAGCCAGAAACCTCAAACTCGGAAAAGCTGGTAAGACTCGTCATTTAGGTATCAGACCTCATGTTCGTGGTAGTGCCATGAACCCCGTAGATCACCCCCATGGTGGTGGTGAAGGTCGTGCTCCAATTGGTCGTTCTGGACCTGTTTCTCCTTGGGGACAACCAGCTCTAGGTAAGAAAACTCGTAAGAAGAAAAAACTTAGTAGCAAATACATCGTTCGTCGTCGTAACGCCAATAAAGGTAAATAAGACAACTTTCGAGATTTTAACCGCATTAATAAGGAAAATTCATGAGTCGTTCACTAAAAAAAGGACCATTTATAGCGGATAGCCTTCTCACCAAAATTGAGAAATTGAACAATAAAGGTGAGAAACAAGTAGTAAAAACTTGGTCACGTGCTTCCACTATCATCCCCCAAATGATCGGTCACACTATTGCTGTTCATAATGGTCGTCAACACGTTCCTATCTTTGTCACCGAGCAAATGGTAGGTCATAAATTAGGAGAATTTGCTCCTACTCGTACCTTTCGAGGTCATGCTAAAAGTGACAAAAAAGCAAGACGCTAATAGAAGATTAGGAACTAGGAAATTAGGAGACTAGGAGACTAGAAGACTAGGAGACTAGAGAGTAAAAATATTACTAAATGCCTAATACCTAATACCTAATACCTAACTATCAACTAATAATTATGGCTAAAACACAGGAAAAACCAGAGGTTGATACCTCCCAAGAAGTAAAAGCGATCGCTCGTTATATCAGAATGTCACCCTCAAAAGTGAGACGGGTTTTAGATCAAATTCGGGGACGTAGTTACAGAGAAGCATTAATTATTCTGGAATTTATGCCTTACCGAGCTTGTGAACCAATTATTAAGGTTCTTCGTTCTGCTGTAGCTAATGCTGAACACAATCAAGGTTTAGAACCTTCTAACCTCGTGATCAGTACAGCCTTTGCTGACGGTGGACCTACTTTAAAACGTTTCCGTCCTAGAGCGCAAGGTCGTGCTTATCAAATCCGTAAACGTACTTGTCATATTACTGTGGCAGTCGCTCCTACGGTATAGTTAACCATGAAAAAGGAACAAAAAATATAACATGGGACAAAAAGTACATCCAATTGGTTTTCGCCTCGGCTATACTAAGGAACACTCTTCCTGTTGGTATGCCGAACCGAAATTTTATCCTCAACTTCTTCAAGAAGATTACAAAATCCGTCAGTACATTGACAAAAATCTCAGTAATGCTAGTATTGCTGATATAAAAATTGATCGTAAAGCAGATCAAATTGACCTTTCTATTCATACCGCTAGACCCGGTGTTGTTGTGGGTAAAGGTGGTCAGGGCATTGAAAAATTGCGTACTGATTTACAAGCATTGCTCAAAAATCAACGTCAATTCCGAGTCAATGTTATTGAAGTTGCTAATGTTGATGCGAATGCCGCTTTGATGGCTGAATTTATCACTTCTCAATTAGAAAGAAGGGTTTCTTTCCGTCGAGTAGTTAGACAAGCTATTCAAAGAGCTCAAAAAGCAGAAGTATTAGGTATAAAAATCCAAGTCAGTGGTCGTCTAAACGGTGCAGAAATTGCGCGTACTGAGTGGATTCGTGAAGGTCGTGTACCTCTTCATACCCTCAGAGCTGATATTGATTATTCCTATAAAACTGCAAGTACAATCTACGGTATTTTAGGGATTAAAGTTTGGATCTTCAAAGGTGAAATTATCCCCGGTGAAGAAGATTTGAGAGCTAATAACACGAAGACGAAACAAGGACGTAAAAAGCCTCGTCGTCAGAAATTTGAGGATCGCTCTGAGTAGTGAAAAGGGACTAGGGGACTAGAAGATTAGGGACTGGGAGACTAGATGTCAAAAAAGCCTAAAACCTAACACCTAAAGCCTAATACCTAATACCTAATACAACCATTAACTAGAAACTATGTTAAGTCCAAGAAGAACGAAATTCCGTAAACAACATCGGGGCAGAATGACGGGAAATGCTTATCGTGGCAATTCCATTAACTTTGGAGATTTCGCCCTTCAAGCTATTGAACCTTGCTGGATTACTTCTCGTCAAATTGAAGCGGCAAGACGGGCAATCACTCGTTATGTTCGCAGAGGCGGTAAAATCTGGATTCGTATTTTTCCGGATAAACCAGTTACTCAACGTCCTGCTGAGACCCGTATGGGATCTGGTAAAGGTAATCCTGAGTTTTGGGTAGCAGTAGTAAAACCCGGTAGAATCATGTTTGAAATTGCTGGTATCCCCGAAGCTACCGCCAGAGAAGCAATGCGTTTAGCGGCTCAAAAACTTCCTATTAAAACTAAATTTATTACTAGATCGGAGGAATATTAAGTCCCTATGGCACTTCCTAAAGTTGCAGACGCAAGAAAGTTAAATGATGAAGAATTAGCTGCAGAAATCGTAACTGCGAAAAAAAAGCTATTTCAACTTAGATTGCTACAAACTACTGGACGTTTAGAAAAACCCCATGAGTTTAAGCATACCAAACACTGGATTTCTCAATTGTTTACCGTACAAGGTGAACGTGAAAGAGCAGAATCCGTTACCACTACTCAAGCATAAGGAGTAACTATTTCATGGCAGTTAAAGAAAGAGTAGGCGTGGTCGTTAGTAACAAAATGGATAAAACCGCCGTTGTTGCTATTGAAAATCGCTCTCCTCACCCTAAATACGGCAAAATTGTCGTTAAAACCAAAAAATATAAGGCACACGATCCTGAAAACTTATGTAAGGAAGGTGATCGCGTCCGAATCAGAGAAACTCGTCCTTTGAGTAAAACAAAACGCTGGGAATTAGCAGAAATTCTGATTACCAAAGCCGTTGCTATTTAGGATCGATATTCCCATAATCAATCAAATAATTAAGTAGAATGATTCAACAACAAAGTTACCTAAATGTAGCAGATAACAGTGGAGCACGTAAAATTATGTGCTTACGAGTGTTATCTACTGGTAATTGTACTTATGGTGGTATTGGAGACGTAATTATTGCCGTAGTGAAAGACGCAATTCCTAACATGGCAGTTAAAAAATCCGACATCGTAAGGGCAGTAATTGTACGTACAAAACAATCTTTACGTCGTGATAGTGGCATGAGTATTCGTTTTGACGATAACGCTGCCGTAATTATCAACAAAGATAACAATCCCAGAGGTACTCGTGTTTTTGGTCCTGTGGCTCGTGAATTACGGGATAAAAACTTTACTAAAATTATCTCTCTCGCTCCGGAGGTACTCTAAAAAATGAGATCAGCAAACAAGAAAAAACAGGGTCCTGCTAGATATAAAATGCACGTCAAAAAAGGTGACACAGTGCAAATTATTTCAGGCAAAGATAAAGGTAAAGTAGGAGAAATCCTCAAAGCGATTCCTAAAGATAGCCAAGTAATCGTTAAAGGTGTAAACATCAGAACTAAACACATTAAACCTAAACAAGAAGGTGAAAGTGGCCAAATTAGTACCTATGAAGCTCCTATCCATAGCTGTAAAGTAATGCTTTATTCGGAAAAAGAAAAAGTAGCTAGTCGTATTAGCTATGTCTTAACTGAAGAAGGCAAAAAAGTCAGAAAACTGAAAAAAACAGGCGAAATTATTGATTAATTTTCCTTAAAATTTTTCACTCATCAACGGTTAATTTCATATTTATCAGTAAACACCGTAATGTCAAGATTAAAAACTTATTACCAAGAAACGATTACTGCTAAACTCAAAGAGCAATTTGGTTACACAAATATTCATCAAATACCAAAAGTAACTAAAATTGTTATCAATAGAGGTTTAGGAGAAGCATCACAGAATGCTAAAGCACTGGAGTCATCTCTGAGTGAACTAGCTGTGATTACCGGACAAAAACCTGTTGTTACCCGTGCTAAAAAAGCCATCGCTGGTTTCAAAATTCGTCAAGGAATGCCCGTCGGTGCTATGGTGACACTAAGATCAGACAAGATGTATTCCTTCTTGGAGCGTCTTATCAGTCTTGCACTACCTCGTATTCGTGACTTTCGTGGAGTTAGCCCTAAAAGTTTTGACGGCAGAGGAAACTATAGTTTAGGAGTAAAAGAACAATTAATTTTCCCCGAAATTAGCTATGATTCCATAGATCAACTCCGTGGCTTTGATATTTCTATCATCACCACCGCTAACACCGATGAAGAAGGACGCGCATTGTTAAAAGAGATGGGAATGCCCTTCCGTGACAAATAAATTAAGGTAACAGAGGAAAAGAAGAAAGAATGCCAGCACACGACACTATTTCAGATATGCTGACTCGTATTCGCAACGCCTGTGCAGTACGCCATTCCACCGTGAATATTCCTAGCACTCGAATGACTCGCAGTATTGCGGAAGTACTCAAGAGTGAAGGTTTTATCACCAGTTATGAGGAAGTTGGTGAAGGAGTCAAAAAAAATATTGTGGTTTCTCTTAAATATAAAGGAAGAAACCGTCAACCTATTATCCAAAATATCCGCAGGGTAAGCACTCCCGGTTTAAGGGTATATAGCAAGAAAAAAGATTTACCCAGAGTATTAGGCGGTATTGGGGTTGCTATTGTTTCTACTTCCTACGGAATTATGACTGATCGTGAAGCGAGAAAACAAGGCATCGGTGGCGAAGTACTTTGCTATATCTGGTAATACTTCTTGCGATTATCTATTGTCAATTGTTCGTTGTCAATTGTCAATTCTCCTAACCATTAAACAATTGGAAATTATAAATAAATCATGTCTCGTATTGGAAAACGTCCTATAACGATACCTGCCAAGGTAGAAATAAAAATTGATGGACAACAAGTAAATGTTACTGGTCCTAAAGGGAACTTATCCCGAGACTTGCCTTCTTTGATTACCATAGTACAAGAAGGACAAGAACTTCTCGTTACCCGTGATAATGACTCCCGTAAAGCTAGAGAAAGACACGGCTTATGTCGTACTTTAGTGGCTAATATGGTTGATGGTGTTAGTCAAGGTTTCGAGAAAAAATTAGAAATTCAAGGGGTGGGTTATCGTGCCGCCGCTCAAGGTTCAAAACTTACTTTAAATGTGGGTTATAGTAAACCTGTCGAGATGGAAATGCCCCAAGGAATTAACGTTGCAGTTAATACAAACACAGAAGTAGTTATTACTGGTATAGACAAAGAATTAGTAGGTAACGTCGCTGCTAAAATCCGTGCCGTTCGTCCTCCTGAAGTCTATAAAGGAAAAGGTATTCGCTACGCTGGGGAATATGTCAGACGTAAAGTAGGTAAAGCAGGTAAGAAATAATTATGACTATTAATCGTAAAGATCTGGTCCAACGTCGTCATTTACGCATTCGGAAAAAAGTTGCTGGTACTGCTGAGCGTCCTCGGTTAGCAGTATTTCGTTCTAATTTTCATATTTATGCTCAAGTGATTGATGATGTAGCTCAACATACTTTAGTTTCTGCGTCAACGGTAGATAAAGAACTAAAAGAAAAATTAGCTAATACTTCTAATTGTGAAGCTTCCGCCGAAGTTGGCAAATTAGTGGCTCAAAGAGCATTATCTAAAGGCATCGAGCAAGTGGTATTTGATCGTGGTGGTAATCTTTATCATGGACGTGTCAAAGCTCTAGCTGATGCCGCTCGTGAATCTGGTCTTAACTTCTAAGAGGAATTTATTATGGCAAAAGAACGGGAACAAGAACAACGTAAAGGCGGAAAGCAAAGAAAGCAACGTAAAGAGAAAAAAGATAATACTTGGCAAGAAAGAGTTGTCCAAATCCGTCGAGTTAGCAAGGTAGTCAAGGGTGGTAAAAAACTCAGCTTCCGTGCCATCGTTGTTGTGGGAAATGAAAAAGGACAAGTTGGTGTGGGAGTAGGTAAAGCAGGGGATGTTATCAATGCTGTACGTAAAGCCGTCACTGACGGTAAAAAACACCTCATTTCCATCAACATCAATAAAGCTAGTTCCATTACTCATGTAAGTAGCGGTAATGCAGGAGGGGCTCAAGTATTTATGCGTCCAGCAGCTCCCGGTACTGGGGTAATTGCAGGGGGTGCGGTGCGTACCGTCTTGGAATTAGCAGGAATCAAGAATATATTAGCGAAACAACAAGGTTCTAATAATCCTTTAAATAATGCCAGAGCTGCTGTCAATGCTCTTGAGCAAATTCGCAGTTTCTCTCAAGTTGCAAATGAAAGAGATATTCCTTTACAACAGATTTATTCATAAAGCGCTCAAATTAATTCCATAATCATTATGAGACTTCATCAACTATCCCCCAAACCTACATCAAAAAAACGTCGTCGCCGCATCGGTAGAGGTATTTCTGCTGGTCAAGGAGCTAGTGGCGGTTTTGGGATGAGAGGACAAAAATCTCGCTCTGGGACGGGTACTAAGCCCGGTTTTGAAGGTGGACAAATGCCCCTTTACAGACGAGTACCAAAGTTAAAACATTTCAAACTCATCAATCATAAAGAGTTTACTATCATCAACGTTGAAAAACTAGCTACTTTAGCCCCCAACACGGAGGTAACTTTAGAATCCTTAATGGAAGTAGGTATTGTTACAGCTAATGATGGTCCTTTAAAAATTCTTGGAAACGGTGAATTAGGAATTGCCCTTAACATCAAAGCGGCTGGTTGGAGTAAGTCAGCTCAAGCCAAAATTGAAGCTGTAGGCGGTACGATTGTCAGTACTGAACGACAAAATGATCAAGACAATAACGGTTAATTAGTGTCAAGATATTAAGAATGCAGAATTAAGAATGTAGAATTTAAAAACCTTTAATTTTTGGTATTAGTGAACTTTAAACTTTGATTTTATTTATCACTTTACCATTGAGTTAAAGAAACTAAAAAACATATTTCAATTCCTAATTTTTCATTCCTAATCCCTTATTATTTATCCACCATTCATATAAATAAATTAGATCATGGTTGTTAGTAAAGAAAAAACTCCAACCGCTCAAGAAACCTTTTTGCAAATGGCAAGTGCCGCAGGGCTTCGTGGTCGTTTGCTTATAACTTTAGGATTATTAATCTTGATTCGTTTGGGAATTTACATCCCCGTACCCGGAATTGATCGCCAAGCCTTTGAAGCCGCAGTCCAAAATCTTCCCTTTTTAGGATTTTTAAATATTTTTACAGGGGGTGGTTTAGCCACTGTTGGTATTTTTGCTTTAGGAATTTTACCCTACATTAATGCTTCTATTATCATGCAGTTATTAGCTTCGGCTATTCCTGCTTTAGAAGATTTACAGAAAAATGAAGGAGAAATTGGAAGACGGAAAATAGCACAAATCACTCGATATGTTGCTCTCGGCTGGGCAATTATTCAAAGTACTGGTATTACTATAGGCTTACTAAGACCTTATGCTATTGATAATACCCCTTGGTTTGTTATTCAAACTGTATTAGCTATTACAGCAGGATCGATGTTTGTCATGTGGGTTTCGGAATTGATAACCGAAAGAGGTTTAGGTAATGGTGCTTCTTTATTGATTTTTGTGAATATTGTCGCTGTTTTACCCCAAACTTTAGCTAATACTATTGATTATGCCCAAACTGGTGGAAGACAAGCTATTGCTCAAGTGGCAATTTTAGTTATTGTTTTCTTAGTAATGATTGTCGGTATCGTATTTGTTCAAGAAGGTACTCGTCGAATTCCTATTATTTCTGCTCGTCGTCAAGTCGGTAGAAGATTATACAGAGAAAGAACCAGTTACTTACCATTGCGACTTAATCAAGGTGGTGTAATGCCCATCATTTTTGCTTCCGCTGTATTAGTTTTGCCCTCCTCTGTAGCAGGTTTTGCTGAAAAAAGTCCTTTTAATGCGGTATTAAATCAAATTGCTTTAGCATTACGTCCAGGAACAATATGGTACGTAGTAACCTATTCTGTACTGATCATTTTCTTTAGTTATTTCTATGCTTCCTTAGTATCAAATCCCGATGATATAGCTCAAAATTTAAAGAAAATGGGTACAAGCATTCCTGGTATTCGTCCGGGTAAAGCAACTATTGCTTACTTAGAAGGAGTGTTAAATCGTTTAACACTTTTAGGTGCAATTTTCTTAACTATTGTTGCGACTGTGCCAACTTTCGTCGAGAGTGCTACGGGGGTAACAACTTTTCAAGGTTTTGGTGCAACATCCTTATTAATTTTGGTTGGGGTTGCCATTGATACTGCGAAGCAAGTTCAAACCTATGTTATTTCTCAACGTTATGAAGGTATGGTGAAACAATAACCCAGAAGACAGAAGGCAGAAGGCGAAAGACAGAAGTACAAATAATTAATAATTAACTGTCAAATGTTAGATGTCAACTGTCAACTGTTTATCCTCAATAAAAAAATGACCAAACTTATCTTTTTAGGAGCCCCCGGTGCTGGTAAAGGTACTCAAGCTCAAATTCTTTCCCAACATTTGGGAATTCCTCATATTTCCACGGGGGAAATTCTCCGAGAAGCAATCACAACTCAAACTCCTTTAGGGATTAAAGCTAAAGGCTTCGTTGATAACGGTGATTTAGTACCTGATGAGCTAATTTTAGACTTAATCCAAGAAAGATTAGGAGAAAAAGATGCTCAAAAAGGTTGGATTCTCGATGGTTTTCCCCGTAATGTTTCTCAAGCAGATTTTTTAGTAAATCTTCTTCAGGAATTAAATCAAGTCTGTAACGGTGTTATTAATTTTGATGTACCTGATTCCGTGTTATTAGAACGTCTTTTAAGTAGAGGCAGAAAAGATGATAATGAAGCAACGATTAGTAATCGCTTATTTGTTTATCATCAACAAACTGCTCCTTTAATTGAATATTATAAACAACATCAGTTACTAATCAATGTTAATGGTGATCGGGAACTTTCCCAAATCAGTGAAGAATTAGAAACAATAGTTAAATCCTAAAATGATCTACTTTGATTTTGAAGGGAAAATAGATTTGATAAAATCAACAAAGATTACATCAAACCAGTAAAAGGATTATTACTATGTCGAAAAAAGACCTCATTGAAATGGAAGGAACTGTAACTGAATCATTACCAAACGCAATGTTTCGAGTAGATTTAGATAACGGTTTTAATGTATTAGCTCACATCGCTGGAAAAATTAGACGTAACTACATCAAAATTTTACCCGGTGACAGAGTAAAAGTCGAGTTAACTCCCTATGATTTAAGCAAAGGAAGAATTACTTATCGACTCAAAGGCGGTAGTGGTAAAAAATAAAATCAATTGTATTTATTGAAAATTATTAACTATTGCCTAAAGTGAAAATTTGCGTAAATAATCATCAAGAGATAAAAAATCTCTAACAGTGAAAAATTAAACAAAAAATCACTTGACTTATATAACCAACCTATGTTTGACACAGGTATCAAATCCTGTTATAATTAAAAGCTTGCAGTGTAAACTACTACTATGAAAGTAAGAGCATCAGTCAAAAAAATTTGCGACAAATGTCGTGTTATCCGTCGGAAAGGGCGGGTGATGGTGATCTGTTCCAACCCCAAACATAAACAACGTCAGGGATAAATTATTAACAACCAGTGTAACTCATTAACACTGAAAATTGACCAAATTTATTGGAAATAATAGCGAGACTAACAAAGGAAACGAAAACATGGCAAGGATATCTGGTATTGACTTACCTCGTGATAAACGAGTAGAAATAGGACTTACCTACTTGTATGGCATTGGTTTAACTTCTTCTCAAAAAATTCTGGCGGCTACCGGGGTAAACCCAGATACAAGAGTCAGAGATTTAAGTGATGAGGATGTAAGTAAACTAAGACTATACATTCAGGAAAACTTCGAGATTGAAGGTGATTTACGTCGTTTAGAAGCGATGAACATCAAGCGATTAGGAGATATTGGCACTTATAGAGGTCGTCGTCATCGTCAGGGATTACCCTTAAGAGGACAAAGAACTAGAACTAATGCCAGAACTCGCAGAGGACGTAAAGCTACTATCGCTGGGAAGAAAAAAGCTCCTAAAAAATAAATAGAGGGACTGTATTTTAGTACAAGTCATCCTGAATACCGTTCAGTTCGGGTTGCCCAAAACCTAAGATCACCTTTTATATAAAATAGTTCGGTGATAACCCATCACCACTAAAAAAACTAACTAATTCAATTAATCAAAAACTCCATAAACAAAATCAGTTAAAGAGGTAAATTCGGCATGGCAAGACCCACAAAAAGGGGAGGACCAAAAAAACAAAAGAAAAACATTCCCAGTGGAGTAGCTTATATTAAATCTACTTTTAACAACACCATTGTTACTATTACTGATGCTACTGGCAATGTAATCTCATGGGCAACAGCAGGTTCAAGTGGTTTTAAGGGTGCGAAAAAAGGAACTCCTTTTGCGGCTCAAACTGCTGCGGATAGTGCTGCTCGTACAGCAATGGACAATGGAATGAAACAGGTGGACGTGATGGTTAGCGGTCCTGGTGCTGGTAGAGAAACTGCTATCAGAGCTTTACAAGGAGCAGGGTTAGAAATAACATTGATTCGGGATATTACTCCAATTCCTCATAACGGCTGTCGCCCCCCAAAAAGACGCAGAGTCTAAAATTGTTCCATAGTCATCAACTCGACTTATTACTAGAGTTATTGATTATTAAAACCTTTGTATCTAAAACTGACATCATAAATCGAGGAAATAACCACTGTGGCTGTGTTTAAAATAGACTGCTTAGTAAATAAAACTCAAAAAAATCAAGGGCAATATGGAAAGTTTGTACTAGATCCCCTAGAAAGAGGACAAGGTATAACTCTTGGTAATTCCTTGAGAAGAGTTCTTTTATCTAACTTAGAAGGTGCAGCAGTAACTGCCGTCAGAATTGCGGGTGTAAACCACGAGTTTGCGGTTGTGGAAGGGGTGAGAGAAGACGTGTTAGAAATAATGCTCAACATGAAAGGAATTGTTTTTAAAAGCTATACCCATACGGCTCAAATTGGTCGTTTGGTAGCTACAGGTCCTTGTACTGTTACAGCCGCACAGTTTGATCTACCTTCAGAAATAGAAGTAGTCGAACCTAGTCAGTATATTTGTACCTTGGGGAAAGGGGCAAAGTTAGAAATGGAATTTCGAGTCGAGAAGGGTAAAGGTTATCGTGCCATTCAAAAAGGTAAGGATGAAAGTAGTTCTCTCGACTTTTTGCAGATCGATTCTGTGTTTATGCCTGTAAATAAAGTTAACTTCACGGTAGAAGAAATCCGTTTTGAAGGAGATTTAGCTGATCGCCTAATTTTAGAGATTTGGACAAATGGCAGTATTAAACCAGAAGAAGCTCTTTCTGATGCGTCGAAAATTTTAGTGGAGTTATTTTCACCTTTAACCGATGCAACAGGTATCACAGGTAAACCTGAAGAACCCGAAGAGCCTGAAGATCCAGCAAGTCAAATTCCTATTGAAGAACTAAATCTGTCGGTTCGTGCTTATAACTGTCTCAAACGAGCTCAAATTAACACTGTAGCTGATTTGTTAGAGTATTCTCAGGATGATCTCTTAGAAATTAAGAATTTCGGTCAAAAATCGGCAGAAGAGGTAATAGAAGCTCTCCAACAGCGTCTAGGCATCACTTTAGCGGAAGGCAAGATTAAAGAACCACCTTCTGGAGATTTAATCGAAAGTGCTGAACCTGTTGCAACACCTTAGTTTTAACAGACTAGAAGACTAAAAAATTCGTGAATTAATTAATAATTTAAGGAGGAAATTAATGCGTCACCGTTGTAAAGTGCCTTTATTAGGCTTACCAGCAGACCAAAGAAAAGCCCTTCTCCGTGGATTAACAACCCATTTATTACGAGAAGGCGAAATTACTACTACTAAAGCTCGTGCTAAAGCTGTTCGTAGTACTGCAGATAAAATTATTACTTTAGCAAAAGATGGTTCTTTATCTGCTAGACGTAAAGCCTTAGCTTATGTTTATGATAAAGATCTTGTTAATGATGTTTTTGCTAAAGCTCAAGAACGTTATGGCAGTCGTAACGGTGGTTA
The DNA here is from genome assembly GCF_001548095.1 of Geminocystis sp. NIES-3708. Lineage (NCBI taxonomy): Bacteria > Bacillati > Cyanobacteriota > Cyanophyceae > Chroococcales > Geminocystaceae > Geminocystis > Geminocystis sp. NIES-3708. The sequence goes on along the minus strand of NZ_AP014815.1, from coordinate 818,681 downwards.
TACCCGTTTAATCCGCACGAAAAGTCGTCGTGGAGATAACTCAGAAATGGCAATCTTACAGTTAATCTAGTTCCTTTTGAGTCTAACCTTCATGGAGAATAGCACCCTAGAAAAAAAAAGAGTTGCAATTGTAATTCAATATTTAGGAGCTAACTATCACGGTTGGCAAAGACAGCCTAACTATAATAGTGTTCAAGAAGAAATAGAAAAAGCGATCGCCTCTGTTGTGGGTAATCCTGTCACCATTCACGGTGCTGGTAGAACTGACAGTGGAGTTCATGCAGCCGCACAAGTAGCTCATTTTGAAGTTAACTTTCCGATACCTGCTGATCGTTGGTCAAAAGTTCTTAATAGTTGTTTACCTGATGATATTGTCATTAGAGCTTCGGCACAGGTAGCTAATGATTGGCACGCTTGTTTTGGCGCTTCTTTTCGACGTTATCGTTATACTATATATACTGGTAAAGTTCCTAACCTATTTTTACAACCTTTTAGTTGGCATTACTATCATCAGCCTTTAGATGAATCATTGATTCAAAAAGCGCTTAATCCCTTACTCGGAGTTCATGATTTGAGTGCTTTTCGTCGGGCGGGTTCTAAACGTTTACACTCTATTTTAGAAGTGCAAGAAGTTATTTGTCAGCGAAAAGAAGACTTGATACATATTGAGATACAGGCTAGTGGTTTTTTATATGGCATGGTAAGGCTATTGGTGGGGATGTTAGTAGAAGTGGGATCAGGAACAAGATCTCTGTCAGAGTTCCAAGACATTTGGGTAAATCGTCGTCGAGATTTAGTGAAATATTCTGCCCCAGCAAAAGGATTATGTTTGTTAAGAGTAGGTTATCCGAATTTTCCGATACCTGAACCAATTTGGTTTAATACTCAACCTATTTTTACTTTTAGTTAAAAAGTCTCAATTAAAATGAATAAAACACCAGTTCCTAAATTAGAAGATTTAGAAAAAAAATGGTTTATTGTTGATGCTCAAGATCAACGTCTCGGAAGATTAGCCACCGAAATTGCTAATGTTTTGAGAGGAAAAAATAAACCAACTTTTACCCCTCACTTAGATACAGGGGATTTTGTCATAGTAGTCAATGCTGAAAAAGTTGTGGTTACAGGCAAAAAAGGTGAACAAAAGCTTTATCGTCGTCACTCAGGGCGCCCCGGTGGGATGAAAATCGAAACCTTTGATAAATTACAAAAACGTATCCCTGAAAGAATTATCGAAACTGCTGTTAAAGGTATGTTACCTAAAAATAGCTTAGGCAGAACTTTGTTCACCAAACTTAAAGTTTATAGTGGTTCTGCTCATCCTCATGAAGCACAACAACCAGCAGTTTTAACCATTAATACCATCCCCGGAGGTAATAAATAATGTCAGACAAAGTAGTTTATCTCGGTACAGGTCGTCGTAAATCTTCTGTTGCCAGAGTTCGCCTTGTACCCGGTACAGGTGCTGTTAAAGTTAATAAAAGAGAAGGTTCTGAGTACTTCCAACAAATTCAAGATTATATTCAAGCCTTAAAAGCACCTTTAGAAACTTTAGGTTTAGAAAATGAATATGATATTATCGTAAATTCTCATGGTGGCGGTTTAACAGGTCAATCCGATGCAGTTAAATTAGGGGTAGCAAGAGCATTATGTCAACTTGATCCTGAAAATCGTCAACCCTTGAAAGCTGAAGGTTATTTAACTCGTGATCCCCGTGCTAAAGAGCGTAAAAAATATGGTTTACATAAAGCTCGTAAAGCTCCTCAGTTCTCTAAACGTTAATTTTAACTTTAGTAACTCCTTTAGGAACGTTGCGTAGTCTGCAACGTCTCTAGTAATCAATAAAAATTCATAACTTGTATTAAAAAAGGAAATTAAAATAATGCCAAAAGAAGGAATACACCCCCAGTGGTATCCCGATGCAAAAGTTATTTGTAACGGTGAAGAAATTATGCGTGTTGGTTCAACTCAACCAGAAATTAATGTAGAAGTTTGGTCTGGTAATCATCCTTTTTATACTGGTACTCAAAAAATTATTGACACTGAAGGTAGGGTTGATCGTTTCTTACGTAAATACGGTATGCTCAGTGGTAAACAAGAAAATTCTGAAGCTGAAACAAAATAAAAATAAATCTTGTTCAAAGAATATCAAAACCCTAGCAGATAAGTTATTTGTTGGGGTTTTTTTGTAGAAAAAAGTTGATTTAATAATTCTTATGAAATTATTTTAATTGAATCATAAAAAAATTTTACCGTTGTTTATATTCTCACAAATCAAATTATTAGATTAATTAGTGCAAGAAATGAAACTGTAAAAAATATTTTTTGTTATTATTTAACTTAAGATAAAGAATTTAAAAACTGGTTATGAATTTATTAGAAAAAATGAAATTATAGTTAGTAAATATACTTTACATGATCAAAGAAAAATATTTAGAAAAGAATGAATTATTACCCTCAGATATTAACTTAATTATTGCCATACCATCTAAAGCAAAAGACAGAAAAAAGTAGCTAAAAAATTAGATTTTAAAAAAGTCATGGGCGATGGTAATATTTATAGAAAAGAAAAATAATTATTCCTATTCATGAGAATGCGGACATTGGAAAATGATTATTTCAAGAAATTCTCAAACAATTAGGCATAACTAAAAATGATTTTAATAGCCTAAAATAAACTTAATTGCCCTTCACCTTTCAAGCGCCAAGAATCTTCTCCTATTCTCTCAGTGATGTCTTCTAAGACTGTTAAAATAGTTTGATTTTCTGGGGTAGTACCATTTTTTAGTAAAGGTAAAATATACAAGACAATCTCATCAAATGTCGTAGTTTTATTTTTTCTTTCCATTCTTGTTAAATAACTGATTAAATAATATTTAATTCTTAGTTTTATATCTATATGAGATTTGAATTTAGTATCTTTTTAAATTAATTAAATAACTCTTTTTTTCTTAATACTTAATAAGTATATTCTTTCTATGGTAATCAAGGTAATCACAGTCTATTTGATACTTTATAGGATATTTTGCTTGTGTATTTTGTACTAAAATTAGTATATCTTGTAATGGCAAACTAAAATATTTATATTCTGGTGTAATTATAACTTGTAAAGAATTAGTAAAACTAATGTATCCTTGATCAAATAAATGATCGTATGTAACAAAAAGGCATAAACCATTAGAAGGATTTAATCTACTATCTATTTTATGTGACCATGGAATAATATGACTTGCTCTAAGCATATTTGATTCAGAAATAGAAGTTATACAGCATTTATTTTGAAAATTATCTAAAACTTTTTTTCTAAAGAAAGATTGTTTTTGCTGAGGGGGCGACAGAACATTCAGAATGCAGATTGGATAAGGGAAATAGCCCTCATACCTTGACGATAATAGGACTGTTTCTGAGGAAATAAAGAGGTTAACTTATCTAATTGTTCTTGAAAAAAGCAGATTTCACTTAGCCATTTTATCCCATTTAAACCAATAGAAAAATCACTATATCTTTTATATCTTCTTCTTTTTTCTGTGGGTCTAACTAGATATTCACTTATTCCTTTTCTTTTAATTTCTTCTCCTATAAATGTTGAATAACTATAGGATAATGTTATCAGTATAATTAAAGAAATTAGTCGTTCATTTTCAAGTTTTGTACTTTCTAAGTTATAACCTCCTAATTTAAAATCTCTAAACATTTCTTCAATACCCATTCTTTTGGAATAAGCAGAGATTGTTTCCGACATACTTTCTAAATTTGTGAGAATAAACCATGGCTGTTTACTCGATTTATGTCTATAGTTTTTCTTCCATTTTGCTGCTAAATTAATTCCTGAGAATCCCTTGGTTTTTGTAACTTTTATTCCTCGATAATATACGGAGAATCCTGGAGATAAACCTAATTCACTCAATCGAAACCATATATCAGTTTCTAACTCCACATATTCACTCTTTTTTAAACGTAGAGATAAATAAACCTGTTTCTCTACTGATAACCATTTTGCTAAATCCACAGAGCAAAATTCTCTATCTCCTAAAACGATTATTTTATATTCAATTAATAAATTAATACTTGCTTCTAATACTTGTTTTTGTTCTGATAAATTACTACTTCCTTTTTTATTTAATCAGATAAAATATACAGGGATAGCTCCTTGATGATGAACTAAACTTACCATCAATATATTAATGTTTTGCCACTGTGTTCTATCAATGACTAAATAAATTACTTTGTTTGATTCCCATTGGTTCATAATCCATGATTTTAAAATCGGAAACCATATGGTTTCAACTTTCCAATTTTTCAGACTTAAAAATCTTTGTAACTTTTTAATTCTACTTCTTAATTTAATCGGATAAGGAAAAAGTTTTGCCATTTCTTCTAACCTAACAGTTTTAAGATTTTGAAGTAAATTAACTAAAAGACAAAGAGTTAAATATTGAGGTAAATTAAACTGTTTTTTAAATACTCCTGATAAAATTGGGGAAGTTGAAACATCTTTTTCTATAGTAATTAATATAAAAACTAAAAACATCTTATTTTTATCCAGATTACCAGCTTCAATCTCTTATGCCATCGTCTGTTTACCTTCATTGTCGCCCCCTCAGTTGTTTTTGTCTTGCATTTATTTCAATTTTTCGATTTTCAATAGAATAATCATTTAATTCTTCTTCTGAAAGAGTATATTCAGTATTTAAAAAATTTTCTTGATTATTTAAAAAACTCGAATTCCCGTAAAATAAACTAATATCTTTAGATAAATTGCAAGTTCTTAAAGAAAATAAATGTCCTTTTATACTTCCCACCCATCTTACTTTTTCTCTTTTATCATTAGACAAATATTCTTGGATAAATATATGTTTTACCAGAAGAAAAGGAATAGCATAAAAATCTCCTTCTTTTTTTTCAGAACCTATAATTATCAAACAAAAATTATCTCCAAATTGATCTTGATATTTATATAATTTACTTGAGAAAAAATCAAACCAATAATTAACATTTGGATCAGCTTTACGAACATAATGTTTTTTTTCTATTAATTGACGGTTTTTTAATAAAAAATTTATCATAAATTGCTATAAAAAGATAAGATATAAATTTTTAAAAATGGAGATATTTTTTATGATTTTTTATATTTTCTGGGCTAGTAGGTTCATTTTTTTGATAAGCAGATTTTACCCTTTCAAATGCTTGATTTAATTCATCGAAATTTACAGGAGAAATGAGGGAATTAACGAGAAAAATAGCGAGGGGATTAATGTCAATACTAATGGCTTTTCTATTATTCATTAACGCCTCAATGGCGGTGACACCACTACCACCAAAAGGATCGAGAATAGTATCATGAGGTTGGCTAAAATTTTTGATATATTCTGCCACCACATTCCAGACTTGTTTAGTGAAATAACCATGCACCCCAAAATGTCTTTTAGCCGCTTGTTTTTTCGGAATAATTTCCGCTAATAAAGGGCGATGAAGATAATCAAATTGACTCAGAGAAAAACCCTTAGCGTCTTCCTTTGCATCTTTGCGCCTTTGCATGAGAAAAACACCCTCATTATAAGAAAACGCCTTCCCAACCTGAAAACTATTTAAAGACAAAAATTGACTTAATTGCTCATAATAAAAATCAAATTCATCCAAAGAAAAATATAAAACAGGAGTATCATAACCAGAAGTTTTAAATAAACTAAATTCAACGCCATTACAGAGGGCAAAATAAAGACTTCTCACTTCAGGATGACTAGCATAACAATAAACTTGCTCAATATGATCACCTTCTTTTATATTCTCATTCGGTGCTTTAGCATCTAATACCCAAGCATAATTATTCTCAATTTTTAAGAGGTAATCAGGTATTAAGTTAATTTTACGTTTCTTACTGCCAATTTTAAGAAAAGGATGTTGTAAGGTTTTACTGCGAATAATATTGTTTTCTGTGTAACCAAGACTTTTCAACAGAGGTAAAATAATAACTTCTCTGACGCTATCTTCTTTAAAATCAGGATTATTTTTAAGACTTTGAAAGTCTAAATCTACAAAAAATTGAATCATGTTTATTTTTTTATTTACATTTTCTCATCTTTATCTGATACATAGACTTTCATTAAATTTTCCTTTAATTAATATTATTTAGCTCCGATGAGAGCCTCTTTTTATTGTTAATTATTATGCAGGATATATACGCAGACGACGATTCGGCTCATCACCAAAGCTATCTGAACGTAATCGGTAATGTTCGATTAGTTCATGTTGCATTTTTCTTACTTTAGAATTTCTTGGTAACAATTCTACTGGTTGCCCTTGAGGTATGACAATTTGCTCAACTGCTAATCTGGCTTCTTCTAAGGCTTCAATTTCGTCATCATTACCAGCTTTGGTAAATAACCTTAAATCTGCGGCTTCGTTAGTTTCGGGGTTATCCATATTCACTAATTGCCTTAAAGTGCGGGTAATTTGTGGAATACTGTTGGATTTGATACTATGGATAGGTACTTGACGATCTTTTGCTAATTGCATTAATTTTGAGTGATTTTTAACTTGCGATCGCAAAGCTAATACCGCATCAGCATCATCTAAATCTTTAGTTAAAACAATAGGCATTTTTAAAACTCCAATAACTTGTTCTAACTGGGATCTACCAATACCATAAGGATAAACATAAATGGGAAAATCCTCACCATTAGGTCCTGGAATACGTACTTTTTCTGTGGCTTCTTCTGCCTGATACCAAGAATTGGCTAACATTTTCTCAAAATCGAGATTCGGTTGTTGATGAGTCAAAGAAATGGGAATCATTTTACCTGAAGCCCTTAAGCCAGTGGGTTTTAGGGGAATTTCTACCACATTTTGCACCGTTGTTAATTCCGTTTGTGGTGCTAAAGAAGGATCTCTAGTTATGGTAACTTGCCCTTCATCATTAACTTGTCTTAGTTGTGGAATCGGCTGTTTACCTCGTAATAAATGATCTACTGTTTGTGCTACTTCTTCATGAACAACCCATTTTTGACGCTCCCACATTTCCACAGCAATTTGAAAGGTAGGAGGTGCTTTTCTTTCTAAAACAGTCTTTTGAGAGCCACGACGACGAGCTTCTTCATCACCGAGAGTAACGGATTGAATACCTCCAATTAAGTCGGAAAGAGTAGGGTTTTTAATTAAGTTTTCTAAATAATTACCATGAGCAGTACCAACTAATTGTACACCTCTTTCGGCAATGGTTCTAGCCGCTTGAGCTTCTAATTCCGTACCAATTTCATCAATGATAATCACTTCAGGCATATGATTTTCTACTGCCTCAATCATTACTTGATGTTGTAATTCGGGATGAGCCACTTGCATTCTTCTTGCTCTACCGATTGCAGGATGAGGCACATCACCATCTCCTGCAATTTCATTGGAAGTATCGATAATGACAACTCTTTTGTCTAACTCATCAGCTAAAACTCTAGCAATTTCCCGTAAGGCGGTGGTTTTTCCTACACCGGGGCGACCTAATAGTAAAATAGATTGACCACTTTCGACTAATTCTCGAATCATCAAAATAGTGCCAAAAACGGCTCTACCAATACGGCAAGTCAAACCAATAATATTTCCTTGACGATTACGAATGGCACTAATGCGATGTAAAGTACATTCAATTCCTGCTCGATTATCAGCACTAAAATGACCAACTCTCGCCACACAATATTCTAAATCTTCTCGACCAACTAAATTATCACTTAAGTAACAACTGTGTCCAGAAAATCTAGCTTCTGGTTTTCTTCCCAAGTCTAAAACGATCTCAATTAAAGAACTTTTCTGAGGATGTTGTTCTACAGATTGTCGAATTGTCAGAGGTAGAATTTGTAATAATTTATCGAGATCGTCAGTAATCTGCATTCTATGTTGGGGCAGTTTTTCTTCCATTCTTTAATTATATAAACTTAAGTTTAAGTATTGTTTAAGTCGAGAGCATTTTTGGAGCAAATTTTAAGTAAAAAATGCCTTTTAATTTATCATACCCGAATTACTTAGAAACTTGAAACAAAACTTAATTTTTTTGCTTTTACAAATAGAAGTTTATCTGACTCCATTATTTATATCAATTGTCAATTCTCAATTGCTATAAAGTGTTAAGATACTTTAAAATTTAAAAAGTTTATTTACTAAGGTCATAATTTCTCTATGTTATCCTTGTCCTCAAAAAATTGGTTAAATCATTCTTTAGGTGTTATTTTGTCCTTGGGAATTTTATCTGTAGCGACTGCTACTTTAGCACAATCAACCACCAATACTGAACCTTTAGAAGAAAATACCGTTACCCCTGTTAATCAAACTGAAAGTCTTTTAAGTCTTCAAGGGGGAGAAAAACTAATGAAAGAAGCGGAAGTCGCAATTAATGCTGGAAATTATGATTTAGCCGCAACAAAATTACAACAAGCAAGACGTATTTTTAATCAACTTTCTAACTTTTATTTACAACTAGGAGAAAGTTTTTCTGGTATTGATAATCGTCTTGCCGAAGGACAACGGGCTGGTGCATTAAAAACTGCTACTTTAAGAGATGAATCTACCTATCAATTAGCTTTAGTTCATCGTGCACAAAATAAACCTGAATTGGCTGTACCTCTTTTAATTCAGATTATTCGCTCTCAAAATCCTACCAGTGAATTGGGTAGAAAATCTTATCAACAATTATATGAAATTGGTTTTGTAGAAACACCTTTTCAAACTTCTAATAATTAGCTTAAATAATTAAAATTATTCATTTTAATTAGTTTAGTAATTATCAATAAAAACTATTTTTATTATCAAATAATTTAGTTCTTAAATATATAGTAAAAAATTATATATTATAATTTAATTATAAAAATCATCATACCTATTAATTGATTATGGTAAGTTTAGAACAAGTAAAAAAAACTATTGAACAAGAAATTTCTGGTGCAGAGGTATTTGTCAAAGATTTGACTGGGGGGGGTGATCATCTTGAGGCAATCGTTATTTCTTCTGAATTTGAAGGAAAAACAATGGTAAAACAACATCAATTAGTTTATAGTGCATTGCAAAGCGAACTAAAATCTGAAGCTATTCACGCTTTAGCCTTAAAAACCTATACTCCTTCTACATGGTTAAGCCAACAAAACTAATCTGAAAATAAAAAAACCTCTATCAAGGTTAAACTAGAAATTGACTTATTCTTTTCCGTAATCTTATTATCATATTTATTAATTACTATGACACCAGAATTAAAGCAACGTCTTGATGACATCGTAAATAACAACCAAGTAGTAGTTTTCATGAAAGGCTCAAAATTAATGCCCCAGTGTGGATTTTCTAATAATGTTGTCCAGATTTTAAATACTCTTGGTGTGCCTTTTGAAACCGTTGATGTATTATCTGATTATGATATTCGTCAAGGTATCAAAGAATATTCTAATTGGCCTACTATTCCTCAAGTTTATGTAAATGGTGAGTTTATTGGCGGTAGTGATATTCTTATCGAATTATATCAAACTGGTGAACTGCAACAAATGATTGAGGTTGCTCTAGCCTCTTAAATAATTAATAATTAACAATTAACAATTAATAATTAATAATTAAAGTTAGTAAATATTTGCCAAAAATCAATTTTAATAATGTTTAAGTGAATTCCCTCTTAGTCGTTTGATTATCTAGTCATCTAGCTTCATCTTGACTGATAATTTTGTATTTAACTCAACTTGAGGCTAATTTCTTTTTCGCTTCTTGCCATAAAGATTCTAATTCTAAGATTGTATATTCTTCTAAAGGAAGATCAGCAAATTTTTCCATCATAGAAATGCGCTTAATAAATCGTTGATTTGTGCCTTGTAAAGCTAAAGTTGGATCTAATTTATACCATCTGGCAAGATTAATTACTGTAAATAATAAATCTCCTAATTCTTCTGTTGCGTGTTGTTTATCTCCTATTTCAATGGCCTCTTGAAACTCAGCTAATTCTTCTTTAAATTTGTCCCAAACTCCATCGGCATTTTCCCACTCAAAGCCAATTTTTGCCGCTTGTTTAGAAATTTTTAAACTTGCCATCATCGTCGGCAAACTACGAGCATAGATTTTAAGTTTATCACTTAAAGTATTAGATTCTTGTTTTTCCTCTTTTTCTTCTCTTTTAATTTTCTCCCAATTATGATGAACTTCAGCTTCATTGGCTACAATTACATCACCGAAAACATGAGGATGACGGCGAATTAATTTAGCAGTAATAATATTTGCTATATCTTCTAAGGAAAAATCATCATTTTCTTGGGCAATTTGTGCCTGTAAAACCACTTGTAATAGTAAATCTCCTAATTCTTCGACAATGGCTTCTTGATTTTTTGATTGCAAAGCATCCGCCACTTCATAGGCTTCCTCAATAATATAGGGTATTAAAGATTGTTGAGTTTGAGCTAAATCCCATGGACAACCATCAGTAGGCGATCGCAATTGAGTCACAATTTGAATTAAATTATCTAAAGCCTTGAGAATTTTTGTGTTAGTTTGTTGAATCATAGGTGAGAAAAAGGGATAATAATTGGTTTAATTCTTGCTTCTCCTTTTATTATTAGTCTTTTTGAGATTTTTATTAACAGTTTTTTGAGGACGAGAAATAAAAGATTTTGACTTATCAAACTTTTTTTTCCTCTTTTTTAATAAACTACTGATATAATCTGCTACGTAATGACTCATTGCTCCTAATTCTAAACCAATAAATAAAAATAATAGTTCTTGCCAATATTTATTTTTGACAATACTATACGTATTAATCATATATTTTTGCCAATGCCATTCCCCAAAAACAAATAAATTTGCGATCGCCAAGAACAGAAAAAAGAAAATCAATAAAATAAAACTAAGATAGCAAATACGAATAATTGTTCCAATAATAAAACCATGAGAAAAAAAAGAACGATGTTTGAGAGTTTTTTGATAGGGAAGCCAAATAAACTTTAAAAATCCCCAACGTTGATATTGTATAGAATAAATATCTAAATCAGGACCAAACATCAATCCACTAAAAAGAAAACCTAAACTAGCTAAAAAAGAAAAATCGAAGCGTTTAGTAAAAACTAAAAAAATCGTCAAAATTAAAGGCAAACAAATCCAAGTAATTCGATCATGATTTTTTCCCGAAGACATCTTGCATTTTTTAAAAGTAGTTGTTATAATGGTAAATGTTGTCGAGGGCGATTAGCTCAGTGGTAGAGCGCCTGCCTTACAAGCAGGACGTCACTGGTTCAAATCCAGTATCGCCCATATTTAAAACATTAATGAATGTTGTTGATAACGATTATCATTGAAAACTTGATATTCAGGTCTGAAATTATTTATACCTAAATTTTGAGCAATTTTTTCATGAGCATTACTAATTCTTTGTGTTAAATTTTTGACTTGTAATAATTGCCACGAAATCAGAGATTTATCCTCTGTGTATTCTAATTGCTGATAACTTTTATCAATTTTTTTTATTCCCTCAGCGAATTGTAAAAAAGGAGATTGAGGAGAATTCTTTTCCAGCCATAGTATAAGTTGATGAGCAAAATCAAAATCGGTACTATTGTTATTTAAAAAAGTTTTACGATAGTTAAGACAATGTAATAATAATTTTTCTACTTTTGAAATATTTTGATTTTCAAAAGTATATTTTATCCCCCCAACACTTCGATAAAGATACCATGCTTTTATATCTTCAATTTCAGCTAATGGGCTTTGGGTAGTGCGATTATCAGGATAATTCCAAAAAATTCCCAAGACATTCTCGACTAATTCACAATTAATATGGGGTAAGACTCTATTTTTAAATTCCGTATCTCCCGCACCTCGAAAAGTTTCATCATAAAAACCGAAACGATAATGCAAGTCACGACGATACAACCCCCCAACGTAGGTTAAATAACAAGTATCAAGATAAACTAAATCTTGACTAAAATTGCGGCGATTATATGTCATCACATCCCGAAGCCAGTTACCCTTATTATCAACTTCCGTTACTAAACTATGACCGACAACCCAATCTAAGTTATTATTTTGATCAAGTTTATCCGCTAATATTTCTAAACCATCCATGGTTATCATTTCGTCAACACCAAGAAAAGTTAGGTAAGAAGATTGAGAAAGCAAAATTCCTCGATTCCATGCACTTTGAATAGTCTCCCTTTTTTTGCTTCTAGCGTAAACAATGGGTAAATCCAAAATTGACACAAGTTGTTGAAAAACTCGATATTCTTCTTGGGTTGAACCGCTATCGATTAAAATGATTTCAGCTTCTTGTTTTTGGAAAATTGTTTGTTGGGCTAAAATTGACAAAAAACGGTTTAGTTTACTTTCTGCATTATATAACGACACGATCACTGAGACTCGATAATTTTTTTTCTCACGATAATCTTTGATAAATTCGTAAGATTTTTCCTGATACTTAAGCAAACTTTGATAATTATTTGACAAATATTCGTAAGCTAATTCATAAGAATTTTTATCGGAAGGATAAAGTAATTTTAATAGAGAAGATTCTTTAAGAAAATTATGATTAATTAAAGTGTGACTAATATTTTGTAATTGATTAAATTTATCTCGATTAAGAAGACGAATAATTCTTATCTCATAAGTAGCTGATAATAAATCGTTGCCTTTTATTTTTTCTAGTCTTGCTATTTCTTGCCAAATTTTAAGACGATTAACATAATAACCATTTTTTAGTTTATTAATTTTTTCACCAAGAGGTAAGTTAAGAGGATGACTTAAATTTTTAAGTTGATTAATTTTAATATCTATTTCTTTTGCCGATGTTTCTTGTAAGTTAAAAACTCTCTCATACTCAGAGGAAAAAAAGATGCTTTTAACTAATTGATTGGTAACAATATTTTTTTTCTTACTAACTTTACTTTTAACATCTTCTAGTTGATTTTTTCCTTGGTTAACTATCGGAGTAACTATTTTTTTAGTTATATTGATAAGGTGTTGTTTTCCCCAATACTGTCTTTTTTGACAATAATAAATTAACTCTTGATACCATTGATCAATTTTTTGCCTTGCTTCTTCCTCATAATTATTTTTTTGATTATAAACATCTATGAGACTAAATTCTTTTTGATTCATTTGAGGAGAAATTGAAGTAATTTTTTCCTGTAAATTAATTCGGTATCCTTCATAATTATTTAAAAGTTTTATAATTTCAGGTAAAGATGAGTACAAGTTATTCACATCTAATTGAATAAAAGGTATTTCAGGAAAATTATCAGCTAAAAAACGACAAATCCCAGCATTTTTGCTAATTATAGTTGGGCAACCAGCAAATAATGATTCTAAAGCTACTAAATTTAAAGTATCAAATCGAGAAGGTAAAATTGTCACAGAATTAGAATTAAATTTTCCTTGTAATGCGTAGCGAGTCACAGATGGTAATATATTTATGGGCGTAAAAGCTAAGGCTAACATTTGTTTTAAATAAAATTCTCCTGTTTTCCTATCTAAGGTTTGAGGATTCGTGCCAATAATATTTCCTTGACTATATAGTTTTTTCGGTAAAAAACTGACTAAATTAACAAAAATATCAACTCCTTTTCCTTTTTCCTTTCTACCAATAAAATTTAAACTTGGTTTTGCTTTTAATGGTTGATAATTGATTTTTGGAGTTAAGTCAAAAAAATGTAAAGGATGATAATAATAGTTAAGAAAATTATCTTTTTTTTGCCACCATTCTAAGTAGTTTTTACTGATGCCGTAACGAATATCAGCAATTTTATACTGTAAGTTTTCGGCAAATTCTAAATTATGAATATAGTCTTTATTTATCACCCAATCATGATGTAAACTTTGAGAAACAATACCGTGTAGAGACAGGATTATTTTCTTGAATTTTACTTGATGGTAACTTAATGCTGATGCTAAAAAAAGTCCATATTGCTCATAATCAGGATAATCGATTACATCAAAATCAAAACCCATTACTGAATAACTAATATTACTAGCTATTAAAAAAGGGCGATAAAGTTTTTCTAATGGTAAAGTAGTAGATAAACCTTTTAAATCTGACTTAATATATTGTTGCTTATAGATTAAACATTGAGCATTTTTAGGGCGAAAACTGCTGATTTTTTCTTCCATAATAAGATAATAAAATTCTATATCAGGATTTGTCTCTATCAAACGGCGATAAAAAGTTTGCCCTCCCCCAATTTTAGAGAATAAGTCAAATTCAGCAATTAAAACTTTCATGATTAATTTATAAAAAACAAGGAATAGTTAAGATGAGTAAAAACTATAAAATTAGACTTTTTTATCAGAAAATAATCAATAATAAATAGTTATTTAGGCAATTATATAAGATAATTTTAAATCATTTATATAAAATATTTTTTAAAAATTATAGATTTTATATAACTCTCATTATTGTTTAAATTTAATTAATTCACAATTACTCAATAAATTGTTATACATTTTTTAAATGTTCATCTTTATTATTAATTATCCATTAATTCATATTACTGTTAATAATTATGGAAAAAAAAGATAATAAATTAATTATTGGTTTAACAGGAGGAATTGCTACGGGAAAATCAACTGTATCAAATTATTTAACTGAAAAATATTTAATTCCTGTATTAGATGCAGATTTAATAGCACGAGAAGCCGTAACAATTAATTCTCCTATTTTTTACAATATTATTAATCGCTATGGAGAAAAAATATTATTAAGTAATGGTAACTTAAATCGAGAAAAATTAGGTAAAATTATATTTAATAATAAACAAGAAAAGACTTGGCTAGAAAACCAAATTCATCCTTTTGTTTTTGATAGCTTACAGTCGCAAATAAAAATCTTATCTAATTCCCTGATTATTTTATCAATCCCTCTACTGTTTGAAGCAAAAATGACTAATTTAGTGAATCAAATTTGGGTTGTTAGTTGTGATTTTTCTACTCAATTAAATCGATTAAAAATTAGAAATAATTTAACAGAAAATGAAGCTATATCTCGAATTAATAGTCAAATGCCTTTAACTCAAAAGCTTGAACTAGCTGACATTATCATTGATAATAATAAAAACTTAGCTGATTTACACAGGCAAATAGATCTGATTATGTCAAGTAAATTTTATAAAAATTAACTAATAATTAGCTACTAAATATTCAAAATATTTGCTCTCTTAATTTTTTTATTCCTAATTATCCTATACCATTTTTCTGGTAAGCTAGATCGAGTTCTAAGAATTTCTATAAAAACTATTTATATGACCGCAACTATTGATAATGAACGTACTATAGTAATAGGATCTCGTAAAAGTCAACTAGCATTAGTGCAAACTTACTGGGTAAAAAAAGAATTAGAAACTAATTTTCCCGATGTAGAATTTGAAGTCGAAAAAATGAGTACTCAAGGAGATAAAATTCTTGATGTGGCTTTAGCAAAAATTGGTGATAAAGGTTTATTTACCAAAGAGTTAGAAGTTGGCATGATCAATAATGAAGTAGATTTTGCGGTACACTCTCTCAAAGATTTACCGACTAATCTTCCTGAAGGTTTAATGTTAGGTTGTGTTACCGAGAGGGTTAACCCTGCTGATGCCTTAGTTGTCAATGAAAAGCATAAAGATAAGCAATTAGATACCCTCCCTGAAGGTGCTGTAATCGGTACATCTTCTCTTCGTCGTCTCGCTCAGTTACGTCATCATTATCCCCATTTGACTTTCAAAGATGTGCGTGGTAATGTTAACACTCGTTTGGGTAAGTTAGACGCTGGAGAATATGACGCTATTATTCTTGCTGTAGCTGGTTTAGAAAGATTAGGAATGAGCGATCGCATACATCAAGTAATACCCGCTGATATTTCTCTCCATGCCGTAGGGCAAGGTGCTTTGGGTATTGAATGCCGTATTGGCGATGATTCTGTACTACAAATAATTAAGGCTATCGAACATCCTGATACTAGAGATTGTACCTTAGCAGAACGATCTTTTTTACGAGTTTTAGAAGGTGGATGTCAAGTGCCTATCGGGGTCAACAGTATTATTGAAGGTGATAATCTTACTTTGACTGGAATGGTAGCAAGTCTCGATGGTAAACAACTTCTTAAAGATAGTGTAACAGGTGATCGTACTAATCCCGAAGAAATTGGTTCACAATTAGCCGAAAAACTTAAACAACAAGGTGCGGGAGAAATTTTAGCGGCTATCTTAGCAGAAATAGAACGATAATTAATAATTAACAATTAACAATTAACAATCTCATCTTTGATTTAGTTATTTCTGACTCTAATTCTTCTTTTCTAATTCCTAATTAATTATGGAATCAATTATATCCGTATCTTTACCCGATAATTCCTACTCAATTTATGTCACCGATGAAGGCTTATCAAGTATCGGTGCAAAAGCCAAAAACCTTAATATTGGCAAAAAAATCTTAGTAGTTTCTAACCCTGAAATTTTTAACTATTACGGTGATATAACTATTAAATCTTTAGAAGATGCTGGTTTTACTGTCAATTATCATCTCATTCCCGCAGGAGAAAATCATAAAACCCTTGAATCTATTTCCCATATTTATGATAGTGCTCTTAAGTATCGCCTCGAACGCAATTCAACCATGATAGCATTGGGGGGTGGAGTTGTTGGTGATATGACGGGATTTGCGGCAGCCACTTGGTTAAGAGGGATTAATTTTATTCAAATTCCTACTTCTTTACTAGCGATGGTTGATGCCTCTGTGGGGGGCAAAACTGGGGTTAATCATCCTCAAGGTAAAAATTTGATTGGTGCTTTTTATCAACCAAAATTAGTTTTAATTGATTCTAATGTTTTAAAAACATTGCCGGAGCGAGAGTTTAGAGCTGGTATGGCAGAGGTAATTAAATATGGAGTAATTTGGGATAAAACTCTTTTTGAACGCCTAGAAGAGGAAAATAGTCTTGATAGCTTGAATAATTTATCAAAGGTGCTATTGAACGACATCTTGACTCGTTCTTGTCAAGCTAAAGCTGATGTTGTCTCTAAAGATGAAAAAGAATCAGGATTAAGAGCTATTCTTAATTATGGTCATACCATCGGTCATGTTATTGAAAGTTTAACTCATTATGAAACTTTTGTGCATGGGGAAGGGGTCGCAATAGGCATGATAGCTGCAGGAAAAATTGCCGTAAAAACTAATCTTTGGAAAGAAGAAGAAGCAATTAGACAGAAAAAATTGATTGAAAAAACAGGTTTACCAACTGAAATTCCTGATTATCTTGATTTAGAGGAAATTATTGCTAATTTACAAACTGATAAAAAGGTTAAGGCTGGAAAAGTTCGTTTTATTTTACCTGAAACCATTGGCAAAGTGATGATTACAGATCAAATTAGTAGTGATTTATTGCGACAAATTTTTTCTTAATGTCTAGTACCATAATAAATTCTTTCTGCTTGTTCTCTGGATAATCTGTTAGATCGAGGTAAGCTATCATTAATATTATTTTCTACTGTATTTTTTTGTACTAAAGGAGGATTCTTTTCTTCATTCATGGGATAAACTTTACAACCAATAGATTTCGATACCGAACAACTAGGATGTAAATTATAAACATATTCAGGATCACTTTTGCGACTTTCCACATCGACAAAATCATGTAATACAGGATCATAAGCTAATATCTCACCTGATTCAATACTGTAAATCCAACCGTGAAGAGAAAGTTTACCTTGATGTAAACGACTACGGATAATAGGATAAGTATTCAAATTTTCTAACTGAGTTAAGACGTTTTCAGCGACAGTAATTTGTAATAAATCTTCTTCTGGCACATGGGAATAATTATCTATCATTAACCTACGAGTTGCTTCGGCTTGTTTTAGCCATTCATAAACTAAAGGCATTTTATCAGCCAACTTGGACATTTTTAATAAACCCTTCATTGCACCACAATGAGAATGTCCGCATACTATAACTTGTTCAATATCTAAAGCTGCTATGGCATATTCAATGGAAGCACCTTCACCACCATTAGTAGCTCCAAAGGGAGGAATAATATTACCAGCGTTACGAATTACAAATAAGTCACCAACTTTCGCTTGAGTGATAAGATTGGGATCAATTCGAGAATCCGAACAAGTTACAAATAAAACACGGGGATGTTGCCCTTGAGATAATTCTTCAAATAAATCTCGATTACTTTCAAAATAACCAGCTTGAAAACGATGTAAACCTTCGATTAGTTTTTTCATAAATTAGAAATTAATTGAGACTCAAATTATTATATCTGAACACCATAGTTAAAAATAAATAAAATCAATTAAATTAGATTATCTACCCTATTCAAAATCTGTATAATAGTGAAGAAAAAATCGGATTTTGACAACATTTATTACTGGTAAAACCATCTCAAAAAATAAAAATGAGAAAATTTAGACAATCTTGGGCTCATTTAATTATTGCTGTTACAAGTAGCTTAACCGTTGTTAGTTGCAATTCTCTTTCATCATCTACCGAGACAAATAATCTTAACACGTCTAATAGTACCAATAATAAAATCTTAAAAATGATTTATTGGCAAGCACCAACAATCTTAAATCCTCATCTCTCTACTGGATTTAAAGACTCGGAAGCTAGTAGAATAACTCTTGAACCTTTAGCTACTTTTGATCCTAAGAGTAAATTAATTGCTGTATTAGCTCAAGAAATACCTAGTGTTGAAAATGGAGGAGTTGCTAAAGACGGTTTGTCAGTAATCTGGAAGTTACGTAAAGATGTCAAATGGTCGGATGGAGAAAAATTCACCGCCGATGATGTGGTTTTTACTTATAAATTTATTAGTAATCCCAAGGTTGGTAGTGTTAACAGTGGTGATTATGCCGTTGTTAACAATGTCCAAGCATTGGATGAATATACTGTAAAAGTAACTTTTAAACAAATTACCCCAGCATGGTATTCCATTTTTGTTGGTGGTGCGGGGATGATTTTACCTGAACATTTATATACTCAATATAACGGCGAAAATGCAAGAGAAGCACCTTTTAATTTAATTCCTGTAGGTACTGGAGCTTATTCTGTAGTACAATTTAAGCCCGGTGATTCGGTAATTTATCAAAAAAATACTCATTATCGGCAACCAGAAACCCAAAATTTTGACAAAATTGAGATAAAAGGAGGAGGAGACGCTACTTCTGCGGCAAGGGCTGTTTTACAAACAGGAGATGCCGATTTTGCTTATAATTTACAAGTAGAATCAAATATTTTAGAGGAATTAAGTAAGGCAAATAAAGGTAAAATAATTACTAACTTTGGCTCTAATAGTGAGCGAATTTTGTTAAATTATACAGATCCGAATAAAGAAACTTCCGAAGGTGAAAGATCTAGTATAAAATTTCCTCATCCTTTTTTTAGTGACGAAAAAGTTAGACAGGCTTTTGCTTTAGCTATCAATAAAGAAATGATCGCCGAACAATTGTATGGTATAACAGGAAAACCAACTTCAAATTTTTTATTAGCACCACCCGAATTAGTTTCCACTAATACCACTTCAGAATTTAACCCTGAAAAAGCCGCAAAATTGTTAGATGAAGCAGGATGGAAAGACACTAATGGTAATGGTATTCGAGATAAAAACGGTGTGGAAATGAAAGTTTTATTTCAAACAACAGTTAACCCTTTACGACAAAAAACTCAAGCTATCATTAAACAAAGTTGGCAATCTTTAGGCATCGAAGTAGAATTAAAAACCATTGACGCTAGTGTCATGTTTTCAAGTGATCCTAGCAATAATGATACAGTAGAGAGATTTCAAGCTGATGCTCAAATGTTCACTACTGGTAATAACAACCCAGATCCTATCCCTTATTTTAAAGTATATACTTGCGATAACATACCCCAAAAAATTAATAATTGGTCAGGAGATAATTATTCTCGTTATTGTAATCCTGAATATGATGCACTTTTACAAACAGTAATTACTGAATTAAATCCTGAAAAAAGAGCTATAATTTTTAAACAATTAAATGATATGTTAATCAATCAGGTAACTGTTATACCTATTATTCATCGTGCCGATGTTGTTGGTATTGCTAATAATTTACAAGGCGTAGAATTAACCCCTTGGGATTCAAGAACATGGAATATTGCAACATGGAAGAAAATAGATTGAAATAATAATAGCACAATTTCTCCATGACCAATTTTTAAAAGAATATATACCAGAATTAATCAGCAAATATGGATTAACAAATGGGTGAGAAACTCTCAATAGTGAAGTGAGAAAAATAGACGTTTTTTTGACACCACAAAAACCCGTATTAACCACTCCTAATACTTTAGGATTATTAAGTAAATTAGCCCAAACTAGCTGTTTATTTGAGTTTTTACGCAACCCAGTCGAAACTTATCAAATTCAAGAATATATCAGTAAATTATTCGGTTTATAAGGATTACAAAGAAAAGAAAAACATAAAAATAAAGAGAAAATATCAGAGGAAAAAATACCTTTTTTATAGATTTTAACTCCAACTTTAGCTAGTAATAAATTAGAAAGTTTTTCTGCTCAATTAAACTTAAATATTTATGGGAATGAAGTTTATTTATTACTATTGTTTTTCCATACAGGAATAGTCGTAATTCATCAATTACCCGTTAATCAAGAAACATTATGGTTAAGAATCTTAGGTAAAGGAAATGTACAACAAAAAGCCATTGAGCAGTTAAAAAAATTGCCGCTACATTATCCCCATAGAGATAATATCATTGACCTTGTGTTAAATTTATTAGCAATGTTAGAATTGAACCAAAAAAAAGGAAATATTTTACAACCAGAGAATAGAGAATTAGTTATGAAATTATCACCTATTTATTAAAAAAAACTAAGGGAAAATGGACAACAGGGAATTGAACAAAGATTACAAAAGTTATAGGCAAGTATTGAAAAAGATTTAATTATTCGTCAATTAACTCGTAAATGGGGAATAATTAATTCTGATTTACAAATGCAAATAAAAGGCTTAAATATTGACTATTTAGAAACATTGGCAGAAGATTTATTTGAGATGAATTCCATCGAGGATTTACAGCAATGGTTAAATAATTTTTAATGTTTAGATTTGAATTATATAGAAAATGCTTTAAAAGTAGCTTGAAATATAGCTACTTTTTTTTTTGGCGATCGCCTATCATCTTAAGTTTAGTTGATTTTTTCTAAATACAAATATGTATCTAACTTCTGAGAAAGTTTATTAACCAAATCATAATGTGATTGCAGATCTTATCAAGATAAGATGATCAAGTAGAGTTAACAATATCCACAATAATCATTAAATTGTTAATTAATTTGAAATAAATATTTTTATGAAAGACCAAACTATTAATCTTAACGAACCTCAGTATTATTTTAATCGAGAATTAAGTTGGTTAGAGTTCAATTATCGAGTTTTACAAGAAGCTTTGAATGAAAAAACATTATTATTAGAAAGACTCAAATTTACCGCTATTTTTAGCTCAAATTTAGATGAATTTTTTATGGTAAGAGTCGCCGCTTTAAAACGTCAGATTGAAGCAGAAGTAACAAAACTAACTCCTGATGGTAGAACTCCCATACAACAAATTCAGGAAATCAATAATCGTTTGCGTCCTCTCATCAAACAACAAGTAGAAAATTTTGAATACAACCTCAAAAAAGAATTAGTTACTCATGGAATACATTTAATTAATTTTTTTGATTTAAACCAGGAGCAAAGAAATTATTTACATGAATATTTTGAAAAGAATATATTTCCTGTACTAACACCTTTAGCAGTTGATCCTAGTCATCCTTTCCCTCATATGTCTAATTTAAGTCTAAATTTGGCAGTATTAGTTAAAAATCCCGACACAGGTGCTGAATTGTTCGCTAGGGTAAAAGTACCGAAAACTCTTCCCCGTTTTGTTACTTTCCCTGCTGAATTACGTCAAGTCAGTGAGCAATCCGAAAATCCTCTATGGGTTGGTGTACCTCTCGAACAAGTCATGGCTCACCACTTATCTTTATTGTTTCCGGGCATGAACGTTCAAGAATGTCATAATTTTCGTTTAACTCGTGATGCTGATTTAGGAGTACAAGAAGACGAAGCTGATGATTTGTTATTGGCAATACAACAAGAATTACGTAAACGCCGTTTTGCTGGTTCTGCCGTGCGTTTAGAAATTCATGCTTCCATGCCAGATAATGTTAAACAAATGTTAATGCAGGGTTTGAATTTAGAGGAAAAAGATATTTATGAAATTGATGGTTTATTGGGCTTAAATGATTTATTTGCTTTAGCTAGTTTGCCCTTACCCTTTTTGAAAGATAAACCATGGAATGGGGTAACGCCTCCACCTTTCAATCAGTTTCAAGTATTGGCAATGGCTAAAGAAAATGAAGATGATAATACCATAAGTGAAGAATTTTTTGCTATGATTCGTAGATCGGATGTTATGTTACATCATCCTTATCACTCTTTTACTGCTACTGTACAACAATTTATCACCCAAGCCGCCCATGATCCTAATGTCATGGCTATTAAAATGACTCTTTATCGAACTTCTGGTGATTCTCCTATTATCAAAGCTTTGATTGAAGCCGCCGAAAATGGAAAGCAAGTTGTGGCTTTAGTCGAATTAAAAGCTCGTTTTGATGAAGAAAATAATATTCTTTGGGCTAGAAAATTAGAAAAAGTTGGAGTTCATGTAGTTTATGGTATTGTTGGTTTAAAAACTCATACTAAAATTATCTTAGTCGTCAGAAAAGATAAAGATAAAATTCGTCGTTATGTTCATATTGGCACGGGAAACTATAACCCTAAAACCGCTAAACTTTATACTGATATTGGTTTAATCAGTTGTCGTGAAGATTTGGGTGCAGATTTAACAGACTTATTCAATTTTCTCACAGGTTACTCTAAACAAAAGGCTTTCCGTAAATTATTAGTCGCCCCTGTCACTATGCGCGATCGCATGATTGAGATGATTGAGAGGGAAGGAGAAAATGCTAAAAATGGAGGCACAGGAAGAATTGTTGCTAAAATGAACTCCGTTGTAGATTTACCTGTTATTCAAGCGTTATATCGTGCATCTCAAGCAGGAGTCAAAATTGATTTAATTGTAAGAGGTACTTGTAGTTTACGTCCTCAAGTTGAAGGAATTAGCAATAATATTAATGTTATCAGCATTATTGGTCGTTTTCTTGAACATTCTCGCATTTTTTACTTCCATAACAATGGAGAGGAAGAAATTTATATCGGTAGTGCTGACTGGATGGGGCGTAATTTGTCTCGTCGAGTAGAAGCGATTACCCCTATAGAAGATCCTAAATTAGTTAAACAACTACAAGAAATTTTAGGAATAATGCTCTCTGATAATCAACAAACATGGGAATTACAAGCCGATGGTACTTATATCCGCCGTACTCGTCAAAAAGGAGAAAAAGAATTAAATGCCCATAAAATTTTAATGAATATGGTAGAGCAGTAATTATATCTTTGGGCGAATATATATTCGCCCCTACCCACACTAATTAATTATTGGGGTTTAATAAACACCAGCATTATAACGCTCGTCACCTTCATTAAACACCTCACTTTGAGGAGTAGCGGTGAAATTATCAAGATTAGCCTGTAATCTTTCTTTTTGAGTGTCACTTAATCCGGGAATAAGTAAAACATCTTCTACTTGCTCATAGGGAGCATTCTGAATAATAATACTAGCTAAGGTCGGATAAAACCCTCTTAAATCACGAAAATCACGAATATCACTGTTATTTACATCAATTTTTTGACCAAATTCAGTAGTTAACAAGTCATCCGCTACATTTCGGCGAGTATTTTCTGTGGCTATTAAACGGGGATTTCCCTGTAAAATAGTATTAAAATCTAATGCTTGGGCTGGTTGGGAAAAAGCCAAAGAACAACAGAATACAATGAAACTAAATACGGTTACAACCCTATGCCATAACTTCATGAAAATTCAACCTCCAAAAATTTAAGATAACTTTTAAGAATTATTTTATTTATATATGCTAATTTTTCTCGAATATCATTTGATAATGTTTTTTATTCCTGAAATAAAGTCTATTAGCCAAGACTATCCTTTTAAACACACAACAATTTTAAAAGTATATTAATTGAAACATACTCAACTATCATCGGGCTAGAGTATTCTAAGCACAAGGTTAGTTGTTATCTGATTTTATCAGTGAAACTGCTTTTTTCCTTAAGCAAAACGTAAAGATTTGTAAAGAAAATTAAATTTATTTCTCTTAAGCTGATTCTTTATTCTTCGCTAGGATATTCTCCACCAACGGCAATACCTGTTTCCATAATCATGGCATTTTGAATATTCATATTATTCATAGAAGCACCTGTAACTTGAGCATCAAAAATAGTTGCATAGCTCATGTCCACACTATTAAGATTAGCATTATTCATGGTCGCATTAGTCAAGAAAGCCCTACTTAAATCTGCACCTTGTAAATTTGCACCGTCTAAATCCGCACCTTCTAAATTCGCACCTTCTAAATTGGCGTTACGTAAATCAGCATTACGTAAATCAGCTCCTATTAAATGTTCTCCTTGTAAATCAACACCATTGAGATCACATCCCATACATTCATTAGTATCTAATAATTGTTGTCGAGAAGTAGGATTTTCAGCCGTAACGGGAATAACCATTGAAAATGTGGTCAAAACAGCGATACTTGTAGCTAATAATTTATTCATAGGTGATTTATCCTCTCACGATCTACTTTTATTTTAACGGATTCTTCGATGATTTTTTCATTTACTTAAGAATGATTTACATAAAATTTTATTAATTTTTTATAAGAACTAAATTTTTATCAAATTCAAAGTAATGAATATCTTTAATAATAAAAAAAATTAATTATAAACAGGGAGGGTAAACCGAAAACAACTACCTTGATTGCCGTTATTGTCAACCCAAATTTGTCCATAATGAGCAGTAACTACTTGGCGACAAAGACTTAAACCAATTCCATAACCATCTTCTTTTTCATCTCTTTTTAAACGAAAATGACCGTCAAAAATACGTTGTTTTTTATTATCAGGAATTCCAGCACCAATATCAATAATACTCACTTCAACTTTTTGGGTTGTTTTATGGATAATGGATAAAATAATAGGAGCGTCATAAGGGCTATATTTAATTGCATTTTCTAGTAAATTAATAATTACTTGACTAATTAATTTTTCATCGGCATAAACAAATGGTAAATCTTGGGGAATTTCTTTAATAATTTTCTGATTTTTTTCCATCAATTTAGGACTTAAATTATTGATAATACTTTCAGATATTTTAGCTAAATTAACTTTAATAGCCACTATATTTAATTGACCATTAATATGTTTAGATGATTGTAATAAATCAGTTATCATCTTATTCATGGTAGAAAATTGAGCTTTAGTATGTTGAAATAATCGATTAAATAATTGTCTATTATTATCATGACCTGGTTTATTTTTAATTAGCTCTAAAGTCTCTACAGCAATCGATGCTGCCGTTAAAGGACTTCTTAAATCATGGGCTAACATTGCTAACATTTGATCTTTAAATTGTATTTGTTGTTTTAAATTTTCTATCTCTTGTTTTAACTGAAAAATATCGTCTCTTAAATGAATTAATTCAGCGGAAGGTAAACAAGTTTGTAATAAAGTCTCATTATCAGAATATTCTCTAAAAATACCTTCATTTTCTTGTAAAGAAGTTTGCCATTTATACCAACATTTTTGTAATTGTGCTGTTAAATTACTCCCTGCTAAAGTTTGTTGTGGCAGAGGATTTACCTTAACTAATGCTGGAGTTGCTACTAATTTAAAATATTCAACCAAATGGGGATGTTTACTAATTTCTAATACTTCTAATTGAAAATGATAATCTTGGGTTAAACTATGTAAATAGGCTTTAATGTCTTCAATATTTTTTTGCGAACTATGACGATTGTCAATAAATAATAACAACTGAAGTGCTTTATTTTTGATGACATTATCTACATGAGATAAAAATTCAGATTCATTTTCTGATGGACACATGATTAACCCTCAAAGTCAGGGAATAATATAGAGTATCTGTTATCTTACATTAATTTTGCACTCTTCACTTGCATTTTTTTATGAAAATTAGTGATAAACGTAATAGATAGGAAATCATAAAAACAATCTATTTTAACACTATAGTAATTAATTTTTCTTATTTAATTTATACAGTTTTGTTAAACACTATGAAATTTACTGTTTATCGGTATTAATAATTAGTCTATCAATTAACTCATTAATATCTTTAACAGGATGAATAATCACTCCTAATTTTTCGGCAACTTCAATCACAGTAATATCATCCAAAAATTTTTGTTCATCATGTTTTAACATAACAGAAGGTAATAGAATTTCTGGAGCTAAATCGTTTTTATCGGATAAATGGTAAAGTAAATCTTCTCCTGTTAATAAGCCTGTTACTGTAATTTCTTGCCCCCAATATTGACTATTTAAAGCGACTAAATTTACCTCTAAATTTTTTACTAAATTAAGTTGATTAACTAAAGGTTTAAAAGCTGTTTTTACTGCATTACCGACAATCCATGTAAATCTTTTTTTTGATGCTATTTCTAAAGGTAATTTATTATCAGCAATGGTGTGAAATTCTTTTATGAATTGACGAATTGAGCCTACACCATTCCCAATTTGAGGATAATCTTCATAGTGTGATTCTGGTGGCAATTCTAATTGTGCTATTAAAAACCACTCATCCGCTAACCATGCAAAAGTTGAACCTGATTTTTCTCTAAATTTTACTTGTAATTCCTGCACTTGGGCAATAACTTCTAAAGCTTTTTCACGGTTAATAGGTATTAATTCATCTTTGTCAGGGCGAAATTTTGTTAATCCGACAGGCACAATAGCCGCACTAATAACTGCGGGAATATCACCTTTATGGAAAGAGAATAAATCTAATAACGTTTTTTCGAGATGTTTCCCATCATTAATATTTGGACAAACCACCACTTGAGCATGAATTTGTAAACGTTTTTCTTCAAACCATGCTAAATGTTTTGTGATTTCTCCAGCACGATGATTTTTGAGCAAATGACTTCTAATTTCTGGCTCAGTAGCATGAACAGATACATATAAAGGAGATAAACGCATTTGTTCAATTCTAGTCCATTCTTTGATTGTTAAATTTGTTAAGGTTAAATAGCTACCATAGAGAAAACTAAGACGATAATCATCATCTTTAAGATAAAGTGTATCTCTTTTACCTTCAGGTTGTTGATCAATAAAACAAAAAGGACATTTATTATTACACTGAATTAAACCATCAAAAAGTGCTGTTTCAAACTCTAAACCTAAGTCTTCATCATATTCTTTTTCTATTTCTAAAAAATATTGTTTTCCCCATTTATCAACGATTTCTAATTCTAAAAATTCATCGGCACATAAAAATTGATAATCAATTAAATCTCTTGGTGGCATTCCATTGATAGTGATGATAGAATCTCCTATCTCAAAACCCATTTCAGCACCGATAGAATCGGGAATAATTCGACTAATTTTGGCAGATTTCATAACTTATTTAATATTTTTAGATGATTTCATTAAAATTGTGATAAATTTTTAAGTCAATATTTTTCTTAAAACAAACAATTATTATTATCATTTGTTAATTATCTTGCTCAATAAATTTAAAATTGAATTAGAGATTTATATTTCTTATGATAATTATTTAGTTGTTTTTGATATTGCCAATAAGGATTAATGAGTATTAATATTAAAGGTAAACCTGCTCCTAACATTAATAATAATAAAAAGTAATTACCATTGGGAAAATTAAAATTAATACCAAAGCTAAAAGCTAAAATAATTGTTAATAAAGCTAATGTTATAGTTATTATTTTAGGAAAATTCTTTTCAAGATAAAATTTAATCATTACTCCTGCCATACAACTTATCACTAAACCAGCGATAAAACCAATAATTAAATCTAAATCTGTGCCTAATCCAATAAAGCTAACAATTATGATAAGTGATGTCATACTCCCTACTGCTTTCACAAACCAATCTATTTTAGAAAAACTAGCACCATATCCACCAATATTACCAATTAAGAAGCCTAAGATAAAAGTTAACCAATTAATTAAATTAGGGGTAAAACCTACAATAATTCCACTTAACCAGCCAGAAATTGATGCTATTATAAATAGAATAATTAAAGAGGTATAGATTAAATTTTTACTATGAATAGAAGCCGTTTCAACTATCAATGGTAAAATATGGTTTTGTGTTGATGAATTAGCTTTTAAAATTAACTTTCTTTTATATATTTTCTTCATCTTTAATTTATTAGTATCGATGATTATTTCGCAATCAATTTTATTACTGTTAAATTCAGACGGATTAAAAGTAATCCAAGGATGATGATCATTTACAGGTAAATCATATTTTGATAACAATACTTCCCACATTCCATGTAAATTAGTATCTATAATAGGATTAGTTATAGTAACATATTGAATAATTTTTTCTCCATAATTATTACTTTTTAACTCGATTACATTCGGATTAAATTGAACATCAGGATAACGAATAATATCAATATTTTCAATTACATTTAAAGCAGTAATAGCATCAGGATAACGATGTTGAGGATTAATTGCCATAATATTTTCTAGCCAGTTAATCCATGTTAAACTCATTTTATTAGAAATTAATCCTAATAAATTAAATCCTCTATCTTTAGCAATTAAATTATTAACTTTATTACTTTTTGTTCCTGTAATTAAACAAAATAAAGTTACACCTAAACTATAAAGATCACTATTTTTAGTTAGTATTTTTCCTCGCTTCTCTTCTGGTGGAATAAAACCTTTACTTCTATTCATTATTGAAAAACAAGGACAATTTATGTTTGGTAATTGAGCAAAACCAAAGTTAATTAAATAAACTTGTAAATTACTATCAATTAATAAATTTTCTGGACGAATTTGGTGATGAAAAATAGGAAAATCTTGTTTTTGCAAATAGACTAAAATATTTAAGATAGAAATTGTAATTTTTTTTATTTCTTCTAATGTATATTCATTGGTTAAGATAAGAGGTTTAGTAATGGGATATTTCTGTACTAAACAAAAGCCATTTTCAGTTTCAAAGCAATCTAAATGATCAGGAATACTATTATTATTGACAGATTGTAATAGTTTTAATATTGTTTGATAGTCATAATTTTTATTGTAAGTTATTAACAAGGGGGGAAAAATTAAATCTGTTAAAATAACTATTGTATTATTGAGATTATTTTTCGCAAGATAGTTAATATATATATCTTCCTCATGTCTGCTTAATTCACGGATAATTTGATACTTTTCCACTTAAACCTCTAGGGGGGGATTGAAACATTTTAAGGTTTATTCGATTATAAGTTAGTTAGTATCGCAAAATTAAAGGTATTTTTATAGTCATCCTTAGTAAGTGAAAGTATTTTTGAATTTTTCTAAAATCCGTTATGAAAATAACAACATATATTAACTTATCATGTCAAGTTTTTTCATATGCCATCTATGACCATTAAAAATCAGGATAGAAATCGATGTTTAAAAAATTATCAGAAGTTAGTTTTGGTTTTATTATTTTTTTCTCTATGACTATTTCTAAGGTGTCAGCTCATGGTAGTGTTATTAATTATCAGAGTAAAGAAGTCATTGAAATTGATGCTAAATTTGATAACGGAAAACCGATGGCAAATGCACAGGTAGTTATTTATTCTCCCACTAATCCAACTCAGTCTTGGTTAACAGGAATAACAGATGATAAAGGAAAATTTATTTTTACTCCCGACTTTTCTCAGGAAGGAGATTGGACTATAAAAATTAGATCAGCAGGACATGGTAATGTAGTTAATATACCGATCAAGTCAACACCTACTCAAAAAACCGATGAGATAAATTCTTCCTCTTCTTCAGTATCTCAAGAAAATCATAAAATCATCCAATCTCAATCACCTAATATAACCTCATCTCCAACGATGATGCAAAAATTAATGATGGCGGCAACTGGAGTATGGGGTTTTGTTGGTACGGCTTTCTTTTTTTCACGTAAAAAGGTTTAATTGAATTAATATATGCACATCCCTGATGGATTATTACCACCTTCTGTGGCTATTTCTAGTTATGCCATCACTGGAGGAATTACTTGGTTTTCTCTACGGCAAATTCGTAAACAAGACAATTATCAACAACAAATTCCTAAAGCCTCTTTATTAACCGCTGCTTTTTTTGTCTCTTCTCTAATTCATATTCCTATTCCTCCTTTTAGTATTCATCTCATTTTAAATGGTGTAATGGGGTTGATTCTAGGTTACTATGCTTTTCCCGCTATTTTGATTGGTTTATTTTTTCAAGCCGTCTTTTTTCAACATGGTGGTTTATCGACTTTAGGTATCAATGCCATTATTATGGGTGTGCCTTCTCTATTAGCTTATAATATTTGGTTGTGTAGAAAATTACCTCTTTTCAATAATTTTTTAGCTAGTAATATTCTCAATTTTTTCATTGGGTTTATAGGAATTTTTCTCTCGGCTTTACTTTTCGTTTTTATAACTATTAATAATATTTCTCCTGACTTAAACATTAATATGGAAAAAAAAGTAATTTTAGCTTCTTTAATTGGTTATGCAATTCAAGGTATAATCGAAGGAACTTTGACAGTAATGTTAGTTAATTTTTTCTATAAAGTCAAACCAGAAATAATAAATAATCAATGATAAATTTAGTGATTGACTATCAGATTTACAAAAGAAGTAAGAAAATATAGTATAGAGAATAGTAATTAAAATTGATAACTTATTAATTTTATTTTTTAATCTTAATTGTTGAATGTAACTAATTGACTATTAAATGAAACTATTATTAGATAAATACGCATACTTAAATTCTTATATTCACCTCTGGCAACCACAACCAAAATTTATTGCCTTAATCAGTTTAATTTTTGCCTTTACTTTTGTTCAAAATATAGTTTTATTACCGTTAATTATTTCACTCACTCTCATTTTATATTTATCATCTAATCTACCTTTAAATTTTTTATTATCTCATCTTCGCTATCCGGGTATTTTTATTATTGCTGTTGTTATTTTATTACCTTTTTTAGTTGGTAAAACTGTTATTTTTTCTTTTTATATTCTTACTATTAAACGTGAAGGTTGTCTTTTAGTTATTTTAATCGCAACTCGTTTTATTTGTGTTTTAACTACAAGTTTGGTGTTATTTGCTACATCTCCCTTTCTAACCACTCTCAACACTCTTAAATCTTTGGGTTTATCTCCTATTATTAGTGATATGATGTTGTTGACTTATCGTTACTTAGAAGAATTTGGCGATCGCTTAATAACAATGGAAAGAGGATTAAGGTTGAAAGGTTTTCATGCCCATAGATTAAATCGACGAAATTTAAAGATAATTGCCAATTTAATGGGAAGTTTGTTGGTGAGAAGTTATGATCAGTCAAAATTAGTATATCAAGCCATGATCTTAAGAGGTTATGGTCATAATAGTCAATTAGTCAAAAAAAAGCCTAAACCAACTACTAATCTTAAACATTGGTTAGCTTGTTTTGTTGTGGTTTTCATAAGTTTAATGATAGTAGTTTTAAACCAATTATAAAAATCTAATTTGATTATTAACTTCCTGCATTTTTAATGAAGAATATACTTTTTGTCTTTAATAAATTATTTAATTGATAATTTGATTTTTTAATAAGTTTTCTGTCATAGTTGCTAATTGTTCTAGTTGTTTTTCTAAAAATTTAGCCTTTTGCTCATATTCTTTTTTTCTTTTTATCGCTTCTTTTGCTAAGTCATCTCTATTATTTTGTATAGCTTTTATTGCTACTTTTTCCCATATATTAATTTCATCTAAATTTTGACGATATTGAGGTTGAATTTGATCCCAAACAGTCCTAATTTGATCTAATGCGGTATTAATAATACCATTCATATTATTATTTTCAACTCCCTGAAAAGCCTGTTTAAGAGGATCTAATAATCTAAAAGTATCTAGCTTATTAATAGCAGGAATAAAATCTTTTATTTGCTGACTTTCACTAACACCTATCTTACACCAAGTAGCAAAATGTTCACAATTATTAAACAATAAATTGTATTTATTTTCTC
This sequence comes from Geminocystis sp. NIES-3708, assembly GCF_001548095.1. Taxonomy (NCBI): domain Bacteria; kingdom Bacillati; phylum Cyanobacteriota; class Cyanophyceae; order Chroococcales; family Geminocystaceae; genus Geminocystis; species Geminocystis sp. NIES-3708. The sequence continues at coordinate 786,539 of NZ_AP014815.1, read as the reverse complement.
CTAAACGACTTAAAGCACGTTTCACCGTAACTTCTGGGATAAAAGAAAAACCTGTGGGATATTGACGACAATAAACCTCATTATTCTTACTAAAAGTTTCAAAAGAAGTTTGCTCAATAATTTCGCTAGGTTTACGATAATGAATTACACTGCCATCCCCAATATCAATACCATGATGTTGATAAATACCGTCTAAGTTAGCTAACTCACGCCATACATAAATTTGATCTCCAAATCCCATATTAATAACTAAGAATAAATATTCTAATTTTTTTTATATTTTTAGTAATGATAGCCTAACATAAAATTAGATATGCTATTGATAATTATCAATTCATCAACTAGAATACTAAAAAAAGTAGATTTTTGTTAAAGAAAAATTAAATAAAAAAATCAGGTAATTAATAATTATTAATAATTAATAAAAATTTTCTTTAATTAATTATTTATTAATTGACATAATAGAATTATATGCTTGTTGGGCTGCGGCTTGTTGGGATGCTTTTTTTGTTGCACCTTTTCCTTCACCTAATAATTTATCTTGTAACCAAACTTCAGCAATAAAACGTTCATTGTCATTATCTAAAATGTCATTATATTTAACTTTATAGATGGGTAAAAGTTTATATTTTCCTTGACTCCATTCTTGTAACGCATCTTTATAATTTTCTCTAGCAGGATCAGCGTTAACTTGAGCGGCTTTTTCTATTAAAATGGGATCAAGCCATGGTCGAATCAACGTCATATTCTTCGTACTTTCATATAATGCCCCTAATACAGCCTCAAAAGCATCTGCTAAACGAGATATTTTGCCTAACTTATCATTCCTAACGCTTGGTATCATCAAAAGATATAAATCAAAACCGTATTCTTCTGCTATTTCCCCCAAAAAGCGATCACTAACTATAATAGATCTTATAGCGGCAAAATCTCCCACTGGTAAATCAGAATAATTTTCTAATAATACTTCCGCTGATACTAAACGAATAACTGCATCTCCTACAAATTCTAAATGTTCATAATTATGAGTTAAAGAAATACTGGGATGAGTTAATGCTAAGTCTAATAATGACCAATTTACCGCTGCAAAATTTTTAACACCTAATTTTTCTAATAATTTTAATAATTCTCGTTTTCTTCTTTGATCTTGAATCGCCATATCAAGGATTAAGTAATAAGTAATAATGGGCAATTAATAATTAACAATAAGCAAAGGTGAATTCTTAATGATGAATTTCTAATTGCTTAAGTGCTTGACGAACAATATCAGAACCACCCTGAAATGTGTTACCATTTTCGGAAAGGTATCTTTTCCATTGTTTTGTACCGGGTTGTTTTGCAAAAATTTGCAAAGTATGGCGCATTATAGTATTTAATTTTAGTTTGTTGGATGTCCAAAAGTCAATATAAGGATAAAGAGATTGGATTATTTCTTCTCGACTTAAAATAGGATAATCTTTCTTATAAATTTCTTGGTCAATAGTGGCAAAAAGATAAGGATTATCATAAGCGGCTCTACCAATCATCACTCCATCTATAAACTTAAGATGATGTTTTGTCTGTTCAATAGTCGTTATGCCACCATTAATTTCGATGGCAAGGTGAGGAAAATCTTGCTTAAGTTGATAGACATCTTCATAACGCAAAGGGGGAATATTACGATTTTCTTTAGGACTTAAACCTTGTAACCATGCTTTTCTGGCGTGTATTATAAATCTTTGACAACCACTATCACTGATAATTTTGACAAAGTTTTTCATATCTTCATAACTATCCTGATGATCAATACCAATACGATGTTTAACAGTGACAGGAATTTTGACACTCTTTTGCATTTTTTCTAAACATTGGGTAACTATTGTTGGTTTTGCCATTAAACAAGCTCCAAAATTACCATTTTGCACTCTCGAACTTGGGCAACCTACATTAAAATTAATTTCGTTATACCCCCAATCTTCAACGATTTTGGCGCATTCTGCTAATTCTTGAGGGTTATCTCCTCCTAGTTGTAAACTAACTGGTTTTTCTTCTTCACTAAAATCTAATAATTTATGCCGATCGCCATGTATGATAGCCTGAGTAGTAATCATCTCAGTGTAAAGTAAAGTGTGTTTCGTCATTTTGCGCATCACATAACGAAAATGTCTATCAGTATAATCCATCATTGGTGCAATGCTAATAATAGGCAATTGAGTCATAGGTAATTAGTAATTAGTAATGAAAATAAAAGATGACAAATTTTCAATTGTTCCAGAATCACCTGAGTTCAATATCAAATTATCGGTGATCACTGACTCTCATTGACGGTGCTGACAGGGAGACAGTATTTGTTATGAATGAATAAAATTATCCCAAAAATGTACAAATATTGAGAATTTTTCTTCCATTCTACTTGTCCGCCTGTCTCGTCTTCACCATTTTTCTTCTGTCGAACTGAGGTAGAATCTCATTGAATTTAGAACAAATTAAGAGTTAAAATTGACAATATATGACTTAAATTGTGCCAAAACAGGGAAAAAAAATGTCTAGTATTGAAAAAATTCCAGCCGCCAGTAAAGCCGATACTCTCATGTATAACCCTTACTATGGAAAAGAGTTACATGAAACATTACCCTATGCTTTAAGTTTATATCAACAAGGATACCTTGAAGGAGAAAGAGTGATTGAAGGTCAAACAAATATTCCTTTTGTCGCTACTTGGTATGTCTCTCGATTACCTGACGAAAAAACTCGCTGTCGCATTCAGTTTCAAGGTAGTGCTGATTTAAGTTATGAAATTAATTTAGAAAATTCTGAATTTGTTGAATATCTTATTTTGTTGATTAAAAATTCTAAAAAAACTCGTCAAGTAGATTTTTCTCAAAAATTTTATCGCAAACTGTTACGTCTTGATGAATGACTTAATATCTCAGAATGTGGTCATATCTTGATGAATCATTTACACTGAAGAAAGAAATTAACAAAACTTAACTATTTATTGGGGCTGTAGTTCAATGGATAGAACAAGAACCTCCTAAGTTCTAAATAACGGTTCAACTCCGTTCAGTCCTGCTGTGTATTATTCTGATTACGATGAATTTTATAGCTACCTTATTTATTCTGCAAACTTTATTGATCGATGCTTAAATTTTATGTTTATCAGGAAAAAGGGTGAATAATAATTTATTAATATAAACTTTACCTACTACAGTATTCCCTTGGGGAGAATTTTCTTCTTGTACATTATCATTATTCAAAATTTGTGCTTCGGCTTCTTGGTTTTCTGTTACAGTTGAAGGGGTAGATTTTTTGTTAGTATCGGTATTATTTTTTTCTGGCTCTTCTAGGATTTCTTCAATTTCCGTCTCAGATAAATTTTGATTATCTTTTTCGGCTACAAAAGATTGATCTTGCTCTAAATTATTTCCAAAACCGTTTTTAATGCCGTCAATAATGCTTTGAGTAGGAGAATTGATTGTATCAGGTGTGAAATTAATTACTTCTTTTTTTTGTAAACTCACTTGACGGGAGCGATCGCCAATTATTGAACCCGCCGGAATGACGCTCATCGCCTCAATATTTTCATTATAAACTGTCACTGAAGCTCCTAAAGACACTTGAGAACCAATGGTACAATTACCTAAAATTAAACTACCTGAACCTAGAATTGTATTTTCTTGAATTTCAATATCTCCTTGATAGGCTGTAATAATTGTACCCATTCCGACACAAACTCCTTGACGAATCACAATCTTGTTACCACTAGTAGCACTTAAAATTACGCCACTAGCAATAACAACACTTTGATCAATAGTGACATCGCCTCTTATTTGGGTTGTATCAATAGTACTAGGTTGAAGAATGGGTAGTGACATTTAATTCCATAAACAATGAACAATGAAAAATAAGCGATTAAACAGGCAAAAGGTAATAAGCAAAAGATTTGTTTTGTCCGACTTCTTTTGTTTACCTATCCACCTGTTCAACTGTCTTTGATAAAATATTACGGTCTTTGAATGATGGTTTCTAAAACACGACGTTTAGCTTTGGTATCAATGCCGATTAAACGGACATATTCACCGCTATGATCTTTCACACAAGCCTCTAAAGCCGAAATTACCTGACTTTCGTTGTTAGCCTCGATAGGAGAACAACTTTGCCAAGATTTGCTTTTAAAACGACGTACATCAGCGTGTTCAGTACCAATACGATACCCTTGAGATAAGAGAGAACGCACTTGAGCTAAAGTGTTAGCATCGAGAGAACTACTACCATTTTGAGTCTGGGTATAGGCACTTGCACCATTACCGTTGCTACCTTTACTGGTTACAGGTTGAGCTTGATTAGTTTGCCCTGGACGTTGAATAATCATTTCTAATACTCGACGTTTTGCTTGAGTATCAATACCGATTAAACGAACATATTCTCCAGTATGATCTTGTACACAAGCCTCTAAAGCGGAGATAACTTGACTTTCTGTTGTGCCTTGAATGGGGGAACAACTTTGCCAAGATTTACTTTTGAAACGGCGAATATCAGCGTGTTCAGTACTTATTTGATACCCTTGAGATAATAAAGAACGAACTTGGGCGATGGCTTCAGCACTCAAAGTACTATTACCAAAACTTGCACCGTTACCATTATTTCTAGGAGTTTTATAAGTAGAACTTGCACCGTTACCATTGCTGGATATAGTAGCAGTTTCTCCCGGACGTTGAATAATCACTTGAGATACACGACGTTTGGCTTGAGGATCAACTCCCACAAGTTGGACATAGTTTCCACTCAACTCTGTTAAATAACCTTGAATAATGTTAATAGCTTCGTTAACAGATCTGGTATTAACACTAGGGGCCGTTAACCAAGACTTGGTTTTAAAACGACGAGTATCAGCATATTCCACACCGATATTATAACCACCTTGAATTAATGATTTAATTTCGCTGGCTAAGTCACCATTGCCTTTACTCAGAGGTGCATGACCATTACCATTACTGTTTACTTTAGCCGTGTTACCATTACTAGCTTGTACTGGTGCAGGAACATCTCCTGGACGTTGAATAATGGTTTCAGCAATTCTACGTTTAGCCTGAGGATCAACCCCAATTAAACGTACATATTCCCCTTTATGTTCATTTAGTATATTGCCTAATTCTGCTAAAATTCCGCTTTCATTAGTCGCATTTAAAGAAGCACTTAACCAAGATTTGCTTTTAAAACGACGGGTGTTAGCATGTTCCACTCCAATAGTAGAACCCTGTCTTAACAGAGACTTGACTTGATTGATAATATCTGTATTTAAACTCATATTAGTTACTGGTTGAGAACCATTAGTTTTATTATGGGTTGAGGTTTTGACTTCCCCGTTATTACTTTGTTTAATAGGATTAATACAAGCATGATTATCAGCACAATGATAACCGGCGGCTAATGCTTCATTAATATGGACTACATGGGCAGCAAATTCCTTATCTTCTGGTTGCACATCAGGAAGGCGATCAGCTTGTTGTTGATTAGTAATCACTGAACCAGAAGGCACATATTTCCCCGCAGGTATTTCTACATCCTGAATCAGAACGTGCATCATTACGATACAACCATCCCCAACTCTGGCATTAAATACCGTTGAGCGAAAACCGATAAAACAGTGATTACCCACATAAGCAGGACCATGAATTAAGGCCAAGTGGGTAATACAAGAATCCTCACCAATCCAAACGGAATAGTCTTGACCATCATCACCTTGAACTCTACCTTGCTCTAGTCCATGAATTACAACTCCATCCTGAATATTGCTACCATCACCAATGTGAAAAGGAGTACCTTCATCCGCACGAATGGAAGTACCGGGGGCAATTAACACATTTGCTCCGACTTTCACATCTCCAATCAAATTAGAGAAAGAATGAATATAAGCACTATTATCTACTTTTGGTTCCGCTAAATTTTTTGACCAAGGAGTAGGAGGAGCTGCCATTGTCGGGACGCTCACTATAAACCTCCACAATAATTATCTTATTTAATCTTTTAAGGACATTGATTAGGATGCTAAGAATATCGATTAAAGATAAGACTTTTATCCTAAGTTGTCCTCACAGATTGATTTTCTACTATTTGTTACAGATTAAAATAAAAATACTAAATAGAGTATTTAATACATTCTTTCTGCATCTTTTTTGCTATAAAGCAGATCTGATGTAGTTGTTACTGTATCTATAATGCCCACCACCATTGCGTCCACAGGACGTTCTTCATGACCGGTTTCTTTACGGGCTGCACTGCCACGAGTGACAAGTACCCATTCATTGATACCAGCCCCTACGGTGTCTCCAGCTACTTCATAATTCGGTAACACATTACCATCAGCATCCAAAAACTGCACTAATAATAATTTGACGCCCGTTAAAGTCCGTGATTTATGAGTACTAACTACAGTACCGCAGACTTTGGCAATTTGCATTATTTTAATTCCTGATTAAGATCTGCTCAAAGGACGAGGATTGATACTTTCTCTGAATTGTTCTACTTCTTCGGTATAACGAATGGGCAATACATATTCGAGGTTTTCGTGAGGACGAGCGATGATGTGGTGGGATAAAACTTGACCACCTTTTACTCGTTTAACATTCTCAATACCAGCGGCTACGGATGCTTGTACTTCAGATACGTCTCCACGAACGATGACAGTTACACGACCACTACCGATTTTTTCGTAACCTACAAGAGTTACACGAGCGGCTTTAACCATGGCATCGGCTGCTTCTACTACGGCGGGAAACCCTAATGTTTCTACCATTCCTACTGCAATTGACATATTTTTTTTTGATATTTTATGTTAGAAACTTATAAATCAATAACTGAGAAATTTTGTTCTCTGATTTTGATTGAAGATGGAATCAACTATCAGTTAATTAATTACTAATAGCTACGGAATTGTTCTACTTCTTCGGTGTAACGAATAGGCAATACATATTCAAGGTTTTCGTGAGGACGAGCAATAATGTGAGTTGAAAGAACTTCTCCTCCACTGACTCTGTTAGCTGATTCAATACCAGCAGATATTGACGCTTGTACTTCAGATACATCACCACGAATAATAACGGTTACACGACCGCTACCAATTTTTTCGTAACCTACAAGAGTTACACGAGCGGCTTTAACCATAGCATCGGCTGCTTCTACTACGGCGGGAAACCCTAAGGTTTCAATCATTCCTACTGCAATTGACATTTTGTTTTTTCCTTGATACACTAAACCTACTTAAAATTGAACCTTAAGCCACAATTAAAAAGTTTTTATCTACTCAAAATATAAACAGACCAACGAATATATAAAATTTAGTTGGTTTATAAATAATTAAGTATTTTTACTTGATTTATTTGCTAGTTGACTTTGATTCAAGATATTTTTTAATCTATCTAAAATAAGCATAGACAAGCATGGTACGTTTGACAAGATAAATCATCATGATATTTATTAATCTATTCCTTAACCATTCTTAATAAGTAGATTTAAAGTTGTTTTTTACAAAAGATAAATAGATAAAAATCAATGATTTCTTGATTATCAATTCTAAAATATCAATTGTTAATTTCAATCCATAATTTAATATAATTAGCAAGTTTTATTTACAAAATTTTAAAATATTTGATTATGACTATTTTAGTTACTGGTGGTGCTGGTTATATTGGTTCTCATACTGTTAAACTCTTAAAAAGTAAGGGTTATGATCTCCTTGTTTTTGATAATTTGGTTTATGGTCATCAGTATATTATTGATAAATTGGATGTAAATTTTATTTATGGTGATTTGAGCGATCGCCCATTACTAGATAAGATTTTTCAAGAGTATAAGATTGAAGCTGTGATTCATTTTGCCGCTTATGCTTATGTAGGTGAGTCCATGGAAAATCCAGCTAAATATTACCGAAATAATGTTGTTTCTACTCTCAATTTATTAGAAGCGATGGAATCAGCAGGGGTAAAAAATATTGTCTTTTCTTCCACCTGTGCAACTTATGGCATTCCAGAAGAAATTCCTATCACCGAAAGTCATCCTCAAAATCCCATCAATACCTATGGTTATACTAAATTAGTAGTAGAAAAAATGTTAGCTGATTTTCAACGAGCTTATGATTGGGAATATGTAGCTTTCCGTTATTTTAATGCCGCTGGTGCTTCCGTGGATGGTTTAATTGGAGAAGATCATAATCCTGAACCTCATTTAATTCCTTTAGTATTATATACAGCTTTAGGAAAAAGGGATTCTGTCTCTATTTTAGGGGAAGATTATCCAACCCCTGATGGCACTTGTATTCGTGATTACATCCATGTGGAAGACTTAGCTCAAGCTCATTTATTGGGAGTAGAATATCTTTTAAAAGGTGGTAAGAGTGATGTTTTCAACCTCGGCAATGGGAACGGTTTTTCCGTGAAAGAAGTCATTGAAGCCGCAAAAAAGGTTACTCAAAAAGATTTCACTGTTAAAATTGGCGATCGTAGAGCAGGAGATCCACCAATGTTAGTGGGTAGTGCGGAAAAAGCACGTAAAATTTTGGGTTGGAATCCTCAATATGCAGATATTGAAACAATTATTCGTCATGCTTGGCAGTGGCACAAATTAACCTGAATTCACCTCAGTTTGAAAGAAGAAAAATGATGAAGACAAGGCAGGTGGATAAATACAATGGTGGATAAGTAGAAAAATTATCAATATTTATGTCTGTTTAAAATAAATTTTATTGATTCACAAAAAATGTAATTTTTCTGTCTCCTAGTCCCCTCGTATCATCCTCGCCAACAAATTTATATTAAACTTAGGTGAATTCAGATAAAAATGTACTTAGTTAAATAGTTTTAAATCCGTTACCGCACCTAAACTACTAGAAGAGACTAGCTTAGCATATTTACCTAAAACTCCCCGACGATAACGAGGCTGAGGTTGTTGCCATTGTTGACGGCGTTGAGCTAATTCTTCATCTGAAATATTAATTTGTAAGAGTTTTTCGTGGGCATCGATGGTTATACTGTCGCCTTCTTTGACTAAAGCAATATTTCCTCCTACGGCTGCTTCTGGTGCAACATGACCAACAACTAAGCCATATGTACCACCTGAAAAACGTCCATCGGTGATTAAGCCAACTTTATCCCCTAAACCAGCACCAATAATCGCTGAGGTGGGAGCCAACATTTCACGCATACCCGGACCTCCCACAGGACCTTCATAACGTACAATAACAACATCTCCTCCTTGAATTTTACCTGCTAAAATAGCATCTAAACATTCTTCCTCAGATTCAAAAACCCTTGCAGGACCAGTTATTTTAGGATTTTTAACTCCGCTAATTTTTGCAACTGAGCCTTCAAGGGCTAGGTTACCTTTAAGAATAGCTAAATGTCCTTCCCTATATAAAGGATTATCCCATTGACGAATTACATCTTGATTAACTGGGGGATTTTCAGGTATATTAGCTAATACTTCACCTATAGTTTGTCCAGAAATAGTTAACGCATCACCATGTAATAAGCCGTTAACAAGCAACATTTTCATCACTTGAGGAATCCCCCCTGCTTTATGTAAATCAACCGTTACATAACGTCCAGAAGGCTTTAAATCGCATATGACAGGAACTCTTTGACGGATGTTTTCAAAATCATCTAAAGTTAATTCTACCCCCATAGTGTTGGAGATCGCTAATAAGTGCAATACTGAATTAGTTGAGCCACCGACAGCCATAATAACGGCGATGGCATTTTCAAAGGCTTTGCGAGTAAGAATATGACTAGGTAAAATTTGTTTACGAATAGCCTCTACTAAAACTTCAGCAGATTTTGCAGTACTTTCTGCTTTTTCGGCATCTTCTGCCGCCATTGTTGAAGAGTAAGGCAGACTCATACCCATAGCTTCAAAAGCTGATGACATAGTATTTGCTGTAAACATCCCGCCACATGAACCTGCACCCGGACAGGCTTTTTTTTCGATAGCTGTTAATTCTGCTTCGTCTATTTTCCCCGCACTATACTGTCCTACAGCTTCAAAGGAGCTTACTACTGTTAAATCTTTACCGTTATGATGACCTGGTTTAATTGTACCACCATAAACAAAAATACCGGGTATATTCATTCTAGCAATAGCAATCATCGCACCGGGCATATTTTTGTCACAACCACCAATAGCGATGACACCATCCATACTTTGACCAGTACAAGCGGTCTCTATAGAATCAGCGATGACATCTCTGGAGACTAAAGAGTATTTCATCCCTTCTGTCCCCATAGAAATACCGTCACTTATGGTAATAGTACCAAACATTTGAGGCATTGCTCCAGCTTCTTTGAGGCTAGTTTGTGCTTTTAATGCTAATTCATTTAATCCCATGTTACAAGGGGTTATAGTGCTATAACCATTAGCAACGCCAACTATTGGTTTCGTGAAATCATCATCACCAAAACCGACGGCTCTAAGCATGGCACGGTTAGGTGATCTTTGTACTCCGTAGGTGATAGCTTTACTTTTTAAATTTTCTGTCATGTGATTTACAATACTAAAATTATTTCTATTTTCTCATGATCTGCTATGAACTTATCAACTAACATGAATAAATGTAATAGTTTGATTTTGTAATAAAAATTAGATCTATAATTTTTGATGAAAGTTTATTAACTAATTTTGAAAGAAAAACGTGAAAAAATATAGCTTAATCAATCTAATTATCAGCAGTTTGATTACCAGTCAAATTGTTATCGTCGCTAATGCTGTTAAAGCAGAGCCTATTAATAGCTTAAAACCTATTTTAACGGCTCAGAAAACCCAAGAATTAACTGAAGAATTAATAACGACAGTGATGACATCTATAGAAAATGCTGAAAAAGAAGAAAATTTGGCACAAATTCTTAACTTTTTATGCCCTTATATTATTTCTTCCATTACTGTAGAGTCCGAGGAAACTACAACAACAAAAGTAATTGAAGGAAAACAAAGTCATGAAAATTTTTTAAAAAACAATTTTAATAGAATTAAACAAAGAGAATACATTAATTCTTATCGTACAACTAAAATTGCTGAAGATGGACAAATGGCAACGGTAACTAGAATTAGAGCAACTAATATAATTTCAGAAAATGGGGAAAAATATCTATCTGTTAGCACTGATAAAATTCATTTTGCACTAATAGATAATGAACCAAAAATTATCAATTTAGAAGTTAAAGGTTGGCTAGAAGAACGTCCTTAATTTTAATTGAAAATTTAACATTTTAATTCTTTTATGAAAAACTTAAATAAATCGATGAAATCAACAACTATAACTTTGACTGTTATTGCAACAACTTTAACGACTATAGTTACAACTTCTGTAAAACCTGCTCAAGCCAGTTTCGGTGATTTTATGTTAGGAGTAGGTGCAGGAGTGGGAACAAGTGCTATTATTCGTAATAATCAACGGGCAAGAGAAGAAAGATACCGCCCAGTAAGCCCAGATCAAGAATTTTTCCGAGGTCGTCAAGATGGTATTAATGGTTTAAGATACGATAATCCTCGTAATTCTATTGACTATGATCGTGGATTTCAAGAGGGTTTAAGAATTAGACAAGGTAGATAAAGTTATATTTTTTGTTAATTATATATTAATTTGTTGATTAAAAAAGTAATAAGTAATAAGCAATAATTTATAGGTTGATTTATGTTAGAAAAACTATCAAAAATTCCTCGCTGGTTACGTTTAAGTTTAATTTTTCCTTTACTTTGTTTTAATGGATTTTTATTAACTTTATTAATTAACTATCTCGAACCTTTAATCAGTTTTTTAATTATTGCTAGTATTATCGCTTTTTTATTAGAACTATTAATTGAGTTGTTAACCAAAAAAGGTTTAAAAAGACCTTTAGCAATTACTCTAGTTTTGTTATCAGCGTTAATTATTTTAATTATTACTAGCTTTATTTTAATCCCAATCCTGATTCAACAATTGGATGAACTTCTAATTAATGTACCAAAATGGATTGATCAAGCTAATCAATATATCTCCAGTAATATTTCAATTTTTGATAAATTTTCTATTAATATTGACTCTATTTTTGAACAGATAAATAGTAAAATTTCTACTATTATTAAAACTATTGGTACTCAAACTTTTAGCATTTTATTTACTACTATTAATAGTGTTTTTAATGTTTTATTTATTCTCATCTTAACCATCTTTTTATTAATCGGTGGTGAAAAATTTTGGCAAGGAATTTTTAGCTGGTTTCCTCAGCCTTGGGATGACAAAATACCTAATTATTTAAGTGATACATTTAAAGACTATTTTTTCAGTCGTTTAATTTTAGTTGGATTTGCAAGTATTGCTAGAGGGATTATTTTTGTTATATTAGGAGTACCTTCAGCAATTTTATTCGCTTTCGGCATTGGCATTGCTAGTTTAGTACCTTTTATTGGGGGAATAGTTACTCTTTTAGTTACCTTATTATTAATTTTTAAAAGTGGTCAATTAGCATTGTTATTTTTTATTTTTGCTACTATTATTGATCAAATCACTGATAATGTTGTCGCTCCTCGTTTTATGGGAGAATTAATTGGCTTGAATCCTATTTGGTTAATTATTTCTCTATTTATTGGTGCAAAATTAGGTGGCTTATTAGGGATATTTTTGGCTGTACCTTTAGCCAGTGTTATTAAAAAAATTATTGATGATTTTCGACCACTAATAGACTCTTCTCGTGGTATTATTTCTGAAAATAAAGATTCATAATTATTCATTATTAATTGTAAATATGTTATGTTACCTAGAGAAGAATTATTAAAAAAAGTAGAAAATAAAGAAGAAATTGCTCGCATAATTGATAAAGCACAACAGGCAATTAAAACATGGGAATTAGTCGTGAGTGATTTTCTTTCTCCCCCAGTGTTAACAGAAATTAATCAAATTTTTTCTCAATTAACAGAAGTAAAAATTATTCCATGGGGAGGTTATCCTCAAGCCGAAAGACAACGAGTCGGTATCCATCGAGAAGAAGTCTTTGCCGATGAAAGTCAAATTCCTGTTGCTGCTTTAGATATAGCAGGAAATTTTTTATTCGATACCGCAACTCATCGAGACTTTTTAGGCTCAATTTTAGGCACTGGAATTGTTCGAGAAAAAATTGGTGATATTATTGTCTTAGGAGAAAGAGGAGCACAAGTTATTGTGGTAGAAGAAATGGTAAATTTTCTTGAAACTTCTTTAGTTCAAGTGCGTTCTGTTCCCGTCAAAACTACTCGTATTGAGTTATCTGATTTAAAAATTCGCCCTCCAAAAATAAAAGGAATGACTACTGTAGAAGCTTCTTTACGTTTAGATGCGGTAGCTTCTTTTGGTTTTGGTTTATCTCGTAGTAAAATGGCAGAGGCAATTAGTAACGGGGATGTGAGAATTAATTGGAAGGAAATTACACAACCTAGTTATAATATTAAACAAGGTGATTTAGTTTCTTTCCGAGGTAAAGGTAGATTAGAAATTGGCGAAATTCAAGTTACCAAAAAAGAGCGTTATCGCATTAGTTTAACAAAATTTGTCTGAACAAAAAACTATTAAAATTTTTATGAATTTAATTACTATTTTTTTAACATCCGTGGGTTTAGCAATGGATGCTTTTGCCGTGTCTATTGGCGGTGGAATTAGTATCAAAAAACTTACTTTAAAAGATTATTTTATTATTGCTACTTTTTTTGGTGGATTTCAATTTATAATGCCAATATTAGGATGGGTTGGTGGGTTATTTTTTAGGGAATTTATTATTAGTTTTGATCATTGGATTGCCTTCGGTTTATTATCTCTTATTGGTGGAAAAATGCTAATGGAATCTTTTCAAGAAGAGGAGGAAGAAGAGGGGACAGATTTTCGTAATTTATACGTTTTATTAACTTTAGCAATTGCTACAAGTATTGATGCTTTAGCAGTAGGTTTAACTTTTTCAGTTATCAAAACTCCTATTGTGGAAGCTTCTACTATTATTGGCATTATTACTTTTTTTATCTGTTTTTTCGGCGTATTTATTGGCAATAAATTTGGACATCTTTTTGAAAAACAAGCGGAAATGATGGGAGGAATTATTTTAATAGGAATCGGAGTTAAAATTTTAATTGAACATCTTTAAAGTCTTACTTCAACCTTCAACATAAAATTTTCGATGAAGGTAGAGACAGGAGTCAGAAGATAATAATAACAATTTTCTCCTTTGTACATCGTGTCTCACTAACATCGGCTTGTAAAAAAAACCAATCCATTTAAAGAACTTTCTAGTTATTAAGCAACCCTTAATATTTGTATTACTAATTACTCAAAAAATGCAATAGCATTGTCTAAAATATCAATTGCTTGATCAATTTCTGTAGCAGAAACAATCAAAGGCGGTACAAATCTTAACACTTTTGGTCCAGCTGGTGCTAATAATAAACCTTTTTCCATAGCTTTTTTGACTATATCAAGAGAGGTTAAATCAATGTCAGCTTTAATTTCCATACCATTGATTAAACCCCAACCCCGTACTTCAGTAAATAACTGAGGATACTTTGCCGTAATACTTCTGAGTCTTGCTCGTAATTGTTCTCCTCTAGCTTGAACATTTTGTATGATATTTTCTTTTTCTATAGTTTGCAATACAGCTAAAGAAACTCCACAAGCAAAAGGATTTCCTCCAAAAGTACTAGCATGATTTCCGGGTTCAAACACATCACATTTAGCTTTACACATCATCGCACCAATGGGAATTCCACCTGCTAAACCCTTAGCACTGGTAAAAATATCGGGCTCAATTCCTAGGTTTTCATAACCCCACATTTTACCAGTTCTACCAACTCCTGTTTGTACTTCATCAAACACTAATAAAATACCTGTCTCATCACAAATTTTTCTTAACCGCAAAAAGTAGTCTAAATCCCCTGGGCGCACTCCCCCTTCTCCTTGTAACGGTTCTATCATTATAGCGGCTACACGGCGATCGCCTTCATCAATATTGGTAATAGCCTCTTCAATAGCAATAATATCATTATAAGGAACATACTCGAATCCCGGAACTAAGGGTTGAAAATGTTTTTGGTATTTTGGTTGTCCTGTAGCAGTTACAGTAGCTAGAGTTCGTCCATGAAAGCTAGATTTAGCCGTAAGAATAACGGGTTGCTCTAAAAATTCTAAAACAGTATGAGCATATTTGCGCACTAATTTAATCGCCGCTTCATTTGCTTCTGCACCAGAATTGCAGAAAAAAACTTTGTCAGCACAGGAATGATCAACAATCCATTTTGCTAACTCTCCTTGTTCAGGAATATAATACAAATTAGATATATGATGTAGCTTTTGTATCTGTTTAGTAACGGCTTCAATCATAGCAGGGTGAGCGTGTCCGAGAGTACAAGTAGCAATACCAGCTACAAAATCAAGATATTCTTTTCCATTATTATCCCAAAGTCGGCAACCTGAACCTTTCTCGATGGTGACAGGAAAACGTCCATAGGTATTCATTACATAAGTATTGAAAGTATCTTGATTAAAATCATTATTAGTGTTAGGTTCAAGTGTTGCTATAGTCACAAATTTACTCCTGATTTTAGATCTTAAGGATATGATAAATTCCTTTTGATTGACAATTTTATTTATTATTCTGTCATATTCAATCCTCAGAGATTATTAATATAAGGAAATGAAGACAAATGAGGAGGAAGAGTTATGAGAATTTTCCTTTGATAATTTTGAGGATAAGGTAAAGTTTAAATGGGATGAGTATTATTTACCTCTAATATAATTTTCTGATTTTTAATTATTTCGGGTTTGATCACAAACTAATAAAGTACCCCCTGAAACGCAAATGGGAATGATAATTAAGTTCAGTAAAGGTACGCTAATTAAAATTAAACAGATTAAACCAAAACCAGCAGTAGTAGGAAATCCTTGTCTTACAAAATTTAGTTTTTGTCGAAAGTGTAAACGTTTTCTTTCTAAAATTGCATCAAAAAAATCTAAACAAATAATAGTTATGGTTAATGTTATACCACCTATTAAAGAAATTATATTTCCAATGCTAGGAATAAAGTTAAGTAAAAATAATGGTAAACTTATTATAATAATTAACACTATCTTTTTTAGTTCAAATAAAATTGCTCTGAATATATCGTAAAAAATATTTATTTCTATTATTTCTAACTTTCCTGTATTTAAAATTTCTAATTGTTCTGATAATTTGCCATACCAAGGTGAACCTAAAATTGACCCAAATTGAGTAATAATAAAGCCGATTATAAATAACAATAGAATAAATAAACTTATCTTTAATAATAAGCTAACAAAAACTATTATATAAATTAATAAATTAGACCATTCTGGTAATTTATCAATTACTTTATCTATCCAAATAATAATATCATTTGTCACAGAATCAAATAATTTTAAGCTAGGTTTTAAGAGTAAAATATATGTAGTAATTCCTACGGCGAAATTGATAATAATAGGAATTATTAAATATTTCCATAATTTTTTATTGACCGCTAAAAATTTTACTGCTAAAAAAGGATAACTGATACCTGAAAAAAAACCAAATCCCGTTAGAATCTGTCTAGTCATAAATTGCAATAAGTTTTTAAGAATGAATTAAATACTTTAGTAAAATAAATTCTATTTTTTACGATTAAACTTTTCGATAATGTGGATCAAGTATCAAACAATAAACAAATAACTAATTTTCTCAATTTATTTATTGTGTGGTTATCACTAATCATTAATCAAATTTCATAAAAGTTAGATTATAGTAAAGTCAAATATCTTTTTTCAAGATGGAGTGTATTAATCACAATGGAAAGCAATACTATATTTAATCTCATTCAACAAAGTTTTAGGACTGTTATTGGTGCTACAGCTACGATAGTGGAGACTTTACAAGATAATCAAAAACGTAGTCAGGTATTATCTGATTTGAATGCCCAGTGGCAAGAAAAATCTCAAGAATGGGTGCAAAAAGGTACTATAACAGAACAAGAAGCTAGACAAATTATTGAAGAATTTTTTAAAGGTTATACCAGCAAAAATAGTAATTTTTATGAAGATGTAGAAGTTAAGTCTGTAGATAACCAAAGTAATGGTATCCAAGAACTTACCAGAGAAATTATCGCTTTAAGAGAAGAATTACAAAAACTTAACTTATCGTCATAAACAATTAATTAGTTTGTATGAAATATTAGGGGCAAAGTTTTCCCCTATTTTTCTTGTGCTACAGCTAATCATTATCCCAATTTTCAGCTCCCAATAAATCACCGATGCGATCGCGCAATAAAAAATCTTTTTCTTCCAATTGTTTTTCTACGGATAACCATTCTCTAGGAGGAATGTAATTAGCTAAACTATAAATTGGTTGATGACGGCTAATAGTACCCCTTTCTAAAAGAGCTCTAATTTCGTCACGAATAAAATCAAGGGTATAACCGTAAGAATAAGTGGGCGGTAAAGTGTAAGTAGTCATAAGTAATCAATCATCAATAAAATTGCTTTAAACGAAAAAAATAAATCTTTCAGTTAAATTCTATACCGTTTCTTTAAGAAGTCGCAACAAATTCTTGACAAATACTCTCTAATAGTATCCCTCGACACTGAAGACAGGTTAAATCTTTAAGTAAACATTTAAGATTGTCCTTGGTAAGACTATAACTAGCACCGATAAAATTATCATTGAGATTAGTTTCATTTTTTATTTGTGCATAAAACCCCCATAATTTTTGATTATTAAAAGCACTATTAATTTCCCATCCTTGATGATTAAGTAAGATTAAATATTGTAGATCCTTTTCCTCTATATTTAATTCTTTTTTTAAGATAAATAAAGCATTATTTTCTAAACTTTTGTGAGAATCAACTCTACCTCCAGCAAAGTCTAAACTAACTTTAGATATACCTACACGATAATTTAATTTAGGAAATATTAATTGATTTTTATATTGAGTAATAATAATTAAAGAATCGAGTTTTTCTACTCGCCAATAATCTAAGATTTTACCTTGATTATCTTTAATTTTTTCTCCTATTAAAGTTACCCATGGAGATTTTATTTCTACTATTTTATTAATAACTTGCCATTGATTATTCATCGTTTTATTTTTTATGATCTTTTTTTTTACTCCTTATCATTTAGATTCCTTTCTTTTTCGACAAGGTAAGTTAAAATTTAATATTAGTTAATATTTCTTTACCTAACTCTATGATGATTTCTTCGGCTGAATATCAACAACGTCGTCAAAAATTTATGAATGCTATCGGTAAAGGTGTCGCTATTTTTCGTAGTGCACCTCAAGCAGTAATGCACAATGATGTTGAATATGTTTATCGTCAGGATAGTGATTTTTATTATTTAACAGGGTTTAATGAATCTGAAGCAGTAGCAGTTTTTGCTCCAAATCATAAAGAACATCAATTCATACTTTTTGTAGAGCCAAAAGATTTAGCAAAGGAAATATGGACGGGTTATCGTGTAGGGGTAGAAGGAGCAAAAGAGGCTTATAATGCCGATATAGTTTATCCTATCAATGAATTAGACCAGAAGTTACCCGAATATTTAGTAACAGGTGATCGCATTTACTATCATTTAGGTAGAGATGCTCACTTTAACGAAAAAATTATTTATAATTGGCAAAGATTAGTCGCCAGTTATCCAAAACGAGGTAGTGGTCCTGTAGCTTTAGAAGATTCTAACTTTGTTTTACATCCTTTGCGATTAGTCAAAAGTGAGGCGGAAATTGTGATGTTAAAAAAAGCAGCAGAAATTTCTGTGAAAGCACATCAACGAGCAAGGGAATTTGCACAACCGGGGCGTTATGAATACGAAATACAAGCCGAAATTGAGCATACCTTTAGACTTTTAGGTGGTGATGGCATGGCTTATCCCTCTATCGTGGCATCAGGAGAAAATGCTTGTATTCTGCACTATATTGAGAATAACCGCAAAATGGAGGCTGGAGATTTATTATTAATTGATGCTGGTTGTTGCTATGGCTACTATAACGGTGATATTACTCGCACTTTTCCTGTAGATGGTGAATTTACCTCTCAACAAAAAGACATCTATCAATTAGTATTATCTGCGCAATTACAAGCCATTGATCAAGTCAAACCAGGTAATACCTATAATCAATACCATGATAAGGCTGTAGAAGTATTAGTAGAAGGCTTAAAAGAATTAAAATTATTGAATGGTGATAGTAAAGAGATTATTGACGGTAAAAAATATGAGCCTTTTTATATGCACAGAACAGGACATTGGTTAGGTTTAGATGTTCATGATGCTGGTAATTATAAACAAGATAGCGAAAAATGGACAACTTTTCAAGCAGGTCATGTCGTAACAGTTGAACCCGGAATTTATATTTCACCTTATATTAAACCAGTAGAGGGACAACCAGAAATCCCTGATTATTGGAAAGGAATTGGGGTAAGAATAGAAGATGATGTCTTAGTTACTGAATCAGGTAATGAAGTTTTAACCATTGCTGTCGAAAAATAATTAATAGTTGCGAATGGTATTTACTCAGTTTTTTTCTCAGGTTATCTACAAAAAACATTTATAATAATCTAGTCAATTAGATAACCGTAAAAGATTATGCCGTCACAACTAAGAATTTATGTACCTCCTCATCCTTTAATTAAACATTGGTTGGGAGTGGCAAGGGATAAAAATAATCCTTCTACTCTTTTTAAGACGGCAATGGTAGAATTAGGACGTTGGTTAACTTATGAAGCAATTAGGGAATGGTTGCCGACTATGGATGTTGAAATACAGACACCTTTAACTAATTCTCCTGCTACTTTTATCGATCCTAACACAGCGATCGCTACAATTCCTATTTTAAGGGCAGGTTTAACCTTATGGGAAGGATGTCAAACTTTGTTACCCCTTGCGGCTACTTATCATTTCGGAGTCGTAAGAAACGAAGAAACCCTTGAGGCTAGTTGCTATTTGAATAAATTACCGACTAAGTTTGAAGATAATACCCGTATTTTAATATTAGATCCCATGTTAGCCACTGGTGGATCTATTACATTAGCGATGAATGAAATTGTCAAACGAGGGGGTAATCCTAATTTTATTCGTATCATATCTGTTGTAGCCGCACCTCCAGCTTTACAAAAATTAAGTATTAACTATCCCAGTTTAAATATTTATACTGCTATGATTGATGAGCAAGTGAATGATAATGGTTATATTGTACCCGGATTAGGTGATGCTGGTGATCGTGCTTTTGGTACTAATAATAATTGACAATAAACGGTTAATAGTTCACAATCAATAATAATTTTAATATTTTCTTATAAGTATAGAAAAATAAATAAAATTTTATAAATAATTAAATCAAAATATATGAGTGAAAAAGACAACTTTGGTGGTGGATTTCTTTTAGGCACTATTGTTGGTGGAGTTGTTGGTGGCATCATTGGCACAGTAATAGCTAACAAAAATAATGATAATAAAACTATTTCAGATAATGAGCCATCTATCAAATCTCGTAGATATTCCATGATAGATGATGAGGAAGAAATTGAAAATGAAAGATTAAGTTTAGAAGAAAAAATTAATCAATTAAATCATGCTATTGATGACGTGAGAGTAACTTTACTGAAAAATACTGAAAATGTAGATAATAATTAATAATTGATCATTAATTATTGACTTAGATATTCTATCGCAACCCTAAAATCTTACTATACTGACAAAGCTTACAACTCATATAGTAAGATTATTGTATTTAGTGTCAACATATTTTAATTATCAACAATAAATCTAAAAGTTAAATTAATTCTTGGGGCAACAGGTTTACTGGTTTTTGGAATTTGATGTAACCAATATTCTTGAGTCTCCCCTGCCATAATTAATAAACTACCATGACTTAAAATAATTTCCTCTCGTAGATTATTTTTTTTATCCCTAGGTTTTAATAAAAATCGTCTTTGAGCACCTAAACTTACGGAAGCAATAACAGGTTTTTTCCCTAATTCTTTTTCATTATCACTATGCCATCCCATGCCGTCTTTTCCGTCACGATAGAGATTCAATAGAACACTATTGAATTTTGTATTAATTATTGGTTCAATTTTTTCTTTTACTATTATTAATGGCTTAATCCACCCATGAGGATATAGAGTCATGCCAGAATAAGTATATATTTTACCTTGATCACCGTACCATGCTGTCAAGCGGGGTTGAGGATGATTTTTACCAAATAAAGTTATATAATATTGTTGCCATTTTATCCTACTTTTTAGCTCTTTAAACAAAAAATTAGCTTCATCTAATGACCATAAATTAGGATAATAAATAATTTTACTATTAGGTAAACTAAACTCGAACATTTTACTAACAATTTCAATATTTTAAGACTTAACACTATAGTAGGTTAAGTGCAATTTTTACAAATAAACCTACATAATCTTAAATATTATTTAATTACATCATTTAAACGTTTTAATACAAAGTTTTTGTCTAAATAAGAAAATAAATAACCAGCTTTTGGTCCTTTTTCTTTACCTAAAAATGAATAATAAACGGCAGGAAATGCTATATTCGGGCTAACATTTAACTGTTTTGTCGCAGTAAACAAAGCTGTCTGTAACTCTTCTCCTTCCCAATTTTCAACATTAGTTAATATATCTTTTAATGCGATTAAATATTGTTTTTGTTCATCACTTAATTGTGAAGCAATAGCTGGAATTGTATCAAAATAAATAACAAGTTTTTCTTCTTCATCAGCATAGTCTTCTAACCATTTCTTAGCTACCATAATTCTTTCATTTATTTTTTCCCAATCATACTCGTTTAATTCTCTATCTGCTCTTTTTCTAATTTCGGCTTTTAAGTCTAAATGGGGTACTTGTAATAAAGAAATCAAGGTGCTAATATCAAAGGTATAATAGGTTTTAATTTCTTCTCCTAATTGTGCATAAAATAAAGGTAATAAATTTTTATCTAATTCTACTTCTGAACTATTTTTTTGCAATTTAGTATATTCATTTAATAAATTATCATAATCTCTAAATAAACGAATAATTGTGTCATAATTAGGAGCAAAATTAATCACAGTTTTTGGTTGAGTTCTTAACATTAAAAAACGTAATAATTCTGGTGGTAATAAATCCGCCATATCTTTTGCACTTGAGCCAACACCCTTGGAAGAACTCATTTTTGTACCATTAACGAGGATGAATTCATAAGGAGAATGAAAGGGTGGTTTTTTGTGCAAAACTTTACGACAAATAGCGTTAGCAACATCACGAGAGCCACCTTTTTGGGAATGATCTTTTCCAGCCATTTCCATCGTTACACCAACTAAATCCCATTTAGCTACCCACTCAACTTTCCAAGGTAGTTTACCATTACCATCAAAAGGCGACACCCACCCTTGGTGTCCACAACCTTTAACCCAGTCTGTAGCGTCTTCTTTGCAGGTATAAAAAACTTTTTCGCCATCATAGTCAGTAACATTGGTGGTGGCAATTTTTCCACAATTTTCGCAAACTACTTGAAAAGGATACCAGTTATTAGGACGTTCCGCTTTACTGACATCTTTATATACTTCTCTCACATCTTGAGCATGACGTAAAAATTTATCAATATAAGTGTTTAGTTTGCCGGAGCGATATAAATCTCTCAAATAATAAATCTCAGCTTTAACTCCTAAATACTCAAAAACTTCTAAAAATTCTCCCATAAAATATTTAGCATAATCAGAAGCACTATTATTAGGAGAAGGAACATTACAAAGAGGATAACCTAGATAAGGAGTAAATTTTTCTTGATCTAAATAGTGAGGTACAGTATCTAACGCATCGTAATCATCAACACCATAAGTGAATTTCACAGGTTTTCCAGCTCTTTTTAAGGCACGATACATGACATCATGAATAATTACCCCTCTTACTGAACCAACATGAACTCTACCTGAAGGGGTTTTGGAATCGTTCACTAATTCTGGTTGTTGAGATGTTTCCGCTATTTTATCCGCCCAAAACATAATTTATTTCTCTTGAATGTTATTAAATTGCAAACTTACTATTATATCTTAATCTTTTCTTCTATTTTCATCTGTTTAAATAACTTGGGTTGCTTTAGGGTCAATTATTTAGAACTTGTCAAAAATAACGTTATTATGGGATAATAATAGATTGTGTATAAAATTACTGTTATAGTAACTAAGCTAAAAAAATGGCAAGTAAAAAAGGTGTCCGTATAATTATCACTCTTGAATGCACTGAGTGTCGCACAAATAATGATAAACGCTCTGCTGGTGTTTCTCGTTATACAACCATGAAAAACAGACGCAATACTACTGGCAGAATGGAACTGAAAAAATTCTGTACTCATTGCAATAAACACACCGTTCACAAAGAAATTAAATAGTTTGATTTTCTAGTTTCTTACAAGTAAAAATAATAGTTTAAACATAATTATGGCTTATTTTCGCAAAAGATTATCTCCTATTCCTCCAAGTCAACCTATTGACTATAAAGATATCGAATTACTACATAAATTCGTAACGGAAAGAGGCAAGATGCTTCCTCGTCGTATCACTGGATTAACTGCCCGTCAACAAAGAGATTTAACCCGTGCAGTTAAACAAGCTCGTTTAGTTGCCTTATTACCTTTCTTAAATGCTGAAGGCTAGATACCAATGAGCAATTAACAATCAACAATTTAGAGAAGACAACGAGTAATTATTAATAAGTAATGAGTAATTAATAATTTTCTCTTCGTCTTCTATTTAGCGAAAATCTACTTTTGATCTAAAATTGATTTATTCCCCCCAAAGTATAAAATGTGAGTTGATATAATGCTCAGTAAAATCAAGCACTTAGCGGTAGATTTAGCACCAAGATTAATCGAAATTCGTCGTCATTTTCATCTCCATCCAGAATTAAGTGGACAAGAATATCAAACTGCTACCTATGTTGCTGGAGTTTTATCTTCTTGTGGGCTTCATGTGGAAGAAGGAGTGGGAAAAACAGGTGTCATTGGAGAATTAAAAGGTAACGGTGAAAGTACTCTTCATTTAGCTATTCGTACTGATATGGATGCTTTACCTATTCAAGAAGCAACTCAGTTAGAATTTGCCTCTCGTGTGCCGGGAGTTATGCACGCTTGTGGTCATGATTTACATACGACTGTAGGCTTAGGTACTGCTATGATTCTCTCTCAACTAAAAGATTTTTTACCCGGTAATATTCGATTTATTTTTCAACCAGCCGAAGAAATCGCTCAGGGTGCTCTTTGGATGGTTGAAGACGGTGCCATGAAGGGAATTTCTGCAATTTTTGGGGTTCATGTTTTTCCATCGATTCCTGCTCGTTCTGTGGGCATTCGTTATGGTGCTTTAACTTCTGCTATGGATGATTTAGAGATTATAATTCAAGGTGAAGCTGGTCATGGTGCTCGTCCTCATCAAGCTATAGATGCTATTTGGATCGCGGCACAAGTTATTACTAGCTTACAACAAGCTATCAGCCGAATGCAAAACCCACTAGATCCTTTAGTTTTAACTATCGGACAAATTAATGGCGGAAAAGCGGCTAATATTATCGCTGATCAGGTCAAAATGGTTGGTACTGTGCGATCGCTAAATCCTGAAGTTCGAGAAAAATTACCTATTTGGATTAAAAATATTGTAGAGGGAGTTTGCAATACTTACGGTGCAAAATGTCAGATTAATTATCATCATCGTTTGCCCAGTGTACAAAATGAAATGACATTAACGAAAATTATTGAAAAATCAGCCATTGAGGCATTAGGAGAAGAACACGTTATCAATATTATTGAACCATCCTTAGGGGCAGAAGATTTTGCGGTATATTTAGAGTATGCACCTGGTACCATGTTTCGTTTAGGTATTGGCAAAGAAAACCAACATAATTATCCTTTACATCATCCTCGTTTCGAATTAGACGAATCTTCTTTAACAACAGGAGTAGTAACAATGGCTTATAGTGCCTATAAGTATTTTGACAGAGAAAATTAAATTATCATTTTTCGTCAAAATTCCGATAATAATTTCAGTTTTTTGATTATTTAATTATGTAATCGGGAATGTTGAATGTGAATGTCAAGATGAGGAATGGGAAATGATTTTATTGTTTTTAAAATAGGATGTATTTTCTAAAAATTATTTAAAAAGTCACTAAAACTGAATACGATCACGAGTACTATTACCTATTTCCACATTTTTTTCCAGAAAATCAATAATTTTATCAGCAACATCAATCTGACTAGCTTTTTCAATACCTTCTAATCCGGGAGAAGAATTAACTTCCATTACTACTGGGCCATGATTTGAACGCAGTAAATCCACTCCAGCAATCCTTAATCCCATTGCCTTTGCAGAACGAATAGCCGTACTTCTTTCCTCTGGGGTTAATTTGATTTTCTCTGCTTTACCACCTCGATGAAGATTAGAACGAAAATCTCCTTCGGGACCTTGTCTTTTCATTGCCGCTACAACTTTATTCCCGACGACAAAACAACGAATATCTGCTCCTCCTGCTTCTTTAATAAATTCTTGCACTAAAATATTGGCATTTAATCCTTTAAAAGCCTGAATTACTGACTTTGCCGCTTGATAAGTTTCCGCTAAAACAACACCTATACCCTGAGTTCCTTCTAATAATTTAATCACCAAAGGCGCACCGCCGACAGTTTCAATTAAGCCATCTATATCTTCGGTATCATGGGCAAAACCAGTGACAGGTAAACCAATACCTTCTCGTGCTAAAATTTGCACACAACGCAATTTATCACGAGATCTTGAAATAGCTTGAGATTCATTCGCACTAAAAACTCCCATTACCTCGAATTGTCTTACTACCGCCAAGCCGTAAAACGTCTTTGACGCACCAATACGAGGAATAATAGCATCAAAATTTTCTAGAGTTTTTCCACCATATACCACTGTTGGTTTATGAGAAGTTATATTCATGTAGCATCGAAGATAATTTACCACCTTCATTTGATGCCCTCTTTTTTCTCCTGCTTCTTTTAATCTTTTAGTGGAATAAAGGCTACTATCTTGAGATAAAATAGCTATTTTCATGGGATATTCTGAATATTTTGTAATCGGCTTTTGAATTTATCTCATTGTACAACTGGTGATGTTCTTCTCATGGTTATTGTATTTAACAATACAGTAGTTAGACAGAAAATATGATGAAAACATAACAGATAGATAAGTAGAAAAATGGATAGGAAGAAAATTCCCAATAATTTCACATTTTTAAGAGAATTTTATTCATAAAAAAGATTATCTTCCTGTGTGTGGAGTCTCCTTGTCTTTTAAGTTAGTCATCATCTATACCCTGTATTACGCTTAATCACGTAGTAGGGTTACTATATAATCTTAATAGCCTAAAAATTCTGATTTATCTAATTAAATATAAAAACTATCTTTAAATAAATTCAGAAAATTAACATTATTTAAACAACTTCTCCTGAAAATACCTTCGTGGCAGGACCAGTCATATAAACATGATTGTCTTTTTCTGACCATTCAATTTCCAAGCAACCACCGGGTAACTCTACCGTTGTAGAACGATCACATTTATTATTTAAAACACCAGCTACTACAGTAGCACAAGCACCAGTGCCACAAGCCAAAGTAATACCAGCACCTCTTTCCCATACCTTCATCTTCAAATAATTGGAGGAAATAACCTCTATAAACTCAGTATTTGTTTTTTGAGGAAAGTAGTTATTCTTTTCAAATAAAGGACCAACTTTGATTAAATCAACACTATCAATATCATCAACAAAGACTAAACAATGAGGATTACCCATACTCACACAGGTAACAAAATAATCTTGATCATCAATCACCAACAACTCGTTAACAACTTTTTCGTCTTTTTTCATTAAAGTTGTGGGAATGTTTTGTGCTAATAATTGTGGCTCACCCATATCTACTTTAATTTGTCCATTACCCATAATAGTTGGAGAAATTAACCCCGCTAAAGTATCGATTTTATAAGTTTTTCCAATCCTTTCAATACCTTCTAACTCTGTAATGAATTGAGCAAAACAACGAATACCATTACCACACATTTCTGGTTCAGAGCCATCAGAATTGAAAATCCGCATACTATAATCAGTAGAATTTTTTGTTCGTAAAACAAAAATAACACCATCTGCACCAATACCAAAATGACGATCGCATAATTTCACTGCCTCATCAGGAGAAATTAAAGGCTCAGAGGAAGCCAAATTATCAATTAAAATAAAATCATTACCAAGTCCATGATATTTGGTAAACTTCAAAGTCATAGCAAAAACCTAAATTAGAAACAATAACTAATAATTATGACAGTATTTAACACCGGCTTTCCCAGTATTAGACAAATACAAACCTTTATTAAAAATAAAACCCCTGTAGAAATTGGATTAATAACCAATCAATCAGAACAAGGATTAATATTATGGCAAGATCAAAATTGTTTTTGTCTTCAGAATAGTAAAAAAGAGAAAATATTGATTTGGACACAATCCCTTGCTTATATTAAAAGTAAATAAAAATCAACGACTTCCCTTCACTCCCAAACCTTTAAAAGAAGGAGAAGCATTACCATAATTAACTCGACAACCAATATTCAAGATACTAGTCCCACACTCTAAGGGTATAACTTGATCATCCATCATTGCTGTACAACTAATATATTCATCATCATTAGTATCTTTTACCATACAATCAATTGCTTTAGCGTTAGCATGATTAACCCACATATTCATTCCCATAACCGCAATCAAATGTTGCCAATAAAAAATGAACAACATCAACATCATCAACACCCCAATTACAGCGGCTACCTTAAAGCGCCAACTAGATAAAAAAACTTTGAAATTTTCCAATACATTTTTTTTCTCCACCGTGACAGATTGATTAAGCCCTTCCATTGACTTATCAACCAAATTATTTTCAGACATAAACAAAAACCCTCACAAAACACTTTTATCCTTATTTTAACTAAATCAAATATTATTGATTGTAGCTTCAACCCCATAAAAGTAAATGAAACACAAAAAAAGATTAATCCCTGTAAAGCTTAGTATCAAAAGTATTTATCCCGTTAAAAGCATCCTTGAAAAAAATATTTAAAAAAAGAGTTGCAGATTCTAGAATTATTAGTTATATTAGTAAATGTGTGATTGAGCCAATTGACTCAGTCTAACACACCACGAACCTCGACAATTTAATAGTTTGAAAGCCATTTTCAAATATAACATACACCCTTGTTAAAGAACTTTAAATTAACAAAGCAAGTATTAAATTACTAACAAAAAGAGCAATCAAAAAGCTCGTTGAGAGAACTAAGTAACTTAGGTGAAAAGGAATCTACAATGGAGAGTTTGATCCTGGCTCAGGATGAACGCTGGCGGTATGCTTAACACATGCAAGTCGAACGGTCACTTAGGTGATAGTGGCGGACGGGTGAGGAACACGTGAGAATCTGCCTTGAGGTCGGGGACAACAGTTGGAAACGACTGCTAATACCGGATGAGCTGAGAAGTAAAAGATTTATCGCCTGAAGAGGAGCTCGCGTCTGATTAGCTAGATGGTAGTGTAATGGACTACCATGGCGACGATCAGTAGCTGGTCTGAGAGGATGAGCAGCCACACTGGGACTGAGACACGGCCCAGACTCCTACGGGAGGCAGCAGTGGGGAATTTTCCGCAATGGGCGAAAGCCTGACGGAGCAATACCGCGTGAGGGAGGAAGGCTCTTGGGTTGTAAACCTCAAAACTTAGGGAAGAAGAAAGTGACGGTACCTAATATAAGCATCGGCTAACTCCGTGCCAGCAGCCGCGGTAATACGGAGGATGCAAGCGTTATCCGGAATCATTGGGCGTAAAGCGTCCGTAGGTGGCATTTCAAGTCTGCTGTCAAAGACCGAAGCTCAACTTCGGGTAGGCGGTGGAAACTGAAAAGCTAGAGTATAGTAGGGGTAGAGGGAATTCCTAGTGTAGCGGTGAAATGCGTAGAGATTAGGAAGAACACCAGTGGCGAAGGCGCTCTACTGGGCATATACTGACACTGAGGGACGAAAGCTAGGGTAGCGAAAGGGATTAGATACCCCTGTAGTCCTAGCGGTAAACGATGGATACTAGGTGTTGTCTGTATCGACCCAGACAGTGCCGAAGCAAACGCGTTAAGTATCCCGCCTGGGGAGTACGCACGCAAGTGTGAAACTCAAAGGAATTGACGGGGACCCGCACAAGCGGTGGAGTATGTGGTTTAATTCGATGCAACGCGAAGAACCTTACCAAGGCTTGACATCCTGCGAATCTTTTGGAAACGAAAGAGTGCCTTAGGGAACGCAGAGACAGGTGGTGCATGGCTGTCGTCAGCTCGTGTCGTGAGATGTTGGGTTAAGTCCCGCAACGAGCGCAACCCTCGTCCTTAGTTGCCAGCATTAAGTTGGGGACTCTAGGGAGACCGCCGGGGAGAACTCGGAGGAAGGTGGGGATGACGTCAAGTCAGCATGCCCCTTACGTCTTGGGCTACACACGTACTACAATGGTTGAGACAAAGGGAAGCGAAGCTGCGAAGTGGAGCGAATCCCAGCAAACTCAGCCCCAGTTCAGATTGCAGGCTGAAACTCGCCTGCATGAAGGAGGAATCGCTAGTAATCGCAGGTCAGCATACTGCGGTGAATCCGTTCCCGGGTCTTGTACACACCGCCCGTCACACCATGGAAGTTGGTCACGCCCGAAGTCGTTACTCCAACCTGTAAAGGAGGAGGATGCCGAAGGTGGGACTAGTGACTGGGGTGAAGTCGTAACAAGGTAGCCGTACCGGAAGGTGTGGCTGGATCACCTCCTTAAAGGGAGACTTCGAATAGAAGTCAGCAAGAGTGAGAAAAAGGCATTCAAACTATTAAGAATAGGTTCACGGGCTATTAGCTCAGGTGGTTAGAGCGCACCCCTGATAAGGGTGAGGTCCCTGGTTCAAGTCCAGGATGGCCCACTTCTTTTGGGAGAAGAAGTAAATTTTTCCAAGAGAGAAAAAAGATTGGGGGTATAGCTCAGTTGGTAGAGCGCCTGCTTTGCAAGCAGGATGTCAGCGGTTCGAGTCCGCTTATCTCCAGGGAACAAATTAGCACCAAAAAATGGATGCTGAACCGTTGTTCAGTAAGAACCTTGAAAACTGCATAGAAAAAGTAAGTAGAAAAAGCTGTAAAATGACAGACAGGTCAAGCAATCAAGGGCTGATGGTGGATACCTAGGCACACGAAGGCGAAGAAGGACGTAGCAACCTACGAAAAGTCTCGGGGAGTCGGAAGCAGACTATGAGCCGAGAGTGTCCGAATGGGGCAACCCTAAAAACACACTACTATTAGTAGTGATGAGCGAACCTGGTGAACTGAAACATCTTAGTAGCCAGAGGAAGAGAAAACAAAAGTGATTCCCCTAGTAGCGGCGAGCGAAGCGGGAACAGCCTAAACCAGTGTTTACGAAGACTGGGGTAGTGGGACATCGAGATGGAAAGAAGAGGTTAAACGAACTAGCTGAAAACTAGACCAGAGAAGGTAAAAGTCCTGTAATTGAAAACCAAATTAATCCTAGGTGAATCCCGAGTAGCACGAGATAAGTGGAATCTAGTGTGAATCAGCCACGACCACGTGGTAAGGCTAAATACAAAGTGTGACCGATAGAGAAAAGTACCGCGAGGGAAAGGTGAAAAGAACCCCGGGAGGGGAGTGAAATAGAACATGAAACCATCAGCTTACAAGCAATGGGAGTCCGATTAAACGGATGACCGTGTGCCTGTTGAAGAATGAGCCGGCGACTTACAGGCAGTGGCAGGTTAAATCGAAAAGATGAAGCCAAAGGGAAACCGAGTCCGAAAAGGGCGTTAGTCACTGTTTGTAGACCCGAACCCGGGTGATCTAACCATGGCCAGGATGAAGCTTCGGTAACACGAAGTGGAGGTCCGAACCGACCAATGTTGAAAAATTGGCGGAGGAGCTGTGGTTAGGGGTGAAATGCCAATCGAACCCGGAGCTAGCTGGTTCTCCCCGAAATGTGTTGAGGCGCAGCGGTGTATCAGGAAATGGGGGGTAAAGCACTGTTTCGTTGCGGGCTGCGAGAGCGGTACCAAGATGAGACAAACTCAGAATACCCATAACTATAGCACTAGTGAGACGGTGGGGGATAAGCTTCATCGTCAAGAGGGAAACAGCCCAGACCATCAGCTAAGGTCCCAAAGTATTAACTAAGTGAGAAAGGAGGTGGGAGTGCTTAGACAACCAGGAGGTTTGCCTAGAAGCAGCAATCCTTGAAAGAGTGCGTAATAGCTCACTGGTCAAGCGCTCCTGCGCCGAAAATGAACGGGGCTAAGTTAATCACCGAAGCTATGGACTCAATGGAAACATTAAGTGGTAGGGGAGCGTTCTATATAGGGTGAAGCATTAGCGGCAAGCAGATGTGGACAGTATAGAAGTGAGAATGTCGGCTTAAGTAGCGAAAATTAAGGTGAGAATCCTTAACCCCGAAAGCCCAAGGGTTTCTCCAGAAGGCTCGTCCGTGGAGAGTTAGCCCGGACCTAAGGCGAAGCGAAAAGCGTAGTCGATGGCAAGCAGGTGAATATTCCTGCGTGGCTTTATGGGAGTCATCATCGGGACCCGTGAAAACTAAACACACCCTGAGTGGATTGGGAGCAGTTTACTGCGCGTGTAGAAAGATAGCGGCAAGAAAAGCGATGATGATGTTGAAAATAAAGTCCCGGTACCCGAAACCGACACAGGTGGGCAAGTAGAGAATACTAAGGGGAGCGAGAGAACTCTCTCTAAGGAACTCGGCAAAATGACTCCGTAACTTCGGGAGAAGGAGTGCCAACGGAAACGTTGGTTGCAGTGAAAAGGCCCAGGCGACTGTTTAGCAAAAACATAGGTCTCTGCAAACTCGAAAGAGGAAGTATAGGGGCTGACGCCTGCCCAGTGCCGGAAGGTTAAAGAAGTTGGTCAGGAGTAATCTGAAGCTAGCGACTGAAGCCCCGGTGAACGGCGGCCGTAACTATAACGGTCCTAAGGTAGCGAAATTCCTTGTCGGGTAAGTTCCGACCCGCACGAAAGGCGTAACGATCTGGGCACTGTCTCGGAGAGAGACTCGGCGAAATAGGATTGTCTGTGAAGATACGGACTACCTGCACTTGGACAGAAAGACCCTATGAAGCTTTACTATAGCTTGGAATTGTGTTCGGGCTTGCTGTGCGCAGTATAGGTGGGAGGCGTTGAAGGTATCCTTGTGGGGATACTAGAGCCAACAGTGAGATACCACTCTCAGAAAGCTAGAATTCTAACGGTAAAACCGGAAAGTTTCAGGTGGGTAGTTTGACTGGGGCGGTCGCCTCCAAAAAAGTAACGGAGGCGTACAAAGGTTACCTCAGACTGGTTGGAAATCAGTCGAAGAGTGCAAAAGCAGAAGGTAGCTTGACTGCGAGACTGACAAGTCAAGCAGGGTGGAAACACGGTTTTAGTGATCCGACGGTGCTGTGTGGAAGGGCCGTCGCTCAACGGATAAAAGTTACTCTAGGGATAACAGGCTGATCTCCCCCAAGAGTTCACATCGACGGGGAGGTTTGGCACCTCGATGTCGGCTCATCGCAACCTGGGGCGGAAGTACGTCCCAAGGGTTGGGCTGTTCGCCCATTAAAGCGGTACGTGAGCTGGGTTCAGAACGTCGTGAGACAGTTCGGTCCATATCCGGTGCAGGCGTGAGAATATTGAGAGGAGCCTTCCTTAGTACGAGAGGACCGGGAAGGACGTACCGCTGGTGTACCAGTTATCGTGCCAACGGTAAACGCTGGGTAGCCAAGTACGGAGAGGATAACCGCTGAAAGCATCTAAGTGGGAAGCCCACCTCAAGATGAGTATTCTGGTGTAAGGTCACGGGAAGAACACCCGTTAATAGGCACGAGGTGGAAGTGCAGTAATGTATGGAGCCAAAGTGTACTAACAGACCGTCCGCTTGACCTAATCTTAAAATCTATTTACTATTTCATGCAGTCTTGAGGGTTATTTAACTTTCATAGTCTTAGCTGGTGTGTTTAGCATTGTGGAACCACTACGATCCATCTCGAACTCGTGGGTGAAACGCAATCGCGGCGACGATACTCTGGGGGTAGCCCCACGGGACAATAGTTCCATGCCAGCTTTAATTTTCTCACACTCTAAATAAGATACATATCAGAACTTAAAAGCACTCTATCAATACTTAGGGTGCTTTTTTCATACTTTTTTCTTTAAAACATATTGATGTTATTCTTTACAATAAGAATGTTGACTTTTTTTGAATAATTTTTTCATGAATACCGAAATATCTCTAACTCCAGAAATAGCAATTGCTAATTTAAACCAGAAAAAAGATTTAGGATTAAGATATTATGCTGCTTGGTGGTTGGGTAAATTTCGAGTTAAAACTAGGGATGCTATTGATAGTCTAATTAATGCTCTCGAAGATTTTGAAGATCGAGCACCTGATGGTGGTTTTCCTTTACGTAGAAATTCGGCAAAGGCACTGGGGAAATTAGAAGATTTGAGAGCTGTTGAACCTTTAATTAAGTGTTTTGAGTGTGATGATTATTATGTTCGAGAATCTGCGGCTCAAGCCTTAGAAATGTTAGGTGATTTAAGAGCCGTTGAACCTCTAATCAATCTTTTAAGTAGTTCGGTGAAAGATGGAGAATTAACCAGTTATGCCTTTGAAATAGTAATTGGCAAACCTTATTTGAATCAACCTTATGAAGCTATTATTGAGGCTTTAGGAACTCTTAAAGCAAAACAGGCTGAAAATTTGATTAAGCCTTTTCTTGAACATCCTACAAAAAAAATAGCTTATGCGGCAGCAAGGGCAATGTATCAATTAACTAATGATGATATTTATGGTGAAATTTTAGTATCTGCTTTAGGTGGAGAAGAATTACAATTAAGAAGATCTGCGTTAATGGATTTAGGTGCTATTGGTTATGTGAAGTCAGGAGATGCTATCAGTCAAGCCTATGCGGAAAATAGCTTAAAATTAATTGCGATGAAGGGTTTATTAGAATGTCAGATCAAACAAGATTTTCAGGAAGAATTATCTGATAAGAGTATTAAATTGATGAATATAATGGATGGGCTTTTATGATTATTAAGACTTATATTGTAAGTTATGAATTAAAAGTTAAGGTTTATTCTTCTTTACTGTTTATCATCCTATCATTATGATTGAAGTTGAAAATTTAAGTAAAATTTATGGTGTTACTCAAGCCATTAAAAATGTATCTTTTTCCGTGGCAAAAGGAACTATTTTAGGGTTTTTAGGACCAAATGGTGCTGGTAAAACCACGACTATGCGTATCCTGAGTGGTTACATCCCTGCGACAGAAGGAACAGTTAAAATTGCTGGTTTCGAAGTCCATGAAAATCCAATGGCAATAAGGGAAAAAATAGGTTATTTACCGGAAACCCCTCCTCTTTATACAGATATGACGGTGAGAGATTATCTGGGCTTTGTAACAAAAATTAAAGGTGTTGCCAATGGTGATCGAGAAGAAAAGATCAAAAAAGCTCTACAAAGTTGTCAATTAGAAGATTGTGGAGATACGATTATAAGAAAATTATCGAAAGGTTATCGTCAAAGAGTGGGCATAGCACAAGCAATTGTTCATGAACCTCCTGTTATTATTTTAGATGAACCAACTGTGGGCTTAGATCCTCGACAAATTATCGAAGTAAGGAATTTAATCAAAAGTTTAGCGAGGGAAAGAACGGTAATTTTATCAACTCATATCTTACCAGAAGTTAGTATGACTTGTGATTTTGTGACTATTATTAATAAAGGTACGATTGTAGCAACAGGAAAATCTGATGAACTTTTACAACAGTTACAAAACAATGCAGGTTATGAAATAGAAGTTGAGGGAAATATCAGTAATTTATCATTAAAAATGGAGCAATTTTTGGGAGTTAAAAGTGTACAGATTGAGACAATAAATGAAAGCAAAAATCGTTTTTTAGTTAAAATTTCTCTTGATGATAATTATGATATAGGAGGAGACATTGCTTCTATGATTATTCATGAAGGACTGGCTATTTATGAAATGAAAAGAAGTCATCCTTCCCTTGAAGATGTCTTTTTACAACTTACTACAAATGAGTCGTTATCACAATAATTTTTGGTCATAGACTCAGATATAGAAAGTAAAAGTAAAAAATATTATCGTTTATGGACAATAAAGAGTGTCACGAGTATTTCTTCCTGTAATAGGATTAGTACCTCTTGCCATTTCACATAATAATTCCTCTACATCAGGACGTAATATAACATCTGTAAAATCTGCACCTTCAATATTAGCTTTTTCAAATTTAGTATTAGTAGCAAATGCACCTTCAAGTATAGCATTATGAAGATTTACTCTTGTCATCCTTGCAGAGTCTAATACGGCATTACTTAAATTAGCACCTTCTAAATTGGCAGAATCCATATTAGCTCCAAAAAAGCTAACTCCTTGTAAATTAGCATTACTCAAGTTACTACTACGAAGATTAGTTTTATTAAAAGTTGAACCAACTAAATTTTGTCCAGAAAAATCACTTTCAAATAAATCTCTTTTTGTATAATCTAACGCCTGTACTGGATTAATCATTGTTATAAAACCTAGCATTAATGCTAAAGTCAAACTAATTAATTTTAATAAAATCATGGTGATTACTTTTCAAAATATTTTCTTTTAATAAATAAATAATTTACCTAATATTGGTCAAAAAACCTAGAACTATATTTTTGTTTTCATTTACTTTGTGATCAAATATTTTAAGTGAATTCACTTTGAAAAAAATTTAACTCATATCAAATAAATGTATGGATGAAAAATAAACACAAAAATGAGAAAAAAAGCATAATAAGTGAAGAAATGTAACGAATCCTCAAAAAAGATCCTAAACTATACTAAAAATCAGTCATTTTAAGCCTTGAAGACGATTTTTTACCACACTTTTTTCCAATTAAAAGTAAAGAAATATTACAAAATTCCTCAATTCCGTTTTATTATGCCTATACTGACAATATAGAAACATCATCATTAGTTGTTTTTACTTAAGTTTGTAAAAATTTAATATGATGTGGTTTTTTAAGGCGGTGAAGACACATCGCAACAGCTTCGGAAGAAAAAAAGTAACGCTAAACAAAGTTTTGTTTGTCCGGCGTGGTTTTCTGAAGAAAGAATCACATAATTCTAATATTTGAATTTGTTAATGTGAGTTGTCGAGTTGTTGTCGTTAATATCTTTAGGGAGTATCAAAAGCAATGCAAGTATCTAATCAAAACAGTTGGCGAAATAGTTATCTATTAGCTATGTCGAAAAGTTTTCTTATCTGGACGTTCACTTTAACAGTATGCTTTTTGGTAGTGGGTTTCCCCTTAGTGGTTATTATGATGACAGTAGGGGTGTTAGCCGCAGT
The DNA here is from genome assembly GCF_001548095.1 of Geminocystis sp. NIES-3708. Classification (NCBI taxonomy): domain Bacteria; kingdom Bacillati; phylum Cyanobacteriota; class Cyanophyceae; order Chroococcales; family Geminocystaceae; genus Geminocystis; species Geminocystis sp. NIES-3708. The sequence goes on along the minus strand of NZ_AP014815.1, from coordinate 750,081 downwards.
AGTTTTACAATCTATTCTCCCAGCCAGTGCTATCTTATTAGTATCTGGTAGCATTTTAGGTATCACTACGGTGGTGATTCTGTTTAGTTCTATCTTATTAACTTTAAAAGGTATCCGACCTGATGAGGTACAATGGTTAGGATGGCTACATGACAATAAAACTATGGAACAAGGTTCTATATATGCTTCTTGTCCTCTAACCTGTGGTATTACCCAAATCTAATTTCAATCCACAGTTTAAAATATATAAAATAAACTAAACACTGAACTGGTAATATTTACCTATGTCAGTGATTTTTTTTGATAATGGAGCTAACCGGACTCGAACCGGTGACACCTGCAATGCCATTGCAGTGCTCTACCAACTGAGCTATAACCCCCGACTTTGATTTTTCTCAGCAAATATAATTATAATTGTTTTTGTCATAAAAATCAATAATTTTATAAACTCAAATTCAAGTCGAGTTGTCAGAAATGGAGAACAAAAAAATAGGTCATAAACAATGGGTAATAGTTTTTAAAGAAAAAACTCGATTTTTCATACCCTTTTTTGTGTTAGTGTAATAAGTCTTAACCCTTGATTATAAAAGACTTCCTACTGCCATAACCAGAATCTCAATAAACTTGGTTTTATCAATATTTGACGTTAGAAGTTACATTATTTATTCCAATCTGAGAAAATAAAGATATAATTTGTAACAAAAGCGTTAAGAAATATTGCAAATGAGTAACCCATTAACAGAAGCATTTATCTTCGGTAAAGCCTTTGCTGAAGTCGTGACGGAAAAAGTAGAACATACTTTGACAAATATCCTTAGCGATGTTGGTAAATTCGATGCGGAAACCAAACAAAAACTAGAAGAATTTGCTAGGGAGGTTAAAGCTAAGGCTGAAGCACAAAAACAACAATCAAGTAACCCAACAACCATAACTGTTACGGTTGATACTTCCGTTGATTTACAAGAATTATTAGACGAACTTAGGGCGGAAATCGCTCGTTTAAAGGCAGAATTAAATAATTATCGTCAAAAACAGTAAAGGATAAAGGATGAACAGCAGAAGATAATATTTTAATAAACACTAATTCCTAATGCTGATTCCTGATTCCTGATTCCTCATAGTCTAAGTAAACCAAATTTATAAAAATATCAGTGTCATCCGCATACTCTAATCCGAAAGAATACTTACCACCGAATCCTAGTCTTGCCCCTTTGGCAGTAAATAATAAACCAGAAACAGGGAAAAAAACCTATCGTTGGAATCGAGACAATTACTCTAGTTTTCGTCGTCGTATCGATATTTGGACTTTTGTTTTAATTCTACTTTTCAAACTTTGGCGTAATAGCAAAAAATGGACTTATAGCAACGGCTATAGTGATGAAAAGCGATCGCAAAGACGGCGGATTCAAGCAGGATGGATTCGGGAAAATTTACTAGAATTAGGACCAACTTTTATTAAGGTAGGTCAATTGTTTTCCACTCGTGCGGATATTTTTCCTGTGGAATATGTAGAAGAATTATCAAAATTACAAGATAGAGTTCCTGCTTTTAGTTTTGAACAAGTTACCGCTATTATTGAAAAAGATTTAGGAAAATCATTAAATAAACTATTTCGTAGCTTTGATCCTACACCTCTTGCGGCGGCTAGTTTAGGACAGGTTCACAAAGCACAGTTATACTCAGGTGAGGAAGTCGTTGTTAAAATTCAACGTCCTGGATTACCACAATTATTTACCATTGATTTAGGTATTCTGAAACAAATTACTCGCTATTTTCAAAATCATCCTCGATGGGGTAAAGGTAGAGATTGGTTAGGTATTTATGAAGAATGTTGTCGCATTTTGTGGGAGGAAACCGATTACTTGTTGGAAGGACAAAATGGTGATACTTTCCGTCGTAATTTTCGAGGGGCTAATTGGGTAAAAGTGCCGAGGGTTTATTGGCGTTATACTTCTCCTAGAGTGCTAACTTTAGAATATATGCCAGGTATTAAAATTAGCCATTATGAAGCCTTAGAAGCTGCTGGATTAGATCGCAAGATATTAGCGAAATTAGGGGCAAAAGCCTACTTACAACAACTCTTAAATGATGGTTTTTTCCATGCTGATCCTCATCCGGGTAATTTAGCTGTAGCTTCTGATGGAGCATTAATTTTTTATGACTTTGGGATGATGGGGCAACTCAAAAGTAACGTCAAAGAAAAGCTCATCGAGATGTTGTTTGGTATCACCGAAAAAAACGCTGATCGAGTAGTTAGTGCTTTAATAGATTTAGAAGCTTTAGCGATAATGGATGATCCAGGTCCTGTTAGAAGATCGGTACAATTTATGTTAGATAATTTTATGGATAAGCCCTTTGAAGAGCAATCTATCAGTAAAATTAGTGAAGATTTATACGAAATTGCCTATGATCAACCTTTCCGTTTTCCAGCAACATTTACCTTTGTTATGCGTGCTTTTTCTACTTTAGAAGGAGTCGGTAAAGGATTAGATCCTGAATTTAACTTTATGGAAGTAGCACAACCTTTCGCTTTACAAATAATGAGTGATTTTAATAATAACGGTGTCGGTAAATCAATTTTTGATGAATTTAGTCGTCAAGCTATGCAAGTTAGTAACAGTGCCTTGAGTTTGCCCAGACGATTAGAGGATACAATAGAAAAATTAGAACGAGGTGATCTCCGTTTACGTGTAAGATCATTAGAGTCGGAAAGATTATTGCGTCGTGTGACGGGGATGCAAATGGCAACTAACTATAGTTTATTTATGAGTGCTTTAATTCTATCTAGTACTATACTGGTTGTTAACGGACTATGGCAATTGGCGATCGCTGTTATCGTCCTCAGTATTTTTCCGGCTTTATCCCTATTCCGTTTACTGAGACAATTAGATAAATTCGATCGCAAAGTATAAATTATTGCAACTGAAAATTAGATTAACTTTATGAAATGTGCATTTGCTGGTTTAACAGATCCCGGATTAGTTAGACCCTATAATCAGGATAGTCATTATATTGACCCCGAAGGTAAGTTTTTTATTTTAGCAGACGGTATGGGCGGTCATGCTGGAGGAGAAGAAGCCAGTCGTATCGCCATAGAAGTAATTAAAGAGTATTTAGAGGAGAATTGGGAAGCCCCCATAGAATCTTATGAGCTCATTGAAAAATCTATCTATCAGGCCAATGAGGGCATTTTAGAGGATCAAATTATTAACCCTGCTAGGGCAGATATGGGTACAACTTTAGTAATGATTCTCTTTAGAAATGGAGAAACTTGGAGAGCCCACGTCGGAGATTCTCGATTATATCGACTACGAAAAGGAAATTTAGAACAAGTCACCTTAGATCATACATGGATCTCTCAAGCAATTCGTGCGGGGGAAATTACTCCTGAAGACGCAAAACATCATCCTTGGAGACACGTTTTATCTCAATGCTTAGGCAGACGAGATCTTTACGAAGGTATTGATATTCAAAAAATAGAAGAAACGGTATCTGGCGATCGCTTTCTGCTGTGTAGTGATGGTTTAACAGAAGAAGTATCTGATGAATTAATAAGTAAATCATTAGGAGAGCCTGAAAATCTCGAAGAAGCGGCGGCTATTTTAGTACAAAATGCCAAAGATGGAGGCGGTTCTGATAATATAACCGTTGTATTAGTTGCCGTAGAGTAATGAGGAATGAGGAATGAGGAATGAGGAATGAAAAGTCAAATATCACTAATTCTAAATTCCTTTCTAACTATTTTCTAATCTAAAAAATAATGTCTAGTCAAATTATAGAAATACTCTCAGCCGATGAAATACGCCGCACTTTAACTAGGTTAGCTTCTCAAATCGTTGAGGAAGCATCAGATTTATCCCAAGTTGTTTTATTGGGCATTTATACTAGAGGTGTTCCTTTAGCGAATATAATTGCCCGTCAAATTGAAGTAATTGAACAAGTTAAAGTACCTGTTGGTGCAATTGATATTACTTTTTATCGAGATGATTTAGATAAAATAAAAACGAGAACACCAGAACGAACAGAAATACCATTTGATCTTACTGGAAAAACTGTGGTGCTTATAGATGATGTGATTTATAGGGGGAGGACAATTAGAGCTGCTTTAAATGCTGTTAGTGAATATGGCAGACCAGAAATGATTAAATTAGTGGTATTAGTAGATAGAGGACATAGACAATTACCAATACACCCCGATTTTATTGGTAAATCTCTCCCTACGGCAAAAGAAGAGCAAGTAAAGGTTTATTTAGAATCTGTTGATGGAAAAGATGCTGTAGAGTTGATTAAATAAGAAATTTGTTTTAGACAATCAAGCAAAAAGTAACGAGCAAAAGAGTAGATTTTGATAAAAACGCTATCATTCTGATAAATTAACAATTATATAATCAACTTTTGTGATTGTCACAACATTTGAAATATATCTCTCACCAGACTTATGATTATAGCATTGTGTTTGTAATTAAAAAGTTATAGAAAAATATCCGCCAAAAAATTTTATTATTGTAATTGTTAATTGTCTATTAGTAAGTAATTAAATCTCAGAAACTTATTCTAAGTCTTTACTTCCGGGGTTACGAGCTGGATCTCCAGAAAGAAAACCGAAGATAAATAATAACAAGAAAAAGGCTACAACAACATTTACAACAATTTTTAAAGTTAACATTTTTTTATATACTCCAATGATTTGATGCTTAATATATCTTATCGCAAAGAGGAGAGTAAATATTCTCATAAAATTTGATTTATTTACAAATCTTTTAGTCTTCCTAATCTGCTAGTCTCCTTAGTCTATTGCCTGTGATAATATAAGGTTCATCTTTATATATTAACTCTCCATATTTTATGTTTGAAGTAGATTCTCCTACGGGAAGAAAAAGTAATCTTATATTTAAACAGTTATTCAATAATATGCCAATTTATTTATGGTATTTATCCGTAATAGTGGTAGCTTTGTTGATTTCTGTACCTATTTTTAGTGTTTTGATGGGTATTTTTGCTGATCATCAAGATATTTGGCAACATTTAATTGATACGGTTTTAAAAGATTATATCCTCAATACTCTTTACTTAATGTTAGGAGTAACGGTTGGAGTTTTAATCATTGGAGTAGGTTGTGCTTGGTTAGTTACCATGTGCGAATTTATTGGTTCTAATATTTTAGAGTGGTTACTGTTAATGCCTTTAGCCGCACCAGCTTATATTCTTGCTTTTAGTTACACGGATATGTTGTCATATTTTGGTCCCGTACAAACTTGGCTCAGAAGTATTTTTGCTTGGGAAAGTATTGATGATTATTGGTTTCCATCTATTCGTAATATGTGGGGAGCGATCGCTATGTTAGTATTAGTACTGTATCCATACGTTTATCTTTTAGCAAGGGTAGCTTTTTTAGAACAATCAGTTTGTACCCTAGAAGCAAGTCGTTCATTGGGTTATAATCCTTGGCAAAGTTTTATAAAAGTAGCTTTACCCGCTTCACGCCCTTCCATTGTAGCTGGTTTGGCACTAGCACTCATGGAAACTCTTAATGATTTTGGCACAGTACAATATTTTGGAGTAAGTACTTTTACTACAGGAATTTATCGTACATGGTTTGGCATGGGAGAAAGAGTCGCGGCGGCACAATTAGCATCTTTTTTAATGGTGTTTATCGTTATTTTAATTGTGGTAGAAAGATTATCTCGATCACAAGCCCGTTATTATCAAACTAACAATAGTAACCAAAAATTACCTCGGTATAGCCTTAATTTTTTTAGAGGAAGTTTAGCTTTTATTTTGTGTTCAATTCCAGTGATTTTAGGATTTATTATTCCCAGTATATACCTATTAAATTTAACTTTAAGTAATCAAGAAGAAACTTTAAATGATAGCTTTTGGGAACTATCAAAAAATAGTTTTATTCTTGCTATTATTAGTGCATTTATTGCTATTATTGTTGGTTTTTTTATGGCTTATGGACAAAGATTAATTCCTCATTTTATCATTAATATTTCTGTGCGAATTGCTTCTATGGGTTATGCAATACCTGGTTCAGTAATTGCAGTGGGTATTTTAATCCCTTTAGGTAATTTTGATAATAGTCTTGACGCTTGGATGATGAATAATTTTAATATTTCCACAGGATTATTATTAAGTGGTACAATTTTCGGTTTAATTTATGCGTATTTAGTTAGATTTTTAGCTGTCTCTTTTAATACCGTTGAATCAAGTTTGAGCAAGATCAAACCGAACCTTGATGATGCTTCTCGTAGTTTAGGATATGGAGCATTTTCGACCTTATTTAAAGTACATTTACCCTTAATGTGGGGAGGAATTTTAACTGCCGTCATGCTAGTATTTGTAGATGTTTTAAAAGAATTACCAGCTACATTAGTAATGCGTCCCTTTAACTTTGATACTCTTGCGGTGAGAGTTTATCAATATGCTTCCGATGAAAGACTGATAGAAGCCTCTGCTCCAGCATTGACAATTATTTTAGTAGGGATTTTACCAGTCATCATCTTAAGTTATCGTATTGCTCGATCTCGTGTAGGGAATAATTTGGTCAAGAATTAAGAATTTGGTCATTGGGGAGTTTTGACTGTTAAAATTCATTAGTAGCTAATTATATTTAGTTCAACTATAAAGCTAAACTAATAGCTATATATTTTTATTTATCATATATTTATTTATCATTTAATTAACACTATAAAGAATGGGTCAAACTCAGACTATCGTCTCAGCACAATGGCTCAGAGAGAATATAGATAATCCTAACGTCAAAATTATTGATTGTCGCTTTCGTCTTTCTGAAAGTGATTGGGGTTATCAACAATATAACCAAAGCCATATTGAAAATGCTTATTATTTAGATTTAAACAAAGATCTGTCAAGTCTAATTCAAACTCATGGCGGAAGGCATCCGTTACCTAATCTTGAGATTTTTGCTGAAAAATTAAAGGCTATTGGTATTATCAAAAATCAGACTAATGTCATAGTCTATGATGATTCTCGTTTTGCTTTTGCTTCTCGTTTGTGGTGGTTACTACAATATTTAGGTCATAATCAAGTGTTTATTCTTGATGGTGGTTGGCAAGAGTGGATTCGACTCAATTATCCTATAAATAGTAGAAAGCCTAGTTTTAGTCAAGGATCATTTTCTGTACAACCGCAATCTAACTGGTTGGTAGATATTGATTATGTAAAAAATCATCAAAACTCTGATTCTACAGTCATTATTGATGCTAGAGCGCGTGAACGCTATCAGGGAAAAGTTGAACCGATTGATCCTGTAGCTGGTAGTATTCCATCTGCTAAAAACGTTTTTTGGCAAGATATGACTACTAATAGCAACCTCAAATCAGTGACAGAATTAGAGGCAATTTGGCATCAATATAAAAATTATCAGGAAATTATTGTGTATTGTGGTTCAGGAGTAACGGCTTGTGTCGATATTTTTGCTTTAAAAACCATTAATATTCATCATTGTAAATTATATGCAGGGGGATGGAGTGATTGGTGTTCTTATCCCGAAAATTTTAATTAATTATTCTATTTTATTATTTATTTATAGTTATATTATCTATTACTAAAAAATTAGATAATTTGAATTTTATAGTAACTTTCTCTATTTATCTATATACTTTTTAGATAAAAATAATACTAAAAACAAATACAAACTAATTAATAATTTAAAAATTAAATATACATTTAGGTACTTATTTAAAAGTATATTTTGTTACCAAATATTTAGAAGAAAAGTATTGTTTGAAAAGTATTTAGAGTCTTTTAAGTTCTAAATTCTATGGCTAAATCTTTAAAAATTAGTATAGAATATAATCATAAATATATATCAAAAAAAACTATTCTATTTTTATTTTTACCTTATTAAATAAGATGTTATTTTTATGCACAACTTTGACCTTAATAATAGCAATTATAGCCTTGAAAAAAAGTATTTAGAATTAAATTCAGAACTAAATTCAACTACAAATTATACCGAAGAAAATAATGGGCATAATGTTTTAAATCCTAAACCGCAATTAATTCCTAGACCTGAATATAATCCAGAATATCAAGTTAATTCAACTACTATTATTAATTCAACTAATACAGAAATAAATCACAATCATCATAATCATCATATTAGTCAGCACAGACTTAGAGATAGAATCTCTATATTTGTTGATGGAAATAATATGTTTTATGCTCAACAAAAAAACGGTTGGTTTTTCGATCCTCGCAAAGTAATTGATTTTTTTTCCGAAGAATCAGGATTTATGTTAATTAATTCTTTTTGGTACACAGGATTAAAAGATTCTCAAGATCAACGAGGTTTTCGAGATGCTTTAATTAGCCTCGGTTATACAGTGCGGACAAAGATACTTAAAGAGTATTACGATGATAGTTCTGGGCGTTTTTCTCAGAAAGCAAACCTTGATATTGAAATTGTGGTTGATATGTTTAACACCGTTGATCAATATGATCGAGTGGTTTTATTTAGCGGTGATGGTGATTTTGAAAGAGCTATCGAACTTTTAAGATCCAAAAATACCCATATTACAGTAGTATCCACTGATGGTATGATTGCTCGTGAACTGCGAAATGCTACTGATAGATACATTGATCTCAACGAAATTAGAAGTTGTATTGAAAAACGAGACTATTAAATCAATGAACAGTTAACAATCAATAATCAAAAATTAATTTTTTCCTTCGTTGCACAAAAAATGAGAGTTATGTTAAGTTTAGTTAAGAAATAGTTGTTACAATTGATATTAAGTAAAAAACAGAGATTAGAACAAGTTAACTACTTATTCAACTCCATCAAATAATAAAATAAGAAAATTATGAAATTATCTTGGCGTACAGTCCTATTATGGACAATACCATTTTTAGTAATCGGCTTTTTCATTTGGCAGGGTAGTTTTGCTACAAATATAAATGATGACAGTAATAATACGGCTAGTACTCGTATGACTTATGGAAGATTCTTAGAATATATAGAAAAAGGCAGAGTCAGCAGTGTTGATTTATATGAAAATGGACGTACAGCAATCGTTGAGGCGATCGATCCTGAATTACGTCAAGTACAAAGGTTAAGAGTTGATTTACCCGGTACATCTCCCGAATTAATCACTAAGTTAAGAGAATCTGGAATTAATTTCGATTCACATCCTTTGCGTAATGAAGGTGCTATCTGGGGTATTTTAGGTAACTTAGTTTTTCCAGTGCTATTGATTGCCTCTTTATTCTTCCTCTTCCGTCGTTCTAGTAATATGCCCGGAGGACCAGGACAAGCCATGAATTTTGGCAAATCCAAAGCTCGTTTTCAAATGGATGCTAAAACAGGAATTCAATTTGATGACGTGGCTGGTATTGAAGAAGCAAAAGAAGAGTTAGAAGAAGTTGTTACTTTCCTTAAGCAACCCGAAAAATTCACCGCCGTTGGTGCAAGAATTCCTAAAGGTGTTTTACTTGTAGGACCTCCTGGTACGGGTAAAACTTTACTAGCTAAAGCCATCGCTGGGGAAGCTGGTGTGCCTTTCTTCAGCATTTCTGGTTCAGAATTTGTAGAAATGTTTGTCGGTGTTGGTGCTTCTCGTGTACGGGATTTATTCAAAAAAGCGAAAGAAAATGCTCCTTGTTTAATCTTTATTGATGAGATTGACGCTGTGGGAAGACAAAGAGGTGCAGGTATCGGCGGTGGCAACGATGAAAGAGAACAAACTTTGAACCAATTATTAACGGAAATGGATGGTTTTGAAGGTAACACTGGAATCATCGTCATTGCCGCTACTAACCGTGCAGATGTCCTTGATTCAGCGTTAATGCGTCCGGGTCGTTTTGACCGTCAAGTAATGGTTGATCCCCCTGATTTTAAAGGCAGAATGGGTATTTTGGATGTTCATGCCCGAAACAAAAAATTAGCTTCTAGTGTCTCTCTTGAGGCGATCGCCCGTCGTACCCCTGGATTCAGTGGTGCAGATTTAGCTAACTTGCTCAACGAAGCAGCTATTTTAACTGCCCGTCGTCGTAAACCCGAAATTACCTTATCAGAAATTGATGCAGCCGTTGATCGTGTCATCGCTGGTATGGAAGGCACTCCATTAGTCGATAGTAAAAGTAAACGCTTAATTGCTTATCATGAAGTTGGTCATGCGATAGTTGGTACTTTAGTTAAAGATCATGATCCTGTACAAAAAGTAACCTTAATTCCTCGCGGACAAGCTCAAGGTTTAACATGGTTTACTCCCAACGAAGAACAAGGATTAACAACCAAAGCTCAGTTAATGGCGAGAATTGCCGGGGCAATGGGTGGAAGAGCCGCAGAAGAAGAAGTTTTTGGGGATGATGAAGTAACTACTGGTGCAGGAGGTGATTTACAGCAGGTAACAGGCATGGCACGTCAGATGGTGACACGTTTCGGGATGAGTGATTTAGGGCCTCTTTCCCTAGAAGGACAAGGAGGAGAAGTCTTCCTCGGTGGCGGTTTTATGAATCGTGCGGAATATTCTGAAGAAAGTGCTGCTCGTATTGATGCTCAAATCAAAATGTTAGCTGAACATGGACATCAAATCGCCCGTCAAATTATTCGTGAAAATCGGGAAGTTATTGATCGTCTAGTTGATTTACTCATTGAAAAAGAAACCATTGACGGCGAAGAGTTTCGTCAAATCGTAGCTGAATATACAACTGTACCTGAAAAAGAACAATTTGTACCCCAAATATAAATTTTTCAGAACAGGTTTTTTTGATCAAAAGGAGTAATTAGTATATAGTGCGATTGGTGCCATAGAAACTAGATTTACATCTTAGTTCTACAGAATAAAAATGATCAAGACAAGACAGATGGATAAATAAAAGATTGGACAGATAAAAAAATTCTTAATATCTGTCCATTTTTTTTAATTTTTTTGTGAATCAATAAAATATCTTTTTAAGCCTATCAACGAGAATCATCTATTTTTATAGTTAATTAAAATAACACTGAGACAGTTAGAAAAAATGTTCAGGATGAATAATGCTCACAAATCAAGGTTTTTGAGAATTTTTAATATTATTAAACTGTTTCATTCTTATTTAAAATGACTATATATCGAATTCAGGTAAATTTATAGAAGAAATTATCAGAGAACAAATAGAAAAAGTAAGTACAAAATTAATATATTTATCACCTTTGAGATGGAATTTGATTATTATTTTGGAATAATTTTTAGTAGATTTATTAATTGTGTTTTTACTGATTCATGAGTATATTCATCATCTGGGTGAGGTGGTTGACCTGGTAGTTGAAAATGAGGACGTTCACCATTCATATTTCCCCATTTTAAATCTACCTGTTTAACAAATTGGTGATATATATGCTCATTACTGATAATTTCTTCAATCATTAATTGTAAAGCTTGAAGAGGTTTTTCTTGATGAGAACTTATTTTTTCGTCTTCTCCATCAACTTTATCATTTAAAACGGCTTGTAATGCACCCGATAAATCTTTTAGATTATTACTAATAAAAAGTTTGATTTCTGTTTTTAATTGAACTATTTTTGGTACTGGAGATTCTCCTTTAAGAAAACTACCTCCTTCTTTGCCTATTAATTCTGCTAGAGAGAATTTTCTATCTTTGAGAATGTCTCTTTCTAATTCAATATCTTTTTCAGGCTTTGTCATTGTCAATTCTTTTGATGATATTTATTAACTAACTTTTCATATAACGATTATTTATTATTCAGAAAATTAATTGTTATAGTCATTTCAAGTAAAAATAGAGTACTAAATCTCACAATAATAATCTTTTTCAATGCCTTGAAATCATGTTTAATCAGATTCAAATCTGGGGGGATTTGGGTAAAAATAGAACTTTATGTCCTGCACTTTTTGTTATTTCCCTTATTATATTATATACAAGATTTTCAGTACTATACATTTTGATTAATTGTCGTACCTGACGATAATAATTTATTCTTTCTTGGTAAAATAACTATTTTTTTCTTTTGATATATATAGTCGTTTCAAATAAGAATGAAACAGTTTAAGAACAGTAATATTTATCTCAAAAACCTAGATAGTAGGCGATGCCAACCCTACAAAATTTTTTCAACGTGTCTCAAACTTAATTGAAATAACCATATTTATTTGAGCTACAGCCCAAGATATTGCTAAAAATCTCAACTTTAAATTCATTGTCTAAATATTTTTTAACTAAAACTTCTGATAAAAACTAATATTTAATATTTTTCAACTCATCAATAATGTTATGTTATTTCAGATTATTTTTAAGCAAAAAATCATTTACTCAAGTTTCCTTTCCCTAGATAATTATCAATTTCTCGGAAAATATTATGAATCAAAAAATCACTGATACACATAAAGTTACTGCTAAAAAATAAGAAAAATGACAGGTTTCTAAAAATAGCTCTATCGCCCCTCCAATGGCTTTAGTTTCCTTATAAGTATAGAAAAGATTTTCAATAACGCTAATCACAAAAACCGCAAAAGTCTAAAGAAAAATTTTATGTAGTATATTGGCAAAGTAAAATTATTCACTATAATTATTTAATATAGGAGTCATGTAATAATTACCACGGCTTTAGCCGCCACTAATGGACTAATAATCGCCTTAGAAAAGGCATAAATATTAATATCATATTGTGATCTAGCGAAAATTTTATAATTAGTAAAATAAACCCAAATTCCACTGGAAAAAAAGTGATGAAGAACAAATTTTTTTGAGTTGATTTTTGAGTTGTTCCATGATTAAAAATACTTGATTATCAGTATTTATTTCCATTCAAGTAGAAATCTTATTTTATGCTCTTAATTTTATTATTATATTTCTTTTTCATTAGTAGAAATACATAAAATTTTACATATATTTAGAGATAGGTTTTTGGAAAAGAGTCTTTAATCATAACAATAAATTTTGTTATCTTCATTTATAAACTTCTATGGTGCATTAGGGTTAGAGCAGAGATATGCAGAAAATAAGATATTTGTGTAAAGAAATGTTAGTCTAAACTAATCAAATTATTAAAAATCTCATCTAAGACCTAGTTTTGATTAAAAGATAAGACTACTTGCATTAAATATTGGAAATGAGTTTCTATTGATTGCGAATTAATAGTATTCTTAAAAAGAAAATCTATCTTACTATAACTTAGATTTTTATCAGAACCATAAAAAACTAAATCCTGCTATGCTAACGTCAATTGTTTCACTTTTTACTATATTTATTCTTTCTTTTTCTTCATTTTATCTGTCTTTTTCTCCACATTTGCCGATTTTCGGGGCTATTTTTCACTTTGAAGGAAAGATACCTAATTTAGGTGTAACCGATGGAAAACTACTTAATTGTCCTCCTTCTCCTAATTGTGTTGTCAGTCAAGATGGTGATGAAAATCATTATATTGATCCTTTACAATATGAAGGTGATCGTACTCAAGCCTTTAATTCTCTAGTGAAAATTTTATCTGTAGTACCAAACACAAAAATTGTTGAACAAAAAGAGAATTATATTCGCACAGAATCTCGAAGTAAAATTATGGGTTTTGTAGATGATGGGGAATTTTATTTTCCCTCAGATAAAAATATGATATATTGGCGTTCTGCTTCTCGTTTAGGAGAGTCAGATTTGGGAGTGAATCGTCGTCGTTTGGAGCAAATTCGCCTAGCATTTGAAGACTTTAATAGTTAACATTAATCAATGATAATTTTTAATTTATATTTCCCAATTTAAAGATTCTATTTCACCCCAAATATGACCATTTTCAGGAATATTTAAAGGAAAATAATTCAATAAATCTTCGACTAAAGCAATCGGTGTTGAATCAGGGTAGTGAGTAGAAGCTAAACTAATAGATTTGATACCATTACTCTTTTTTTTCAATAAAATTGTGTATTGCCAATCATAATATTTAATTCTTGCATTTTGACAATCAAAACCAGCTAAAACTAAATGATAAACTAAATGTAAAGGAGTAAAAATATTTGGGTGTCCAATCATTAAAGGACATAAAGAAGAAGGTACAGTAATTGTTAATATACCATCTTCTCTCAAATCTTGATATATTTTGTCTAAAAAAGTGCCAATATTTCTTTGATGTTCTAATACATGACTGCACCAAATAGCATCAAATTTATGAGGGAAAGAAACGTCTAAATAATCTCCTACATAATCAGCTTCAAAATCTTCTGACATTTCGATAGTTGTTACATTTTTCCCTAAAAAAGAGAATAATCTGGCACTTGTACCATTCCGAGAACCAATATCTAAAACATGATTAAATTCATAGTCTGTAATTAATTTTGCTAATCCTAAATGGCTATATAATAATTTTTCTTCAAAAATATTTTCATTATTTATTACTTTAATAAAAGTATGAGGATAAATATCAAATGGTTTAATTTCTACTTGAAAGTTATCGTTTTTTGAGATAAAGTATCTTGAATCTTTGTTATCGATTTCTGAGCGAAATTTAGTACCTAATTTATCAAGAATATCTTGTTGTTTTTGACGGATATTTTCTAAATCTGTGGAAAGTTTTTCAAGTTCTTTATTACGAGATACTAAAAAAGAAAGATAAGGAATTTTTACTTTTAATAAAAAATTGTCTATTTTATCTTTAAGTAATTGTTTCATTATAGTTAAATGTATCAATAAATCATATATATTATATAATAGTTGGGAATTTATCTATTTTTATTTCAAAAAATTTAGCTCACATTTTATTATTTTATATAAGTAATTTTTGATAAAATGAAAAATGAGATAGAAAGATTAAAAGATACTCTTAAAAAATACTGGGGTTATGATGATTTTCGCAAGCCACAGGCAGAAATTATTGAAGCAATTTTGACGGGAAAAGATTGTTTAATTGTCATGCCAACGGGAGGAGGAAAATCTCTTTGTTTTCAGTTACCAGCGTTATTACAAGAAGGGTTAACTTTGGTTATTTCTCCTTTAGTTGCCTTAATGGAAAATCAAGTACAAGAATTACGAGAAAAAAATTTACCCGCAGGAATTTTACACAGTGAAGTAAGTAAAGTTGAACGTAAAAATACCATTTCAGCGTTAGAATCGCAACAATTAAGATTGCTTTATTTATCCCCAGAAACCTTACTTTCTCCGCCAATCTGGAAAATTATCAGCCACCCAGAAATTAAGATTAATGGTTTAATTGTAGATGAAGCTCACTGTTTAGCACAATGGGGAGAATCTTTTCGCCCAACTTATCGACGTTTAGGCAATATTCGCCCATTATTACTTAATAATAAAACATCCGATACTAAAATAGCGATCGCCTGTTTTACTGCCACTGCGGATATTAATACCCAAAAAACTATTATTCAATCTTTACAATTATTTAATCCTGAAAAATTTTTAATCAGTCCTTACCGTGATAACCTCAAGATACAAATAAAAACTATTTGGACACCAAGAGGAAGAAAACAAGAGTTAATTAAATATATTGAAAGAAATAAAAAGAAAAGTGGCTTAATTTATGTACGCACGAGAAAAGATAGCGAAGAATTAGCAAATTTACTCAAGAAAGAAGGATATGAAAATCAAGCCTATCACGGTGGGTTAAGTGGTAATATTCGCCGAAAAGTTGAATCTGATTGGCTAACGGAGAAAATAAAATTCGTAGTTTGTACTTGTGCCTTTGGTATGGGTATAAATAAAAGTAACTTACGATGGATTTTTCATTACCAAGCACCGTTATTATTATCAGAATATATCCAAGAGATTGGCAGAGGTGGCAGAGACGGAATACTTACGGAAGTTATAACCTTGATGAGTGAAGCTAGTGGTTGGTTGAATCCAGAAGATAAAAATAGAAGAGAGTATTTTTTAAACCAACAAATCAAACTTTATCAACAAGCCGAAAGATTTTTAAAGGAAATACCAACAAGGGGAAATATTGAAGAATTATCAAAAAAAATTAATAACCCTAACTATCAACTATATCTGTCCATTTTAAATAGTAGCCAACAATTGCAGTGGATTGATCCTTATAATTATTGCTTAAATCTCTCAAAAACTCATCAATCAATAGAATTGCTGATAAATCGACAAAAAAAATTGATTAAACAAACCCATGAGTATTTAACCACTAAAATATGTCGTTGGAGTTTTTTATTATCAGCTTTTGGCTTTTCTCCTTCGACAAATTTTCGTTGCGGTAAATGCGATAATTGCCTGAAGTTAATTAGGAATTAGGAATTAATAATAAAAATATCTCCTAGTCTCCTAGTCTTGTCTTCTAGTCTCTTAATTTCCTAATCTCTCAGCCTCCTAGTTTTCCTACTTGAATTAAAGTGGTGCAACTTCGATGATAATTTGTGCAGTTATTTCAGCGTGAAGTTTAATATCAGTAGGATATTTGCCAGTTTTCTTGATTTCAGGTAGAGTAATAGCTTGACGCTCAATTTCTAAACCAGCATTTTGCTTGATAATATCAACAACTTCTTGAGTGGTGACAGTACCAAAGATAGCATCTTGTTCGCCCACTTGCTTACGAATCACAAAATTATTGATAGTTTGTAAAGCAGTTTTACGAGATTTAGCTTCTTCCAAAATCGCTAATAAACGTAATCTTTCCTTTTCTCTTCTTTGGTCAACTTGACGTAAAATACCTTCAGTTACTAATACTCCGAAACCTTGAGGCACGAGATAGTTACGAGCGTAGCCCGGTGCTACATCAACCAAATCGCCTCTTTTGCCTAATTTGTTAACGTCTTTATTTAACAATAGTTGTAATCTTTTTGCCATTTTGTCCTCTATTCAATAGAAAAATTTTTTATAATTAGCATATTTAGCCACAAATTACCATTATACCAGAATAATCAATTATTGATAAGTAATATTTAGTCGTAAAAGAGTTAGTAATTTAATTATTAATTATTAATTATTAATTGCTAAAGATTGTTTGATTTTTTTCGCTAATTCTGTATGAAGTTGATGACTGGCTTTATAAGCTAAATAATGTGCAGTGGGAATTTTACCTAATAAACTTAAGTCACCGATTAAATCTAATAATTTATGTCTGACAGCTTCATTTTCAAATCTTAAAGGTGGATTTAACCAACCGTCTTTATCACAAACTAAGGCATTTTCTAAACTTCCCCCTTTTATTAAACCAGCTTTTTGCAATTGTTCAATTTGATCAGCAAAACCAAAAGTACGAGCAGGTGCAATAGCAGTTACAAAACTTTCTCGTTGAGGATACCAACTAAACCACTGATTTTGTAAGACAGAGTAAGGATAGTCAACACCGTAACTAAATTTTATTTCAGTAGAAGGTAAAACCGCACAAAAAGCATCATCTTTTCTCACCCAAATAGCTTCAGTAATAGTATCTATTACTGACTCAAAAGGTTTATCAGAAATATAATCAAGATTATTTACCCACTCTTGTGCAGAGCCATCTAACAAAGGAACTTCAGAACCATCAATCTCAATTTGTGCATCATCAATACCACAACCAATTAAAGATGCTAATAAATGTTCAACTGTCCTAATTTTAGCACCTTCATTACTCAATTCTGTTGATAAAGTAGTAGTGGCAATATAGTCAATGTTAGCAGGAATAATCGGTTTATTTGGTAAATCTATTCTAACAAAATAACGTCCTTTTCCTTTTGGTGCTGGAGAAATTTTAACTGTGGTTTTTGCTCCTGAATGAAGCCCAATACCTGATAATTGAAATGATTTAAACATTAATTTAATTTGTTTAATAATGTTGTCATAAAAAGTAATTTTATCTTAAATTTTCTTATATTTATAAATTTTTTTTGTAGATTCAGCTTATATATTTAATTTATTTTTAACTATTTTCTTTAAAATTATTTTTGCGGAAACTTTGTGATTAGATAATGAATATTTTGCTAAAAAATACCAATAATTATACAAATCAAACCGATAATAGAACAAGTATATACGCCATAAGTAAAGTTTTTATGGTTACGAACATAGTTAGCCGTTAATGTTTCATCTGTTTTCAGAGAAATCATAAACATTTCTTTTTCATTGACAGGTTGTGTAATCCTTAAATTACCAGTCTCATCACTAACTGTGCCTACGACTAAAACTTCCTCCCCCACAGGCAAAATAAATTCTTGATAACGATAACCCAAAGTGCGAGTTTGAGAATAATCACTTTTCAACAGTAAAGAAAAACTACCATATTTAAGCATTCCCCCTCTTGATTCTTCAGGACGAAACTCGTCTAGTATTTTAATGGTGTCAAATTTTGCACCTTGTGGATTAATTATAATCTCTCCTGTATTATCTGTTATGGTAAAGGAAATCGAACGGTTATTTTCAGCGATAATTTCAGATTTTTTAACGATTCTTTCTTCGGTTTTTCCTTCACTATTTTGCGATCGCACTTTTTCTTCATATTCTCGTTTTACCAACATTTGATAATAAACGCAAGGTTCTTGTTTGATTTCTGATAGAATAGGCTCAGAGACAGAGATTTTTCCCCATATTTTAACATAATCTCTCCAGTTACCTCCTCCAATCTGTTCTTTAATAGCTATTGAAGTTGATTTTAATTCTTCGACGTTAGTACTTCTTGCCAATTGTAAACTTGAATACTCTTGTGCCTGAAAATGACGTATTACTACAAGAATAATTGCGATCGCCATAAAAACAATACCGATAATACTCATAATATTGATAAAACCTCAGAATTTCATTTAATTTTAGAAAAAATCCAATGTCTAAAAATGCAATTTATTGAGAAAATAAAACAATAAGTAATATTTTTTATTAAGAATGTTCTTAATAAGAATGTTAGCTTCTATTGGTTAACATTAATGCGGCTTGTTTCCATTTACCCATTTTACGGAGTAAATTAGCGGCTTTTAATTTATTCCCAGCTAGTTGCCAAGCTTCAACCGCATTATCCCACTTATCTTTACCCTGTTGCTCACAAGTATAGGCAACTTTATCCCATTGCTCTATTTTACGCCAACATTCTTCAGCTAATGACCAGTATAATCCTTGTTCGTAGCAAAGGGCAGCTTTAATAGTTTTATCTTTTTCTTGACTTAATAGCCAAGTTTCCCCTGCTTTTTGCCATTGTTTTTGTTGTTGATAGGCGATCGCCATCATATCATATCGGGCTAAATTTAGCCAACAATCAGCATTTTTCTGCCATAATTGACCATTTTGATAGGCGAAAGCTGCTTTTTCCCAGTCTAATATTAATTGCCATGCTTCTCCTGCCTCTTGCCACTTAGATTGTTTTTCACAGAGAAGAGCGACATTTTCCCAGTTTTCTAGTTGTCGCCAACATTTTTCGGCTTCGGAATAGAGTTCAATTTTCTCATAAATTTCTGCACTTAATTGATAGTTATTATTAAGAAGGTAAGCGAATGCTGCTTTTTCAAATTGGTTTTGTTTTTCACAAGTGAAAGCGACATTTTCCCAGTTTTCTAGTTGTCGCCAAAGGTTTTCGGCTAAATCCCAAAACTCTCCTTGTTGATAACAAACGGCGGCATTGTCTAATTGATAAATTTGTAACCATGCTTGGGCGGCTTTTTGCCATTGTTGTTGAGTTTGCCAAATATCGGCGGCGGTTTCCCACTTAGATTGTTTTTCCGCCATCTCAGCAGCTTTTTCCCAATTACCCATTACTAACCAACAAGATTCGGCTTTTCCCCAGTTTTCAATTACTTCATAACATTTAGCGGCATTTTCTACTGCTTCAATAGCCAACCATGCTTCAGCGGCTTTTTCCCATGCCTTTTGTTTCTCACAAGTTAAGGCGACTTTTTGCCAATTTTGCAGTTTTCGCCAACAATCTTCTGCTTTTTTCCAATTTTCAACTTTTTCGTAACAGTTACCTGCTTTTTCGATTTCTTCTATTTTTAACCATGCTTCGGCGGCTTTTTCCCATGCCTTTTGTTTTTCACAAGTTAAGGCAACTTTTTCCCAGTCTTCTAATTTTCGCCAACAATCTTCTGCTTTTTGCCAATTTTCAACTTTTTCGTAACAGTTACCTGCTTTTTCGATTTCTTCTATTTTTAACCATGCTTCGGCGGCTTTTTCCCATGCCTCTTGTTTTTCACAAGTTAAGGCAACTTTTTCCCAGTCTTCTAATTTTCGCCAACAATCTTCTGCTTTTTGCCAATTTTCAACCTTTTCGTAACAGTTACCTGCTTTTTCGATTTCTTCTATTTTTAACCATGCTTCAGCAGCTTTTTGCCATACTTGTTGTTTTTCCCACAAATGAGAAGCAAATTCCCACTTATTTTGTTTTTGATAAACTTCGGCTAATTTATGCCAATTTTTTAATTTATGCCAACATTCTTCAGTTTTTTGCCAATTTTCTGCATTTTCATAACAAATCGCGGCTGAATCTAGTTGATTAATTTTTTCCCATTGAGTAGCGGCTTTTTGCCATTGACTTAATTGTTGCCACAGCATCGCTGAATCTTGCCATTTTTCTTGTTTTTCACAAAGAATTGCGACTTTTTCCCATTCTTCCAATTTTCGCCAACAGTTTTCGGCTTCTTTCCATGCCTTGACTTTTTCATAACACCAAGCTGCTTTTTCTACGGGTTTAACTTTTTGCCAAGTTTGTGCGGCTTCTAACCATTTTTCTTGTCTTTCACACATGATGGCAACATTAACCCATTGTTGTAATTGTCGCCAACAGTCTTCAGCTTTTTGCCAATTTTTTGCTAATTCATAATCAAGAGAAGCCTGAGATAAATTGCCTAACTGTAACCAAATGTCGCCTGACTTTTGCCAATGATTTTGTTTTTGACAAGTTATAGCGACTTTTTCCCATTCTTCCAATTTTTGCCAACAAAATTCCGCTTCTTTCCATGCCTTAACTTTTTCATAACACCAAGCCGCTTGAGAGTATTCTTCTAATTGTTGCCATGCTTTTCCAGCTTCGGAAAACAGTTGTAATTTTTCCCAAAGATTAGCGGCGGTTTCATAATCTTGCTGTTGATAACAACAAAAAGCGACTTCTTGCCAATTTTCTAATTCTCGCCATAATTTTTCTGCTAAATTCCATAATTTTCCTTGAGAGTAACATTTAGCAGCCGATTTTTTTTCATCAATTTTTAACCATGTTTCCCCTGCTTTTTCCCATTCTCCTATTTTTTGATAAATAAGGGCAAGTCTTCCCCAATTTTTTAAGTTTAGCCAACATTCTTCTGCTTTTGACCAAAGTTTGGCTTTTTCATAACATAAACCAGCTTTTTTTATATCCTTCGTCATTTCCCATGCGTAACCAGCTTTTTGCCAATTTTGTAACTGTTGCCAAATTTGTGCGGCGGATTGCCATTTATGTTGAGATTCACAACAATTAGCGATATTCGGTAAATCATTAAGTTTACGCCAACAAGTTTCTGCTTCTTGCCAATACATTCCTCGCTGATAACTTTCGGCAGCTTGAGGAAGTTGCGGAATTTTTAAATAATTTTGTGCAGCTTTTTGCCACTGCTGTAATTTTTCCCAAATTTTTGCTGATTCTTGCCATTTTTTTTGTGCTTGACAGCATAAAGCAATTTTTTGCCAATTATTTAATTTTCGCCAACAAATTTCGGCTTTTTCCCACTGAGAATTTTTTTGATAACAAATAGCAGCCTTTTCCCATTTATCAATTTTTTCCCATTCTAAAGCGGCTTTTTGCCATTGACTTTCTTCTTCTCTGATTAAGGCAATTTTTTCCCATGCTTCTTGTTTTTCCCACATCAAAGCACAACGAGATAAATTATTATTTTGACGATATTTTTTTTCCGCCATAAGATAACATTTCTCCGCCTCTTCATCATTACCTTGTTTTTTATATTCGTCTCCTGCTTTTTCCCATGCTTGAGAAAGTTTTAAACAACGTAAATAATTGTCACTATCATCTGCTTTTTCATAACAAACAATTGCTAAGTCATAATGGTGGTGTTGTTGAAAATATCTTCCTTTTTCCTGCCATTGTAAAGGAGTTAAATTACCCCATTTTTTTAACCATAAATTTTTATCAATTTCTTGCCAACAGTTAACAGCTTTTTGCCATTTTTCTAAAATATTCCATAAATCTCCTGCTTTTCCCCAATTACCTTGATTTTCGGCGATGTAAGGTTGAATTAGTTTGGCTTGTTTATAGTTTTTTATCTGCCAATAACATTCATAAGCCTGTTGCCATGACCCTTGTTGATGATAAACTTGAGCAATAGTTTTAATATTTTCATCGGCAGAAATAGTAAAAAACTCTTCTAAATTTTCAAGATTACCTTTACTTAAATAATTTTCTAAATCAGGATAGTTTTGAGTAAGATTAAAATTGCTTTCACAGCAGTAAATTTTTTCCTTCACACATCCCAAACAAAGATATAGATATTTTTTCAATAAATCTGTTGTCAGACTATTATATTTAATGTTGTTAAAGTAACTAAAAAAATTCCAGAGGATAATTTCGTTAAATTTTAAACCATCGATTTCATTAACAGTAAGAATGCGACTGTTGAAAATTTCTTGATTAGTGTTAAAAATAGTGAGTAACTTTTCTTTTTCCTGACTATTAACAACGACTATACATTTATCGACACCAAAATTTTTTCCTAAATTTAATAATTTTGATTCTGGGGTAATAATCCATAAACAATGACTATTTTGTGGAAGAATCCGATTATTTTTCAGAATATCTTGACTAGATGTTTTTTTACTTAAATCCAGATTTAATAATCCTTGACTAAAATTAGTTAAATTTTCATTAGCAATCAAATTAAAAGTTAATTTTCCTTGATTAATTGTCAAGGCTTTTTCGGGAGAAATAAATTTTTCAATTTTACGGATAAAAGTTGTCGAATTATAAATAGATTTTTGACTATCATAGGTAAAACAGAAATTAGTAGTCAAATTTTGCTCAGAATCTTTTTTCGTTAAAGAGAGAATTAGTTTTAAAGCTATATCATTAAATTGATGGATATTATCCCAGTAAACTTGTGCATAAATTCCTCTAAAATTGTCAGAAATATTTCTAAAAATATAATTACTTAAATCGGTTTCATCCCAATAGTTATTTTTTGTTAACCATTGTTGATATTTAACGGCTAATTGATAAATTTGTTTAGGGTTAATATCTTGGGGCAAAAAACTAAATGCTTGAATTTGTTGTTGATAATCTTCCAAGGAAATTAAATAATCATTATTTTTTGAGTAATTCTGATTTCCTTTAATTAAATAATAAATTTCTTGCCAAAGATGCCATGATTCTATATCTTCTATTTCTTGGTTAGCTAAAAATTTATCTTTGAATTTGTTATAGTTAACTTGTTTACTTCTCAGAAAAATATTATTTTCTAAAATATGATTATCTTGAGCAAATTTACGAATACAATGAACAAAATCATCAATAATTAAGTTATTTATCTTTTCTCCTTGCAACAATTCTTGAGATAAATATTGAGTATGATACTTATTGCTAAAACTATCACTGAGATAAAGAATTTTTTCTTCGAGATTTTCTTTACTACCTTGAATAGCTTTGATTAAAGATACCGTTGTTTTTCCTGTATTATTAAATCCTTGTAAAAGTAAAGGTAAGGGTTTTTGAATATTATCAATTTCTTCTAAAGATATAAGAAGTTTATTAGTATTAGTTTGGGAAATATTTAAACTTTGTAAACTATGACAAAAAAAGTCATCAAATTTATTTTCAAAGTCTTCCATTTGTATTTTTAAATTTTCTTTGCTTTTAAAGTTATTAATAATTTCTGTATTAATTAAATTATCTTCTCTATTAATATTAATATCAATATCAATAATTTTGGCAGAGAATCCTTCTTTAAAAACAATAATTCGTTTTAGTTTATTTTTATCAAAAATATTTAAAACTTTAACAACATTTTCTTTATCACAAATAATCTGAGTAATAAATATTTCTAGCTTATAGTTATAGTTAAGGCGATAAATTACTTTTTCTTCTTTTCTTTTTTCAAGTTCTGAAGTTAATAAATGATGATAAATAATGCTTTCTAAGTTTGCTAAAATAGTCTGTTGGTATGAAGAATTTAGTAAATTTATTTTCTTTCTTAAACTATTACTAAGACTGAGGGAATATTTATTTTTCATTAGTGCGATAATTAAATTAAAAGAAGTGATAATAAAATTGTATAAATATATGAAAAGATAGGAAGTAAATTAAATTCTATCTTAAAGATAATTATATTATGATTAAGGCAAATTAATTAAAAGTTTTTATTCTTACTTATTCCCTCGAATTTCATTAATAAGTTTTTGAATTTGTTCTAATTTTTGTTGGTTTCCTAATTGTTTATATAAATCCGTTGCTTTTTCTAAATCATCAATAGCATTTTTATTTTGTTCTAAAGTCCAATAAGTTATACCTCTGATATAATAGTAATCTGGCTTATTAGGATCTAATTCAATAGCTTTATTTTGATCCATTAAAGTTTTTTGATATTGATCTAAATATCCATAAGCAATGCCTCTTAGGTGATAAGTAAGAGGATTTTCTGATATTTTTAGGGCAGAAGTATAATCGTTAATGGCTTGTTGATATTTTTCTAAATCAAGATAAGCATCTCCCCTTAATTGATAAGCAAACTGAGATTCAGGGTTAATTTTTAAAGCTAAATTTAAAATATCTACAGCTTTTTGATATTCTTCAATAGTATTAAAAACTTTCCCTAAACTTATATAAGGAAGACTGGTATCGGCTTCTAATTTTATGGCTTGATTAAAGTCAGCAATAGCATTTTGATATTCTCTAAGATAAAAATAACTTTCTCCTCTAAAATAATAGGTTTCTGCATTCTGAGAGTTTAGTTTTATTGCTTGTGTTAAATCTATAACAGCTTTTTCTTCTTGATCTAAAAAATAATAAGATTTGCCTCGATAAAGATAACTAGAAAAATCATTTGAGTTTAATTCAATGGCTTTCGTGAAGTCAATAATAGCTTTTTGATAATCTTCATTTTCATAAAGAGTAAATCCTCTCCGATAATAATCTTCTGCTGTCATAGATTCAACTGATTTATTCTTCAATGCAATTGAAGTTTGAGATAATTGACTAGCATAAATCGGTAAAATAGAAGTATTAATAACTATAGGAATTAATAATAATAGCAATGATTTTTTCATAGTTATTGATTTGAATTAATTATTTTTAATATTATATATGTAAGTTAAAATATTTTTCTACATTGTTTAAATTTTTGATGATTGATGCTTAATATTAAAGAAAAAATGATCATTAATTAAAAACAAATTACATCAAACTCAGGTGATCTCAGTTCATGACATAATAAATTAGTAAACTACTTTTTCAATATCTGTTATGTTAAAATCGATAATCTCGCTTATACTGATTATTTTTACCATTACCTTGACTTCTTGTACTTCTGCACTGAGTGGTTTACAAGGATACGTTGACAATATTGACGGTTATCAATTTCTATATCCTAATGGTTGGATGTCAGTAGATGTGAAAAATGCTAGTGAAGGGTTAGATGTAGTTTATAAAGATTTTCTTGAACCTAGTGAAAATTTAAGTGTAATTGTTAGTAAAATTGACTCTAATAAAAACTTAGCAGATTTAGGGACTCCCACGGATGTTGGTTATAGATTTATGAAAATGGTTAACCAAGATTCCAGTAATCAAAGAGAAGCAGAATTAATCTCTGCAGAAAAAAGAGAACAAAATTTACAAGATTATTACTTATTAGAATATAAAGTGAAATTATCTGATAATCAATACCGTCATAATTTGGCGAGTGTTGCTACCAAAAATGGTAAACTATATACTTTTAATATTTCGACGACAGAATCTCGTTGGCAAAATGTGGAAGACTTATTTAAAACTGTAACTAAATCTTTCAGCCTCTCTTAAAAATATCGAAAATTTTTATCCATTAAAAACTTTTGCTAATTAACTCTACTTTATGACTAAATTTGTTCTTGCGTCTGCTTCTCCTGCTCGTTTAAAACTATTAAAAATGATTGGTATCGAAGCCATTGTTTACCATAGTAATTATGACGAATCCTTAATAAATTTAACTGATGTTGTCGATTTAGTCAATACTTTAGCATCGAAAAAAGCGGAAACTGTAGCCCCTATTTTTCCCTCTACTTTAGTTTTGGGATGTGATTCGGTTTTACAAGTCGATGGTGAAATTTTTGGTAAACCTGAAAATCAAGATATTGCGATCGCACGTTGGCAAAAAATGCGGGGAAAAATGGGGAAACTATATACAGGTCATGCTTTAATTAACACTGACACTCAAGCAAAAGTTATTAATTGTGGCATTACAGAAGTGTATTTTGCGAATATTGATGACTCTCTAATTAAAGCCTATGTAGCCACAGAAGAACCATTGAAGTGTGCTGGTAGTTTTGCTTTGGAAGGAAAAGGAGGGGTTTTTGTGGATAAAATCGTTGGTTGTCACAGTAATGTAATTGGGTTAAGTTTACCATTATTAAGAAAAATGTTAAGAGATTTAAACTTTGAGGTGACGGATTTTTGGTAAGTTGTTAAAGACAATTTGAGTTAAGCTAATTGAAAGAAAAAATTTAAGGTAATCTAAATCATGAGCAAAATTGAAGAAGTAAAAGCCAAAATTAGAAACGGAGAAATAGAAGAAGCAATGGCGATGGCAATGTCAGAGGTAATGAAAATAGAAATAGTGACGACAACTAATGACCAAAATAATTCTTCATCCTCATCTTATCGGACTTTTATTGATTTGTTACAAAATGAAATAGAGCATGATTTAGGAGAGAATCAAGTAGAAAATTTGCATTTTCAAGAAGTAGAAAAAGCTCATGAAAAAATACTCCAAAATGCTCAAAGTTTACAAAAAATGTTTAATATTTTACAAACAAATATATCAGAATTTAATTAGTTATTGTTAATATTTAAAATCAAGAAAAATAAATTTTAGACGAAGGAGTAAAATTAATGAGTAATCATGAAGATGTTAAAGAACTATTACACAAAAAAAAATTAAAGCAAGTTCTTTTGATTGCCTTGAGTAACAGCTTAAAATTAAAACTAACTACGACTTCTACAGCGAAAAATACCACAACGAATATTGAAACTAAAATTAACTTATTAAAGGGATTAACTACTAAAATAAGTGCTGATACTTTAATTTCTAATAATAATCATGGCTTAAATTTTCATCAAAAACAAGTAGAAAATGCTTATGAAACGTGGGAAAAAAATAGGGAAACTTTAGTTAAACTATTACAAATAATTGCGGGTAATAATGTAAAAATAACTTCTTCGATTGAAGAAAAATCTGAAGAATTATTCCCATTAGCCGCACCAGAAAATTATATAGAAGATACAAGTTTTGAAGATGATTTTAGCAATTTTGAATCAGATTCTACCCTAGAAAATTCTTTGAATTATCAAGAAACTCAAGAATACCAAGAGCCAGAGGAAGAAGAAAATTGGATTGATGATCTAGAAAACGAAACAGAAGAATCGAATAAAAATATTGATGAAGCAGAAAGTTTCGATGGTATTTCTTTAGATGTGGAAATGATGGCTGAAGAAGAAATCTCCGTTACTGAAAATAAAGTGGAAGAAGAAGAAAACTGGGACGATTTTATCGATGAAATACCAGAAGAAGAAACAATTATTAAAGAAGAAGTCGTAATCAGTCCTGTAATAAATGAGGATTCTCCTAGTTTAGAAGTAGATGACGATTGGCAAGAATGGTTAGAAGAAGATAATTCATCTAACCACAATGGAGAGCATGATTCTCCAGAGATTGACTGGAATCAAGAAGATTGGCAAGAAGAGGAGGAAATTAGTTAAGAGTTTCAATGGTATCTATTTGTTTTTTATTAAAAATTACTAAATGAAGTTTCGATAAAGTTGTTCTTGGTGTTCAAAAATTGCGATACACTATAATTACGTCTTGAGATGAATAATCAAAATTACCTCACTGGAGAAACGAGAGTGAATGAGCGTTATTTATTGCCTCAACCCCCACTGTGAAGATCCTAAAAATGATACGAAAACCAAAAAATGTCGGAGTTGTCAGTCTAATCTGATACTCCACAGGCGTTATGTGGCTATCAAAAAAATTGGTCGAGGGGGGTTCGGGACAACTTATTTAGCCGTGGATATGGCTCAAAAAAATCGTTATTGTGTGGTAAAACAACTAGAACTTGCCGCCTCTAATCCTGAATCTCATCGTACAGCATTAGATTTATTTGCAAGGGAAGCTAAAACTCTTGCGAAATTGGATCATCCCCAAATTCCGAAATTATTAGATTATTTTGAAGAAAATGAACAGTTTTACCTAATTCAAGATTTTGTCTTGGGTAAAGATTTGGAAAAAGAAATCAAAAAAGGGAGTATTTATCAGGAAAGTTCTGCAAAACAGTTTCTGCGTAATATGTTACCTGTATTGAAGTATATTCATTCTCAAAAGGTAATCCATCGGGATATTAAACCCGGAAACATTTTAAGGGAAAAAGAAACAAATAAATTATTTTTAATTGATTTTGGGGCAGTAAAAGAACAAGCCAACACTCAATTAATGAGTCAAAATCCTCAAAGTGCTTTCACAAAAATCTCCGTAGGCACAATGGGTTTTGCACCTCCAGAACAGTTAGCAATGCGTCCAGTATATTCCAGTGATATTTATGCTCTAGCGGCAACTTGTATTTTTTTATTAACAGGAAAAGCACCAAAAGATTTATGTGATAACACTACAGGGGAATTAGCATGGGAAAAACATACTACTGTCAGTGGTACTTTTGCTAAAGTTTTAAACAAAATGCTAGAGTTAGATGTGCGTAAACGTTATCCTTCGGCAGATGACGTTATTAAAGCCTTAGAATTAGTGCCTTATGAACAAGAATTAGCTGGAAGTATGGTTAATTTAAGTAGTGGAAAAGATTCAGGAGATGAAGAGGAAGAAGTTACCATTGCTAGTTCAACTTCTCAAAACTTAGCTGATGCTATTAGAAAACGAAAGGAGAAGTTAGGGGGTAATATTGGGGGAGCAAGAAATCAACCTAATATTGCATCTTTGAGTCAGCCCAAATTACAGTTAACTCCAGAAATGATTGTTCAAGACTATCGCCAAGGAAATCGTAATTTTAGTCAACAGGTTTTAAATGAATTAGATTTAGAAGGATTAAAATTAGCGGGAGCAAGTTTTTCTCAAAGCAAATTAATTGGAATCAATTTACAAAAAGCTAATCTCTATCGCACTAATTTTTATAATGCTAATTTAGCTCAAGCAAATTTAAAGGAAGCAAATTTACAACGGGCGGAATTATATAAAGCAAATTTAAAAAATGCTGATTTACAGGGAGCAGATTTAATGGGTGCAAATCTCAATAGTGCTATTTTAAAAGATGCGAATTTAGGAGGTGCAAATCTTCGGGGTGCAAAAGTCGATGATGAACAACTCAAAACCGCTAAAACTAACTGGCGTACTGTTTTTCCCGACGGTAAAAGAAGATGGTGGTAAATAATTCATCATTAATTATTTGAAAATTTCTCTTTTCCCTCTTCTTTTCTTCCCTTATCAAAACTACGCTCAATTAAATTTACTTACAAATTCATGGCAAAACGATGATTATTAGTTACTGTGTTAACCCTAACTGTTCTGAACCAAAAAATCACCCAAAATTAAAAAAGTGTAATAATTGTGGCTCTAGTTTAATTTTGAATAATCGTTATCGAGTGATCAAAATGTTAGGAAAAGGTGGTTTTGGAGCAACTTTTGTAGGTGTTGATTTAACTGTAATTGGTGATCCGTTATGTGTTGTGAAACAATTACGCCCGATGGCTGATGATCCTCAAGCCCTAAAAACGGCTATTAGTTTATTTGAAAGAGAAGCAAAAACTTTAGATAAAATAAGCCACCCTCAAATACCAAAACTAATGGACTATTTTGCAGATCAAGGACAATTTTATCTGATTCAAGAATTAATTAATGGTCAAAATTTACAGCGAGAAATTAAAAATCAAGGAGTTTATGGAGAAATTGCCATCAGAAGGTTTTTAGAGGAGATTACTCCTATCCTTAAATATCTTCATTCAGAAAAAGTTATTCATCGAGATATTAAACCTGCTAATATTTTGCGACAAAAAAAAGATGGTAAATTAATACTTATTGATTTTGGGGCAGTTAAAGATCAAGTTAATACTCAATTAGCAAAAACTATGGGGCAAACAGCTTTAACAAAGTTTTCTGTTGGCACAATGGGCTATGCACCTCCAGAACAGTTAGCAATGCGTCCAGTATATTCCAGTGATATTTATGCTCTGGGTGCTACTTGTGTCTATTTGATCACGGGTAAATCCCCCAAGAATTTTAGTATTGATCCGAATACAGGTCAACTACTATGGCAACAAGATGTTAATATTAGCAGTGGTTTGCTAAAAATAATTCAAAAAATGTTAGCTCAAGATACTCGTGAGCGTTATAAAACCGTGGATGAATTGATTGAAGCCCTTAATATTCAACCTTTTCAACAAAGTTTAAGCCAAAATATTGTTAACAATCAAGCATCAAAAGATAGTAGAATCGATTTGAGTCAACTAGGAGTTGGGAATCTAGATGACGGTCACACCCAAGCGACAAAAACTATTTCTGCCACCGAGAAAATCCAAAAAGCAATCCAACAAAGACGCAATAAAACACAAAATAAAAATATTTCTTTAAAGTGGGATGAAGAAAAATTTTTAACGGCTTTTAATAGTGGTAAAAAAGATTTTAGTGATCAAGATTTACAAGGTTTAAATTTACAAGGCAGTAAGCTGAATAAATGTATTTTTCGTTATTCTCAATTACAAGAAATTATGTTAGCAGATACGAATTTATCTCAAGCTAATTTTTATGGTGCTGATTTAAGTAATGCTAATTTAACCAATGCTAATCTAGTTCAAACTTATTTTTCTAAGTCCAATTTAGAAAATGCCGATTTAAAAGGAGCAAATTTAGCTAGTGCTGATTTAACAAATGCGAATTTAACGAATACTAATTTATGTGGTGCAAACTTAAAAAATGCAAAAATTAATCAGCAACAATTAAAAGATGCAAGGATAAATTGGACTACTACTTTTCCTGATGGTAGTCGTCGTTGGTGGAAGGTATTTTAATTAACCTTAACGGATTATAAACTAAACTTACATTAATATATTAATATTTTCCCCCTGTGTTCTATCAATGACTAAATAGATGATTTTTTTGAATTCCCATTCTTTAATAATCCATGATGTTTAAATGGGAAACCAATTACTTTTATTATCTTCATTACCCATTCTTGATGAATAAGCTGACTTGAAATAAATTCACTAAAAGGAATTAAATATTGGGGTAAATTAAACTGATTTTTTAAATAATCCTAAGAAAATTGAGGGAGTTGATAAATCTTTTTCTATAGCAATTAATATAAAAACTGAAAATATCTTATCTTTATCTAAAACTGCATAATGTGTTTAGCTTAATTGTCGCCCTCTTAGGTTCTACTCAGATAGAATTGTTAGGTGTCTTCAGTTAACCTTATATAGTATAAAAGATATTTATATTAATATTTAGTTGTTATATTTTTTATTTATGATTAAACTAATAATAATTAAGCAAAAGTTATCAATAAACAGATTCCACAATGTCAAAAATTAACAGTCTAATTAGAAAAACCTTGTTGTCTTCTCTAGGAGTTATCAAAATAAAACTAGAAAAATTAGAAATTAAAGAAAAAGAAACAGCAAAAAAAATTGTTCGTTTAATTCCTAATCAATGTCCTTTTGCCAGAGAAATTAAGCTCTTTAACTTTTATGTAGGAAAGATTCCACCTCTATGTAAATTGAATCCTTTTTATGAAGATTTAATGATTTTACGTTTCCGTGCTTTATCTTTTTTGTGTGAAATAGGAGAAGATATAACTCCTTATTGTCAATAATTTTTATCCAATCTTGATTAACCTTCAAAGCTAATTAATAAGTAAAAATTATGAAAATATGTTTTAACTGTCAGGGAAAAGGAATAATTTTAATTAAGAGTTGTAACTCTTCTTATAAGCACTTTACAGACTATTATCCTCAAAAATGTTCCTCCTTTGAAGGAAAAGGATATATTTCCGCTAAAATTAACAACGGTATTCATCAAAGGAATTGAGATCATAGTGAAAGTTTTAGTTGTTGGTAGTGGCGGAAGAGAACACGCTTTAGCAAGTCAGTTATTACAATCTGATACAGTCGAAAAAGTTTTTTGTACTCCGGGTAATGGTGGTACTGCTGTATTGAACAATTGTGAAAATGTGGCGATCGCTGTGGATGATTTTGAAAGTCTTTTAAAGTTAATTGAAGAAAAAGGGATTAATTTAGCGGTTATCGGTCCAGAATTACCTTTATCTCTTGGAATTACCGACTATTTACAATCTCATCAAATCAATGTTTTTGGACCAAATAAAGCTGGTGCAACCATCGAAGCTAGTAAATCATGGGCAAAAGATTTAATGATAGCTGGAGGTATTCCTACGGCAAAATCAGCTACTTTTACCGATAAAGAAGGAGCAAAAAATTATATTCTTCAAGAAGGAGCACCCATTGTTGTTAAAGCGGACGGGTTAGCGGCTGGAAAAGGTGTTGTGGTGGCGATGAGTGATGATGAGGCGATCGATGCCATAGAGGAACTTTTTGCCCAAAACTTCAGTAAAGTGGTAATAGAGGAGTTTCTAACAGGTCAAGAAGTATCGGTTTTAGCTCTAACAGATGGCAAAACAATTCGCTCTTTAATTCCTGCTCAAGATCATAAACAAATCGGTGAAGGTGATACAGGGGCTAATACTGGTGGCATGGGTGCTTATGCTCCAACTCCTTTAGTTGATGATCATTTAAGTGACCGCATTACCAAAGAAATTTTAGAACCAACATTAAAAGAATTACAAAAACGAGGTATTGATTATCGAGGAGTTTTATATGCAGGATTGATGATTACTCCCGAAGGCGATCCGAAAACCTTAGAATTTAATTGTCGTTTTGGTGATCCTGAAACTCAAGCGGTGTTACCAATGTTAAAAACTCCCTTAGCAGAAGTATTATTGGCTTGTGCTCAACAAAGGTTAGCTGATTTACCACCCTTAGAATGGCACAAAGGTAGTGCAGTCTGTGTGGTTATCGCCGCAGGTGGTTATCCTGCCAGTTATGAAAAAGGAAAAGTTATTACAGGTATTACTGAAGCTGAAACCCAAGGTGTAACAGTTTTTCATGCTGGGACAAAATTAGTAGGAGCAGAAATTATTACTGATGGTGGTAGAGTTTTAGGGGTTACCAGTAGGGAAGCCGATTTTAAAAGTGCCATCGCTTCTGCTTATCAAGCAGTAGAAAAAATAAAATTTGATGATATGTATTACCGAAGAGATATTGGTCATCGAATTTCTTGATAATCACGTGAGTTCGATATAAAATTAATGCTACTTTATAAAATTAATGCTACTTTACTACACAAAAATATCAGCAAATAACCAATGCTGTATCTGTAAATATAGATTTATCACATCGACAACTGTTTTATTAGTATGTTGAGCGGAAAATCAGAAATTTTTATCAAGAAATAAAGCAATCATCTTTGTTTTGATTCAAAATTATTGGAGATTGATTTTTGAAATCTATCACCAAATCTTGATAAAATTGCTCAAAATCTTAACAAAGATCGTCTTGGTTGGCTTATAAATAGAATGAGTACGATTAAAATTATCCAAGGCGATCGCACAGTGGTAATTTGTGATCGCATTATTGAATTAGTTGTTTTGCGTTTATATTCGCCAGATTTGTCGGTTTTGTTACGTCTTTTTCAGTAACCCTAAATTAAATTAAACAACTTCTTTCCGATTTTTATCAATCACCGCACCTCTATAATGAGTAAGACGACTTGGTTTATAGTTAAGAGTTTTATCTTCATTATTAGTAGTACTATAATTAAAACCTCGATAAATTAATGATTTTTTGGTTTTTTGTTGATCTTCATGAATGATATCTTTAGATGCAATTTCTACTTTTTCGACTTTATTTTTATTTTTTTCTTCCATTAAATTTACGTCAACTTCTGTCAACTTGTTAATAGATTTTTGGGTAAATAACATCCCTCCTAGTAAAATACCTAGAAGAATCGGGGTAGGTGCGGAAACTAAACCTATAATAGAAGTAATTAGTAATGCAAAAGCAGATACTGCTAGAACAAGACAAGTAATTAATTCCATAACATTAACCTCTTATATTTATTTATGGATTGAAAAATTTTTAGTTGTAATAACTGGTTGAGTATAACACGTTCTCAAAAGTTATTCAGTATGAAAAATAACTAATTATTATCTTGATATTTTAGTTATCTATATTTTCCAAATAATTAATCATTTTACTATATTTATTGTCAAGATGTTAGCAAATTATTTTAAATTTAAGTATAGAAAAAATTTTCTCAATTACTATCTATAAAATTCATCAAAAAGCAATCTTAAAATTATGAGTATTTTTACTCAGTCATTCACAATAAAGATAATCAAAAAAATAAAAGAAAAAGTTTTGTAATGAACCTAAGACTGAATAGTAACCTGAATTCGATATAAAATTATGGGTGAAGGTGAGACTCTTAAGACTACTAGATTAGAAGACTAGGAGAAAATTCACTTAAACATTATTAAAATTGATTTTCGATAATTATTTATTGAATTTAATTTAGATATTGGGTCATTTTGAGAACAATCCCCTCTGTCTTGCCCCATCAGTTTTGTTTTCTCCTGTCGAACTCAGGTAATAGTAGTGCCGAGTAGGTTTACAATGAACAATTATTGATTATCGATGAAAGAATTTATGTCGGCAAAAAAAACAAAAATATTATTTATACATCCTAATTTTCCTGCACAATTTCGTCATTTAGCGACAACCTTGGGCAAAGATCCCAATTATGAAATAATCTATGCCACTAAACGAGAAGAAGGGCAAATAGATGGAGTCAAAAAGATAATTTATCAGACATCCAGAGAGGCAAGGATAGAGACTCATCATTATGTTCGTAATTTAGAAAATGCTGTTTTACAAGGTCAAGGATTATATCGTGTGGCAACTCAGTTAAAAGACTTGGGTTTCTATCCTGATATTGTATATGGTCATTCAGGGTGGGGTCCGACTTTATTTATCAAAGATATTTTTCCCCGTGCAAAATTTTTATGTTATTTTGAGTGGTTTTATAATTCACACGGTAGTGATGCCGATTTTGATCCGAGTGATCCTCTTTCGGCGGATGATGAAGCAAGAATTAGGGTGAAAAATGCACCTATTCTAATTGATTTGTATAGTTGCGATCGAGGTTTATCTCCGACTCAGTGGCAAAAACAACAATTTCCTCCAGAATTTCAATCGAAAATCAATGTTTTACATGATGGAGTAGACACAGAATATTTTAAACCGAATACTGAAACGAAGCTAGTTGTACCTCAAATTAATTTAGATTTAAGTAATGCTTCTGAAATTATTACTTATGTGGGTAGAGGGATGGAACCTTATCGGGGTTTTCCGCAGTTGATTGAAACTATTGGTATTCTACAAAAACGTCGTCCTCATACTCATTTTGTGATCGTTGGCAATAACCGAGTTGCCTATGGTAAACAATTACCTGATGGTAAAACCTATAAAGATGTAATGCTAGAAAAAGTACCCCTTGATTTAAGTCGAGTTCATTTTACGGGATTATTAGGCTACGATGATTATCTTAAAGTATTGCAAGTATCTTCCGCACACATTTATTTAACCCGTCCTTTTGTTTTATCATGGTCAATGCTAGAGTCTATGGCTACTGGTTGTGTTCTTGTGGCTTCAAGTACTCAGCCCGTACAAGAAGTAATTAAAGATAATTATAATGGTTTATTAGTACCTTTTTTCTCTCCAGAGGCGATCGCTAACAAGGTAGAATATGCTTTAGATAATCCTGAAATTATGACCAAAATTAGAAGTAAAGCAAGAGAAACTATTGTCAAAAACTATAATCTTCAAGACTTATTAAAACAACATTTAGACTGGATAAAAAGTGGCGAATTAAAGAAAATATCCCCTCGTAAAAGTAAAAAAGGTTTTGGTAATTAGAGGTTGCTGATGTTAAGGTTAATTGGTTTAACCCTCACTGTCAAACTCTCTTAACCTGAGTTAGATATAAATTAGTTGGCGAAGATGAGACTAGAAGACTAGGAGAAAATTGATTTAAAAATTATTAAAATTGATTTTCCACAATTATTTATCACATTTTATTCTTTTCAGTGGGTAAAATTTTGTTTGTCATCAGTCTTAAACTTTTATTTCTGAAGGTTTTCCCACCGGGGGGGAGGAGAGCTTTTTTTCTAATAATTGATTTATTAATCAAAAAAATAGACTAAAAATCTTTTACAATCCGATTTTTAACCCTTACCTTTTTGAAAAAAAGAAAAAGCTCTACTTCTCCTTATGTATTATATTTAATTTTTTTGATGTCAAACTGAAGTTTGTTTTGCCTTTATTAACCAAATTGTTCGGTAATTTCAAGATTAAATAAAGTTTGTAAAGTTTGTAAAGCCTTACGTCTTGCTTCTATATCTTGTTGTGCCCTTAATTGCACCATGGGATCATGTAAAATTTTATTGACGATACCCCTGGTTAATGCTTCGATAACTTCTTGATGTTTTTCAGCAAATTCTGAACCTAATCTCGATAAGGCTTTTTCTAACTCTTGTTCTCTGATTTCTTCAATTTTACTGCGCAAACAGCTAATCGTTGGCACTGTTTCTAAAGACTGCCACCATAATTCAAAAGCCTCAATTTCTTCTTCTAACAATACCTCAGCTTCTCTTGCCATTTCCCGACGACTAGCTTGATTTTGTGCGACTACTGCTTTTAAGTCATCTACGTTATAAGATACAATAAAATCTAACTCAGTAACATCACTAGATACATTGCGAGGAACAGAAATATCTACCAACATAATGGATTGAGATACTTGTAATGAAGATAGGTTATTCTTGTGGAGAATCGGTTGAGTAGCCCCCGTACTGGTAAATACTATATCAGATTGACTTACTATTGTCATCATCTCTTCGAGAGAGTGAAGTTGTAAGGTTACTTGGGGAAATTGTTTCGCTAATTCTTGAGATCGACTGACGGAACGATTTACGATTGCAATATTAGAGACTCCTTTAGAAGCTAAATGTTGTACTAATAAACGAGACATTTTTCCTGCACCAATAATACAAACTTTTTGGCAAGATAAATCATCTATTTTTGTATCTACTAACTCTACCGCCGCCGAACTTATGGATACTGCACCAGTACCGATATTTGTTTCCGTGCGTACTCTTTTTCCCGCACTAATAGCTTGTTTAAATAGTCTATCCAATAATCGACTCATACCCTGATATTTTGTTGCTAATTTATGGGTATTTCTTACTTGAGCTAAAATTTGTCCTTCTCCTAAAACGAGGCTTTCTAATCCTGCAGAAACTCGCATTAGATGACGAATTGCATCTTGATGTAAAAGTATAAATAAATGTCTTCTTAATTGTTGTAAAGGAATATGACCGATTTCTGCTAAAAATTGATTAATTTCCTTAACACCTTGTTCTGTTTCTTTGACTACTGCATAAATTTCTAATCGGTTACAGGTGCTAATAATTCCTACTTCTTCCACATGAGGATAAGTAAGAAGATGATGGATAGAATCTTCTATTTTAGGCTCAGGAATACTTAATTTTTCTCTTACCTCTACGGCGGCGGTTTTATGGGAAAGACCTACTACAATAATATTCATTTCGTGATCTTAAATAATCTGGTTACTATAAAAATGCTTTTTAAACAATTCTAATCATTACTGATGATGATGTGTTTGGCAATTTTTTCTTAACTTTTTGCAATGAAACTTCATGAAGAATAAATAATTAAGAAACTAATTATTTTATTGAAAATCAATTTTAAGAATAGTTAAGTCAAGTCAATTCTCTTCCAAGTCTCCTAGTCTTCTAGTCTCCTACTCTTATCTTAGTCAACTAATTTGTATAGAACTCAGGTTATCATGGACTCCATTGAGGTTTAAATCCAGCAATGGGTAATTCTTGTAAGTTTGGCTGTGTTGATTCTTGAGAGGGTAATGTTAATAACCATAGTCGGCTACTCAATATTAATTCAGCAGAGTCAGTTAGTAAATCATCATCGGGTAAAGCGGTTTTTAAGGAGTTTTGAGGTACATCATTTTCTGTGATTAACTGATCAAATAATATGCCAAATCCATCAGGGGCAATGCTAATTTTCATGTCCTGAAATTTGGGTAAAGCGACTAAAGGAATTACATCTCCCGATTGAATATCTATAGCCACAAAGTACGGTTTTTCTTGAAATTCTGTTTCCGTTTCCGTTAATTCTGTGAGTAAACAAAATAGTTGTTTTCCATTACTATTAAATTTACAATCAATAATTGATCCTTCTATATTCAGTAACTCTTTTTCTACTCCCTGATTATTTACATAAAATAAAGAACGAGTGTAACGCAATTGAGCATTATCTTTATTAAAATTAATCATTGCCGCACTATTACCATCAGCAGAAAATGTTAATACTTGACCATATTTGGGCAAAAAATTGATGTTAGATTGATTTTCTTCAGTTCCCACAGGTATAATCGCTATTCCTTCTCCTTGAGCAATCGCAACGGCTTTTTTATCTGGAGTAACAAGAAAATCTCCTCCTTTAGTATTTAGTCTTTGAGGAATTTTCCCCGGTTCAATTTTCCATAAATCAAAATCAGTGGGATCATCATTTTTAATTCTTTGAACAATAATTATTTCACCATTTTTTCCAGCTAAATCAAATTTATTATTTTGATATTCTTCCCCTTCTAAAATTAAGTTTAATTGACCCGGTATTTTTGTTGTTAAATCATTAGATAATCCTGTAGTAACTTCATACAAATCTATTTTTTTGAAATCGCCGTGAGTTTTATTTTCATTCACCGCAGAAAAGATAAT
Organism: Geminocystis sp. NIES-3708; assembly: GCF_001548095.1. Lineage (NCBI taxonomy): Bacteria > Bacillati > Cyanobacteriota > Cyanophyceae > Chroococcales > Geminocystaceae > Geminocystis > Geminocystis sp. NIES-3708. Next base: position 711,099 of record NZ_AP014815.1, on the reverse strand, counting down.
TTTTTCTGTATTAGGAGTAAATTTAAAATCGACTACTGTTAAATGCTCAGGAGTCAGAATAGTTTTATTTTGCTTAGTTGAATTATTAAGTATAAGTTTACCACTTTCTTCTTTTTGACTGCCAATGTATGCGAAAGCCCTATCCCTACTTTGAAATTCAGCGATAAATGGCTCTATTTTTGATCCTAATTTTTCTTTTCCTCTAAATTTTTCTTGGGCATTTTTTAATGATAAACGGTAATTTTTACCATAAGGAATAACTTGATTTAAAGTATAAACTAAACGTTTCCCTGACCAACTAATTTTACCATCTAAAGGTGGCTCTATTTCTAAATTTTCTTCAACACTTTCTGGAGACATTGGGCGATCAAAAATTAAAGAAAAACCTTGATCTTTTTCATTGATCTTTTGATTTTCCCAGCTAAATTGTTCTACATGAGGTTGAGTTTTCAATAAACACCCATTTTCATTACAAATTTTACTTCCACCAACTAAAATAACCATCAAAAAACTGAGAAGAGCAATAACAATAAAACAAATTTTGTCTATTGGTTCTCGAAAAAAAGAGGTCTTTATCATAGTTTTAGAATAATTTAAAATTTTATCTAATTATTAAGCTAATATTTCTCTCTTGATAGCAATCAAAAAAATTAACTTTGTCTAATTTGATGCTTAAATTCAATTTATCTCCAATTTTTATTAAGTCATCAGAAAATAGTTTTACTTGCAAATTTTCTCGATTATTTCCCTCTAAATTAACAGTTAAAATAAATTCGTTTCCTAAGGCTTCTACTAGGTTAACTATCACGGGAATTGTTGATGGTGAAGGTTCGGATAAACTAAAATATTCTGGGCGTATTCCTAGCCAAATTTTTTCGTAATTATATTCTTTAAAAACCTCTTGCCATTCTGCTGATAAAAGTAGTTGAAAATGAGAATGAACAATTAAATCTGGTTTTTGATAATTCACCTCCAAAAAATTCATGGGAGGACTACCAATAAATTGTGCTACAAATTTATTCACAGGTTGACGATATATCTCTAAAGGTGTGGCTAGTTGCTGTATTTCTCCTTGGTTCATTATAGCAATACGATCACCCATCGTCATGGCTTCTGTCTGATCATGAGTTACATAAATAGTTGTTATCTTTAATTGTTTTTGTAGCTTAACTATTTGTCCTCGTGTTTCTGTTCTTAATTTAGCGTCTAAATTTGATAAGGGTTCGTCCATTAAAAATACATGAGGATTACGAGCAATAGCTCTTCCTAAAGCAACTCGTTGTTTTTGTCCCCCTGATAGTTGTTTGGGCAAACGTTCCAATAAGTGTTCTATTTGCAACATTTGTGCAACAATGACGACTTTTTTGTTAATCTCTTTTTCACTGTCGGAAAGATAACGCCATTTGGAAGGAAATTTACTGGTAATGACGGTCAAAATTTTATCTAATGGTGTTGATGATACTTGTTGATTCATTCTTCGTAAGCCAAAGGCGATATTATCATAAACACTTAGATGAGGATAAAGAGCATAATTTTGAAATACCATCGCTATATCTCTTGCTTTTGGTGGTAAATCATTAACTATACGATCGCCAATTAAAATTTTTCCTCCAGTAATCTCTTCTAAACCAGCTATTAAACGCAATAAAGTACTTTTACCACATCCAGAAGGACCAACTAAAACCATAAATTCTCCTTCTTGAATTTCAAGATTAATACCTTTTAAAACATGGGTAGAAGAAGAAGAAAAATTTTGTTCTACATCAGGAGAATTAGCAATCACTCCAACTCCTAAAGAAATAGAAGGAGAAAACTTACTGGCAGACGAAAAATAGGTTTTGTAGAGATTGTCAATAATAACCTGTGCCAAGATGAGAATAATCCTAATGAAACAACATCAAAGTGAAATTATAACAAAAAATTAACAATTAGGAATTTAATTCTACTGGTTTAAGTTGCCTACTTTGATAAATAAATTTTCTCACTCAGTGAAACAATGATAATGACACAGAGGTAATTAACGATAATGGAACGAATCCAAAGTAAGATATAATGATCAATCACGTTTTATCAGTAATAAATTGGTGATGTCTGACAAATTTTCCCACCGTACTAAAATTGTAGCCACTGTTGGCCCAGGTTGTGCAAACCCCGAAACTTTACGTCAAATGATACTTGCTGGCGCTAATACTTTTCGTCTCAACTTTTCTCATGGCACTCATGAAGTGCATCAACGTAGTATTCGTCTGATTCGTCAAGCAGAAAATGAACTTAATATACCCATTGGTATTTTACAAGATTTACAAGGACCTAAAATTCGGTTAGGAAAATTTGAATGTGTTTCTGTAGAACTTAAAGAAGGTGATCACTATATTTTAACCAGTAGGGAAGTAAAGTGTAATCAAGAAATAAGTTGTATTAGCTATGAAAATTTAGCAGAAGAAGTACCTGTGAATGCCAGAATCTTAATCGATGATGGTAGAGTGGAGATGGTAGTTAAAGAGATAGATTTAGAAAATAAAGATTTGCATTGTCAAGTGGTGGTAGGGGGTGTACTTTCTAGCAATAAAGGGGTTAATTTTCCTAACGTTTATCTATCGGTAAAAGCCTTAACTGATAAAGACAAAAAAGACTTGATGTTCGGTTTAGATCAAAGAGTTGATTGGGTAGCCTTAAGTTTCGTTCGTAATCCTCAAGATGTATTAGAAATAAAAGACTTAATCAGTAGTGCTGGAAAATCTACCCCTGTAATTGCAAAAATCGAAAAACACGAAGCCATCGAACAAATGGAAGAAATACTTTCTCTGTGTGATGGAGTCATGGTAGCAAGGGGAGACTTGGGAGTAGAATTACCAGCAGAAGACGTACCAATTTTACAAAAACGATTAATTCGTACAGCCAACCGTCTCGGTATTCCCATCATTACGGCTACCCAGATGTTAGATAGTATGGCAAGTAGCCCTAGCCCAACCCGTGCCGAAGTTTCAGATGTTGCTAACGCAATTCTTGATGGTACCGATGCGGTTATGCTTTCCAATGAAACAGCCGTGGGGAAATATCCTGTTCAAGCAGTGGCTACTATGGCAAAAATTGCCGCTAGAATTGAACAAGAAAGAGATAATATTGTTGCACCCTATAATGACAATTTTGATAATGAAAATATTTCAACAGCTATTGCTGGTGCAGTAAGTCAAATTGCGAAAAAACTTCACGCATCGGCAATTATGACATTAACAAAAACTGGTGCAACGGCTCGTAATGTTTCAAAATTTCGCCCTAAAACTCCTATTTTTGCCATTACTCCCCATGTTAGTGTTTCTCGTCAATTACAATTAGTTTGGGGTATTAAACCTTTACTATTATTAGATTTACCCGGATTGCGTCAAGTATTCCAAGCCGCTATCAACGTAGCCAGAGAAAAAGGCTTACTCTATGACGGTAACTTAGTCGTGATGACTGCTGGTACATTACAAGGTGTAGCCGGTTCAACGGATTTAATCAAAGTAGAAATTGTCAAAGGTTTACTTAGTGAAGGAGTAGGTATTGGGCAAGGAATTATTACAGGTAGAACAAAAGTTATTAAAGATGTTAGTCAATTGAGTAATTTTGCTCAGGGAGATATATTAGTAACGAAATCTACCGATAATCAATATGTTGACGCTATGCGTTTAGCAGGTGCAATCGTCACTGAAGAAACGGGAGTGAGATCTCATGCGGCTCAAATCGGTATGCGTTTAGGTATTCCCGTTATTGTAGGGGTAAAAGAAGCAACCCGTTTAATTCGAGATGCTAGTTTTGTCACCCTCAAAATCGAGCAAGGTTTGGTATATCTTGGCACAGATAACGCTCAAGGAGAAGTTGATAGTTTTAATAATTAATCATTAATAATTAACAATTAACAATTATATAAATAGCCAAAGTCATTAATTTTTAGATTCGTTTTGATTGATAAAGTTTTTTTGGATTTTTTTACTCTTGCCAATCAGGACAATTTTCCCCATCCCAACCATAGGGGTGCATTCCGCATACAAGTAAGTTACCATTATAACTTTGACCATGATAATTAGTACAACCGAGACAAGCAGGATTTATTTCTGCGTTAGGTTTGATTTTTGTGTCTTGTAACCATGAATTAAAATCATCTTCATCAAGAAAATAACTGTAATTGTCAACATCATTGAGATAATTATCATCAAGAAATAATTTTAATACTTCTACGAAAAAATCATCTACTTCTGTAAGCAATTCATTCAATTCTATTGTCAGTGTTTCCTCAACTTCTTCTGTTAACTGATTAAATGTTTTTTCCCATTCAGTGCTATTTTTTTGCCAATGTTGGTTCATTTGTGTATAAAATGACTCCAATTCATTTTGAGCAGTATTTAACCAGTCAATTAAATTATTTTCCCAATTATCCATCATTACCAAAGAATAAAAAAGATCTAAACTCTAATGTAGCTTAATTATTAATGGTTGGTGTATTTGATTAATTATTAATTCTTTATTGATCATTTTCATCATCCGTTACTATTTCAATGGTGCGTGGTTGAGGGGGAGAATCAGGATTATCTTTTTTTGTGTCTTGAGATTGAGATTGTTTCAACATTTCATCAACAAAATTACGAGCCTCTTCTGCACTCATTTTTCCTTTACTTACCATATCATCCGCTATTTTTTGTAATTGTTGAGGGAAATCAGGGGTAAGGGCAATTTTTTCAGCTTGTTGCTTTAATTCTTGAAATTTATCATTAGCTTTTTCCACGGCATAACTAGCAATACCGACACCTAAATAAAATGCTTTTTGTAACAAATTTTCTGAATCTGCCATAAAATTATCTATCAAATTAAACTTTCCTTCATTTTAGTCTAAAAATTAAAATAGAAAATAGAGACGATCAAATGAACGCCTCTAATTACCTAGGTTTGATATAAATTCCTTAGCAAAAATGAGACTGGGGACTAGATGTCTAGGATACTGGGAGAAAATTGATTGAAACATTATTCAAATTGATTTTCGTCAATTATTGATCAACTTTATTTTTTTTAGTGGGTAAAATTTGGTATATCACCAGTTTTAAACCTTTATTTTTGAAAGTTTTTTACATCTAACTGAAGTCTAAGTGACTTTAACTTAAACAAGTCAAACATAAAAGTAAAATCTTCTATGGAAATTTTTATTTATGGCGATTTGTATAAATCATTGGGTAAAATTAGCACAAATACACTTCCTGCCAAAAAATCAAAATCTTGAACGAAAAATCCTCTTTCCCTTGTAACTTTGATGTAATAATTATTGGTTCTGGTGCGGCTGGTTTATACACAGCTTTATGTCTGCCAAATCATTTCCGTATTGCGATCATTACAAAAGATAAACTAAAAAAAGGTGCTAGTGATTGGGCACAAGGGGGCATTGCGGCGGCTATTAATCCTGAAGATTCTCCCCAACTTCATTTAGAAGATACTCTCAAAGCTGGTGCTGGTTTATGCGATGTTAAAGCGGTTAAATTTTTAGTAGAAAATGCCGCCACTTCTATTAACTCATTATTACAAATGGGGGTAGATTTTGACCGCACATCAACACAAGGGGATAATCAAAATAGTTCATTAGCGATGACTTTAGAAGCCGCTCATTCTTTTCCTCGTGTGCTCCATGCCGCTGATACAACAGGAAGAGCAATCGTCTCTATCTTAAGGCAGAAAGTGCTAGAAAGTAAAAATATTCAAGTGTATGAACAGGCTTATGCTCTTAGTTTATGGTTAGATGAAAACAAAAATCAATGCCAAGGGGTGAGTTTGCTTCATGAGAATAAAATTCATTGGTTATCAGCAAAAGGCGTTATTTTAGCCACAGGAGGGGGAGGACAAGTATTTGCTCAAACCACCAATCCGAAAGTTAGTACAGGGGATGGAGTAGCTTTAGCATGGCGTAAAGGAGCTATTTTAAGAGACTTAGAATTTGTCCAATTTCATCCCACTGCGTTAAATATTACTAATGCACCTCATTTTCTGATTAGTGAAGCCGTGAGGGGGGAAGGAGCTCATTTAATTGATGATCAAGGAAAGCGGTTTGCTTTTGATTATCACGAAAAAGGAGAATTAGCACCAAGAGACGTAGTTAGTCGAGCTATTTTCAGTCATTTACATAAAATAAGTCAAGATCCTGCTCATGGTAAAGTTTACTTAGATTTACGCCCTATTCCTCATGATCGTATTGAATATCGTTTCCCCAATATCATTAATAAGTGTCAACAATGGGGAGTAGATTTATTTTCTCAACCAATTCCCGTTTCTCCTGCCGCACATTATTGGATGGGAGGTGTCGCCGTTAATCTTAATAATGAAACTTCAATCAAGAATTTATACGCCATTGGAGAGACGGCTAGTACTGGAGTTCATGGAGCGAATCGTTTAGCTAGTAATTCTCTTTTAGAATGTGTTGTCTTTGCCGAAAGTTTCCGTGATTTATCATTAAATTCTAGTGATGAATTAATGTTACGAACAATAAATTATCAAAAGATTAATGATGATTGGCAAGAAGAAATGGACTTAATTACTAAAATCAGAAATGCTTTACCCATCACAGTATGGGAAGGAGCGGGGATTTGTCGTACTGAAGCAGGATTAGAAAAAGCCATCAAAGAAGTAGAACACTGGCATAATCAATTAAAGTTACTCTCAATTTGCCGATTCATAGGCAATATTACATCAGCTCAATCTTACGAATTAATTTCCCCTGTCGCAGAACAACAATTAAAATTAGCAGCAGAGACTTTAAACTTAGTGGATGTTGGCTATTTAATCCTCAAAAGTGCTATCTATCGAAAGGAAAGTAGAGGAGGACATTATCGTCTTGATTATCCCAATACTGATGATAACTGGAAAACTCATACTTTAATTAAAGGGGAAAAATGGAGTACATCACCTGAGTTCGATATAAAAATAGGTGATGACTGACTTAGAAGATAAACACACAGGGAGATTGTGTTTTTTGTGAATTTAATAAAATATTATTTTAACAATGCACAAATATTGGGATTTTTTCTACTTGTTCACTTGTTTTGTCTTCATCATTTTGTTACTTGTGATTTACTTCTTAAACCATTTTAATTATTGAGGAGCAGGAGGTTCAATTGGGATAGGAATTTGAGGAGATGGTTGGGGAGATAATTGAGAGGGAGATTGAATTGGAGGTTGTGAGGAAGGTTGATTAGTACCATAATTAGGGTAATAAGGATTAAAGCCACCATAAGGATCTACAGTTTGATTAGGTGCTTGAGATTTTCCGGGTAAAGTTGCTAAAGCCACTCTTTCTCCCCCTACTTCTTTAAGCATATCTAATACTTCAATGACTTGACTATAACGCACTTCCTGAGAAGCATGAAGTACCATTAATCCACTGGGATTGAGACTATGATAGTTTTTGATTGCACTATAAAGTTGTACTTGACTAACAGGCTGTTTTTCAAGATATAGTTGTCCCCGATTATCTAAACTTACTACCAACATCTCCCTCATTTCTGCCGTGCCAGTCGCCGCTTTTGGAAGATTCAAACTAATGGCTTGTTGGCGAGAAAAACCTACAGCTGCCAAAATGAAAAACGTTAAAATACAAAAAATAACGTCAATCATTGGTACAATTTCGATTCTGACTTCTTGCTCACTAATATCTTGCCATAATTTAAAAGGTTTGACAGGATGTTTTCCATGATGAATATGATGTCTTTTTTTTTCAGTTACCTTTGATTCTGCGGATAATTGAGTCATAAGAGCTTAATTGTTGAAATGTTTAACGTTTAATCTAATCTTGACGATGGTTTTCTGATTGCCATTTTAGCGCGATCAATTCTTTTATTTTGTTATCGCTATAAAGAAATTGGGGAAAGACTCAATGATAGCAAAAAAAATATTCTAGGAAACCTCGTGAATATATTGACAAGGCTTGAATATTTACGTTACAATTATTATTAATTGTTAATTGTTAATTGTCTATTAAGCTCTCCCCGCAGTACTCTCCGAAGTTACTCCCCCTTTTTGGGGGTTGGGGAGCTTTTAGTATGTAAATTTATCGGCTAAAGGCTTTATTTAAAGATCTCTACGTCCTTCTAATGCTCTTGCCAAAGTGACTTCATCTGCATATTCCAAATCTCCTCCCATGGGTAAACCAAAGGCAATGCGAGTGACTTTTGTAAATGGTTTTAATAGTTGACCGACATATAAAGTAGTGGTTTCACCTTCGATACTAGGACTGATTGCCATGATTACTTCTTCAATCTTTCCCTGTGCCATTCTTTGAATTAAAGGTTGAATATTTAATTGTTCGGGTGTAATTCCATCCATCGGGGAAATAACCCCTCCTAAGACATGATATAAACCTTGATATTCTCTGGTTTTTTCTAAGGCTATGACATCTTTAGAATCTTCTACTACACAAATAAGATTTTGATTTCTACTGGGGTTACGACAAATTTCACAAATAGGATCAGCAGATAAATGAAAACATTTTTGACAAAAACCGACTCTTCTTTTTGCGTCAAGAATAGCTTGGGCTAAAGCTTCAGCATCTTTATCTGCACGTTTAAGGATATGAAAGGCTAATCTTTGTGCACTTTTTGGTCCGATACCGGGTAATTTTTGTAATTGTTCGATTAATCGTGCTAATGGCGGGGTAAAAATGATTTTTAGTCTCCTTTTATGATTATTATTTATTGGTTACTGATAATTAATCTATATCTTTTGCGACTTATTTTCTCTTATAAAGTGAAAAGATTTTTATCATCATATTTACTGTATTAAATAATAAAAAGAGGATTTGTCAAGACCCCAGCTCCATAGAAGAAAAATGGCGAAAACAAATTGACAGGTAGAAAAATGCTAAATCTTTGTGCTTTTTTGAAATAATTTTCTTGATTTACAAAAGGCATCATCTCCCTGCCATAAAAGTTCCGTCTTTTACTATTTTTATAGTTAAATCAGTTACTATAGTTGTTCGTGAAAGGTTCGGTTAATTACATCTAACTGTTGTTCACGGGTTAGTTTAATGAAGTTAACAGCATAACCTGAAACACGAATGGTTAATTGTGGATATTGTTCTGGATGATCCATGGCATCTAATAAGGTATCTCGATTAAAAACGTTAACATTTATATGATGACCCGTATTATGAAAATAACCGTCCAAAATTCCTGCTAAGTTTTTAATGCGCATTTCAGAAGTTTTACCTAAAGCATTTGGTACGATAGAAAAAGTATAGGATATACCATCTTGAGCGTGCTCGTAAGGTAATTTTGCGATGGATTCCATAGAGGCGATCGCACCTTTTATATCACGTCCGTGCATAGGATTTGCACCAGGGGCAAAAGGTTCACCTGCTTTACGTCCGTCGGGAGTACTACCAGTTTTTTTACCATAAACCACATTAGAGGTAATGGTTAAAACTGATTGAGTGGGAGTTGCATGACGATAGGTTTTATTTTTGCGAATTTGGTTCATGAATTTTGTCATTAACCCAATAGCAATACTATCAACTCGATCATCATTATTTCCGAATTTAGGATAATCCCCTTCAACTTCATAATCAACGGCTAAACCTGCTTCATTGCGAATTATTTTAACTCGACTATATTTAATGGCAGATAAAGCATCAGCCACGACTGATAAACCAGCAATACCACAAGCCATTGTACGATAAACATCTCGATCATGTAATGCCATTTCTAAACGTTCATAAGAATACTTATCGTGCATATAATGAATAACATTAAGAGTGTTAACGTATAATTTTGCTAACCATGCCATGAGTAAATCAAATTTTGCGGTGATTTCTTCATATTCTAAATAATCTCCTGTAATGGGTGCGTAAGCGGGAGCAACTTGTACTCCACTATTTTCATCTTTGCCACCGTTGATGGTATAGAGTAAAGCCTTGGCTAAATTGACTCTTGCTCCAAAAAATTGCATTTGTTTACCAATTTTCATCACAGACACACAACAGGCAATACCATAATCATCCCCATAGTCAGGGTGCATCAAATCATCATTTTCGTATTGAATAGAGCTGGTATCGATAGAAACTTTAGCACAATAATGTTTAAAGCAGGTCGGCAATCTTTCTGACCATAATACCGTTAAATTGGGTTCAGGTGCAGGACCTAAGTTATATAATGTGTGTAAGAAACGGAAACTATTTTTAGTTACTAAAGCTCTTCCATCTGCACCCATACCACCAATTACTTCTGTCACCCAAACGGGATCAGCCGCAAAAAGTTGATTATATTCAGGAGCACGCAAAAAACGAACCATACGTAACTTGATCACAAATTGATCAATTAATTCTTGAGCTTGGACTTCAGTGATAATACCATTTTTGAGATCTTTGGTAATATAAATATCTAAGAAAGTCGAAGTACGACCAAGAGACATTGCTGCACCATTTTGTTCTTTTACGGCGGCAAGATAAGCAAAATAAGTCCATTGCACCGCTTCTTGAGCTGTTGTTGCAGGTATGCTGATGTCAAAGCCATAACTCAAAGCCATTTCTTTTAACTCATTTAAGGCTTGAATTTGTTCAGTAGTTTCCTCTCTCAAGCGAATAGTGTCTTCATCCATGATGTCATTTTCGAGAGAAAGTAGCTGTGCTTGTTTATCATTGATCAGAAAATCGACACCATATAAAGCAACTCGACGATAATCACCGATAATACGTCCCCTACCATAAGCATCAGGTAAACCAGTTATAATACCAGATTTGCGAGCTTTTCTCATGTCGGTAGTATAAGCGGAAAAAACACCGTCATTATGAGTTTTACGATATTTTGTGAAAATTTCTTCCGTTTGAGGATCTATGTCATAACCGTAAGATTTCAAAGATGTAGCAACAACTCTGATACCACCATAGGGCATAATTGCTCGTTTAAGGGGTTTATCGGTTTGTAAGCCAACTATTTTTTCTAAGTCTTGATTGATATAACCGGCAGAATAAGCGGTAATACTAGAGGGAATTTTAGTTTCAGCATCTAAAACACCTTTTTCTCTTTCTTCTTTCATTAATAGTTTAACTTCTGTCCATAGACTATTAGTAGTAGAAGTAGCATCTGTTAAAAAAGATTCATCACCAGTATAAGGGGTATAATTTTTTTGAATAAAATCTCTGACGTTAACTTCCTTTGTCCACTGACCGATTTTAAAGCCTTGCCAAGCCTGATTAAACGGAGTTTGTGTAGGGTTATTTGTGGTTTTTTCTGTAAGATTAACCATCAGTTATGATCTAGTATTTTGTTTTGATGTACTAGAGCCTCCTTACTTATTATTATAACTCATTGAATAAAGCTCCAATATAATTTTTATCATTGAGCCTATTGCCTTTTCTTCTTATTTGCACCCGATTACATCAGGATTAACCTTACATTTGAGAGAAATTTGATATTAGCTTAGGACGATTACCATCTCCACTTTTCGGTGGGAGCGTTTCTTGTACTGAGAAAGAATTCTCTCGTTGCAACGACTTCAATCGAGATAATTAAGTGTTTGTCTCATCCAATAAATTCTGCATTATTTTGACATTAAATTCTTGATAACAAGATTAACATAAATAACATTCTTGTTAATCTTGTTACCTTATTAAAATAAGCTAAAACAACTATATAGAAGAGTTTAAGTGTTTTTACTATTAATCAGGATACCAAAACATCCCCTTTATTCCTTCAGGATCTAAAACAAAACCCAATCGCTTATAAAAATCGATAACGTGAGGATCAGCAAATAAAGTTACATTACTAATATCATCACTACGTAACTTTTTGATCATATATTTCATAAATGTTTTACCCAAGCCTTTATTTTGGAAACGAGGGTGTATCACTACATCCCAAATAGTAGCATTGAAAGCATGATCTGATGTCGCACGGGCAAATCCGATCATCGATGTTGTTGCTCCTTTTACTTCCCATGCTGAAGAAACTAGGTAGCTATTTTCCAGGGCTTTTCTCACTTTACGTAAAGGTCTTCTTGCCCATCCTACGGAGTCGCACAATTCTTCTAATTCATATAAATCAATTTCTTGATTACTACTAAAGTATATTTTACTTTGTCCGAATATTTTAGGATCAAGGGTAATCCAATGTCTCTCATAGATTTTGTCAGAGAGATTATTATCGTTATCTGTTTTTGTAAACAATTTCTGTAACCAAACCATGCCTTATATGGCTAACTGATTTACAAGTGGTTTATTTTATAGCTTAAATAAGGTTAGCATAATCGCTTTTTGTCTAAGCATTCAAAGATGATAACACAAAGACGGTTATGAGTAAATTAATTGATCATTACCTAAGGAGGGAAACTAAAGTTAATTTTAAGTGCTTCTAGGTGTGAAGTACCACATCCCTAAACTTCTTTTGCAATTAAGTTAAGATTATCTTGAATCATTGAAAAATTTAATCAATTCAACCAAGATAACTTAATCGAATCAAAAAATTATGACTACTGTTAATGCTTATGCCGCTAGTGAAGTAGATGGAACTTTGAAACCTTTTCAGTATGAATTGGGAGAAATTGGTGCTTATGAAGTTGATATTGCTGTTAAACATTGTGGTATTTGCCATAGTGATTTAAGTATGTTGGAAAATGCTTGGGGTGTGACACAATATCCCTTTGTACCAGGGCACGAAGTAATTGGAACAGTTAGAGCCATCGGCAAAGATGTAACTAATCTAAAGATAGGTGATTATGTTGGTTTAGGATGGCATTCAGGTTACTGTTTAACTTGTCAGCAATGCTTAACTGGCTATCAGAATATGTGTAACAATGCTGTAGGAACAATTGTAGGCAGACATGGAGGTTTTGCTGATATTGTCAGAGCAAAAGTGCCTAGTGTAATCAAATTACCTGATAATATTGATGCCACTACAGCAGGACCATTATTTTGTGGTGGTATTACAGTATTTAATCCCTTAATCCAGTTTAATATTTTACCAACTGCTAGTGTGGGGGTTATTGGTATTGGTGGTTTAGGTCACATGGCTTTACAGTTTTTACGAGCATGGGGTTGTCGAGTTACCGCATTTACTTCCAGTGAATCGAAAAAAGAAGAAGCCTTAAAATTGGGAGCCCATGATACTCTTAATTCCAGAGACCCAGAAATTCTCTCATCAGCTAAAGGACGTTTTGATCTAATTTTGTCCACAGTGAACGTCAAACTTGATTGGAATGGTTATTTAGAAACTTTAAAACCACAAGGTCGTCTTCATCTATTAGGTGCTGTAATTGAACCTGTGAATCTTAATGTTATGTCGATGATTTTTGGACAGAAATCTGTATCGGGTTCTCCTGTAGGAAGTCCTGCAATCATTGCTCAGATGCTAGAATTTTGTCAACTTCATAATATTAAACCTGTAACCGAACATTTTCCTATGAGTCAAGTTAATCAAGCAATGGCACGTCTAAAATCAGGAAAAGCTCGTTATCGTATCATTCTCGATCAAGATTGATCAGTTTTTCTTTCTTCTATAACTACAAACTAACTGATACAATGTTTTCTGGTCATCACCATCTAATTTTTATCAATTGTAAATGAGTCAATCTAATTCTATTCTTATTCAAGTACCCGCCACAACGGCTAATTTAGGCTCTGGCTTTGATTGTATCGGTACTGCGTTAAGTCTTTATAATCAATTTGAATTTAGTTTAAGTAATAACGATAAAACTACTTTTCAAGTTATTGGTGATGGTGCAGATAAAATTAGTTTGAAAGAAGATAACTTGCTTTATCAATCTTTTTTACATTTTTATCAACACATCAATTTAACGCCTCCTGCCATCGATACTAAAATTAGCATAAATGTCCCCTTAGCTAGAGGTTTAGGTAGTTCAGCAACAGCCATTGTGGCGGGTTTATTAGCGGCTAATTATTTTTCCACCCAAAAGCTTTCTCAAGATGATTTGATTAATTTAGCGATCGCCATTGAAGGTCATCCAGATAATGTTGTCCCTGCATTTTTAGGTAATTGTATTTTATCTGTAGGCGAAGATAGTAAATGGCATTTTGTTCCCATTACTTCTAATCCTGATATTAAGTTTATTGTGGCAATACCTAATTTTGAATTATCAACAGAAGCGGCTAGAGCAGTATTACCAAAACAATTAAGTTATTCGGATGCTATTTTTAATATCGCGCATTTGGGGTTATTAATTAAAGGTTTAGAAACAGGTAATCCAGATTGGTTAACGGAAGCCTTGAAAGATAAATTACATCAACCATATCGTAAAAGTTTAATCACTGGTTATGATGATATTTATGAGGCAGTGATTAAAGCAAAAGGTTACGGAATGGTAATTAGTGGTGCAGGTCCAAGTTTATTAGCTTTAAGTTCTAGTCTATACGCTGATGATGTTATTAATGCAATGAAAAATACATGGCAAAATATAGGAATAAAAGCTGATGTTAAGAGTTTAAATTTAGATACTCAAGGGGCAACTATAGAATAAGTTAAGATCAATTGTTAATCGTTAATTGTTAATTGTTAACGATTTTACTCACCAAAATAAGCAGCTAAGGCTTCCGAAACAATTTGATTCATACCTTTTTTCTGTTCACTGGAAGTAGTTTTTAACTTTTGATACCATTCCTCATTAACACTGATACGATGTTCATTACGTTTTTTACGAGGTTGTTTTTCACCTTTTTTAACTATTTTTTTGTTAGTAGGTTGATATGTATCAGCAAATGTGCGTAAAGCATCAAAACCAAGACGATTACAAAAATCCCCAAAAGTCTCTTTTTTTTGTTTACTGTCACGGAAAAAAACAAATAATGGTTCTAAAAATTTTTCTAGGTTAGCTATATTTAATTTATCTACATAAACTCTAGCTAAACGAGTTTGATTCGGACAACCACCTAGCCACATTTGATAAACATTGGGTGAATCTCCTACAAAGCCTAATTCTGCCATATAAGGGCGAGCACAACCATTCGGACATCCTGTCATGCGAATAACGATGTTTTCTTCTGGGATACCTAATTGAGCTAATAAGACATCAATTCTTTCTAAAATACTTGGTAAAATTCGCTCTGATTCTGTGGTAGCTAATCCGCAAGTGGGTAATGCTGGACAAGCCATGGAATAACGGGTAAGATGATTAACATTTTCAGGGTTAATTTCTATGCCGTGAGTTATAAAAATTTGGCTTATATCTTCTTGCCATTGAGGATCAATTTCGTAAAGAATAATGTTATGGTTAGCTGTCAAACGAGTTGGTAATTCATATTTTTCAATGACTTTTTTTAAGGCTTCTTTTAATTGCAATTTCCCTTCATTTTTTACTCGTCCATTTTCAACAGAAATACCAATAAATAGTTTTCCGTCTCCTTGCTCATGCCATCCTAAATAGTCCTCATATTGCCATTCTGGTAATGGTTTAAAACTCTCTAATTTTTTACCGAAAAACTCTTCTAATTTAGTGGTAAATTTTTCTACCCCCCAATCATTAATTAAGTATTTCATCCGAGCGTGTCTTCTATCTGTACGATCCCCATAATCTCGTTGAGTGGCTACTACGGCTTTAACTAAATCAAAAACATCCTCTTTTTTTACATATCCAATTTTATCAGCACTACGGGCAAAGGTTTCATTTTTACGATGGGTGCGCCCTAAGCCTCCTCCTGCAAGAATATTAAAACCTTCTAATTCTCCTTTTTTATTGGTAATAACCACTAAACTAAGATCATGGGTATAAATATCAATAGAGTTATCTCCTGGAACGGTAACTGAACATTTGAACTTACGAGGCATATAATGAGTGCCATAAATAGGCTCTTCAGAATCGGTGAAGTTACTACCATTAAGATCTTTTTGACGATAAGCTTTAATTTCTGGGGATTCTTCTGCGGTAATAGCTTTTTCGCCATCTAACCAAATTTCATAATACGCACCAGTTTGAGGGGTGAGTAAATCAGCGATTTTTTCCGCATATTCCCACGCATACTGATAATCAGGGCGATTTTTATAGGGTGCTGGAGGTGCCATCACGTTACGATTTAAGTCACCACAAGCTCCTAAAGTTGAGCCCATATTTTTAACAATACGACTAATTACTGCCTTGAGATTTTTTTTAAGAATTCCGTGAATTTGATAACCTTGTCTGGTTGTAACTCTCAGTGTCTGATTACCATATTCTTCGGATAAGTTTTCGAGGGCGAGATATAGTTGCGGAGGAATAAAACCACCGGGATTACGGGTGCGTAACATGAATTGATAATCTTTTTCTTGACCTTTTACTCTATTATCTCGATTATCTTGTTGATATGAACCGTGAAATTTCAGAATTTGAATACCGTCTTCACTAAAATGGGTTGTATTTTGTTGTAACTCTGTAGCTATTGGCTCTCTTAAAAAATTACTACGGTCTTTAATACCTTCTACTTTAGAGCTTTTTTTCTGAATAGTGGAACTTTCTGTCATTACTTTTTTCAGTTTTAGTTTAATTCTTCTTTATATTCTACTGCGATCGCCGACACCGTGCCACTGAATAAAGTTGACAAAATCATAAAAATTATTTATCGGGCCAATAGTAGCATTACTTGAACACTAATAATCAGTTTTAGACAACAATTTGCCATTGATGTAATTCATACTCAACACAATTATTTTTAACAAGAGGATCATTTCTGATAATTGATTCCGCTTCATCCCTTGAATTGGCTTTAAAAATCATCATTCCTCCTCCTAATTCTGCCCAATAACCGGTTTTTGCCTCGTGACCATTAGTAATTAGTTGTTTAACATAGGCAATATGATCATCAACGTATTGATCAAAATTTTCTTTAGAAACAATCCCTTTTTCAATTTTGACAAACCAAAGCATTTATTGATTAAGTAGATAATTAATTATTAATTGTTAATTGTTAATTATTAATTATTAATATGCGTCTTGGAGTTCGTAAAAATCGGGAGAAATATAATCTTTCCGTAAAGGCCAACCTATCCAATCTTCAGGCATTAACAAACGCTTGAGATTAGGATGCCCTTCGTAGATAATGCCATACATTTCGTAGCTTTCTCTTTCTTGCCAATCGGCGGCTTTCCAAATCCAATATAGAGAAGGTACTTTAGGATCTTCCCGATTAAGATATACTTTTATACGTATTTCTTCGGGGCTTGTAACATTATCACTAACTTTAATAAGATGATAAAAACTTACTAACTCTTTTCCCGCTCCTAAATCATAAGCACCTTGACATTGGAGATAATTAAAGCCGTAGGCATATAAAGCAGTAGCAATGGGAATTAAATATTCAGCTTCAACTTTGATTAATTCTATGCCTGAGTGATCTTTTTCGAGGGATTGATGATCAAAACCATTTTCTGTTAGCCACTGAGAAGCTACACCTGCTTGAACTAAAGGTGCATTTTCGGTATTTTCAGGAGTATTATTAACTTCGGTCATTATTCTACCTCTTGTTTTGCTGTCGTAGTTTCTAAAGCGGGAGAGACCGGTAATCCCATCGCCGCAGCTAATTCAGCTGGTGGATTATGTCTAGTTTTGCTGCGCATATATTCTCCTGTCAAGATTGGTTCAACAACTTTCAAATTATGGGTTGTGGAATAATATCTATGAGTTTGACTTTGAACAGTGCCTCGTTCTTGTATAGATTCATTAGCAACTTTTTTTCTGAGTTTGATAATAGCATCAAAAATAGCTTCAGGACGAGGAGGACAACCCGGAATATAAACATCAACGGGGATTAATTTATCTACACCCCTAACTGCCGTAGTCGAGTCACTGCTAAACATTCCACCTGTAATAGTACAAGCACCCATGGCAATAACATATTTAGGTTCGGGCATTTGTTCATATAAACGCACTAAAGCAGGTGCCATCTTCATCGTAACTGTTCCCGCAGTGATGAGTAAATCTGCTTGACGGGGACTTGAACGGGGAACTAACCCAAATCGATCAAAATCGAATCGAGAGCCAATTAAAGCCGCAAATTCGATAAAGCAACAAGCTGTACCATAAAGTAAAGGCCATAAACTAGAAAGCCTAGCCCAGTTATGTAAATCATCAACGGTGGTAAGAATTACATTTTCCGATAAATCCTGTGTTACCTGACTTCTAGCAATGGGGTTAAGGATTTTTTCTGTAGCTTGTTTTTGTAGTGTAGCTAAATCTGGTGTGGAATTACTCATAATTTATTTAAAGAAAATAGCATTATCTATATTTTAAGGTAACTTAATCATTAAGACCCGAAAACAGATTCGTTGTCAATTGTTAATTGTTAAATTGATTATGACCATTCTAAAGCACCTTTACGCCAGGCATAAACTAAAGCAAGAACGAGAATAGAAATAAAAATTAGGGCTTCGATGAAAGCTAATAAACCTAAAGTATTGAAGGCAACAGCCCAAGGATATAGAAAGACTGTTTCCACATCAAAAACCACAAATACAAGAGCAAACATATAGTAGCGAATATTAAATTGAATCCATGCACCGCCAAAAGGTTCCATTCCAGACTCATAGGTAATGTGCCTTTCAGGACCACCTGTTTTTGGTCGTAGTAATTTAGATGCGGTTAAAGCTAAAATAGGAACAGAACTGCTAATAATTAAAAAACCTAAAAAATATTCGTAACCACTAAGAACAAACATCGTTTAATTATACTCCTAATAATTTAATCAAATAACTTTGATGGATAAGGAAAATTTTTGCTAGTTGATTTTGAGTTTTATTACTTAAATCTTGATTTATTATATGAGCTTTATGCTAGGATCAAGCGCAGTTATTTTTTAACTCAATTGTATTAGTATAATTTTAAACTAATATGTAATCGTTGAATTTTTAATTAAAATTTTATTTATTTACTCCTTAAACACTGTGTCATCAACCACCATTAAACGAAAAACTAAGGATCAAAAACCTTCTACTCCCTCCAATTTTGTCAAAGGGGTAGCAAAAGTAGCTGGAGGAACATTTCTCGGCTTAACTTTATTAACTACATCAGCAATAGCAGGAGGAATCGTTGGTTTAGCTATTAGTTTTCGCAATTTGCCTGATGTAAGAGTATTAAATAATTATGTTCCTTCTCAAACAAGCTACATTTATGATGTGAAAGGTTTGTTATTAACCACTTTTCATGGAGAAGAACATAGGACTAATGTACCACTAGAAGAAATATCGCCACAACTAAAAAGAGCAGTGATGGCGATCGAAGATAGTAATTTTTATACCCATAAAGGAATTAGTCCTAATGGTATTGCTAGGGCAGTAGTTGTTAACTTTCAAAGTGGTTCAGTGGTAGAAGGTGCTTCTACCTTAACCATGCAATTAGTTAAAAATGTTTTTCTTTCTCATCAACGAACTTTTTCTCGAAAATTAGCAGAAGCGGTTTTAGCATTACGAGTAGAACAAGTGTTTGGTAAGGATGATATTTTAGAAATGTATCTGAATAATATTTATTGGGGTCATAATAATTATGGTGCAGAAACCGCAGCACAAAGTTATTTTAATAAATCCGCAAAGGATTTGACTTTAGCAGAAGGAGCGATGATGGCAGGAATAATTCAAGCTCCAGAAGTCTATAGTCCATTTGCTGATTATCCCTTAGCTAAAGAAAGACAAGCTATAGTACTTAATCGGATGGTTGACATCGGTTGGATTAGTAAAGAAGAAGCAGATAAAGCGAAAAATGCACCCGTACTCATAGGCAAAAGAAGGGCATGGCAAACAAGTAAGTTACCCTATGTTACGGATGCGGTGAAAGAAGAATTAATTCAGCGTTTTGGGATGGATACTGTCACTAAAGGAGGCATTAATGTTCAAACAACGATTGACTATAAATTACAAACCGAAGCAGAAGAAATTGTTAAAAGAGCCCATCGTAATCTAAGAGGTTCAGGAGTTAGAGCCGATCAGGTGGCATTAGTAGCAATCGATCCTCGCACTCATTTCGTTAAAGCAGTAGTAGGAGGAATTGATTATGAAAAAAGTCAATTTAACAGAGTATTACAATCTCGTCGGCAACCCGGTTCAGCCTTTAAACCTTTTGTTTATTATACAGCATTTGCTTCAGGTAAATATACACCTTATTCTAGTGTTCCTAATTATACCAGAGGTTTTCGAGAAGGAGGTGGTTATTATCGTCCGCAAAACTATGGCGGTGGGCAAGGTGGAGGAAGCGTTAGTATTACCCATGCCTTAGCTACATCCCTTAATATTCCAGCAGTAGTTTTAGGGCAGAGAGTCGGTTTAGATAAAGTCATCGAAGTTTGTCGTACTCTAGGTATTGAGAGTCCTTTACAACCTGTCGTATCTTTACCTTTAGGTCCTATTGGGGTAACACCCATGGAAATGGCGAAAGCTTATGCTACTTTTGCAAGTAATGGTTGGCAATCAGATACAACTATGATCATGCAAGTTACAGATAGTTTAGGAAATCTCATGTTAGATAATACCCCAAAACCTCAATTAGTATTAAATGAGTGGGCAACAGCCTCTTTAACCAGTACTTTACAGAATGTTATTAATGGTGGTACTGCTAGTAGTGCCAATATTGGCAGACCAGCGGCTGGTAAAACAGGTACTACATCAGGAGAAAGAGATGTTTGGTTTGTGGGTTATGTACCTCAACTTTCAACAGCAGTATGGATTGGCAATGATGATTACAATCGTAGTTTGGGTAGGGGGGTAACAGGGGGAGGATATGCCGCACCAATTTGGCGACAGTTTATGAGTAAGGCTTTACAAAATGAGCCTGTTAAATATTTTCCTGCGGCTTCTCAATTTACTAAGCCTAAACCATAAAGTTTTGTTTTTAGTCTATGGCGACAGTGTCTATTACAAACCTTAGTTTGATGCAAGAATATTTAATTGTTTATTGTCATACGTTTAACTACTTGTGCTAATAACATTAATCCCGCATTACCAACCGTTAAAATAATTACTCCGACAATGCCAATCATCCAATCATCTCGCAAAACAGAAATAAATAAAATCATGATGGCACTTTTTGAAGAAAGACTAGCAAAGGCTAACATTTTTTGCCATATATTTTCGTCTTTCCAAGACTGATAAATGGGTATTAATAAAGTTACAATCATGATTGTTAAAATAATATTCATGAGTTTTTCTTTCTTAAAATTCTATGAATTTGAAATAATCCTTGTTTGTAATATTTTAAAACAATAGTTTTAGGTGTAAAGGTAATTAAAAATATGTCTAAAAAAATTAAATTTCTAGAACGTTTTGGTTTGACTCTTTCTAAAGTTAAGCCTTCATAGGGATGAGGGAAAATCATTATTTCTATAGCTTCATAATAGGCTTGAGGGATAGCAATTAATAATTTTCCTAAGACTTTTATCCATTCTTTGATTGATTCTTTTTCTACTTGACTACGGGGTAATAAAACAGCAATAGCTATACCAATAATAATATTCAAAATACTTAAATCAGAAGTGAGAAGAAACCAAATAGTTAGTCTTAAGATTAGAGAAAAAATCATAATAAATCATTACTAATGAATAATTATTGAAGGCTTTTAAATGGCAATTTTTTGAAAAACTTAGGTCATTGTAACATACTAATGTTTTTTATTAACTTTATTGAGTTGTTATTTTTAAGGTGAAAGGATTTTGATTTCCTTGAATATCGCCAACATAGATGAGGTATTTTCCCGCCGCCCAAACACCGCCCATTTTAGGGTATTTACCCGGACTTGCTTCTCCTAAAATACAAAAACGATCATTATTTCCTGGACCTACTACTAAAAGGGTTGGTTTACCTTGATTTGTTTCAACTACTATATTTAATGAATATACTTGTTGGCTTAAGTTAATAATATGACTAGGTTGATTGCCAATATAACCACAGTCACCACTATTATTATTTCCTCCTGTTGTACCTTTTATTTCCTGATTTTTAGGAATTTGAGCGATGGAATTTGACGGTATTAGGTTAAATAAAAATATAATTGTTATTATGCCACCAAAAGAAAGAGATTTGAAAGGAAAAATTGAATTAAAAGCCATGTTAATCAACTTTAAGATCTAGTTATTAATTACAATAGACGAGAAGCACTTACAAAATGTTCTGATAATTATTATTAACTTTATGGTATCCAATTCTTTCACAAGACCTGAAAACCTTGATAAAATAGTTGAAAAATTTAAGCGTCGTGATAATCCGAAACAAAAATATGAGCAGTTACTCTGGTATGGGAAAAAACTAGCACCGATGTCAGAAGAAGGAAAAACGGAAGAGAATAAAGTGTTAGGATGTGTTTCTCAGGTTTACATAACTTCTAAATTAGAAGAAGATAAAATATTTTATCAAGGAGATTCTGATGCACAATTAGTTAAAGGATTAGTTGCATTTTTGATTGAAGGTTTAAACGGATTAACTCCTACACAAATTCTTACTTTAACCCCTGACTTTATTGAGGAAACTGGATTACAAGTTAGTCTCACCCCTTCTCGTGCTAATGGCTTTCTTAATATTTTTAAAAAAATGCAACAACAAGCCTTACTTTTAAGTAGCACTCATTAAAACCAATATTTATTGGCTCGTTATTATCTCTTAATTTCCTAGCTTCATCAAAATATAACAACTTAGATAAGATTGCTTATACTTAATCTTATCTTAAAGTCAAATGTAACTACAAAGAAATTCATCTATGAACGCATCTGAACAAGCAAAAGGATTAGAAATTACTAGCAAAATAGCTTCTATTGTCAATTTGTTTAAACAATATTTTCCTGATGCTAAAGGAGATTTGCAACCATGGCATAATGATCCTGATACAATTAATTTAGTTGATCCTGACTCTATTGATATTGGCTTTCATTTTCCCGGATGGAGTCGCAAAATTCAAAGTAGGAGTATTTTAATACAAATTAGATTTCATCAAGATGTAGAGGAAAATAAACTAGGTTTAATCGGAATCGAAACTGCTGGATTTAACTATACAGGAGAAGTATGGCGATTTTCTACCGTTGATAATTGGCAGTTGGAAGGTAGATGTTTACCAACACAAGAAGTTAGAGATAAACTTAAAGAATTTTGTCGAGAAGTATGGGAATTATTTTAAATGTTAAGATTTATGATTTTTTTGAAAAGTTTGTTCCATTTTGCCCTTATATACAAAGTTTAAATAAAGAAAACATCGGTCTTATAATTTAGATTTTCATGTCTAAAAAATTAGTCGTTTTTGTGATAGACTGTAGGCAATAAATAAGTGCTAATGTCACGTTAAACTAATCATATAAATAATACTCGTTAATAAAATGAGCATAGTTAGTCAAGTTATTCTCAAAGCAGATGATGAATTACGCTACCCCAGCAGTGGCGAATTACAAGGAATTAAGTCTTTTTTAGACTCAGGTTTACAAAGATTAAAAATTGTTGAAACTTTAACAGAAAACGAAAAAAAAATCGTTGAAAAAGCTAGTCGAGAGTTATTTAGAAAACGCCCTGATTTTCGTGCATCGGGTGGTAATGCCTCTGGACAAAAACAGTATAATCAGTGTTTAAGAGATTTTGGCTGGTATTTACGTTTAGCCACTTATGGTATTTTATCAGGAGATAAAGAACCTATTGAAAGCATCGGTTTAATAGGAGCTAAAGAAATGTATAATTCCTTGGGAGTGCCTTTAGATGGAATGGTGGAGTCTATTCGTTGTCTTAAAGAAGCGTCTTTAGGTTTACTGAGTAAAGAAGAAGCGGAAGAAGCAGCACCTTATTTCGATTATATGGCTCAATTTATGTCTTAAATTTAACTTGTTTTTTAAGAAAAATTTTTGTGATTGTTGATGGCTAATGATGGGATAGTTTTTAAAGATTTTATAGTTATTAATTGCTAATTTTTGTGTAATAATTGCTCATTACTATGCCAAGTAAACACTCCTTTAATAATCTCGAAAAAGAATCTTCTTGGCTAGATAAAAATCTTTTCCTATCCTTCAGTATTTTTTTATGTACTTATACAGTTTTGGGATGGTTAATTGCTGATGATTTAGAGCATTGGGCTATGGTAATAAGAGAACAAAGTCTCTCTTTTCATTTAGTAATTGAAGAAGATATTGGTTTATGGATAACTAGAATATTTGCATTTTCAATGCTAATTTTAATTTCCTTGCTTTTAAGTACTCCCATTGCTTTAATTACTTTTGTTTTTGAAGAGACGATAAACTCTGATGTTAAAGCGTTTATTGCTATTTTATTTTGGTCTATTGCGTTAATTTTTATTTTTTGTTATTTTGATCATTTTGCAGATTTATTAGTGATCACTTCCGCTACTATATTATTTCGTTTAGATTTGCAAAAATTAAGTTTTAAAAATTGGCAAATATTTAGTTTTATTTTTGTGTTAGCATCCATAGGTTTTAGTGCAGGAATGTTTCTCTTTTATTTTTTATCTCCTCGTTAACACGGAAAGTCTTGATATTTTACTTAACTTTAATTTTTATGTTAATATATTAGATTGACAATTAATCATAAATAATTTATTGATTTTGGCAGAAAAAGCACTTTTATAAAAGTTAAATGAAAATTAAATATTTATTAAAGCCAAAAAACTTTTTTCAGCATATAAATAAAATTAATCTGTTTTTTTCTAGTATAGCATTATCTTTTTTTATCATTTTAAGTCATTTAGTATTAACGGGAAAACTAAAGACGTTTGATAATAACTTATTAACCACAATTCATAGAATTTTACCTAGTTGGTTTATTTATATTGCTAAGGCTTCTTACTTTATTGGTGAAGCGGAAGTTGCGGTATTTATTGTCTTATTTAGTTTAGGCTTTTTACTGTGGAAAAAATATTGGGAAGAAGCACAAGTTATTGCTTTATCGACTTTATCTATTTTAATTTTAATCGACAAAATTCTTAAGCCTTTTTTTGATATTCCTCGCCCTGATAATCGTTTAGTAGAAAATGCTTTCGGTAATAGTTTTCCCAGTGGTCATGCTTCTGGTAATTTATTATTATACTTTTTATTAGCTTATATTTTCTCTCAATCTTTTCCTAAATTTAAAAATTATTTCTATTTTATTGCTACTTTTTTAATTATTTTAATGGGTATTAGTAGTGCTTATTTAAGAGTGCATTGGGTGACAGATATTTTAGCTTCTTATACTATAGGATACATCATGTTTAGTTTGTCAATTACTTTGCTAAAAAGTAGTAAAAGTAATTAATAATTAACCATACATAAATAATTAACAATTAATCGGATATATATTCAGTTAGTGAAGGAGAAAATTTGTGCAATTTAATGAAGAATTATTACGAAAACAGCCAAAAAAATTATGGATTATTTCCATTCTTGGTTTATTGTTAATTAGTTGGATTGCTTTTTTAGCTAATCTTGGTAATATTGGCTTGATTGATAAAACTGAGGCTTTATATGTAGAAGTAGCTCGGCAGATGGTTTTAACTAATAATTGGATTAGTCCTCATTGGAATAATAATTATTTTTATTCTTATCCTGCGGGGGGTTATTGGTTTTTAGCATTAAGTTTTAAAATATTTGGTGTTACAGAATGGGCGGCAAGATTTCCTGTGGCTTTAAGTGCCATTGTCGTTGTCTTTTTAGTATTTTATATTCTTCGTTACTTTGGTTTTACTCACCACAAACCTGATAATAATTCTTGGCAATTATGGTTAACGGCATGGATTGGTAGCGGTATGATGGCATTAAATCCTGCCTGGATTGCATGGGGAAGAGTAGCTGTATCAGATATGTTATTATCTTCTGCTATTGCTTGTGCTATGTTAGTGTTTTTTTTAGGTTATGCTCAACCTGAAAAACCAAAATTCCAACAGTTATGCTATTGTCTTTTTCCTATATTAATGGCGATCGCTGTATTAGTCAAAGGACCAATTGGAGTTATTTTACCGATACTAGGAATTGGTAGTTTTTTGTTATATGTGGGCAAATTTTGGGAAATTTTTGGGGAAATCAACCCCATTCGCACAACTATTATATTTTTTGTAGTTGCATTACCGTGGTATATTGCCGCTATTATTCTTGATGGGGAAATATTTGTTAACGAATTTTTAGCTGTTAGTAACTTTAAACGCTTTACTAATGTGGTTTTTAATCATCCAGGACCTTGGTATTATTATATTATCTGGGGTACTATTTTAATGTTACCATGGTCAGTATATTTTCCTCTGGGTATTAAAAATTTATCTTGTTGGCAATGGAGGAAAGTAAAACAATCTCCTCGTAACTCTCAATTAGGCTTATATTGTTTTACATGGTTTATTACTATTTTTATATTTTTTTCCGCCGCCGCTACGAAACTTCAAGGTTATATTCTCCCAGTTACTCCTGCCGTTGTTATCATTATTGCTTTATTTTGGGGGGATAAATTCAATCAAAAAAAACCAGAAAGACAAAATAATTGGCTATTTCTTATAACTGCTATTGTTAATATTCTTATTCTCACAATTTTAGCTATAGCATCGGCTATTAGTGGTAAATTAGTAGGTAATGATCCTTCTGCACCCACATTAGCAGATAATTTAATAGCATCAGGAATACCCATCATTTCTGCAATTTCTTGGGGATTAGGAGTATTAATTGCAGTTATTATATTATTTAAAAAATCTTTATGGCGTTGGTTATGGAGTGCAAATTTAATCGCCTTTTTTTCCTTTACCACTTTTGTTTTTCCTCCTTTAATTCCTCTGTTAGATACTGAAAGACAAAAATCTTTTCGAGAATTATCTATTGAAATTAAACAAGAAATTCAGCCAGAAGAAGAAATATTTTTAATAGGATTTACTCGATATAGTATAGTTTATTATGGTGAAAATCCAGTTAATTTTGTAGATAATACAGAGGCTTTAAAAACTTACTTAGAAACTAATAAAATAAAAAATAATAGTATATTAATTGTTGCTGAATCAAACTATTTAAAAAATAGTGATTTACGAAATACTGATTATCAATTAGTCTCAGAAAAAGGTGCATATAAATTAATTAGACTAAAAAGATAAAATTACGGAAAAAAGATATGAAATAGTTACATTAAAATATTTTCAAAATCAGGGTTAATTTTTTTAAGCCCTTAACCCTTAACCTGAGTTAGATATAAAAATAAGTGATGACTGATATGAAAGACAAATTAACAAAGAAATAGGAAGATTATGTTTTTAGCATCGCCTTTAAAGCAAAACTAAAACCTCCTAATTATCTCTTTGCACTGCTTTCAGTATTGTTATGATGCCCAATTTATGTATTACAAAGGTATTATTCCACTGGGGTTAAGAGGAAATAAGTTACCATAATAATCTTTTTTGATAACTGTTAAATCATAAGTATTTTTTATTTGTGATAAGTTATTAATATTATCCAAATATCTACTCAAGTTTTTATAATCTTTAATCATTTTTAAGCTACATTTAAACAAACTATAATAAACTGTATCAAAACGAATTAGAGTAGTAAATAAGCGAATATCCGCTAAAGTAAGGCGATCACCACATAGATAATGATTATGACTTAAATATGTCTCAATTTCATCTAAAAGGGTAAATAATTCTTTACAAGCCTCCTCATAAACTGATTGAGTTTGAGCAAAACCGCAACGATAAACACCATTATTTATATTATGATAAATCTTCTCATTCCATGATTCAATTTTTATCTTTAAGTCATCGGGATATAAGTTTAAATTAGCATTTTTAGCAAAATTATTAAACTCACTATTTAGTAAAATTATGATCTCACTACTTTCATTATTGACAATAGTTTTTGTTTTTTTATCCCATAAAACTGGCACGGTACAACGTCCTTTATAATTAGGTTGAGATAATTGATAAAGTTGTCGCAAAGTTTGACAATTTTCAGAAGTTTTTTCCATTACCCAACCGCCTTCATTTACAGCAGGAATAAGAATATTAACCTCGATAACATCCTCTAAGCCTTTTAATGTCCTTACAATTAAAGTACGATGAGCCCAAGGACAACTTATGCCTATGTATAAACTATAACGCCCTTTTTCTGGTGTATAAATACTGTTTTTTTCTTGATTGATTTGGTGACGAAATTGACTTGATGGACGATTATAACTACCTTTATTATTACTAGGTGCTAAATTCGACATCATCAATAACCATAATTTTTTCCAGACAAATTTACCAGTGATAATAAGAAACGATGTTGGTAAAGATTGATTTTTTTTGGTCATGATAAATTATGCTCTAAAAGAGAAAAAACCCTTAGGAGTCTTGCCATGTTTCGACCCTAAAGGCTTCTCTATTTAATTCACTCACACCAGAAGCGGATGTTTAATCCTCTATGTTTGTTAGTATAGCTCTTTTTTTTAAAACTGTCAATGAAGATCTTAAATTTTAGGTAAATTTTGAGAATAAATTTCAAATACTAAAAGCTAAACCCTATACAGAAAAATGTTTATCAGCATTTCTTAAAAAATAAAAAATATTAAAAAATAAAAAATGTTCATGGTTTATTCTTCATTGTCTATAATTTAATGTCCATTGAAAATGATGATATAATAGTGATTCTCTTAACTTATGATTAAATTTTTATGGAAGTTATACCCGCCATTGATTTATTAGCAGGGCGTTGCGTTAGATTATATCAAGGTGATTATGAACAATCTCAAATTTTTAACGAAAATCCTTTAGAAGTTGCTTTACAGTGGCAAAATCAAGGAGCTACACGCTTACATTTAGTGGATTTAGATGGGGCAAAAGAAGGAACAACAGTTAATTTAGATATTATTAAAACTATTGTTGAAACTTTAACTATTCCTGTGCAAGTAGGTGGTGGTTTACGAGATCGTATTTCCGTGGAACGTCTTTTCAATTTAGGGGTAGAAAGAGCTATAGTTGGTACTGTGGCGGTAGAAAATCCTGATTTAGTTACAGAATTATGTGAGGTTTTTCCCAATAAAATCGCCGTTGGCATCGATGCTCGTGATGGTAAGGTTGCCACGAAAGGATGGTTAGAAACTTCGACGGTAGAAGCCACAGATTTAGCTCAAAAAATTTCTAACAAAGCCGCCGCCATTATTTATACTGATATTAGTCGAGATGGTACTTTAATTGGTCCTAATTTAGAGGCTTTAAAAGAATTAGCTAAAGTCACTGATATTCCTGTTATTGCTTCTGGTGGTATTAGTTCCTTAACGGATTTACTCAGTTTATTATCTTTAGAGTACCTAGGGGTAAATGGCGTTATTGTCGGTAAAGCTTTATATACGGGTAAAGTTGATTTAAAAGAGGCGATCGCCGCCATTGGAAATGGTAGAATTCAAGATATTCCTCTCAATTTTGACGATTCTGCTATGGCTTAATTTTTTAAGTTTATTAATCTCCTATTCTCCCAATTCCTTTTTATTATGAGTGTTGAAGTAAAATTTTTACCTGATAATGTCACTGTAACGGCAGAAGTAGGTGAACCAATTTTAGAAGTAGCGAAACGAGGTGGTGTTTTTATTCCTACGGGTTGTGTGATGGGTTCTTGTCACGCTTGTGAAGTTGAACTTGAGGATGGTACGCCTATTTGTGCTTGTATTAGCTCTATTCCTGCGAATACTGCTAAATTTATTGTTAATCTCTATTCAGATCCAGTTTGGTAATAAATTAATTAACAAATGACATTGGAATTAGGTATTAGGAATTAGGAATGACCGAATTACCAATGATAAAAAATATTGATATAATGAAGTTATGACTCTTTAAACAATACAGATGAGGGATCTGCTATGAACAAAAAATTATTAGTTTATAGCCTTGTTAGTATCTTTACAGGTAGTGTTGGAACAGCTTTAGTCATGGTGGCTGTATCGAAAATTAATCCTCAAGCAACTCTTTTGATACCATCGGTTCAAGCTCAGACTTCTTCTCCACCCAAGACTGTTTATCCGATGATGCCAAGAATGATGAATGAACAGCATTTTATTGTCATGATGATTCCCCATCATGAAGGTGCGATCTCCATGGCAGATTTAGCCTTAAATCGAGCAACACATCCCGAAATTAAAGAACTAGCTAAAGCAATTAAAAGCACTCAATCTCAAGAAATTAAACAGATGCAAAGCTGGTATCAAGAGTGGTATAGTGCTGATGTGCCACAGTGGAATCCTGGCATGGGAATGTACGGTTGGAATGGAAATAGATCTCCATCACAACAGGGTAACTGGACTGCTGGTATGGGAATGCACAATCGATGGGGTAATGGACAATCAACAGCTCAATCCGGTTGGCAATCGGGTATGGGTTGTCTAGGAATGAGAACTATGTTAGGCAATACAACTGCGTTGCAAAATGCTCCTGATTTTGACCGTGCTTTTATCGAAGAAATGATCCCTCATCATCAGATGGGTGTAATGATGGCACAAATGGTGTTAGCCTCTAGCAATCGTCCAGAAATTAAGAAATTAGCAAAAACGATTATTGATACTCAAACGGCAGAAATCAACGAAATGCAGCAATGGTATCAGCAATGGTATCAGTAGATATTCAAAAAGGAGATTTATATATAAGAAAGGATATTTTTACTAAATGTTATATAGGGTTTGCTGAGAAAGTGATGTCGTGAAGATAGGCAATAGATAATGGTTTTAGAGTCTTGAAATTCTAATGTAGTATTAAAAATCAAGATTTCAAACTTGGTTTTTAAAGAAAAAACTCTCTTTATGCGCATTTTTTGTTAAGGTAGTATTCCTAAATCCTTGATCAAAAAAAGTTTTTGATTTACCTTAGCAGACTCTATGTAAACTTTTGTCTGTGATAAGCTGAATTACTAATTGCTTAATTATAACCATGGCGAAAATTGTTTTAGTTCATCCTCAAATTCCTCCGAATACTGGTAATATTGCTCGAACTTGTGCGGCTACGCAAACAGAGTTACATCTTGTCGGACCTTTAGGCTTTGAAATTAGTGATCGCTATTTAAAAAGAGCTGGTTTAGATTATTGGCCCCACGTTACATTAACTTATCATCAAAGTTCTGAAGATTTTATCAAAAGTGCGAAGGAAAAAGGAGGAAGATTAATTGGTTTAAGCGTTAGAGGTGCAAACAATTATCTTGAATGTGAATTTAAAGAAGATGATTGGCTTTTATTTGGTAGCGAAACTGATGGTTTACCCCCTGAGGTTTTACAACAGTGTGATATGACTTGTTTTATTAAGATGACGAGTCTTCATGTACGTAGCTTAAATTTATCTGTTAGTGTCTCCGTCGTTTTATTTGAATCTTTACGACAATTGTCCATTACTAATTCCTAGTTTTTTATTAAAATATGCGATCGCCCATAGAAAGAATTAAACTCTCAAAAAAAGCCAAAGATCAACTAATCAAACTAAAAAGAATTACAAAAATAGAACATTGGAATATTTTATGTCGTTGGGCATTTTGTCGTTCATTAGCTGAAGCAAATCCTCCAGCACCTTATCCTGTGCCATCTGATAGTAATGTGGAAATGACGTGGCAAGTTTTTGGGGGTGATATGGGGGATATTTTGCTGATGGCTTTAAAATATAGATGTCATAAAGATGGATTCGATACGGATACTGAAACTTTAAATCATCAATTTCGTTTACATCTCCATCGTGGTATTAGTTATTTAGCTACAGATCCCAATTTACAAAAAATGGAACATTTATTTCAATTAAGTATCAAAAATCAGGAAGATAAAATTAATTAACGTTTGCTAAATCAATATAAAACTTTTGATTTTTGATTATTTAAGCTAATGGCTAACGGCTGACAGCTATCTTTACCAAAAAAACTTTTTCGACAACCCCTAATTATTACCTCAGTTTATGATTTTCTAACTGTACTGCTGAAATTAACGATCTCACTTCTTTGACTCCTTCCGAAGGCTGAAAATGAAAAGGGAATTTCCCAGAGGACAATAAACGCAATCCCAAAGGAGCAATACTTAATAAACCTCGAACATCACGAAAATAATTGCCTACCACCATAACTCCAAATTTACGCTCATCAATCCACCCATCATTTTTTACTAAGTCAATTAAAACTTTTCGATGACGAATTGGGCGACTAGAATTAAGATCTTTTGTCTCTAAAATTGCATTTTTAATTTTACTAATTTGATCTAGTGGTGCAACATCCATCGGACAAACTTCATTGCATAAATAACAACGAGTACAACCCCAAACACCACTGTCTTGATTATCATATTTTTCTAATCTATTTTCTGTGTCATTATCACGAGAATCTGTTACTAAACGATAACTTTTTGCTAAAGCATGAGGACCAACAAAATTAGAATTTACTTCTTTTGCATTGCATTCAGAATAACAAGCACCACACATAATGCAATTACCAGTTTGTTCTAATAATTTTCGTTGTTCAGGAGTTTGTAAAAACTCTTTTTCAGGAATATTTCTGCTGTTGGTACTTATATAAGGTTCAATGGTTTCTAAATCTTGCCAAAATTTAGTCATATCTACTACTAAATCTTTAATAACAGGTAAATTATTAAGAGGAGAAATAATCATTTCGGGGAAGTTTTCTCCTTGAGGGGGATCAATATTTTTTAGCTCTCCTGCAATATTTTCTTTACAAGCTAAAGCAGAACGACCATTAATTTTCATGGTGCAACTTCCACAGATAGTATTGCGACAATTTTTACGGAAGGTCAAACTTCCATCTAATTCCCATTTAATCTGATTTAAACATTCTAAAATTGTATTAGTAGGACTAACATCTAAAGTGTAGTTTTGAAATTTTGGACTAAAATTTGGTTTTTGACGGAGAATTTTAAAAGTAACTTTCATCTTAACTATATAAATTATTTATCTGATTATTTCTATTGTCTGGTGTTAATTTATAACTGACAAGGGCATTTTGCTTAAGTTTTGTAAAATCAGTTAAATTAACTATTTATTTTATTTTTATACTATTGTTTAACTATTCGTCCTTAAAAATAACAATGGTTAACTATTTTTTTTCTTGAGCTATGCAGATAAAATCTGAACTTACGAGAGTAAATTAATAATAATCATTAAAAAAAATTTTTCTAAATGATGATTTAATGATCATTTTTTGTTATGATAAATTATTGTAAGAAATAAAATTAAGAAACAGGAAATAAATTGATATGAGCGAAACATCACCTATTCCTTTAGAGGGAAAAGCTCTATTACAAAAAGTAAAAGAGTTATCCGATATTCCTCGTCGTCAACGTGCTAAAGCTTGTGGTTATTATACTTTAGGAAAAAACGATAAAGAACGAGTAAATTTAACTGCTTTTTATGATGCAGTTTTAGCGGCAAAAGGTGTTCCTCTAGATCCTGAAAGAACAAAAGATGGTCGTGGAAGAGAAGCAACTTTTCGAGTTAGTGTCCATAAAAATGGTCAAATTGTGATTGGTTCTAGCTATACTCAAAAAATGGGATTACAACCTGGTGATGAATTTGAAATTAAATTAGGTTATAAGCATATTCATCTAAAACAAGTTGGTGCAGATGATATTGAATTTGATGAAGATTAATTATCAATATTCATATTTATCAATATAGAGAATTTTACCTTTTTTCTGTATAACTAATCAAAAAATAACCTTTTCTCAAAATAATTAACTTTGTAGATAAAAATGCTAAATTTTGAGGATTATTCAGTAGTTGCTCTATTTAATCAATCTAATTCAATTATAAAAATTATTTTATTTTTGATAATATGGGCGGTTATCTGGTTTCCCATCGCAATTCCTATCGCAAGGTTAGTCAAATGGCAAATAGCCGCACCAATTTCCAATACACAAAAACTAACTTTTATAATTTCTCTCTATTCTCTTGTACCCATTTTAACTTGGGCAGTGATAGTAGTAGAAAACACTTCGTTAGAAACAATAGGATTGATTTTTCAAGTTAGTCTTCTTAAGTCTATCCTATTTGGCTATGGTTTGGGCATTATAACCACCTTTGTCATTGATGCCATAGAATTAATGACGGGTTGGTTAATGTTCAATAATCAAGAGGATTCTGCCCCTAATATATGGGTTAATTTACCCTTACTTTTGTTGGTAAGTTTTTTTATCGCTTCCATTGAAGAGTTAATTTTTAGAGGTATATTCGTCAATTTCTTACTAGAAGATTTTAATCTTTGGCTTAGTGCCATTATTTCGAGTTTTATTTTTGCTTTATTACATCTAATTTGGGAACAAAAAAACACACTTCCTCAGTTACCCGGATTATTTTTAATGGGAATAGTTCTTTTTTATGCCCGTATCATCGATGGTGGTAGTTTAGGATTAGCCATCGGTTTACATGGTGGTTGGGTATTTGTTTTAGCTTGTGTTGATACATTTAATCTTTATCGTTATAATCCTTCAGGAAAAAGTTGGTTAATTGGTAAAAAAGATCAACCTCTCGGTAGTATTGCTGGTTTAAGTGTTTTATTGTTGACAATTTTGTTTTTAGGTTTAAAAAACTTCATTTAAGTAAGATTGAGATTTAAGAAAAAGCTATTATTTTTGAGTCAAACTAGAGTTATAATTAGTTCTGACTATCTAAAATACTTTTATATAAAACCTGATTAGAAAACGTGATTTATTCTTCTTCAGATTCCTATAAGCGAGAGACTGAGCCTTTAAGACGTTATTCGGCGGAAGATATTGCAAAATACTATCGTTATCGCCCTTGGTTAGGATTATTTCGGAGTGTGAAAATTTTTTTATATTTTGCTGTTTTTATTATTCAATTAACTTTAGATAAATGGTTTAAAAAAGAAGAAAATAATAAACAAAAAAGAGCAGAGCAATTAAGAAAAATCCTGACAAAGTTAGGTCCTACATTTATTAAAGTTGGTCAAGCACTTTCCACTCGTCCTGATTTAATTCGCAAAGATTTTCTAGAAGAATTAATAAAGTTACAAGATCAACTTCCTCCTTTTGATAGTAGAATTGCTTTTGAGATTATTGAAAGTGAATTAGATTTAGAAGTAGAAGAAGCCTATAAAGAAATTTCAGCTACTCCCGTCGCAGCGGCAAGTTTAGGGCAAGTATATAAAGCAGTTTTACACACAGGGGAAGAAGTTGCTGTTAAAGTTCAACGTCCTAATTTATTACCTGTTATTCGCTTAGATTTATATTTAATGCGTTTAGCTTCTCGATGGGTTGCTCCTTTTTTACCTCTTAATTTAGGTCATGATTTAGGTTTAATTGTTGATGAATTTGGAACTAAATTATTTGAAGAAATTGACTATATAAATGAGGGAAGAAATGCTGAGAAATTTGCTAGTAATTTTTTAGGAGATCCTGAAGTCAAAGTTCCCTGTATTTACTGGCGTTATAGTAGTCATAATGTTTTAACTTTAGAATGGATTAATGGTTATAAATTAAATGATTTAGATACCATTCGTGAGGCAGGTTTAGATCCTAGTGATATTATCCGCATTGGTGTTACATCAGGATTGAGACAATTGTTAGAACATGGTTTCTTTCATGCAGATCCACACCCAGGAAATTTATTCGCTATGCCCGATGGTAAAATGGCTTATATTGATTTTGGTATGATGGATCAATTAACAGAGGATACCAAAGAAACGATCGCTTCTTCTGTCGTGCAATTGATAAATCGTGATTATCAGGCTTTGGCTAAAGATTTTGTTAATTTAGGCTTCTTAACTCCAGAAACGGATATAAAGCCCATAATTCCCGCCTTAGAAAAGGTTTTAGGCAATGCCGTTGGACAAAGTGTAGGAAATTTTAACTTTAAAACTATTACTGATGATTTTTCAGAATTGATGTATGAGTATCCTTTTAGAGTACCTGCGAAATTTGCTTTAATCATTCGTTCATTAGTCACTCAAGAGGGTTTAGCTTTAAGTCTTAATCCTGATTTTCGCATTGTGGAAGTGTCTTTTCCTTATATTTCTCGTCGTTTATTGACGGAAGAATCTCCTGCTATGCGTAAACGCCTAATTGAGGTATTGTTTAAAGATGGTAGGTTTCAATGGGAAAGATTAGAGAATATGATTGCCATCGCTCAATCTGATCGTCAATTTGATTTATTGCCTACTGCTAGTTTAGGATTACAATTTTTAGTGTCAGAGGAGGGAGATTATTTACGACGCCAATTAATTACGGCTTTAATCGAAGACGATAGATTACATACGGAAGAAGTACACAGATTATGGACGTTAATTCAACCAGAATTAAAACCACAAAAACTTTTTGATGTGGCATTACAAGCTATTAAACAATTCTCTCAAGAATTAGTGGCAAATTAAATCGTAGGGGTGAATGGTATTCACCCAGATAAATGGTAAGCTCAAACCCATCTAAGTTGACTGGTAATAGTAGGTAAGGCAAAAGGCAACAAAAAGCAAGTTTCAGTCATGTTCAAAAATAAATAAAAAATGTAAGTTAAATGCGTCTACGCTTATTCACCCAAATAAGTGGTATTCACCTGGCTAAATGATATTCACTTGAGATTAATGCAAATTTTAGATAATCCTCATCATTCACAACACAAATCTCAGCCTTTGCGTATTATTGCCATTGGTGATAGTTTGGTTTATGGTTATGGAGATAAAGAAGGTGGCGGCTGGGTAGAAAGATTACGTCGTCATTGGATGAATAGTGATCATGATCATGTTTTATATAATTTAGGTATTCGTGGCGATCGCACAAATCAAGTAAATAGTCGTTTATCTCAAGAATTTACTTATCGAGGAGAATTAAGAAATAGATATCCAGATTTGATTATTGTATCAGTAGGAGTAAATGATACGGCTCGTTTAGGACATATTCAGGGAAGAAATCTCACTAACCATGAGCAATTTGCTAAAGATATAAATAATTTACTAGATCAAGCACAAAAATTATCGTCAGTTATGTTTGTGGGTATGACTCCTGTAGATGAGGAAAAAATGCCTTTTTTAGATTGTTTTTATTATAATCTCAGAGATCAATATCATTATAAAGAAATTACGAAACAAGCCTGTGAAAGTAGAAAAATTCCCTATCTGGATATTTTTGATATATGGATGAGTAGAGGAGAACATTGGCGAAAAGGACAAATGTCAGAAGATGGACTTCATCCTAATGTCAAAGGTTATGAATATCTTTTTCATGAGGTAATTAACTGGCAGTTGCTACAAGCAAAAGTTAATTTCTAACTCCTAATTCCTAATTATTCAACCAATTTTGTTTAACTATGATACTATCTGAGTTAAATAAGTAAAAATATCTAAAAATATTCAATTATTTGTGTTGGGGAGTATTAATAAAAATGAAAAATCAACGATTATCCGCAGGTAATTTGCAGATGCAAAGAAATTATAATCATCCTTTAAAAATAGGAGTTATCGGGGTTGGTAATATGGGGCAACATCACACCCGTGTATTAAGTTTACTAAAAGATGTGGAATTAGTGGGCATCGCAGATGTTAATGTAGAGCGAGGTTTAGATGTTGCTAGTAAATACCGAGTTCATTTTTTTGAAAATTATTTAGAAATGTTGCCTAATGTGGATGCTGTTTGTATTGCCGCTCCCACAAGATTACATCATCAAGTAGGTTTAGAATGCTTAAATGCAGGAGTACACGTTTTAATTGAAAAACCAATTGCTGCTAGTATCACAGAAGCTGAATCTTTAGTAAATGCCGCCGCCGCTACGAATTGTATTTTGCAAGTAGGGCATATCGAGCGATTTAATCCTGCCTTTCAAGAATTAAGCAAAGTCTTAAAAACAGAGAATTTATTAGCTTTAGAAGCCCATCGCATGAGTCCATATTCTGATCGTGCTAATGATGTATCCGTAGTGTTAGATTTGATGATCCATGACTTAGATTTATTGTTAGAATTAGCTGAATCTCCCGTCGTAAAATTAAGTGCAACTGGTAGTCGAGCCTCAGAATCGCAATATTTAGACTATGTAACTGCTACCTTGAATTTCGCTAATGGTATTGTGGCTACTGTCACGGCTAGTAAAGTAACTCATCGTAAAATTCGTCGTATTGTTGCCCATTGTAAAAATAGCCTTACAGAAGCGGATTTTCTCAATAATGAAATTCTAATTCATCGTCAAACTACCGCTAATTATACAACTGATTACGGTCAAATTTTATATCGTCAAGATGGTTTAATTGAAAAAGTATATACCAGTAATATTGAGCCTTTACACGCAGAATTAGAACATTTTGTTAGTTGTGTCAGAGGTGGAAATAAACCTTCTGTAGGGGGAGAACAAGCTTTAAAAGCCTTACGATTAGCTAGTTACATTGAACAGTTAGCTTTAGATGGAAAAGTATGGCAAGAATCACCCTTAGATTTAAAACAACTCAATGGAGAGTTTATCAATCTTTAAAAAATCAATTATTAATAATCGACAATTGACAATTAATTAGATGGTAATAAAAAAATCTAATAAATCAATATAAATCAATTTTTACTTTCTAATTTGTTAACGAATGGGAATTGAATAAATAATAAAATATGCGCATTTTTGTTACTGGTAGTAGTGGCTGTATTGGTCATTATATAGCTGATTTATTAATTAAAAATACAAATCATGAATTATTTTTATTAGTTAGAAATCCTAATAAATTAAAGTTTGATTATAACTATCGTGAAGGTATTAATATTATTCAAGGAGATTTATCACAAATTCTTGAATATAAAGACTTATTAAGTACCATTAATATAGCTATTTTGGCGGCTACTTGTTGGGGAGGAGAAAAAGAATCTTATCAAATAAATGTAGAAGCAAATATCAATTTAATTAACAGTTTAAATAAAGATAATTGTCAACAGATAATTTATTTTTCAACGGCTAGTATTTTAGGTCAAAATAATCAACTTTTAACTGAAGCAGGAGAAATTGGGACTGATTATATTAGAACGAAATATCAATGTTTCACTCAGTTATCAGCATTAGAATTATATCCAAAAATTATCACTGTTTATCCTACTTTAGTTTTTGGTGGTGATGAAAATAAACCTTATTCTCATCTTTCAGGTGGTTTAAAAGATTTACCTAAATTGATGAATTTAATTCGTTGGTTTCAAGCCGATGGTAGTTTTCATTTTCTCCATGCTTATGATATTGCAACGGTGATTGTTTATTTAGTGGAAAATGGTAATAATTTAGATGATAGTTTTGATAAAAAATTAGTTTTAGGGAATCAACCTTTAACAGTTAATCAAGTGATAAAAGAGATTTGTAATTATCTTGATAAAAAGATTTATTTTCAGATTCCGTTACCAATTTGGTTAGCAAATATTTTTATAAAAGTTTTTAATATTCAAATGGCTGAATGGGATTATTTTTGTTTTAATTATCGTCATTTTATTTATAGTAAATTTGTTAATCCTAGTACCTTTAACTTAGAATCTTATGCTCCAAATTTAACTAAATTATTAGAAGTTTCACAAGTTCCTAAATAGATAGTTTATTTTTTATGATCAAAATAGTTATAATGGGTAACTCTAGCTCTGGAAAATCAAGTTTAGCGAAAAGACTAACTCAAGAATTTAACTTACCACATCTGGATCTCGATACCCTTGCTTGGAAACCAGAAAAAACTCCTATTCGTCATGATTTATCTGTTAGCTTAAAAGAAATAATGACTTTTATCAATCACTCTAAAAATTGGGTAATTGAAGGTTGTTA
This sequence comes from Geminocystis sp. NIES-3708, assembly GCF_001548095.1. Lineage (NCBI taxonomy): Bacteria > Bacillati > Cyanobacteriota > Cyanophyceae > Chroococcales > Geminocystaceae > Geminocystis > Geminocystis sp. NIES-3708. The sequence continues at coordinate 671,487 of NZ_AP014815.1, read as the reverse complement.
TGGTGACTTAATAGAAAACATTTTACCTTACACTGAGTTATTAATTTATCTTAATTTAGAACTTAATGTTTGTTTAGAAAATAATAAAAAACGTCCTTGGGAAGCTCATAAATATCAGACACCAGAAGCTCAACAAGCAAATTTAAGTATGTTAGAATCATGGATTCAAGATTATTTTGTCAGAAATGATGAGTTTTCTTTTAGTTATCATCAGCAATTATTTAATTCATTTCAAGGAAATAAAATTGAGTATAACAATAATTGGAATGAAGATATAATTAAACTAATTGATAGTAAAAATAGATAAAGTTATGACGGATGTTGAAACAAGATTAAAGTTATTAGAAAATCAAGTAAAAACATTAAATGAAAGTATCAGAATCAAAGAATTAGAAGCAAAAATTCTAGAATTAACTACTGTTATTGATAATCTTCAAGAACAATTTATTCTTTTACCTGATATTGCTAGATATGGTAAATTAAAAAACTATTTACAAAAAGGTGACTTTCGTAATGCTGACGAAGAAACTAGCAGAATTATGTTAGAAGTAACAGGAGAAGAACGAGAAACTTTAACTCCTAATGATGTTAGTAAATATCCTTGTAACTCTTTATTTGTGATTGATGAAATTTGGCAAAAATATAGTGATAAAAAGTTTGGTTTTAGTGTTCAGTTAAAAGCTTATTTCCAAGTCGGTGGTAATATTGACACGATTAGAGCACAAGATATTAATATTTTAAGAAAATTTGCAGATCAAGTCGGATGGCTTAATGATAAGAAAGAAGCCAAATTTGAAGATTATGATAATTGGGATTTTAGTTTATCCGCTCCTGATGGTTGTTTTCCTGCACATTGGTGGAAATCCCCTTATGGACTCAAAATGGTTACATTTTTCTTCGCTCGTTTAATTTCTTGTAATTTGATTTAATAAAAATGTGGAAAAGAATTCTTCTTTCTTCTTGAGGCAAGATGTTTATAAGGTCGGGGTTAATTTGTTTAGCCCTCACCTCAACCCTTTTCCCACAGGGCGAGGGGAGCTTTTTTGTTATAAAGAAAACATTACATAGAAATTTTTTATTAACTATTAATCTATTTCCAACCAGCACGATCCATTATTTTTAAAGCATTGGCTAAATTAGGTCCTACTTTGCTTAAGGAGACATTAGAAGATCTGAAATTACCAAAATTCTTTAAAACAGGATCAATTTGTGCCCCTTTAACTACTGGATATTCAAAATTACCTTTCGCAAAATAGTTTTGTGCAGAGGGAGTTGTTAAATATTCTAAAAATTTAATTGCACCAGCTCTATTAGGAGCATTTTTTAGTACTCCACCACCACTAATATTAGAAAAAGCACCACTTTGTCCTTTTCCTTGATTAGGGAAAAATACCCCTATACGTTCAAAAATCTCTTTCTTTTTTGGATCGTTTGCATAAGCACCTAAATAATAAGTATTAGCAACAGTTAAATCAGCAATACCTGCCGCAACGGCTTCAAATTGATCTCGATCTCCTCCTTGAGGTTGACGAGCAAAATTCGCAACAACACCTTTAGCCCATTGTTCTGTTTTTGCCTGTCCATTAATCCCTAAAAGCCAAGCTGTTAAAGATTGATTATAGATATTAGTGGAAGTACGCATAATTAATTTTCCACGCCATTTTGGATTCGCTAAATCTTCATAAGTAGATAATTGATTAGGATTAATTTTTCCTTTTCTATACATAATAACTCGAACTCTTGTACTAAATCCAAACCATTCATTTTTAGCAGTATCTCGTAAAGATGCTGGAATCTTTTGATTTAAGGTAGAAGAATTAACGGGTGAAAAAATCCCTGCTTGTTGTGCTTGCCAAATATTTCCTACGTCTGCTGTCAAAAAAATGTCTGCGGGAGAATTACGCCCTTCACTTTTAATTCTTTGCAATAATTCCTCTCCTTTTCCTTCAACTAAATTGACTTTTATTCCTGTTTGTTTTTCAAAATCTTTATATAGTTTCATATCCGTGTTGTAGTGACGAGATGAATATAAATTGATTTCTTGTTTTTTTTGGGCAAAAGAACTTCTTACTCCCGTGAATTCAGCTAAAGCTACCGCCCCTAAAGCTCCAGTTGCACCAAGGAATAATCTTCTACTAACTTTATTCATTAATTTTTTTGATTGTACAGAGTATTTTAATTTCATTAGCTATTTTATCAGTATTGAGAATAAATTGCACTAATTTTGAGATATAATATCAAAAAGTTGAGTCATCAATTATTGATATTTGAAAGTATCCCTTAATTTCAGAAAAATCCATTGATGTTAAGCAATCCCTTATTAAAATTATTTTTTTGTTACAATACTTAATAAAATAGGTTATTGAGATGGTAAAGATTTTGTTAAACTGAGATTTAAGCTGAATTTTTACGAGCAAAAAGCAATAAATAGAGTTTTTTAAAAAAATATTATGGTAACAACAGTACAAAAACCCGAATACGAAGAAATACGTCCGGGTGTAAAAGCACCAGCCAAAGAAACAATATTGACTCCTCGTTTTTATACAACGGACTTTGATGCCATGGCAAAAATGGACATCACCGTTAACGAGGAAGAATTACAAGCAATTTTAGATGAATTTAAAGTTGATTATAATCGTCATCATTTTGTCCGTAACTCTGATTTTGATCAATCATGGGATCACATTGATGGAGAAACTCGTCAATTATTCATCGAATTTCTTGAACGCTCTTGTACTGCAGAATTTTCAGGATTTCTATTATATAAAGAATTAGGCAGACGTTTAAAAAATAAAAACCCTTTATTAGCTGACTGTTTTAATCTCATGTCTCGGGATGAAGCCCGTCATGCAGGTTTTTTAAATAAAGCAATGTCTGACTTCAATTTATCCTTAGATTTAGGATTTTTAACCAAAAGTCGTGACTATACATTTTTTCAACCTAAATTTATTTTTTATGCCACTTATCTTTCTGAAAAAATTGGTTATTGGCGTTACATCACAATTTACCGTCATTTAGAACAAAATCCTGAAAGCCGTATTTATCCTATCTTCAAATTTTTTGAAAATTGGTGTCAAGATGAAAATCGTCATGGAGACTTTTTCGATGCTATTCTTAAAGCTAAACCTGAATACTTAAATGATTGGAAAGCAAGACTATGGTGTCGTTTTTTCCTATTATCAGTATTTGCGACTATGTATCTCAACGATTTACAACGTTCTGATTTTTATGCTTCTATTGGCTTAGATGCAAGAAGCTATGATAAACACGTTATTGAGAAGACTAATAATACCGCAGGAAGAGTTTTTCCGATCATTATCGATGTCAATAATCCCGCTTTTTATGACAGTTTAGAAATTTGTGTTAGTAATTGCGAAAAATTACGTGCTATTGATGCAAGTAATGCCATCGCACCAGTAAAATTCCTTCGCAAATTACCTTTATTTTTATCTAACGCTAGTCAATTTATTCGCTTGTATTTCATTAAGCCCATTGACGCAGAAAATTTACAAGGTACTGTCCTTTAAATAATTGGTAATTAACAATTAACAATGAAACTAAACTTTATCCTTTTCTCTCTCCTTATTATAAAAGCGAGAGATTTTTTTATGTATAAATGCTTATAAATAAGTAATTAAATTAAATTTCATCTAAGTTTTGTGAAATTCTAGTAAAGATTAAGTATTTTTAAGGAATTTAATAAATATGATATAATTGAAGGTGAAATAATATTTTCAAGATATTTTCTGTTTAATAACAATTAGTACTTGTCATTTCATTATCCTTTATTCAAAATTCAATTATCAATAATCAGGAGTTAATAACGTGATTTCTATTGAACTACCAGTTAATGTTAGTAATTGGAAAACAGTTAGTTTTGCTTCTACTTTATATCTTTGTCCGATACTTGATTTATTATTAGAGAAAATACCTAAGCAACTACACCCAGAAATTAGATTAGGTCTTCAGGAAGCTTTAGTAAATGCAGCAAAACATGGCAATAAACTTGATCCTAGCAAAAGAGTAATAGTGAAATTTTCTTATTATAAAGGAGAATATTCTTGGTTAGTATGTGATCAAGGCAACGGATTTATCCAAGAATGTAATTGTCCCTTAGATAAACCAGATTTGCCCCCAGAAGAGTCTGAAAATGGTAGAGGATTATGTATGTTGCATCAGATTTTTGATCAGGTGTTATGGAATCACCAAGGCACTCAAGTAAAACTTTCTAAACAATTTCATAAATTTTCAAAATCCTCTCTACTCATTTCTTAATGAGTTTTTTTATGACCATGAGTAGGGCAAGGTAGAGGTTTAATACTACGATTTAACCAACCTTGAGCCTGATTAATTCTCAATAATGCTTCCTCAGGCTGGTCATTGAGTAAATATACTAGACTCGACGTTAACTGTTGTAATGCCTGTGCTTGACGATCATTTTTTAGTTTATGCCAATCATAAGAACTAATAGTCGTTTTTTCTGCTAATAATTGTGCTAATTCTAAGTTACTCATCTGTGTCGCTACAGATTTTGATTCTACATTTAAACTCATGTTGTTATAATTCTCCTTAGTATATTGTTTTTATTGTAGAATGTCTGACCACGAAACTAACTCCGATTCCACTGAATTTAATATTGCAGATGCGATCGCCAATGTAGAAGCATCATTAGAGAAAATAAAACAACGCCATCAACAAATCAGAGAAGATCAAATTAGAAAAAACGAACTAGAAAATCGTCAACAAGAAATCAAAGAATTAAAAAAAGAAAATAATCATCAAGATTCTATTAAAAGTGAGTTACATTATATCGAAGAAGAATTAACTCAAATAGAGATGCGTTTAGAGAGTGAGCTATTTAAATGGAGTAGTTTAATTGAACCCTTTTGGCTGATGGTACGCTTCGGAGGTATTGGAGTAATTATCGGTTGGATACTTAAAACAATTAACAGTTAACAGTTAACAATGTTGGAAGGTGCAAGAAAAATCTAAACTTGCATTTTTTAACATTAGTAAAAAATTGAACAAATTCTTAACCATTGCCTATATTATGTAAATCCTAGCTTACTTAACTGTGAATTCTTGGTTCAGGATAAAGATGACTGAGTATATTGCTTTCTAATTGTGCTAATTCTTCTAATCTTTCATCTACGATCTGTCGCTCAAAATACTGTGTTGCTAAAACCCAATAAATACCGTAATGTCTAGCTTCGGAAGCCATTAAACCTTGATAAAATTTAGCTAAATTAACATCAGGGCAATGATTAGCTAATAAGCCTAATCTTTCATGAGATCTTGCTTCAATTAAAGCCGATACTAATAAAGAGTCTAAAAGTCTATGAGGTTCATGTCTTCTGATAGCATCTTTTAAAGTTGCACCATAAGGAGAAGGTTTTAAAGGTGCGAGGGGAATGCCTTTTTTTTCTAACCATTGATTAACCTGTTCAAAATGCTCTAATTCTTCTTTAGCAATAGCTGTAAGTTGATGAATTAAAGACTCATGGGAAGGATAACGGAATAACATATTTACCGCTACTCCTGCGGCTTTACGTTCACAGTGAGAATGATCTAATAAAATCACATCAAGGTTATTAAGGGCTTGTTTCAACCATGATTCATGGGTAGGTTGACAAAGTAATTTAATTTTAGTATGGGTTAACACAATCTTAAGAGGTACTTATCAATAAAATTTTGTCAAAATCTAAGTTATTTATCTGTGGGTATCATAATTTTTTCCGTAGATGCAGATAAATAAGTGAAATAAAGTTGAAAACAATTATTGTTAGGATCAACAGTAATAACTTTACCATAAATATCATCACAATAAGGATAGTCAATTAAATTTATTTTTAAGTTATCTAAAGCTTGAGGCAAGAAAAATTGTTCTGAAATTAAACTTATTTGCGCTCCTTTTTCGATGTCTTTGATAATAATTTTATTGATGATTCCGACATAATTAATTTGGGTAACATCTTTCTCACTCAACAAACAATATTTGATCTGTAATGGTTTATCTAAAGTAATAAATGATTCCTTTGGTTCGGGTAAAAATAAAGAAGTATTTCCTTCTATTCCTATAATTTTATAAATATTAATTGGTTCTTTCACCCCTTTCGGAGAAACTCTTTTTGTTTCTGCTATTTCGACTTTACATTGTAAAATATTTAAGGTTTTTTCTGATATTAAAATCTCTCTACCTTTTGTATAAGATTCAATACGATAAGTCAAGTTAACTTCACTGCCAACGATACCATATTTAGTTCTTTTTTCTGAGCCAATATTACCTACAACCACTTCTCCTGTATTTATGCCGATACCCATTTTTAAGGGCGAATATCCCCATAATGTCATTTGTTTGTTAATTTCTTCCATGGCTAATTGCATGGCTAAACCACAGGCAATTGCTCTGTCTGCGTCGTCTTTTCGCATCACTGGTGCACCAAATAAAACTAAAATACCATCTCCCATAAATTCATCTATAGTACCTTGATATTCAGTAATAATGTTCGCCATAAATCCTAAATAATAGTTAAGAATTTTTACCACTTCTTCAGGAGGTAATGATTCACTAACAGCAGTAAAACCTCGTAAATCGCAGGTAAGAATGGTAATAGTGCGTCTTTCTCCGCCCAATTTTACTCCTTCTGGTGTTTCTAGTAAAATATTTACAATTTCCGCACTTAAATAGCGTCCAAAAGTATGACGAATTTTTGAGGCATTTCTTGCTGTATAAATTGTAATACTTCCCGCCGCACTAATTAAACCCATTAGAGGAGGAATTAAAGGTATCCACCAGTTAGATAAAAAACTAACATAAACGATAATTATCAAAAATATTTCGGCAATTATAAAAATAATAAATCCCTTAGAAAAATTATTAGCTTTCCTAAATTTCCAAATAATAGTTGCCCCGATTATTGTCCATATTATAATCCAAATATTTTCTTGATTTTTTGACCATATTTTAAATAATGGTCGATCATCTAATACACTGCTAATAACTTGACTAATTATATTAGCATGAATTTCTACTCCAGACATTCGTTGATCAGGTCTGCTAGTATAAGGAGTAGGGTGAACATCTTGGAAACTTTCGCCAACAAAACCGATTAAAATAATTTTATCTTTTCCCCAATTTGATGGTAATTTATTATCTAAAACATCAAATAAATTTACTGTCTCAAAGTGATTAACACTACCTCTATAATTAAGCAGAATTTGATAGCCACCACTATCTGCATTACTATAACCACCATCGTTACTTTCTAAGGGAATAAAAACTGTATTTTTCAAACGCCAAAAATCATTTTTTTCATTGGTTTCTAAGGTAATATTTTTTCTTTCTAAATATAATAATGCCAAATACATTCCTAAACTAAAAGCTTTTTCACTAGGTAAAGCTAATAAAGCACGACGAATTTTATTATCTTTGTCAGCAATTATATCATTAAAACCTATTTGATTTTTAGCTTTAAGAATCGGTGAAGGTTTGACTCGATATTGTCTTGTTTTTCCCACCATTTTCTCAATGCCAATGATATTGTTGTTATTTTCAAATATTTTTTTTAGTTCATCAGTACCAGGTGGAATGGGTACATCTCGATAAACATCTAAACCAATGGCGACGGGTTGATAATCCAGTAGTTTTTTGAGTAACTTTGCATAAATTTCATCGGAAATTAAAGCCGTACCGATTTTTTCTACATCTTCTTCTCCTATGCCCACAATGACAACTCTATCATCTTGAGGTTGAGGCGATCGCATTTTAAGAAAAAGATCAAAAGCAAATAATTCTAAGGGTTGAAATAAGCCAAAATAACGAGCAAGAATAATCAGCAAAGAAACCAAAGGTGCTGTAATCCAAACACCTCGCCACTGCCACCAAAAAGATTTTATATCTAATTTATCTTTCATTTTATCATAGAAATTTTATCAGTAGTTTATCCTTAACAATCTCAATTCTATAAAAAGTTTATTATATACTCTTTAAATAATAAATCTAACGAAAAATAACTAATCCCATTTTTTTGTTTTTCTTGAACTAAATAACGCCTATCTAAAGAGAGTATGCCATTAATAATTTCTGAGGAAGAAAAGGGTAAAGAATTTTGTATTTGTTTGAAAGTAAAAAAATTATTTTCTTTACTCATCAACATAATTATTTGTATTTCTAAAGCTGATAGTCGAGTTAATAAATTATCAAAAACTAATACTATTTCTTGAGGTAAAAATAATAAATTTTCTGCCAAAAAAGATTTCACAGAGCAAGAAAAAATTTTATCGATAACTAAATTTATTGAATTTAAAAATAAGCAATTTCCTTAACTAGTAAAGATGCGGGTAGTTTTAGCCTCAATGGATTTCAGTTATTTTATACTGGTGTAAGTCCAGACTTTGAAGCTAAAAATCAATATCAGGTAAGAATCAATGTCGATGATACTACCGTTGGGGCGACTCCTGATACTTTTAGCAATGTTAGTTTGAGTATTACTAATGTTCCTGATACATCTGATGAACTTCTTACCACTCCTTTTACTCGTTTTCAAAATAAAGATCGAACTGGTACATATTTATTTGCAGGACCTCAAGAAACTCAAAGTATTCTTCAAAACTTCCCTAATTTTCGGCTAGAAGGTACGGCTTTTAAAGCGGCTGTTCAACCCAATGATGATTTAATTCGCTTTAATCGTTTCCAAAATACAAGTGTACCCGGTACTTATTTTTTTGCGGGAGAAACAGAAAGTCAAAGCATTCGTCAAAACTTCCCCAATTTTAAAGAAGAAGGTATTGCTTTTTATGCTTATGATGGTAACGCAAGTAAAGGAGTTGATTTCTACCGTTTCCAAAATACCGAACAACCCGGTACTTATCTATTTGTAGGACAACAAGAAAGAGATAGTATTCTAGCTAATTTCCCTCAATTCCGATTAGAAGGAGTTGCTTTTGAAGCGGCAGTTTAATAACCTTTTTGTTTATATCTAAGTTTTATCAAAATTTTGAGTTTAAAATTTTAGTTCCCCTTATGATTCAAACTAGGGGAGTTTTTTTGTTACCATAATAACCTGAAGTTAAAATAACTTTGTAGCTTTTTTTACTAATAACAAATTAAAGATGAAAAATCAAAGAATTTCTCGTTTCATAATCTCTTTTTGTTTATTTTCCTTATTATTTTTATCATCCTGTGCTACCGAGCCACCTTCTCGTTTTGATCAAGCACAACAAGAAAGTACTGCCCAAGGTAATAAAAATATTGCTGTTGATAAAAAAGCAATAAAAGGAGCTAGTTTTAATCAATTTTTCCCTCCCGATAGCGGTGAATATGAAAGAGTATTTACCCAAGAAAAAGCAGGATTTGTTCAAGCTAAATTAAAGAAAAATGGTGAAGATTTAGCAACTTTAGCTATTTTTGATACTATCAGTAATCCTTCTGCAAAAGAAGATTTTAAAAATTCTACTGATAATATTAATGGTTTTCCTGCCCTACAAAAAGGCTCTAATAATACAGCAGTGTTGGTAGGAGATCGTTATCAAGTAAGTGTCAGATCTAGTAATAATAATTTTACGATTGAAGATAGAAAAGAATGGTTAAGTAAATTTGATCTTAACGGTCTTTCTAAACTAAAATAACCGGTAAAATTGTTCATTAAATCACAAAACAAATTATTAAAAATAAGAATAAGAAAATGAGTAAATCAATATTTGAATTAGTCGATAATTTACCTCAAAATAACGTTACTACGATGGTATTAAATGCCCTTGATTTTGCTATACCCGGAAAATGGCATAATGTAACTAACTTTGAGCAAATGATTCGAGAAGTCACTGGAGAAACTGATGAAGAATTCATCCAAAAAATTGGCGATCGTGCGGTATGGTTATTTAACGATAAAACTCAAGGCTATCAAAATGCTTTATGGTTATATCAAACCGTTGATAAAGCTGACTACGCTTTAGGGGCTGCGGCATTAGCCAATAAAGTTGGCTCGAAAATAGCCTTGTTAGGTTTTCTTAATCGTTTAACTCCCAATAATGAAAAAGCCCAAGCCTTAGATTTAGCCATAAAATTAGTAGTAGAAATAGTCGCATTCTGTCAAATCAACGGCTTACCCGGAGATAGCATCGGCGATTTTGTGGCGGCATTAAAAGAATATGAATCTGACGCATTAATGCGCATGGCTGCCTTAATTTGTATTGATGGTTTAGTGCCTTTTGGAGCTGATTTTATCATCAAAGTAGAGTCAACTTTAAACAATCTTTCTGCTCAAGAATTAAATAATAATGCAGGATTTTCTAGTGTTAGTAAATTAATTCCGGGTAGTAATTCTGAGGGAAAATTAATATTTATTAATAATAGTTTTGAAGCCGTAAAAACTTGGATGATTGGTTTTGTTAGTAGTCATAATATAACCCAAAATGAAGTTATGAAAAATCTGAGTAAATTTGTAGAATTTTCCGAAGATAAATTAGATTATGTTGCCGCTTTTCTTGATATGTCAACTAATTATTTTGAACATACAGGTACACAATCGATCGCCAGAAGTCTTATTTCTCGTGCGATGATGGAAGTTTAATAACCGATAGTAAATTCTGCTTGTTTAAAAATACTCAGATTTTTTATTTTCATAAATTAAATAACTATTTATAAATGTAGAGATAGGAACTACTTTGAGTATTGTGAGTTTTAAAAGTTCCCCAATTAGGGGAATTATATATTTAACTATCCAAACTTTTATTAAATACTAATCGATCATTCTCAAAAGTCACCATCACTTTATCTCCTTCAGTGAAAGTATTTTCAAGAATTTTCGTAGCCAATGGGTTTTCTAATTCCCTTTGTATTGCCCGTTTTAATGGACGAGCCCCGTAAGTAGGATCATAGCCTACATCAACAATATAATCCTGTGCTTCTGGGGTTAATTCAATGGTAATATTTTGTTCTGCTAGTAGTTTTTGTAACCTCACAAGCTGTAAGCTAACAATATTCCGCAATTCTTCTTTTTTCAATCCATGAAATATAATTAGGTCATCGATGCGATTCAGAAATTCAGGTCGAAAATGCTTGTTTAAGGCAAGTAACACTTTATCTTTCATCACCTCATAATTTTTATCATCCCCCGCCAACTTCAAAATATACTCACTACCGATATTAGAAGTCATGACAATAATAGTATTACGAAAATCCACCACACGCCCTTGACTATCGGTAATTCGGCCATCGTCTAACACTTGTAAAAGGATATTAAACACGTCACGATGAGCTTTCTCTACTTCGTCTAAAAGTACCACAGAATAGGGGCGACGGCGTATGGCTTCCGATAATTGCCCTCCTTCCTCATAACCAACATAACCCGGAGGCGCTCCAATTAACCTTGAAACTGCGTGTTTCTCCATGTATTCAGACATATCTATGCGTACCATTGCCTCTTCAGAGTCGAACAAAAAGGCCGCTAAAGCTCTTGCCAATTCTGTTTTTCCCACACCTGTAGGCCCCATAAACAGGAATGAACCGATGGGACGACTGGGATCTTTCATTCCAGCTCTAGCACGGCGTATAGCGGCAGAAACGATGGCTACGGCTTCATTTTGACCAATAACTCGATCGTGCAAATGAGATTCTAATTCGAGGAGTTTTTGACGCTCGGTTTCCAAGAGACGATTAACGGGGATTCCTGTCCATCCTGCCACAATTTCGGCAATATCAGACTCCGTGACATCTTCCCTGAGCATGGCATTATCTTGAGACTGAATTTCGAGCAATTTCGCTTCTTTACTCTCAATATCTTGCTGTAATGTCTCTAGTTTGCCATATTTTAACTGTGCCGCCGTGTTTAAATCATAGGCTCTTTCAGCTTGTTCAACTTGCAATCTTAGCTCTTTTTCTTCCTCTTTTAAAGCATGAATTTCGTCTAATAATTCTTTTTCGATGAGCCACTGAGAAGATAATTCCCGTTGTTTAATTTGTAAATCATCAATTTCTGTGGTGATGCGCTCTAAATTATCCTGTGCCGATTTATCATTTTTTTCCTCTCCTTGTAATGATAACTGCTCCATCTGCAACTGCATCAAACGTCGATCAAGTACTTCTAATTCAACGGGTTTAGAGGTTATTTCCATCTTCAATTTAGCGGCGGCTTCATCCACTAAATCAATGGCTTTATCAGGCAAAAATCGTCCAGTTATATAACGATGAGAAAGAGTTGCGGCGGCAATCAAAGCAGAATCGGTAATTTTTACGCCGTGATGGACTTCGTAACGCTCTTTTAAACCCCGTAAAATGGAGATGGTATCTTCTACGCTCGGTTGCTTGATATACACCTGTTGAAAACGTCTTTCAAGGGCAGGATCTTTTTCAATATGTTTACGGTATTCATCAAGAGTACTCGCCCCGATACAACGCAATTCACCCCTAGCAAGTAAAGGTTTTAACAGATTACTAGCATCCATTGCACCGCCTTCCCTCGAACCTGCACCAACTACGGTATGTAACTCGTCAATAAATAAAATTATCTGTCCATCGGAGTTGATAACCTCTTTTAATACCGAGCGCAATCTCTCCTCAAACTGTCCTCGATATTTCGCCCCTGCGATTAAACTACCCATATCAAGGGAAATTAATTGACGATTTTTTAAAGATTCTGGTACATCCCCGTTAACAATTCTCTGGGCTAAACCTTCGGCGATCGCAGTTTTACCTACTCCCGGTTCTCCAATTAGTACAGGATTATTCTTAGATCTTCTTGAAAGTACTTGAATAACACGTCTAACTTCATCGTCTCTGCCGATAACAGGATCAAGTTTTCCAGCTTTGGCTTCTTCCGTCAAATCTCGTCCAAATTTAGTTAAAGAAGGCTCTTTTTCTGTTGTTTCTTCAGGCTCTGTGGTTTGAGCTTCTTCTTTCTCAATTTTGAGCTTAAAATCTTTGACTTTGATTTCAAAATCTTGAGGATCGAGATTGAAACTTTTAAGAGTTTTTTTACCAATACGTTGATCTTCTGCAAAAGCAACTAATAAATGAGAAATACCTATAAATTCATCTTGCCAACTTTCTCGACAATTTTCTGCCCTATCAAGCATCAAATCTAAACTACGACCTAAGTACAATTGCTCTACACTAAAAATTCTCGGTTGACGAGTGGCAAACATTTGTAGTTGTTTATCTAATCGATTTAAATCGATGTTGACTTGAGTAAAAATTTTTGTGGCGATGGTGTTTTCTTCTAATAGAGCTAATATTAAATGTTCTACTTCTAAATTTTGATTTTTTAAATTACGACAAATTTCCTGTGATTTGACAATGGCATCCCATGCAATTTCAGTAAATTTATTTGGGTCAGTTGGCTGCATCTTACATCATTTATTAGTTATCTGTGATCAATTATTAATCTTTTTTAACAAAATGTCATTAAACAATGAACAATTTAGAATGGGTAATGAAAAATTTTTAAGATTGATATTCATGACACCTTAGCAATCTTCAATGTTTTCTTTACAAAAAAATCATGGTTGTGAAAATTGATTTAAGTAAGTGAGTAAATCTGCCATCTCTTCTGTAGAAGGTTGAAATTTAGGCATCGGTGGAGTTTTACCGCTAATGACTTGATTAATAATTTGTACTTCAGATTTATGTTTGGAAACATTTATTAAACTAGGTCCAACATTTCCGTTACCATTAATACCATGACAACCAGCACAATTTACTTGAAAAATAGCATTTCCTCGTTCAATGTTACCCTTAAATGAAAATACCTCTTGTATGTAAGGATCTTTTGTTGGTATTAACCACCATACTATTATGCTCAAGATCAAGATTATGATCACCGTTAGAAGGCTTATCGTCGTCTTTTTTGTTTCGGTATAATTTAGATCTTTTTCTAATAACTGGTTATTCACTGACTCATTATTAACTTTTGGTTTACTTAATTAACATTTTGCAACATTTTTTCCCATAAATGCTATTATTACATTAAGAATTTAAAAACTATATTAGCTATAAACTATCAAGTATAGTAGAACCCATAGATTTATTAAGGCTACAAAATATCAAACTTATCTGAGTAAGTTTCTGATAGCCTTTTTTTGATAGCATAGGAAATGGAAAAATTTTAAAATAAATTAATAAATTTACACACTGGAGAAAATAAATGATTGAACCTTTGTTACTTGGAATCGTTTTAGGCTTAATTCCTGTCACTCTCATTGGCTTATTTGTCGCGGCTTATCGTCAATATAAACGCAGTAGCGAAATTGGCTTAGAATAATTAACAATCAACAATTAACAATTAACAATTCATAAATCACTGATTATGCAATATCCTGAATGTTAATCAAATGAGATTTAAAGTCATTGCTCGTGTTAAGAATACTTATTGTACGACAACTGCCTAACAAGAATAAAGTTTAGATTTTAACAGCCGTAACTCACTTTAAAAAAAGATTTTAGACTCAGTAATCGTAGATCATCCATATCTTAGATACTGTATTATTCGATTATTAACTGTTCATTATTCATTGCTAATGGCTTCTTTACAACAATCATTAAAGCAATATTTCGGTTATGATAGTTTTCGTGATGGACAAGAAGAAATTATAAACCAAGCCCTTCTTAATCGTGATTTATTGATTATAATGCCCACGGGTGGAGGAAAATCCCTTTGTTTTCAACTTCCAGCATTGCTTAAAAAAGGTATTGCCATCGTTGTTTCTCCTCTTATTTCCTTAATGCAAGATCAAGTTACCGCTTTGCAAGATAATGGTATTGGGGCGACTTTTCTTAATAGTACTCTGGATTTTCAGGAGGTGCGTCGCCGAGAGCAAAATATTTTATCGGGGAAAATCAAATTACTTTACCTCGCCCCTGAAAGGTTAGTTAGTGAAAGATTCCAAGATTTTTTGAATAGTATCGTTTCTACTATTGGTATTTCCTTTTTTGCTATGGACGAAGCTCATTGTATCTCTGAATGGGGACATGATTTTCGTCAAGAATATCGTCAATTGCGACAGCTACGTTTTCGCTTCCCTAATATTCCCCTCATGGCTTTAACGGCAACGGCAACAACAAGAGTACAAAAGGACATCATCTCTCAGCTTAATCTCAAAAATCCTGCTATTCATCGTTTTAGCTTTAATCGTAGCAACCTTTATTATGAAGTGCAACCACGGCAAAAACGCACTTATCAACAAGTTTTAAACCTCATTCAGCATTTAGAAGGTTCAGGAATTATTTATTGTTTTGCTCGTAAGACAACTGAGGATTTAGCATCTCGTCTTCGGGAAGATAGTATTTCTGCTTTACCCTATCATGGAGGCTTAAATGATGAAATGCGATCGCAATATCAGAATAGTTTTATTCGGGATGATGTGAGAATCATGGTGGCAACGGTTGCTTTTGGCATGGGCATTAATAAACCAGACGTGCGTTTTGTCATTCATCATGATTTACCTCGTAATATTGAGAGTTACTATCAAGAATCAGGAAGGGCGGGGAGAGATAGTGAACCATCTAAATGTATATTATTATATAACCCTAATGATAAGTATAAAATTGATTATTTCATCAAACAAAAAAGTAATTTACAAGAGCAAAAAATAGCTTATCAACAATTAACAAAAGTAATCGAATATGCAGAAACAAATTATTGTCGTCGAATCGTACAATTAGGTTATTTTGGCGAAAAATTTAAAGGTGATTGTGATGGTTGTGATAATTGCTTAAATCCAAAAGAAATTGAAGATTGGACAATTGAAGCTCAAAAATTTTTATCTTGTATTGCTCGTGTGGAAGAGAAATTTGGTATTAAACATATAATAGAGATTCTAAGGGGCTCAAGGGCAGAAAAAATTTATAAATATGGACATCATTTATTATCAACCTATGGCATCGGTAAAGATAAAACTTCTACACAATGGGAATATTTAGGAAAATCTCTTATATATCAAGGTTTATTGAATCAGACTAATGATAGTTATCGAATTTTAAAATTAAATAAAGAAAGTTGGGAAATATTACGACTAAAAAAACAGGTAAAAATTGCTGTTGAAAATAATAGTATTGAAAAAAGACTAACTGAATTTAACCCTAAAGCCTTAGAAATTGAGTTATTATTGCAAAGACTTAAAAAATTAAGAAAAACATTAGCAGATAAAGAAAATATTGCACCTTACGTTATTTTCGGTGATTCAACTCTAAAAATTATGGCACAAATACAACCAAAAACTTTAGAAACTTTAAGTAAATTATCGGGGGTAACTGAGTATAAATTACAAAAATATGGGGATAAATTTTTAAGGGAAATATTAGCTTTTTGTCATCAAGAAATTTTGCCTACTAACTTACCTAATCATACTCAGATGAAAACTTTACAATTATATCAACAAAATTTAACCGTAACAGAAATTGCTAAAGAAAGAGGATTAACAATAAGCACTATTATGAGTCATTTCGCTGAATTAATCGAACTTAAACAACCCATAAATTTAGACAAATTCGTTAATATTGAAAAGCAGAAAAAAATCTTAAATATAATTCATCAATTAGGGAATCAACCCTTAAAAGTAATTAAAGATAAATTAGGGGATAATTATACTTATGACGAAATTAGATTAGTCAAAGCATGGCAGAAAAAAATTAATAATTAATTATTGATTTGTAATTGTTTTGTTGCTTCTAAATAGATATATTCTAAGTTAATATTTTTTTTCGTAATAGACGTTATATTAATTCCTTCAAAAAGATTAATAATTTCACTTAATTGAAAAGATTTATCCATAAAAAAAACTAATTCTCCTTGATAATAACGATGACTAAAACCTAGTTTTTCTCCTTTTAAAATTACTTTTTCCTCCTCTTCACTTTCAATTAAGATAAGCTCTTTTGCAGGAATTATTTTTTTTAATTGATTTAAACTACCCTCAACGATAATTTTCCCCTCTTTCATTATACCAATGCGATCGCATAACTTTTCAGCCTCATCCAGTAAATGAGTTGTTAATAAAATAGTAATTCCTTCTTGTTTTAAACTAAGAATTAACTGCCAAATTTCGTAACGAGATTCGATATCTAAACCCGTGGTAGGCTCATCTAAAATCAGTAATAAAGGATGATGTACTAAAGCGAGGGCAATATTCAATCTTCGTTGCATTCCACCGCTTAAATTGGCGACAGTTTCGTTTTTTTTATCTAATAAATTAACTGCTTTTAAACTCTCATAAATAGCAGATTTTAATTGAGTGCCTTTTAAGCCATAAATCTTGCCAAAAAAAGCTAAATTTTTTTCACAACTAAGCTGACTATAAAGTAAATTTTCTTGAGGTGCAACTCCTAATATATACTTAGATTTTTGAGTTAATTTATTATTATTAATAAGTATCTCTCCTGAATCATGAGTTAATAAACCACAAATAAGATTAATAGTAGTGGTTTTTCCAGCCCCATTTACCCCTAATAAACCATAAATTTCTCCAGCATTAATCTGTAAATTAAAATCATTTAAAACCTTTTTTTTGCCGTAAAATTTAGTTAGATTTTGAATACTTAACATAATCAACAATGAAACTTATGCCATCAACAAATTAAGCCGCTATTTCCACAAATCCTACTTGAGTTTGAGGTTGAGGGATTGTTTCTCCTCTTTCTACCAAAACTTCTAAGTAAACAGAGATGGCTTCTTTGATATTTTCTTGAACTTGTTCAAAAGTATCCCCAATACTCACACAACCGGGTAAGTCGGGTACAATCGCTCCCCAATTTGTCTCTCCTTTTTCATAGATTACTACATATTGTTTCATATTTCGTCTTCTAATTGTGCTTGTTTCCAAATAACGTTTAATGTTCCAATCGGTATATCATTACTTAGTTTACCCGGAACTACTACAATACCTTTTTTTTGAAGATGAGCTAAAAATCGATGACTCCCACGCATTCTCACTTGATACCATCCATCTTTTTTTAATCGTTTTAGCACGTCTTTAACTTTCATTATGACATTTTTTCTTCCTTTAATTTATCAAATTGTTCATATCACTCTACTTTATCATTTTTTATTGAAATACCAGCTAAATAACCAGTAGTCCAAGCATTTTGAAAATTGAATCCTCCTGTTACTCCGTCAATGTCTAAAATCTCTCCAGCAAAATATAAATTAGGACAAACTCTACTCATCATTGTCTTAAAATCAACCTCTTTTAACGTAATTCCTCCACAAGTCACAAATTCATCTTTAAACATTCCTTTACCTTGAATAATAAATTCTCCTTTAGTCAATTCTATGGCTAATTTTTCCATTTCTTTTTTAGTTATTTCAGCCCAAATTTTATCAACATTAGTTAAACTATAATTAACAAAGCTTTGCCATAATCTTTTCGGAATATTAAATTGATTATAATTAATAACTTTTTGTTTTAATATTGATTCTTTTATGTTCAATAATTCTTGTTTGATAGACTCTAAGTTATATTCAGGCAGCCAATTAATAATTAAAGGTAAATTATATTTATTTTCGTATAAAACTCTAGCACCCCATGCTGATAATTTTAATATCGCAGGACCACTTAATCCCCAATGAGTTATTAATAATGATCCCTTTTGCTCTAGTTTTTTTCCTTGTTTAACACTCAGTTGTAAATGAACATTATTAACGCTAATTCCTGCTAAATTATCTAAGCGAATATCTTTAATTTTAAAAGTAAATAAAGAAGGTGTTGGAGATTGTATAGAATGCCCTAATTTTTTTGCCCATTCATAACCTAAAGCATTACTTCCCGTGGCAATTAAAATAGATTTACTGGTTAAAATTTTACCTGATTTAAGAGTTAAATTAAAACCAAATTCTGTTTTATTAATTTCTTTAACAGGAGTTTGAGTTAAGATTTTTATCCCCAATTCTTGGGCAGTTTTTACTAAACAATCAATAATCGTTTGAGAATCATCGGTAACAGGAAAAATTCTACCATCGGCTTCGGTTTTTAATTTCACTCCCCGACTTTCAAACCATTTAATCGTATCTTGAGGTTGAAATCGAGAAAAAGCACCTCTTAATTCTTTGCCCCCACGAGGATAATTATTCACCAACTCACTGGGGTTAAAACAATGATGAGTAACATTACATCTGCCACCCCCAGAAATTTTTACTTTTGCTAATAATTGATTTGTCGCTTCTAAAATTGTCACCGTAAGACTAGGATTATGTATAGCACAATTAATCGCCCCGAAAAAACCAGCTGCACCGCCGCCGACAATGATAACATCAAAATAATCTGTCATTGATTGATAATTGATAGATAATAATTAATAATTGATAATTGATAATAAATATTTAAAAATAAATGATAAATTTTTTTGCTTTTCAATTTCAATCCCCAGGTCCTATTTTATTTGAAATGGGCTTCATTAGTTTAAGATGGTATGGATTTTTAATTGCTTCAGCAGTAGTAATAGGTGTTATTATTGCTCAAAAATTAGGAGAATATCGTAATATTAACCCTGATTTAATTAGTGATTTAGTTATCTGGTTAGTTATCGGTGCTATTCCCGCCGCTAGAATTTATTATGTCTTATTTGAGTGGGAAAATTATGCTCAACATCCTCAAGATATAATTGCAATTTGGCAGGGAGGAATTGCTATTCATGGTGCTATTATTGGTGGTGTTATTGCCGCTTTAATTTTTAGTAAGATAAACCATCAATCTTTTTGGGAATTAACTGATGTTATTGCTCCGTCTTTAATTTTAGGACAAGCTATTGGTAGATGGGGTAATTTTTTTAATTCCGAAGCCTTTGGTATTCCCACAAATGTTCCTTGGAAATTATATATTCCACCACAAAATCGTCCTTTTGAATATATAGATTTTAACTATTTTCATCCTACTTTTTTATATGAATCTTTGTGGAATATAGGAGTTTTTATTTTATTAATTAGTATTTTTTTCTGGAATATTAAACATAATAATAATCTCAAAAATGGTACTATTTCTTTAGTATATTTAATTGCTTATAGTCTTGGTAGAGTTTGGATTGAAGGTTTTAGAACTGATAGTTTAATGGTTGGATTTTTACGTATAGCTCAAATTGTAAGCTTAAGTGCTATTACTTTTGGAATATTTGGCTTAATCTGGTTATATATTTTCAAAAAATCTTTACCTGATACTAAAGTTTAACTAAAAGTTTCATAAAAGGTATTTTTATAGTATTCGTTATCTTAAATCACCAAAAATTAAATTTTTAGCTGAGTATCATTTAAGCAAATCCTAATTATTAATTCTTTTTTTGAGCATTCACTACAGAAGAACTGACTAATTTTTCAAAATTCTTAGGATTATCTACCTTGATAATTTTTCCTCCAATTTGTTCTAATTCTTCATTGGGAGAAAATCGCCACACTGGCTCTATATTAACAATAAGATCTGAGTTGATAATTTCTTCCTCTTTTTGATAATTTAAAAAAATTTTAAAAGGTGATTGAAAAGGAAAATTTTTATCTATAATTACTTGTATTCCAGAAAGACTTAGATCAAAACTAAAACCAAGAAATTTACCTTCACAATCAAAAATTTTACACACTATAGGAGTGCGATTTAAAATTCTTTGCTCATTAATTTTCGTCATCATCAAATTACCGTTTAATTGAACTGGTTTATATCTTTATACTTTAAGGAGATGAATTGGTTAAAAAAAATTGTTTACATAAAAAATATTTAAAACTCCATTATTAAAATTATTAATTAATGAACAAAATATTGTGTTATTGTAACTTAGATTCTCCAGTTTGTGGTTCTGAAATCTCAGTTTTTGTTGGTGAAGGTTTAACTTCTAATTCAGCTTCAAGTTTGATATTATTAGCTGGGGTTTCTAATTTATTTTCTACTGGTAATTTTAGATCTGAAGTTTGAGAACTTTCTTGTATTGTCACGGGCTTTGTTTCAGGAGAAGACTGACGTATTTGTGGTGATTTAGGAGTAGAAACTGTATTAATTTTATTTTCCCGTGTTTCTTTTTCAGGATTTGCAGAAGGAGTTTTTATCTGCTGTATATTATTATTATTCACAGGAGGAATATTTACATCAGTTGTTGTCGAAGGATTTGCAGGAGAAGTTTCACCCACATTAGAAATAGATAAAGAAGGACAAATTTGCGAATTATAATTAAAATTCACATAAACGTGATAAGGTTGATTAGCACCACTATCATTAGCAAAGTTACGAGATCTAATCTGTTTTAGGGCTTGATCATTGAGTAAAGGATAACCCGAACTCTTAATAAGTTGACTGTTAATAACTCCTCCACTAGGGCTAACGCTTACCCCATAGGTAGCAGTACCTTCTAACTTTCCAACACAAGCTTCTTTCGGATATATTCCTAATAACGTTAATTGTTGTGGAGTGACAGTTTCAACGGATTTAGCCCAAGCTACATAATTTTTTCGAGCATCTTCATCGCTAGTATTTTCTTGCTGTTTTTGTAACTTAATTGATACATTGCCAAAATTTGGACGAACTTCTGAGGGAGGAAGAATGGTGACATTACCATTTTCATCTATTTGACTATAAGTTGGAGGAATCCTTCCATTGATAATATCTCTGGGATTAGCCGTTATTTGTATCTCGGAATTAGAAAATAATTTTTGTCTAATTTGTGCTTGTTGATCTTGATCTGGATCTGCATTTATGTCTATTACTTTACCAGTGGTGGGAGTCTCAAAGTTGGCACGAGGAATATCATAGTTAACGGCAGAAGGTAATGTAGCTATGGCATTCTCATTCAGAGATGGTGGCGGTGGTAAATCCGTTGGATTGGGAAGATTAACACTATAAGATTCGTTAATGGGAGAAAAATTCGTTGATGGCGGCAAAGAAGGAGGTGAGGGTAAATTTGCCATTGCACCACTGTCAAAACTGGGTAAGAAAAATTCAGCGTTGCTAGACGATGGTGGAGTAGGGATATTAATAGCTGAAAGAGGAGGTAATGAATTATCTGTAGGAGGAATTGTGCTAATACTATCCCAGTTAAAAGAATTGCGAGGGTTTAAATCCGGTAAGCGAGTTTGTTCTATTGTGTTCAGTTCGACGACTGGAGTGTTTCCTGAGTCACCAATTTTCCCGTTAGAATTAATTTCAGGATTCCATTGAGGAAAAATCAGGGTAAAAAATAAACCATGAATACTGATAGATGTTAATAAAGGCCAGTTTATTTCTTTAATAATCTTCTCAGTCTGTAATGATAGTGTTTTAGAACTCGTTGTTGTTACCATAATCGATCTTAATTCTTTTTCTTCCGTATTGTATCAACTTTCTATAGAATCTGAGTAGTACTAATTACTGATTATTTTATTTGCCAATGATCAAAAATATCTTTGATTAAAATTTCTTTAATTAAAATTTGGGAAATAATTATTAATGGCAAGGCCAAAAATAGTCCTAATAATCCTAAAAAGTTAGCAAAAATAACCTCTCCGATGATAACATTTGCAGGAATTAAAACTACTCTATTTTGTCTTAGTTTGGGAATGATTATTTTATCTGTCACTTGATAAATCGTGATATAAAAAATCAAAATTAGCCAAGGTATCCATGGAGAGTAAAGAAAGGCGATCGCCATAGGAGAAATAACGCTAATAGTTGGACCAATATAAGGAATAAAAGCTAAAATTCCTGCTAATAATGCTTGAGCTGATACGAGGGGAACTTGAAGAATTAATAAACATAAAAAAGTTAAAATAATTACGCTAGTTATTTTGATAAATGTATCTGCTAACCATTCTTCTAATTGTATTTTAGTTTGATGTAAAATAACATTAATACGAGTTCTATAAAAACTAGGAAATAAGCGAATAAAGCCTTGTTTATAAGGTAATGGATCAACAAGAATCATTAAAGTTAAAGCTAGTAATAATAGGCTACTTAATAAAACACCAAAAAAACCAAAAATAAAATTAAACCCTTTTTTGTATAAATTACTAAATATAGGCTGTAATTGTACTAAAATTTCTTGAAGATCTGGTAAAGAATCGCTAAAATCAGGGGAAATATAATATTTAAAATTATCTAATTCTAAAATCAATTTGTTAATTCCTTTAGGGACAAGAGTAAATAATTCTTGAAACTGAGAAATAAGAGAAGGAACTAATATTAAGAAAAATAAAATGATTATGGCAAATAAAGTTAAAATAGATAGTAAAATTCCGTAAATTCTTTTTAAACCTAAATCTATCAATTTTTTTACTAAAATATTTAATGTTAAAGCTAAAACAAGGGCTGTTAAAGCTAATAATAACATCTGTTTTATTTGCCAGAGAATATATATACAAATTATAACAAAACTAAAACTAATCCATTTAGCAAAGTTCATCATTGATAGTCGATAATTTATTATGCTTTTTTATTTTGTCTTATTACTAATATCATAAATATAATAATTACAGGAGCAAAAATAATTATTGGTGCTAAATATGTTGCCTCTTGAATTAATAAATTATCTAATCCGTATTTAATCAAAATAGAGATAAGAGTAGAAAAAAATAAAACTTTAAATAGAAAAAAAAACTGATTAATAATTAACATAAATATTTAAAAACTCAAGAAAATTATCGCTACCCAAAATCAACTATAAACTCTTAATTATGTTCTATGATAGTTATTTATCGGTTAATAGTTAAGATAAAAATCGATAAAAGGCAAAGCATGATAAACTTTAGAACTTTGATAAATTATAAATTTTCAAATTGCCAATTCTCTAATTTTTCATTTAAAAAAGTCGAACGAATTTACTGTAATTTTTTCTTGATAAATGATACTAACTGATTAACTTGTTTTTTCATCTGTGCCATTTCTGATTCTAAAGTCGCAACTCTAGCTTGTAACTGCTCAATTTCTGCATTACTCATCGTGCCACCTTGAGTAATTTTTGCTGATGTTGCACTACTATCAGTTAAGTGAGCTAATTTCTTAGATTTTTCCATGGAATCACGGATACCTTGAATCAACTGTTTTTGATCAAAGGGTTTTTCTAAGAAAGAGAAAAATTCAAAAGGTTCGGGTATTTTGTCTGTTACTTCATCCTTTCTTCCAGACATTAAGAGTAATGGAATTGCTCTTAAGCCCGGATTTTTTTGTATTTCTTGATAAACTTCCCATCCACTCATTTTCGGTAGAAAGAAATCCAACATAATTAAGTTGGGATTACTACTATGTATTAATTCCATGCCTTGAAGTCCGTCTTTTGCTTCCACCACATCAAATTTACCCGGCGGCAACATATCCTTTA